>NZ_MRCA01000001.1:0-874284 GCF_001904645.1 Fischerella major NIES-592 | reverse complement strand
GCTGCGGCGACGATAGTTGGAGGGACACCTCCTGCAAAAATAGCTCGATGCCAGGATATTATTTAGATCGAAAGCCTCCCTACGCTCAAAAAGGAGGCTTTTGTTTTAATTATCACTAAAAGTACAACTTATCCCATTATTTGAGATTCAAAGTCCGACGATAATTCCATTGCAGCAATCCATGAATCTACCTTTGTTGTCGTGGTGTTGCTGAATAAAGGGATAAATTAATTTATTTAGGTACAGTTTGACACATCAGATAGTGTAGTAATAATTTAATTCAGTATTCAGTATTTCTTCTGACTTGGAATAACATGAAGTTTTTCGGTGAAGTCGTGCAAGATAATGCCGTAATCGGGTATTTTCTCTTAAGAAGAATTATGTAGAGTTGCGATCGCCTTGTCATGACTTTCTCAAGGTACGGCTAATTGTCGAATATTGATAGCTACGAAGAAATTTAATGCGTGAAATTCGATACAGTTTGCGCCTCCCTTAAAAATGGGTATGAGGGTGCGAGGGTATAGGGTGTAGGAATATTAATATTTTCACACCCTCGTTGTGGAATTTTCCTGTAATTGACAGTTTTGATAATTAAGGATCGATAATTAGGACGATAAGAAAGCAATTGTTCTTCCCACCAGGCACATTCCTAAACCTAGCCAACAACATTTGTGTAGGATGCACTACACTTAATTAAGAAAGATCCAGTGTCATGCCTTTGATTGTCAGATGCAAACCTTTTTGTCTCTATATTGAACCAAAATATATTCTGTAGGCAGGAAGGACACAAACTGGCTAAATTGTTATAAAAAAAGTTTAAAGGGGAGTAATTAGCCTCGCAAATCTTAACAAGAGGATAATCTTCTCCTACTGTAGATGAACACGCTCAAGTTATAAGATTCCTTGTGCAATCTCAAAAACCCGAAAAACTTGATTTTAATAGCGAATACCCCTGTCCCTGTCGTCGTCGGGGACGATTAGTTCCGATTACCCTTACAGAAGCATTTGGATGCGATCGCTGTCAACAGATTTTTGTAGTAGAAGATAATGGTTTTGTGCTAGAACAGCTTTCTACTACCTATCCTTACAAACGCGCTTGGCGCTGGACAGGTTCTAGCTGGCAAGTTGTCCATCCGCGTTTAGGAGAAAGCTATCTGCCAGTAGCGCTTGGTATTATTTTCGTGCTAGTGATTATATGGTTGCCATTAGCACTACGCTTGGCAAGTGGTTCAAGTATAATCGCTTGGGCAATGGTGGCAGTACTATTGGCAATTTTACCCGCATTGATGGTCTGGCTTACCTACAGACGTTGATTAAATGACAGTGGACCCTTTTGATGATAGCTCCGAAGCAATCTCCAGCACTAAACGTGCCTATGCTGCTTCTTTAAAGTTAGGAATAACTAAAGGGACAGATCGCAGTCGTGCCGTCTTGGCGATGGCAGAGGCGATCAAACGTTCTTTTGATGACATTCTGGAAGCTAATACTTTGGATCTAGAGGCTAGTCGGGAAATGGCAATACCAGATTTGATTTTGGATTGGTTGAAGCTAACACCAAAACGTCTGGAAGCGACTGTAGAGATTTTGCAACGACTAGGAGAATTGTCAGATCCACTGCGACGAGTGCGTAGTGCTGACTACCAACTGGAAGACTCTCAGACTTACACGCAACTAATGCCTCTGGGTGTGATCGCATTTATTTATGAAGCATTTCCAGAGTTAGGGGCGATCGCCGCAGGTTTATGCATCAAAACAGGTAATTGTTTGATCCTTAAAGGTGGTACGGAAGCTAGCCACTCTAACGCAGTGATCGCCAATGCCTTACAAGCTGGTATTGCCGACGCTGGTTTGCCCCTTGGTTGTATAGAATTGATCCAGACTGAACATGGTGCTTCAATTCGTGATTTGGTCAGTCAGGACAATTACTTAAACTTAGTCATTCCCTACGGACGTGCTAGCTTAGTACAGCAGGTAGTAAGACAATCTACAGCACCAGTACTGAGATCAGCAATGGGTAATTGTTACCTGTATTGGTCACTCAATGGCAGCTTAGAGATGGTACGTTGGATGATCGTAGATAGCCATTGTAGTCAACCAGATCCAGTGAATGCGATCGAAAAAGTTTTGATTCATCGGCAGGCTATGCCATCGTCTTTAATTACCCTGTGGAATAGCCTGCAAGAAAAAGGCTTTGAACTAAGAGGAGACACAGAATTAGTAGAAGCCTTTGGGCAGTTACAACTAGCTAAAGAGACAGAATGGGGAAGTGCTTATTTAACTAAAACAGTAGCTTTTAAACTAGTGGATAGCTTAGAGGCTGCGATCGCTTGGATTAATCAGTACAGCAGTGGTCACGCCGACTGCATCGTCACAGAATCCTATCAGGAAAGTCGGCAATTTGCCTTAGGAGTCAACAGCGCCTCTAGTTACATCAATGCTTCCCCCCGTTTTACCCGTAACCCTGCACGGGGAGATGGGGTGTTTTTGGGTATGTCCAACCAGAAAGGTCATCGACGTGGCTTTATCAGCCTAGAAAGCCTGACTACGGTTAAACATATCGTGCAGGGGAACGGAAGGTTTTAGGAAATGATGGGGTGATGGGGTGTAGCATTTGCTCCCCATCTCCTCACCATCCTATCCTATTTATTGTTTGCCAACTTCACATTCGTGGCTAGACCAAGTGCTTGTAGGAACTTAACTGTCATCCAAGTCATGTCAATTTCCCACCATTGCAGTCCGTGACGTGCGGAATACTGAAAGGCATGGTGGTTATTGTGCCAACCTTCACCATAAGTTAATAAAGCAACCCACCAGCAATTTGTTGAGCGATCGCCTGATTCATAAGTACGATAGCCAAATTTGTGGGTAGCACTATTGACCAACCAGGTGCAGTGCCATACGAAAACTAGGCGAACAAAAACTCCCCAGATTACAAAAGACCAGCCACCCAGCAAAAACAGTACTACACCTAAAGCTACTTGGAGCCAAATTAAATTATTTTGAAAAAACTGATAAACTGGGTCATCGCCAATATCTTTTGTAAAGCGAGGTACTTCTGGCTGAAGTGGTGAATGAAAGAACATCCAACCCATGTGACTCCACCAGAAGCCTTTGTTGGAATCATGGGGATCTAGCTCCTTATCTGAGTACAAATGATGCATCCGGTGCATACCGACCCATTCTATTGGGCCTCCTTCGCAGGAAAGGGTTCCGCACAAAACAAGGAAGTATTCTAGCCACTTAGGGGTTTGAAAACTACGGTGGGTGACGAGGCGGTGATAGCCCAGAGTAATACCTAAGCCACCTGTTACCCAATGGAGAAACAAGCACACACCAACTGCTTTCCAGCTAAAGAAAGCGGGAAACAGGGCAAGCAACGCAGCAGCGTGCAAAACACTCAAGAATGTAATGTGTACTAGATGGCTTCGGGATTTTGTTGATGTAGCAATTGTCATGCAGTAACCTGAATAGGAATTGTTCAGCCTAGTCTGCGCGATCCTTAAATCCGCATATTATGTTTTTTGTAAATGAGGAACTAATGAACAGCTTGGAACAGCTGCGGCAAGCAGAACAGGCACTGTTACAGATTTTTTCTGGAATTGACGCTCAGGTCAAGAGAAATCTTTACAGAGTGTTAAGTGCTTTTCGCCATCATCGAGTAGGCACTCACCATTTTGCAGGTGTCACAGGGTACGGTCATGATGACTTAGGGCGAGAAACTCTAGACAAAGTGTTTGCCGAAATTATGGGCGCAGAGGCGGCGGCTGTGCGAGTACAGTTTGTATCTGGAACTCACGCGATCGCTTGTGCCTTATTTGGTGTCCTCCGTCCTGGTGATGAAGTACTCTCGGTGGCTGGCCCTCCTTACGACACATTAGAAGAAGTGATAGGTTTACGTGGTCATGGTCAAGGCTCCCTTATAGAGTTTGGCATTCGCTATCGCCAATTGGATCTTACCCCAGAAGGAACAGTGGATTGGCAAGCATTAAGCCGATCGGTGGAGGATAACACTACTTTAGTTCTAATTCAGCGCTCTTGTGGCTATTCTTGGCGTCCTAGTCTGTCAATTGCCGATATTGAAAAAATTATTAATTTAGTCAAGCAGCAAAATCCCAACACGATTTGTTTTGTTGATAATTGCTACGGCGAATTTATCGAAACCAGTGAACCTACCCACGTCGGCGCTGATTTAATGGCAGGTTCCTTAATTAAAAACCCTGGTGGAACTATTGTTACCGCAGGCGGTTACGTTGCTGGTCGCGCGGATTTGGTAGAAGCGGCTGCGTGTCGGCTGACAGCTCCTGGTATTGGTAGTTACGGTGGTGCAACCTTTGATCAAAATCGTTTGCTCTTCCAAGGCTTATTTCTCGCACCTCAGATGGTGGGAGAAGCCATGAAAGGTACGCACCTTACAGGTTATGTTTTTGACAAGCTTGGTTATCCAGTTAATCCTGCACCTCTTGCTCCCCGGCGTGATGTGATCCAGGCAATTAAACTCGGTTCTGCCGAGAAACTAATTGCCTTTTGTAAAGCGATACAACAAAATTCACCCATTGGTTCTTATCTAGACCCCATTCCTGATCAAATGCCAGGTTACGAAAGCAAAGTCGTCATGGCTGGCGGGACATTTATTGAGGGTAGCACATTAGAGTTCTCAGCTGACGGGCCATTGCGAGAACCATATGTAGTTTACTGCCAAGGCGGCACCCATTGGACTCATGTAGCGATCGCTTTAGAAGCCGCAATTGAGGCAGTAGGAGCAGCAAACTAAGGAACGCAAATTAAACAAAATACACAACCTTACTCCCCTCTCCTAACTCGCGGAGAGGGGGCGAGGTTCAAATAGTCGATGACGAGATTATAATACTCGACGAAGCTCAAAAACTCATTTTAGCTGCAACTTCTAGTTGCTTGATGCAAGACAAATATTAGCTTGATGCTTAGTTGCCATTAGAATATTCTTTTTTCTTCAAACTAAAAATTAATAGATTTGCAACAATAATTAATACTGATAATATAGTTATGCCTGATGCAATCGATACTCTGCATACGCATTAAAGGTATAAACAGCCTATAGGCAAGAAAATGAATATAGAGCTAAACAACTATTATCAATGGGGAGGGTGTTTGAGAGTTGATGCACCTATCTATGTTGAGCGAACGGCAGATAGAGAAAAAAACAACCCGTCTTTATAGTCATCTCATTGAAACTATACTTTTTCTGAGGAAATTTTAATTCAAAGGGAAAACCTATGCGACCAAAAAAACTAAATAAGTTTATATTTTCTGCTCCAGGACACTCATAGAATCCATCGCCATACATCAATCCAAAACCAAGATGATATAGGCAAAATGGAGCGATCGCTACATCATGAGAAATTTATATAATTTTCAGGTAATTCTCAGGCAAAAAGTTTAATCTCTACAGTTATCGGGAGTCCATTCCTAAAAAATGTGCCGTTTATTAGCCTACCTTGGTTCACCAGTTTCTCTAGAACCTCTGTTGTATGAACCAGAACACTCGCT
Source organism: Fischerella major NIES-592 (assembly GCF_001904645.1). Lineage (NCBI taxonomy): Bacteria > Bacillati > Cyanobacteriota > Cyanophyceae > Nostocales > Hapalosiphonaceae > Fischerella > Fischerella major. The sequence continues at coordinate 868,758 of NZ_MRCA01000001.1, read as the reverse complement.
GATAGTCCAGAGCTATCAACCCCGCGAAATGCTGTCTGGAGTGGTTAACGCCGATGGCTTTGGTATGGGTTGGTATCATGTTCAAAGGGATACCGAGCCTTTTACCTACAAAAATACGCTGCCGATTTGGAATGATATTAACCTCAGCAGTCTCAGCCGTTATGTGGAGTCAGGGTGTATTCTTTCCTATGTTCGCAGTGCTACAGCAGGGCAAGCACTTGATTTCAGTAATTGCCAGCCATTTCAGTATCAACGTCTATTATGCATTCACAATGGTCGGATTGAAAATTTTCGGCAGACACTATATTTACCAATTCGTCAGGAGCTAAATGATCAAGTTTACAAATGGGTGAGTGGAACTACTGATTCCGAGCATATCTTTGCTTTGCTGCTGTCTCTATGGCAAGAAAACCCAGGTAAAACTCTAGAGCAGTCTCTACACATAACTTTGCTCAAACTTGCAGAGATGGCGCTCACTCATCAAACCCACGCCTCAGCCAACCTAGTTATCAGTAATGGAAATCGTCTTGTTGCTTCCCGCTATAGCACAAAATCACCTGCTCCCTCGCTTTACTGGACAGCTAATGATCCAACTTTCCCCAATGCCGTCATCCTAGCCTCAGAACCATTATTTGCAGGTAATTGGACTATTTGTCCAGAAAATAGCATTATAAGTGTGGGAGAAGACTGTGATCTTAGAATTGAGCCAATCTAGTTTCAAACAGACAATTTTTCAGGCTTTTACTCAGTGTCGTGCCAAAACTCTGACTTTGTTTGAGGGTATGGACGAACTTACCTTTTGCCATCAAGCTCATCCTGATTTTAGTCCTGTGGGTTGGCATTTGGGACATATTGCTTACACAGAATCTTTGTGGTTACTTGAGCGTAGCGCAGGTTTACCCTGTATGTTTCCTCAATATCGTAGGCTGTTTGCTGCTGATGGCTTGCCAAAGTGCGATCGCGTCAAATTACCCAACTTAGAGGAAATTTGTTACTACCTGGATACAGTTAGAGAAAAAGTCTTCGATTACTTAGAAGTAGCAGATTTAGAAACAGAAGTACCTCTGTGGCGGTTTTTACTTCAACACGAAAGTCAACACAGTGAAATAATTTGTTTCATATTGGAAATGTGCAAGCTGAAAGATAAGAAAATAGGAAAACGTGGAGAACATAATTCTAAGTTCTCCCCACCTCCCCATCACCTCGAAGAGATGATCCAAATCCCTGCTGGCGAATTCGAGATGGGTAACAATTCACCAGAAGCCTTGGATAACGAACGTCCTGCTCATCGAGTATATCTGGACACATACTATATTGACCGTTTCCCTGTCACTTGTGGACAATATCGGGCATTTATGGCAGCAGGAGGTTATGAAAATCCCCAGTGGTGGTCAAAGGACGGCTGGGAATGGTTGCAAACAGCAAAAATCACCCAACCTTTGTACTGGCATGAAGATTTAACCTGGGATAATCACCCAGTTTGCGGTGTTAGTTATTACGAAGCAGCAGCCTACGCAGAGTTTGCAGGGAAGCGCTTACCCACGGAAGCCGAATGGGAAAAAGCAGCTAGCTGGAACGCCATAACTAATCAACGTCACACCTATGCTTGGGGAGATACACCACCAACACCAGAACATTGCAATCACGATCAGAAAATAGGCAAAACCACACCAGTAAATGCCTATCCTGAGGGACAAAGCCCTTATGGTTTGTATGATACTTTAGGTAATGTCTGGGAATGGACAGCCACTTGGTTTGATGGTTATCAAGGCTTCCAGTACTATCCTTATATTGGGTACTCGCAGGTTTATTTTGACCGTCAACATCGCGTTTTAAAAGGTGGTAGCTGGGCAACTCGTCCTTGGGTACTGCGTTCTAGTTTTCGCAATTGGTATCATCCTGGCGTACAACAAGTTTTGGCGGGGTTTCGCTGTGCAAAAAGTGAAAATTCCCTTGATTTATGTTGTCCGACTTTTTAAAAAACTCAGGGATCTGACGCACGAAAAAACTTCCTCTGGAGCAAATTAGCCTGTTTTATGGGAAAATCCCTGTGGATCGGTGTCTTTATCTTGTATCCACTGCGGCTTTTTGTTTCACTAGCTAAGATAAATAGAAGCCATTTGGGAAAGCGATCGCCAAAGCTATTGCAATACGGCATCGCTACCTATCACGGCAAAAATACGGAGGGTGAATGTCAATATCTAAACCTGGCAGCAGCAAGGGTAACTTTCAAAGAACTATTGAACAACGCTTACAAATACAGCGTTTGTTAGAACCAACTTTGATTGTTGCTTCTAGTGCTGGAAGTGATGTGGTTAAGGGATTAACTCAAACACCAAAAACCCTACCACCGCGTTATTTCTATGATGACCGTGGTTCCGATTTATTTGAGCAAATCTGTGAGTTACCAGAGTATTACCTGACACGTACTGAGACACAAATTTTGCAAAGCTGTGCTAGTGAAATTGCGGCAATCACAGGCGCTTGTGAAATAGTTGAACTAGGTAGTGGCAGTTCTACTAAAACCAGAATTTTACTAGATGCTTACCAACAAAAAGGACTACCTCTGCATTATCTCCCAATTGATGTCAGTGCTGGTATGCTCGAAAGTAGCGCCCTGTCGCTACTAGCAGACTATCCCTCACTACAAGTTTACGCACTGGCAGGAACCTACGAATTAGCACTTTCTCAAATTGAACCTAGTGAGTTACCCAGTCGGATGATTTGTTTTATTGGTAGCACTTTGGGTAATTTGAATCCACAAGAGTGTGATGTGTTTTTATCCCAAGTCAAGGCTGCTTTGCTAACAGGAGAGTATTTTTTATTGGGGATAGACTTACAAAAACCAAAACATATTCTGGAAGCTGCTTATAACGACAATCAAGGAGTCACAGCAGCATTTAACTTGAATATGTTAGAGCATCTCAACTGGCGTTTTCAGGGTAATTTTGATACCACCCAATTTGAACACTGGGCATTTTATAACGAAACTGAACATCAAATTGAGATGCATCTCAAAAGTAAGCGATCGCAAGCCGTCGAATTGCACACTCTCAAACTCAATGTTCATTTTGAAACAGGTGAAACTATCCGCACCGAAATCTCCCGGAAATTCAGCCTCAACAGCATTCAGCAAGAACTAAAAGCCAAAAATCTAGTACCGCAAAAAGTATGGACTGACGAAAACCAGTTGTTTGGTTTATTACTGTGTCAGTTGCAAGATCGGGAATAGGGGATCAGGGTTCAGGGATTGGAAAGGAGACAACAAAGCTATAGACTTGTTGCATGAATCCTAAAAACCCTCCTCAATCCCCCCACCCATGGAAATCACCGAGATGATCGGCTAGAAAACTTAGTTGCTGCTCACCTATATTATCACGACCAGATACATGGTGGCAAAGGCAACCTTTCAACTCAACGAACGTACCAATGACAATGGTTAACTTGGAGAGGAGCCGTGTGATGTCAAAGCATCAAGCACGGTTTTGAAGCCGAGCATGAGGGGTGACTCTCATGCTTAGGTTAACGGATTACCTTCTTTGTGCACTCTGCCAGAATACTTCTGCCTTCTTAAAACAAGAATTACCCTACTTTCATATCAATTGCAATGAAATGAAAGTAGGGTATATGTTACCATATTTAAATTTTTTTCTTGGTCAAGGCAAAACTGCGCTCGCTCACTCCCATCTAAAAGTCCTAACCAAAAAAATTTAAACTACCCTCTTTGATATCTCTTACTCTTCACTTGCTGACTCAACAATTTCTCCTTCAAGCAACTGCTAACAACTCTAATAACTAACAAACCCCACAGCTACCTCCCTGCTTGCAAAGTGAAAGACGTAACAAAGGAATGAAGACTCGCTTCTGTTAACCTGGATTTAATTTTTATATGGCTGTAGCAAAATAATTAACTTAACAGAAAAAATTTCCTCAAACTATTGTTAACAATTGTAAAATTCATCTCTTCAAGACTAGAAACATGATTTTTATCTAGTTAAACTAACAAAAAGGGTGTGCGTGCTGTTACTAATTAAAAAAGGCGTGGTTCTCTAGTCTAGATGATCCCTGTTCAACTGACTCTGAAAAATTTCCTCAGTTACCGTGATGCAACTTTGGATTTTCGCGGCTTGCATACGGCGTGTATTTGTGGGGCGAATGGCGCTGGAAAATCTTCTTTGTTGGAAGCTATCACCTGGGCAATTTGGGGCGAAAGCAGAGCCAATTCTGAAGATGATGTTGTCCACACTGGTGAAAAAGAAGTTCGAGTAGATTTCGTTTTTAGAACCAGCCAACAGCAAACTTATCGAGTTATTCGTACTCGCGCTCGTGGTGGTAGTAGTGTGTTGGAATTCCAAATTGAAACCCCAAATGGGTTTCGCTCACTCACTGGTAAAGGAGTGAGGGCAACTCAAGATGTGATTTTGCAGCATATCAAACTAGACTACGATACTTTTATTAACTCTGCCTACCTGCGTCAAGGTCGGGCAGATGAATTCATGCTCAAGCGTCCGAGCGAACGCAAGGAAATATTAGCGGAATTATTAAAACTTAATCAATATGATGAATTAGAAGAACGGGCAAAAGATATATCGCGTCAGTTTAAAGCCAAAGCTGAAGAGTTAGAACGCTCTTTGGAGTCAATGAAAATTCAACTGCAACAACGAGATGCGATCGCAACTCAAAGAATCACCTTAGAAAACGAACTCAACCAGCTCCAACAAGTACAAGCCTTTGAGAATATCAAACTTCAAAGTTTGCAAGTTATGCAGCACCAACGGCAGAATTGGGAAGAACAACTGAATTTTGTCAGACAACAATATCAAAATTTAACTCAAGATTGCGATCGCCTAGAGCAAGAACGGGGAGCAGTTGGGAGTCAGCTAGCCACATTAGAAGAATTATTAGCTCAAGAAGCACAGATCAAAGCCGGATACAGCCAATACCAAAATTTGCAATCTCAAGAAGAAGCCACAAGTGCCAAATTTGCAGAATACACCCGCGCTCAAACCAGCCGCCAGCAAAAGCAACAACAGCTGAGCAAACAAATCAACGAAATCGAAAGACAACTGCAACAAGCACAAGCGCAATTAGAAGCATTGCATCAGCAAGAGGCAGAAATTCAACAAACTCTCAACAAATCAGGTGAAGTAGAAGCAGCTTTGTCTCAATTAGCAGCAGCACGTCAACGTCTAGCTCAATTAGATGAACTGCAATTACAAGTGTCTCCCCTGCTGCAACAACGAGCAACTTTACAAAATCAAATCCTGCGGGTGCAAGCAGGCTTAGTAGCACGATTAGAACAACTAGAAGCAACACAAAACCAACTACAATCGCAGCAGCGACGCCAACCGCAACTGCAACAAGCAGTCATGGAAGTAGCAATGCAGATTGAAGAGTTGGAGAAAAAGCGGGTATATCTGCAACGAGTTCAAGAAAAAGGACAGGAACGCCGTAACTTTATCGAACGGCTGCAAGCTCATCAACGCGATTATGAAAGATTGCTGGGAGAACTAGAGCAAAAAATCCAAATGCTGCAAACTCCCAACGCCCTTTGTCCTTTGTGCGAACGACCTTTGGATGAGCATCACTGGAATCGAGTTGTAGACAAAACCAAATCTGAGTACAAAGATACAGAAGGGCAATTGTGGGTAGTCCGAGAACAAATGGCTGTCTCAGACAGAGAAATTCAAGTACTCAGGCAAGAATATCGCGATATATCTCAACAATTATCTGCCTATGACACATTGCGAGAACAAAGGGGACAACTCGCAGCCAAGTTACAGGCGACAACCGATGCTGAACAACAATTACGAGATATTGCAGTTCAAAAACAACAACTAGAGCGATCGCTGCAACTAGGCGAATACGCACCCGACAAACAAGCCGAACTCCAACGGTTAGAAGACTATCTACAACAACTCAACTATAATGAACAAGACCACGCCCTGGCTCGCAGTGAAGTAGAACGCTGGCGTTGGGCAGAAATTAAACAAGGACAAATTAAAGACGCACTCAAGCGCCAAACTCAAATAGAAGCCAGAAAACCAGAACTTCAGGCACAAATTGCCCAGTTGCAAGCAAGAATTAAGCAAGAGGCAATTGATTCTGAATGTGCTAAAGAAATCGCCGCCCTTGATTGCTATATTGCTGAACTTGGCTACGACACCGAACAGCACAACAACATCCGCTTGGCTGTACGCAAAGCCCAAGGTTGGCAGTTACGCTATCAACAACTACAAGCTGCACAACAGCAGTATCCGCAACTCAAAACTAGATTACAAGAATTAGAGATAGCTTTACAAGCAAGATGGACAGAACGACAAAGACTAAAAAATCAAATAGAAAGTATTGTCAGTCAACTTGAAGAAACAGCCAATCCTCTGGAGCAAATTCAAGCCTTAGAGCTACAACTCACAACCCGTCGCCGCCAACTCGACGAACAAATTAGCCAGTTGGGGCGCTTAGAACAGATGGCACACCAACTAGAAATGCTGCAAACTCAATATGAGCAACAGCAGCAACAACAGCAACAAGCCAAAGAGCAATACCGTGTTTACCAGGAACTAGCCCAAGCTTTTGGTAAAAATGGTATCCAAACACTGATGATTGAAAACGTCCTGCCGCAACTAGAAGCAGAGACAAATCAACTCCTTTCCCGCCTTAGTGCCAATCAGTTACATGTACAATTTGTGACACAGAAAGCCGGACGTAACGGTAAAGCTACCAAGAAAAATAGCAAGTTAATTGATACTTTAGATATTTTGATTGCCGATGCTAGGGGTACGAGAGCCTATGAAACTTACTCTGGTGGCGAAGCGTTTAGAATTAACTTCGCGATTCGTTTAGCTTTGGCAAAATTACTTGCACAACGCGCCGGGGCGGCTTTGCAGATGCTGATTGTCGATGAAGGCTTTGGTACACAGGATACAGAAGGATGTGATCGCCTGATTGCTGCCATTAATGCGATCGCCCCAGATTTTGCTTGTATTCTCACTGTTACCCATATGCCTCACCTCAAAGAAGCCTTTCAAGCGAGGATTGAAGTGAATAAAAGCCAGCAAGGTTCCCAGTTGCGTTTGATGGTTTAACAGCTAGAATCAGCAGGCGATAAGAATTAATATTGCTTTGATAAAATTGCAGTAGCTATGACTGAGTTACTAGAACAAGCGATCACCAAGTTAAAAACACTTCCTGCCAGTGAACAGGATGCGATCGCCTTAACATCGCTTGCATATGTTTCGTGATCGCACACTGAAGTTAATATACTGTGGTTGATAGTCGATATAAATAATTCCTCAGAAGATTAGGGAGTTAAAACAATGGTTACGCCAAGTAGGTTTTACTGAACTCCCAGGAAAAGGAAGCCACACTAACTGGATACATCCCTTATATACTGGAAACCTAACGGTTTCAGGGAAAGATAGTTCGGATGCTAAACCCTACCAAGAAAAGGATGTCCAACAAGCTATAAAAGAGGTAGAGTCCAAACAACAGTAGGAGAAGCAGCAAGATGAGTATATTTAAGTATCAAATGTTGATTCAATGGTCTGTTGAAGACAACTGCTTCTTAGTTGGATTTCCTGATTTTCCCGGACAGCGTTGGCGCACTCATGGCGATACTTATGAAGAGGCTGTGACAAACGGTATTGAAGCCTTAGAATCCCTAATTATGGCTTACGAAGCCACAAATGAACCGCTTCCACAGCCAACAGTTTATCAAGTTGCGTAATTTAGCTTGTTACTATACGTGTCAGAATTGGTGGTGCGATGGGCTATGTTCCGCAGTAGGTGATCGCTATTGCTGTATTAACTGTATGAGTAGAGATGGGTAGCGCGCTCGCATTCCTGTTATAGTTTACTCGCAAATTCTCAGTAAGATAAAAACTGAGACGCAATAATACAAACAAAATTATGTCTAGGCTCGTGGAGACACAGCAGAAAACTCGCAGTGGCAATCATGCGATTGTCATTGGCAGTGGTATGGCTGGACTGTTGAGTGCAAGAATTTTAACTGAACACTTTGAACGTATCACCGTAGTAGAACGCGATCGCTTACCACAACAGCCAGAAATACGTCAGGGAGTTCCCCAAGCAAATCACGTCCATGCATTGCTGACTCAAGGGTATCGCATTCTAGAAGAGTGGTTTCCTGGGATTGAGGAAAAACTGATTGCAGCAGGTGCGCCTTGTGTAAATTGGGCAATGGAATCATGTTTTTTTCATGCATGGGGTTGTGCAAAGCGTAGTTCCTCAGACTTAATTACTCGTACTTGCAGTCGTCCTTTTCTGGAGTGGGTAGTTCGTGGTTATCTGAGTAGCGATCGCCAGGTGGAATTTTTATCAGCAACTCAGGTAAAAGGTTTACTGACATGACTAAGCAGCCAGCATCACTGTTTGCGCCAAATCTTTTACTACGAGTGTTAAAAAATATTGGCACAAACTCAAATTAGATATCACTCGGTTTGTTAAACAACTCCAAAATCTGCCTACAAAACTGCTTTAGCTTTTCGCTTATATCTTCTGAAGGCTGGGTTGCGCCTACAAAATTCCAATTTTCTATGGTCGACAGTCGCCACTGTTCACCCAAGTGGCTAAATCCTGCTACTTCCACACCAATTGCACGACGTAAGCTGCTTACAGGATCTTGGTAAAAACGGATCTGAATCAAGATACTGCGGCTACGCCATGATTTGCTTACCCCAGGAAAGTGAAAGCCGATGTCTATGGAATCTGGATCGATTAACTGTCTGGTTTCTGGATCATTTGTCCACGGTTTGAGATCAGATCTAGCGTCAGGGAAGTGAAATTTAAATAAATTAACAGCTGTAGCAATCTTGCTGGCGAATTCTAAGTTAGTTCCCATTTCAGCTGCGTTCACGAAAACACTCTCCCCAATTTGTGTTTACTAATGGACGATGCCACGAAATTAAAACCGCCAGAAGGCTCTGTGATATGGAGTTTCAGCCTATCAATATCTTGATATTTTTGGCAAATTTCCCGTTAGGTTTTCCTAACAATATTTAATTTATATTAGACTTAGATTGTGGTCTAGAGTAATCATTTTAAGTAATTATACTCAAAATATCAAGACAAAAAAAGAATTTCGCCAAAATACCTTGCTAATCAGAACAAGATGTTACGCGCTCCGATCTAAAATGACACTGTTAATCGGTAACACATAAGCTTAGTTTATGGCGCGTCAACGCTCACTCTTGTCACTAGTCCTGGTTCTTTTAGCAACGTTTCTGATCAGCTGTGGTGGTCCTACTGTGGCTACAGCACCTCCAACTTACACTCCTGCACAGATCGAGAAAATTCAGGGATACCTGCCTAAAATCGAAGCTGTGCGCAATCGCTCTGACGAACTTAAAGAGTTGATCCAAGATAACAATTGGGTAAATGTTGGTAACTTTATCCACGGTCCTATGGCAGAAGCAAGGCTAAACATGACTTACATCATTCCTAACCTCCTACCTCAAGATCAACCAAAAGCGCGTCAAGTGGCGCGAGAAATGTTTAATCATCTGGTTCAAATCGACCAAGCCACTGAATCTGCCAATTCTCTCAAAGCTTTGAGTAATACCAAAGCTGCATTTGCAGATATTGACAATTTTCTGAATTTGCTACCAGAAGCTAGCACTTCAGCAGAAGCTGGTTAGGCGTAATCAGTTATCAGTTATCAGTTGTCAGTTATCAAACTAAATTGCTTACTGATAACTGTTAACTGTTAATTGATAACACTGCCCTTGTCTATTCTTAAAAACTATGAATGTTGTTATTATCGGTTGTGGTGCAGTTGGAGCTGCGATCGCCTATGAACTTAGTCTAGTCAAAGGGCTAAATATTACAGTTTTCGATAAACAACCACCCGCACAAGCTTCGACAGGGGCGGCGTTGGGTGTTTTAATGGGTATCATCAGTCATAAGATCAAAGGGAAAGCTTGGCGGCTGCGTCAAACTAGCATTCAACGCTACGAAAGCCTAATTCCAGAACTAGAGGAACTTACAAATTGCAAGATTCCTTTTAACCGTCAAGGAATTCTCATGCTGTTGACAGGGAATGCAGATGCTTCTGTAGCAGATCAAGAAATCTCACACTGGGAAAAACTAACCGAAATTCGCCACAATCAAGGATACCAGCTAGAGATTTGGGATACTACTAAACTACAAAATCTCTGTCCCCAGGTAAAAGATCAAAATATTATTAGTGCTATCTACTCTCCTCAAGATCGTCAACTAGATCCGACAGCGCTGACATTGGCTTTAGTTACAGCTGCCCAAAAGAACGGTGTAACTTTTAAATTTGATGTCAATGTTTTAGGCATAACACCACGCCAGCAATTAGAAACAACAGAAGGGAAAATAGCAGCAGATTGGTTTGTAATTGCTGCTGGACTGGGTTCATCACCATTAGCAGCACAATTAAACTATCCAGTTGACATTCGTCCTGTATTAGGTCAAGCTTTGCAACTAAGATTAGGATATTCTTTGGGTAATCCCGATTTTCAGCCAGTCATCACCGGTAATGATGTGCATATAGTTCCTGTTGGTAATGGAGATTACTGGGTAGGTGCAACGGTTGAGTTTCCCACAAATGGTAGTCATGAGATAGCACCCGACACAGAATTGCTTGAGTCTGTAAAACAACAAGCGATCGCCTTTTGTCCTGATTTAGCAAACGCCACCACTATCCGCACTTGGTCTGGGTTGCGTCCCCGCCCCGAAGGACGCCCCGCCCCTATCATCGAGAAATTATCAGGCTTTAGTAACGTCCTGCTTGCTACCGGACACTATCGTAATGGCATTTTACTTGCACCCGCCACTGCTGACGCGATTCGTGAGATGATTATCTCTAATTAGAAAAAAAGCAGGTTTGTAGTAAGGACTTTAGTCCTCAAATATTTAAGCGCCGAAGCGCTCACTACAAACCTATCTATTTTATTAACGCCCTTGCATTTTTCATAAAATGTCCATAACAGAACATAAAATAACCGTAGATTCACAACAATGGTTTTACAGATTAGCAGAACCAATTGGTAGAACTGATTTATTACCAATTTTATTGCTACATGGCTTAGTCTCGCAAAGTTACAGTTGGCGTAAAATTTTACCTGCATTAGCACAACAAGGAACAAAAGCGATCGCACCAGATTGGATTGGTTTTGGCTTTTCCTCTAAACCTGAAAAAAGAGATTTTGCTTATACTCCCGATGCATTTGTTACAGCTTTAGCAAGATTTATTCAAGCCTTAGAATTAAAACGTCTTTCTTTAGTTGTACAAGGTTTTTTAGGTTCTGTCGGGCTGCAATATGCCTTGCGTCATCCAGGACAAATTGCCAATATTGTCATACTCAACACACCAATTTCTAGTACTGCTAAATTACCTTGGAAAATTCAACAAATGGGTCTACCTTTGGCAGGTGAAATGATGACCCAAGACCCCCTGTTAGTAGACCGAACTTTAGAAAGTGGTAGTCGTTACGTCATCCCTGACAAACATTTAGATATTTACCGTCAACCATTTTTAAAAACATCTGCGGCTGGACGCGCCCTTCTATCAACAATTCGCAATTTACAACTAGCAAAAGCCATGCCTGAAATCGAAACTGGTTTCAAACATTGGCAACAACCAATATTAATTCAATGGGGAGTAATCGATCCTTGGTTGAATCTAGATATGGCAGAAAACTTTGCTAAATCTGTACCAAATGGAAAACTAGTCAAATTAAATAATGTTGGGCATTATCCACAAGAGCATTACCACGAAACTATTTTGGAAGATTTGTTACCCTTTGTGCGTCGTGCTGAATCTAGTTGACATTAAATAAAAGCACAACTAGCAGTACCAAAAACAGAATAACAATTCCAAAGGGCGATCACATCCAAGCAGCAACACCCTTACCGACCTACTTATATCAAATCAATCAGCCACAGGTGGATACAAGCGATCGCCAGTAGCAGTATCAAACACAAATAACTTACTCAAATCAACATCCAACACCAAACGATCACCTGGACGGGGGCGCACATCCGCACCCGCCTGCACATTCACCACTACCCCCGAACCAGGTAAAACCGCACGAATCAAAGTCTCCCTTCCCAGAGGTTCCACCACCTTCACCTCCACCACCAACTCTGCGAATTCTCCTTCGCGTCCTTCGCGGCTTCGCGGTTCATTAATACTAATACTCTCCGGTCTCACACCCAAATCAAACCCCTGTCCCTCCCGCAGATGCAACTTCCCCTGCATATCTCCACTCACAGGTAACACCTGCCCATCCACATCAAAACCCCCAGCCACATACTTAGCTGGTAAAATATTCATCGGCGGACTACCCACAAAAGTTGCCACCATCCGATTAGCAGGTTTAGCATAAATTTCTTGCGGTTCCCCAATCTGCTGAATTCTGCCGCGATTCAGCACCACAATCTGATCCGCTAAAGTCATCGCCTCGACTTGATCATGAGTCACATATACCGTAGTAATACCCAAGTTTAAGTGTAACTCTTTTAACTCCGCCCGCGTATCATCTCTTAATTGGGCATCTAAATTCGATAAAGGTTCATCTAATAAAAATACCTGTGGTTGACGGGCGATCGCTCTTCCCAATGCTACCCGTTGCTGCTGTCCCCCGGAAAGTTGTTTGGGTTTGCGTTCCAATAAGTGTTCCAACGCCAGCGATCGCGCCACCGTCATCACCCTTTCTTGCACAACCTTAGGGTCAACTTTGCGCATCCGTAACCCAAAGGCAATATTTTCTGCTACTGTCATGTGCGGGTACAGGGCATAATTCTGGAACACCATCGCCACATCTCGTTGTCTGGCGGGGACATTATTCATCAGCTTATCCCCAATGTAAAGTTTGCCAGAGGTGGCAGTTTCCAAACCAGCGATCGTTCGTAAAATTGTAGACTTACCACAACCCGAAGGCCCTACCAAAACCCAAAATTCCCCATCAGGAATATTAAAGGTAATATCCTCTATAGCAATGACATTGTTGAATTTACGCTTAATGCTTTCGAGACTAACGCTAGCCATTGTTCGGTTGTGGAATTGAATTCTTGAATGAATCTGGCGGGGTGCGATCGAATTTTAACGTGAAAAACCAAAAACTTTGCGATCGCCTATTGTCTTGAATCAGCAATTAGCTGTTTGACCCAGGTACGGAAAGCCTTAGTAGTAGCATTTTCTCCGTCTTTCCTAGTTTTTTGCAGAAACTGGGGAATTTCTTTGACGGGTATGGGAGCAAATGTGGGGCTAAATTGAACTTCTGAGTATTCACCCTCATGGAGTATGTAAACTAGTAAAACACTGCCGTTGAACCGCCAAAACTCAGGTACACCAATAGCCGCGTAAATTTTTGTCTTGTCTACTTTTGGTCTGGAATATTCAACTTCTAGCACCAAGTCTGGTGGTGGATCAATTGCTAAGTCTATATTTTCTCTGTCTCTAACTAAAAACTCATGTTGGATGTAGTAGCTGCTATCAGGTTCTCCCCCTCGTTCTACATCATCCCGTGTCAAGGTCAGTGAACCAACACTTTTGACTTCCAAACCTAATTCCTCACACAACACAATCACAAATCTTTCTATGAGGCGGTTTGAGTTTTCGTGTGGCATCAATGGAGTCATGATTTCTAATATTCTATTGTCATAAGCTAGCCTGGTATTTCGTTCATCACCCATGTCGGCTAGTATGGCTTTAAATGTTTGCCAGCTGATATTTTCTAGTAAAGTTCTGGTTTCTGCCGGTGGTGCTGTTGTTACCATGACAAGTGTTCTCCTATTGCGAGAGTAAAGCTAACCCCAGGCCGGATGAGCAAATATAGACGCAATTACTCGCACTCCTCGCAGTTGATTAGAAAGGGGTAAATGACCTTTAGGGGCACTTAAATCCCAAGTAAATTCTTGGGGGTAACGTGTCCAGTTATTACCTTTTTTCCAACCAATTTTTACCCAAAGATTATCCCAATTTTTCCCCAAACTCAACCAAATTTCTCGCTGTACTGAATATCCAAATTTCCCTTCGGAGTGCACTAACCACAATTTGTTAATGGTTTGTAAATCTGCAACTGGAAAATTTTCTACTTCGGTAAAATAAAGCCACTTACGCTTAACAGCTTCTGCACCCGCAATTTCACACAATTTTTGCAGAGTCATGCGGTCAGCAGCCTGGAAATCTTGGCTTGCCAACAGATGTTGTAAGGAACTGTAATCAATGCCGCAGTCTGATTTTAAAGGTACAATTCCCTGAGGAAAATGGGTTTGGAGAAATTCTTTAATTTGAGGCGAATCAGAGTTATACAGCACTTGGTAAGCTTTACCATCAACCCAAGTTGCGGGAGTGTCACGACGTTCCATTAAAAATTCCATCAGGACATCAAATCCGTTGTTACCCAGGTTAGCTAGCAGCGGGATAGTTTGTTGTTGGACTTGCAATGACCCAGCAATTAACTGGCCGCGTAAGGATTCAATGTCAGAAGATGTGCCTGATACAATCATTGGGTCTGTCATGCCATTACTCAGAAAATGCGATCGGTGAACAAGTGTTAGCTAGAAAATTTTGTGGATGGGAAAGCATAGTAGCGTAGAGTAGTTTACAGGAAATTGCTCCCAAAGCCTACTCATTATATACCTGTATTATCATTCGATATGTTAGTTGCTGTGGTACCTAACGACATGATCAGCTGTCGTAAAATATCCGTTTTAGTTCTGCCTACAGCTTGACAGTGGAATTCTAACATTATGAACTCTTAGTCAGTCACACTGATAGTAATCTCTGTTTCATTCTTCAGTTGCTGGCTGTTTGCTGTATATTTTCAGGGTATACTAATTACGCTTCGAGGCGATAAGATAGCATCGAAACAGAAGATAAGGGTCGGGGATTGGGGCATTGGGAAGAGACTTGTTAAATAATTCTCCCTTGTCTGGCTTGTCCTGCTTACAGTCTCTAGTCCCCAGTCCCCCCAATCCGTCAAACTCTTCTGGAGAGGGGAAAACTCTGCCTACTAGCTTGATCAATAACAAAGCACAGCAAAATCTGTTCTTGCTGTTTGTTGTTCGTTCTTTGGAATAATTATCTAGCAACAAACAACGATCAACAACCAACCACCAACAACTACAGCAGCTGTTGTCGCTGCGTCACAATCAGGAGTGTGTGAATGTACGAAAAAATTACTCCCCCCTCAACCGGAGAAAAAATCACTTTCAACAATGGTGAACCAACTGTTCCTGACAATCCGATTATCCCCTTCATTCGCGGCGACGGTACTGGTATTGATATCTGGCCTGCTGCACAAAAGGTCTTTGATGCTGCTGTAGATGTAGCATACAAAGGCAAACGGAAAATTAGCTGGTTTAAGATATATGCTGGGGATGAAGCTTGTGAATTATACGGAACATATCAGTATTTACCCCAGGATACCCTGACAGCAATCCAAGAATATGGCATAGCAATAAAAGGGCCCTTGACCACGCCTGTAGGCGGTGGAATTCGTTCGCTCAATGTTGCTTTACGGCAAATTTTTGACTTGTATGCTTGCGTGCGTCCTTGTCGGTACTACGCAGGTACGCCTTCTCCCCACAAAAATCCAGAAAAACTCGATGTGATTGTTTATCGGGAAAATACCGAAGATATTTATTTGGGGATTGAGTGGCGACAAGGTAGCGAAATCGGCGATCGCTTAATTAAATATCTCAACACAGAACTCATCCCTGCCACACCAGAACACGGCAAAAAACAAATTCCCTTAGACTCTGGGATCGGCATTAAACCAATCAGTAAAACTGCTTCTCAGCGCTTAGTACGACGTGCCATCAAACACGCCCTGCAACTACCCAAACACAAACAAATGGTGACTTTGGTGCATAAGGGCAACATCATGAAATACACCGAAGGCGCTTTCCGTGATTGGGGTTACGAACTGGCTACTAGTGAGTTTCGACAGCAGTGCATCACAGAAAGGGAATCTTGGATTTTAAGTAACAAAGAAAAAAACCCCAACATCACGACCCAAGAAAACGCCCGAATGGTTGATCCTGGATTTGATGCTTTAACCACAGAGAAACAAGCCCAAATTGTCAAGGAAGTAGAAACAGTTCTTAACTCAATTTGGGATACTCACGGCAATGGTAAATGGCAAGACAAGGTGATGGTTAATGACCGCATCGCTGACAGTATTTTCCAACAAATTCAAACTCGACCAGACGAATATTCGATTCTGGCGACAATGAATTTGAATGGCGATTATTTGTCTGATGCAGCAGCAGCCATTGTCGGTGGACTAGGAATGGGCCCAGGGGCAAATATTGGCGATGAATGCGCGATTTTTGAAGCTACCCACGGTACTGCACCCAAACACGCTGGCTTGGATCGCATCAATCCTGGTTCGGTGATTTTGTCTGGTGTGATGATGCTGGAGTATTTAGGATGGCAAGAAGCAGCAGACTTGATCAAAAAAGGTATTGGAGATGCGATCGCTAACCGTGAAGTTACCTACGACTTAGCCCGGTTAATGGAACCACCTGTAGAACCTTTAAAGTGTTCAGAATTTGCGGAAGCGATAATCAAGCACTTTAGTTAAATCTCAGCTTCAGTAGACAATTTGACCACCTTGTCATTACCCACATTTTTGTCATAGTCGAAGTTTGCACTCTGGTGTTATCCCGCCCAGAACTTCAGTTCTGGGCTAATAGCCTAAGTCCACTTAAGTGGACTGAAATTTGTGTTGAATCTAGTTCAGTAGACTTTAGCTATTAGCCTTGGAATAAATTCCAAGGCGGGATAGCAACCAAGCAAGAGATTTCAAAAATGTGGGTAATGACAAGTTATAAACACGGGGGATTGAATCACTAGGTCTTGAGGGTGAAGTTACTTTTTTACTAGGAACGAGCGAAGGCAATTTTGTCGACTGAAAATTCTGTCAGCCTTTTCATCTGTGCATTTTTGAGATCCACATTAAATAGATATTGAGTTTGCTCAGATTTGAGTTTTCCAACTGCATACAGATCGCCCGACCCAGAGAAAGCGAGGCTGAATAAATCGTTTGCTAGGGCCTGTCTGTCAAAAGTCAATGGTGACAATTCGATAATTTTTCCTTTACCAGTAATTATCGATTTATTATCTAGGTCTAACTGCGCCAATTGTGTTATGCCTTCTGAATTCATAGTCGTAAGATAATATTTTCCATCAATCGGCGATTGAGCTAAATTACTATATCGCCGATTTGGGAAAAGTTCTGGTAAAGCTAAATCAGATTCATGAGATACTTTGCCATTTTGTGGATCAACAAGCGCAAATTTAAAAGGAGGCGTACCCCCACTTTCACTGACTATGCAAATAAGTTTGTCATCTTTGGTTCCCACAACACCTTCTATTGTGTTGTTAGTCTTTTTGAATCCCGATATTTTTTTTGATTTAGGCTTCTTATCAAGCTTTTTAATATCTGTAATTAGCAATTTGGTATAGTTACCCTTCCGCGAACTGCCAACAACTACAAAAACAAAACTGCCGTCGGATAGGCTAGTAAATCCAGTTATCCGCTCAGTTGGTTCAGTATATAATGCCTTCTGGGCGCTCTCAGTAACTGTATTTGCATTGTCCACAGCTGTAGACGGAACCTCTGTAGTCGATACTTGTCGTAGAGTTCCCAAATCCAAAGCTGTCACTTTTATTGCTGGAGTAGTATTGGCTACATCTGTAGATTCTTGGTCTTTTGCTTGCTTTCGGCCTTTGGCCGCAACTATTGCTCCGTAGACTAAGGTATTTGAATTCTGAGCAACACTTTTATTTGCAAGGTTGATAATCGCTGTGGTCGCAGCACTAGCAAGTACTAACTTTCCAAATTGTCGGCGTCTAATTTGTAACTTCATAATTTATTAGTACCTTGAGTTTGAAAAATTTTTTATCATCTGAAATTTGAATAAAGTGTTTTTACACTGTTTGCTAAAAGTTGGCGTATTCAATCAAAAACAACTTTTTCCATCAAAATTTTGTGGGCGCATTTTCATGCGCTTTCATTTAATGAGCAAGTACCGTCAAATTCTTCTTTAACCCATCTAATACTAATTTTCAAACATCACTATATTTAGTACATGGGTACTAGATTGCCATTTACATCAATTACCCAATCAAACTGAAATGATTTGACCGAGCAAACATTACTAATTACGCTCAACTTCATTTATCCACAGTCCAAAAGTATTTTTTGATTTTCATTGTGGAGTATAAACAGATTAAAAATATAAAGTATGGTAGATGTTAAAGGCTATTGCTTAGTGTTATTCTAACGAACATCCTTATAAAGGATATGATTATGCTCACACTGTGGAAATAAAAAATTATGAAAAACTATACAACATTCTGTTCTTTTTCCGCATAGATTCAGTTCAACGTAAACAACGTATTGCTTCTAACAATCCTCTAGCTTTATTTAAAGTCTCTTCGTACTCTTTTTCTGGTTCTGAATCAGCTACTAAACCCGCGCCTGCTTGAACGTTAACTGTATTATGACGTACAACCATTGTCCGAATAGCGATCGCAGAATTTAATTGCCCTTCAAAATCGTAGTATCCATAAACACCAGAATATACACCACGCCGACTAGGTTCTAACTCATTTATGATCTCCATTGCCCGAATTTTGGGTGCGCCGCTAACTGTTCCGGCGGGGAAGCAAGCTTTGAGTAAATCCCAAGCTGTCTTACTAGGCGCTAATTTACCCACCACATTGCTAACAATGTGCATAACATGGGAGTAGCGTTCAATTACCATTAACTCGTCAACTTTCACCGTACCGCTTTGGCACACCCGCCCCAAATCATTACGACCCAAGTCAACAAGCATGACGTGTTCAGCTATTTCTTTGGGATCTTTGAGTAAATCATCTGCTAGGTCCATATCTTCTTGGGTTGTTTTACCCCGTGGGCGAGTACCAGCAATGGGACGCACTGTAGCCAATAAATCCCCTTCTGAATCACGTTCGGCTTTTACCATCACTTCGGGACTCGAACCAATAATCTGCCAATCCTGGAAGTTGAAAAACGCCATGTAAGGAGAAGGATTAATTTGACGCAGGGAACGATACAAAGCAAAAGGATCACCAGTGTATTCTGTCGATAAGCGCTGGGAAATTACAACTTGGAAGATATCGCCGGCTTTGATGTATTCTTTTGCCTTTTTAACGCTGCTACAAAATTCCTCACGAGTAAAATTACTTTTGTACTCCTCTACTCCTACTTCTCCCACTCTCTGATTTGCTGGGGGTTCCCATTCCAGTAACGTATTTTGCGGTGATAAAGGCAAAGATAACTTGTTGACCATTTGAGTGACACAACAACAAGCCTTTTCATAGGCTGTCTGTAAATCTACATTTGGATCACGCAAATCCGCGTAAGCCACAGCCCAAATTTTCCGCTTGACTTGATCAAAAATTAATAGATGATCTACCTGCATCCAAACACCATCAGGAATATTACGGTCGTCTTGTGGATGAATTGGTACACGTGGCTCGATCCAATTAATTAATTCATAACCCCAAAACCCAAATAGACCTCCAATTCCCGGTGGTAGCTGCGGTAATTTAACTGGATAAAAAGGTTCTAAACATGTGGCTAAAGCTGTAAATGGATCACCTGTAAATACAACCTGAGAACCATCACGGTGCATCTGAGTGGTTTTATCGCCTCTTGCTTCTAAGATCCATAACGGGTCACAACCTAAAAAACTATAACGCCCGATTTTTTCTCCACCTTCTACCGATTCCAGCAAAAAACTATAAGGTTGTCCAGCACAAACTTTATACCAAGCAGAAACTGGTGTATCTAGGTCTGCAACCCATTCTTGATAAACCGGGACAAAGTTACCATTTTTAGCTAGTTCGGAAAACTGAGAAAAATCAGGGAAAATCATATAAATAATCAAATAAAGGGAACAGGGAACAGGGTGTGATTATGCCCTGTTTTCATAGCAATTCTGTGTAGTTAATTTTGTAATGGTACTTAAATTTGGTAGTTTAACACTAAAGCTAGGCTAGAAAATAAGACTAACCCCACCAGCTGCTGACCGTAGGGGACGATAGGTTTTATATTTTATACTTCAGGATTTATACTACTTTATTTATTAATTCTTAATTGTTCTGAAAAACAAATAATATTGTATCCGTTTGAATACTTAATATTGTCGCTTAGGCTGGTAATGGGCAATGGGTAATCAGTAATGAAAAAACCAATTACCCATTACCCATTAACAATTACCAGCAAAACTAATGAAATCGTGACCTTTCCCTAATTCATTAGGAATTAGGAGCGTCGTAGGTAGCTGTGCCGCTGAATTTAACTTTAGAAGGACTGGGATTTTGACCGATTCTGCGATCGTTGTACCGTACTTTCTCCCGGCCTTGGTTAACCTTCTCAGGGAAGACACCATCAGCTGGATGAATGTAAACTGTTTCGCCGTTAGGATAAATCCGGTAAATTTTGTAATCTGTGATTTTAAATTTCCGAAGTTGACCACCTAGAGCGATACATTGCTCTTTACGAGCTAAATACAGCAAGTTCTGTCCCTGCCGCATAATAGCAGCGCCTCCAGTAGGCATTTCAAAAACTTGCTCTTTAGGGCTAGTCCAAGTGATAGCGTACTTCTCTTCGACTTCTGCTTTTTTGAGCAAGCCACCAGTGCTGCCGCCAAAGATTGGAGTTTGTCCAGAAAGTGTTTCTGCCATAAAGCGTCTCTCAACGTTTTTACGGCATCCTAACACCGCTGATGGGGACATATTGCGATTGTGTAAGGAACTGTAACAGTTTGGTTGGTTGGTGGTTGTTTAGAACTAACAACTAACAATTAACAACTAATAACTGACTCTTGATGGTCTTTTTTCCTGGCTTCCCTCAATAATGGGTATGGTGAAATGAAACTGACTACCCTGGTTTTTACCCTGTGATTCTGCCCAAATTTCACCGCCCCAGCCATTGACAATTTGACGACATATTGCTAGACCCAAACCAGTACCACCTGTACTGCGTCTTAGCGCTCCCTCTTCTTGATAAAAACGGTCAAAAACTACTTCCAAACGATTGGGTTCTATCCCTCGTCCTGTGTCTGCCACAGTCACCTCGACCATCTTACTGTTGTTGCGAATAGCCTTGATGGTAATTTGTCCATCTGGTGGCGTGAATTTGCAAGCGTTGTCTACAAGTTTTGCTAACACCTCCACCAACCAATCACCGTCAGCTCTGACTAAAGGCAGGTTGCTGGCCAATTCTGTTGTGATCTGGGGCAATCTTTCATCACCTGCTAGGCGAGTGCGAAGACGACTAAGTGCTAGGTCAACACACTCTTGTAAGGTTAATGATTCCGGATGCCATTCTACTCGTCCACTTTCTAAGTTGGAAAGCGTGAGGAAATCTTGAATCAGCTTTCGCATCCGTTCGGAGTCAGAAAGAGCTGTGTTTAGCATCACCTGTCGCAGTTCTAGAGGCATATCCGGTTCTGTGGCAAGGCTTTCCAAACACACTTGAATTGTAGACAGAGGTGTCCGCAATTCATGGCCTGTGATCGCAATCAAGTTGCTACGTGTGCGGTCTAGGGCTTCTAATTGCTGGTTGAGTTCTTCTAAGTTGGCGTAAGCTTCGGCTTGAATGAGAGCAGCCCCTATTTGAGTGGCGATCGCTTCTACCAAATCTAATTCCCCAGGATGCCAATCATGGGGAGTTTCACCACAATAGTGCAATTCTACAATGCCCAACAGTCGTCCTTGAAAAAGCACCGGTTCCATCAGCCAAGAGCGAATGGCATATCTCTCTACAATCTGCCACAGTGCTTTCGAGTTAATTACCCGCGAGTCGTTGAGAGTATCGACAACCCGCACGCCTTCACTCTGGATTACTACTTCTTGGAATAGAGGATTGTTTTCTAAGGGCCAAGTTTGTCCCAAAAAAGATGAAACACCAGGACTTAAAAACTCGTGTTCAATGATCGCTTGGGTATCTGTAGCTTGAGCGCGGTAAATTAAACAGCGACAAGCCCCCAAGTTTTGTCCTAGTTCTTGGGCTGCTACTGTGAGAATTTCTTGGGGATTAAGCGATCGCCTAATCGCGGTACTAATTGAATTAACTAGTCTTTCTTTACGTGCTTGGGCAGAGATGGAACGGTAGGCTTTATGCAATTTGTACTGACTCGCTTGCAGATAAGTTACCAAACGTTGCACAAATGGATCGGTGTCAATATCGCAGGCGTATTCACTCGGTAATTGCTTTGTGTTTGAAGTAATCTTCCGTCCTCCAATACCAAAACGCTGGCGGGCTTGCTCGATTTTATCTGTTAACTCTGGTCTGTAAACTAAAATCCTCTGCAACAAGAGTTCGGCAGCTTGCAGGCTTACTCCCCGTTCCGCCGTCCAAATTCCTTCAAATCTTCGCGCCGCGTCCATATCCAGACTAGGACTTAATTCTCGTAGTCGAATGTTTTTGGCTAAAGAACCAAGACTTTCCCGACAAACTAAACAAGTAGCATAGTTTTGGGCTATGACCACCAAATGCCACTCTTGGCTGAGAGCATCATCTGCCTCAAAAGCTATCTTTTCGTAAAATTCCGAGCTGCTGGTAAAATCAGTTTCTGGCGCAGCTAATACGTATACTTGGTTACTTCGCTGGGCAAGCCGCTGATAGCGATGAGCTTCCTGGCGATAAAATCGCTCTCTTTGAAAGCTAGCAATAACCAAGGGCTGCTCGAGAGTAGCAGCTAAAACCTGATCCTCCATGGCATGGGATAAGGCCGTTAGCGAAGCTTTGAAGTATAGTTGGGGCCGCAGGTGGGGTATAGCCTGTAGCAAATCAATCAGCACGGAAGTTGAAATGCTCATGAACGTCCTAAAGAAGCCACAATCTGGACATGATTCACGTCACAGCTGCATTGTACAAATTACAACGGACTTTCCAATCAAGCATTTCGTTGCAATATGTAAAGAATGTTGAACTACTGCTAGCAGACTGACGCCGTAGAGTGGAGACAGAACTCTAAGACAAGAAATTAGCTGTTTTTTAGCCTATTAGTTTATTAAGGAAGACACACTCAGATATTCAAGTCTGCTCATATACTGCCCACCTTTTTGATTAACCTCTAGCATGAAACTTTAATGCTTTTTAAATCTGCTTTTGAGCATCAGCATTTCCACAATATTTAAAAACATTGTTTAGATTGAAACTTTCTGCTTTGCTAGAGCTAACAGCAATCTATCTTAACTCAAATATTGTTAATTTTTATAAACCTTATAAGTATTTATTTGCAGTTTAGTCAAAGTAAAGAAATTTTACAAATTTTTCTTGTTTATTTATATCTTGTTAACAAATTTCTCACTTTTGATAGAAGTAATTTCTCTAATTAAATTACTCTTGATCTGATCAACAAACCAGAGGTCGCTAAATAAGTATGTAAATTTAAAAAAAGAAAATCATCTCAAAAATAGTATCAATGTCATAATATTTAGATATTTAATAGATATCTAATTTACACAAAAAAGTATTTTTACTGATTTTTTCTTCAATAATTATATTTAGATAATAATTAATTACTATGATTTTATTACATATATTTTGCAAGTAAAACTCTTGCAAAATCTAAATTACGCTTTTAGTACTAGTAGATTTTTTGTGTATTTGTTTACTTTATCTCCGCTTATTAAACAAATAATTAGTATTTGTATAAACGTATTTATTATATATAAGTATATTGCTAATTGTAACTGGTTACTGTAATATAAATTTGTGTTCCAAAATAATACTGTCAAAAAACTTAAAATTATGTAATCAATTCAAATTTATCTAACGGTAAAGCATTTTAAGTCTGCAATTACTACTGGTAATGGTAAAAGTCTTGTGGAGAGAAATAGCAGAATACAAATTTTTGAAAAATACAAGAAGCGGTTTAACTTGTTTGTGTCCTCAGGACTAGCAGCATTGAACATAAAGTGTGTTTGTTCTCAAGTTTGTAAAAATTATGTTGGTTTGTTGCGATCGCACTAGCATAATTCACAGCTGTGTGGGCAAACATGCTGACATTGACATGTTTAGGTGAAACATGAGAATTGCTCAAATTTCCCCTTTGTGGGAGCGTGTTCCCCCCTTTCGTTACGGCGGTATTGAACTAATTGTGAAGTTGCTGACGGATGAATTAGTTCAACGTGGTCATGATGTGACTTTGTTTGCTTCTGGTGACTCAATTACTAAAGCAAAGCTCTGCTCAGTCCATGACAAAGCTTTACGGCTCGATCCTAGTGTTAAAGAGCCAATTATTTATGAGCAGATGTCCCTGGCTGAAGTTTATGAAAACGCACATCATTTCGACATAATTCACTCCCACGTTGGTTGTTCTGTCCTGCCTTACACCAGTTTTGTCAAAACACCCACGGTTCATACGATGCATGGGATTTTCACGCCCGATAATGAAAAAATGTATCGGCGTTATGCTCAGCAACCCTTCATCAGTATTAGCCAAGCACAGCGAGAACCACGTTTAGGTTTAAACTACATCCACACCGTCTACAACGGCATAGATACAGCCGTTTATGCTTTCAATTCTGAACCTGTACAACCTGCATACCTGGCTTTTGTGGGACGACTTTCTCCAGAAAAAGGGCCAATAGAGGCCATAAAAATCGCCCGTGCGACAGGCCTACCTCTAAAGATGGCTGGTAAGGTTGATGTTGTTGACCAGAAATATTATCAGGAGCAAGTCAAGCCACTGATTGACGGCGAACAAATTCAGTATTTGGGTGAAATTTCCCACGAAGACAAAGTAAAACTTTTAAGTGGTGCGACTGTAACTTTGTTCCCCATTACTTGGCGTGAGCCTTTTGGTCTGGTAATGATTGAGTCAATGGCAACAGGTACACCTGTAATTGGTATGGGTTTAGGCTCAGTACCAGAAGTCATAGCCCACGGCAAAACTGGTTTTGTATGCGATTGTCTGGAACAAATGATAGAAGTCATTCCAGATGCCATGAAACTAGACCGTCAAACTTGTCGGGAATATGTTGTTAGTCGCTTTAGCGTCGAAACAATGACCGATCAGTATGAAAGGGCTTATGAAATGGTACTCGCTCAAATCTGAGATGAACCAGGAACAATTTTAGTTGTCTGATTCAATTGTGTGGTAGCTCGGAGCTTGTATCAATTTCAGTAAGTTTCAAATTCTGCCCAGAACTCAAGTTCTGGGTTAATAGCTCAACTCTATTAAAATGCAGTGAATTTATAAAGTTATCATTTTTTAATAATTAAAAGCATATATATAAGAAATATTTATATTTATCGCATTCTATTCATATTGGTGTCATATTAATTCCGGATGAAGACCTCATCCTTAAGGATGGGGTTTAACTTTATATTAATATTTCCATTGCGATGCTCCGAAGGAGAGGTCTTTGAACATGGCAATTGCTGGGTAATACCCCTATTACTAATTACCCATTACCTATTACCTTTAAGGTTGACCGCTTAGAAACTCAAAAAACAAATCAAAGGAACAAGAAAAATGTTCCTGTTTTTTGTGTTTATCTACGCAAATTTTGAATTCACTTTAGAATTATAAAGATTTAATAATCTAACTTTGATGTGTTTCTGCCCACTGGCTAAATGTGATTATCATTTATCTTTGTAACAAAGCTCACAAAGTTTTGCTAGAGCGTTTTTCTTCCTGTTAACGCTGAACTGACCTGAAAAATATAGATTTGTACACGGAATACTGGCTGATGACACCGGATATATTGATGACGCCGGAGAGGATTTTCCTAGACGGAAAAACTTTTGTCCCCGCAGAGTTACTACCTATACCTGAATGGCCTTGTGTAATTAGTGAAAGACCACAGTTAACGCTCACGATTAAAGATGACGACTTATTTTTAGTTACAGATACTCTAGGTAATCTTTCTACCTGTTCTCTTGGTGATGGCAACCCTAGTATGGGGCTATTTTGTGCTGATACCAGATTTTTGAGCCGCTTAGAGTTGCAGATTGATGGGCGATCGCCTGTGTTATTAAGTAGTACTGCTGATAAAGGTTTTTCACTGTCAGTCTTATGTACTAATCCGAGAGTTGATGATCGCCTCCAAGCTGATACGGTGGGTATTCGTCGAGAAATTGTGCTAAATGGCGCACTTTTTGAAGAATTAGAGGTGTCTAACTATAGCACAAGTACAATCAACTTTGAACTGAGTATTAGCTTTGATGCTGATTTTGTAGATTTATTTGAAGTTAGAGGCTTTGGCAGAGAAAAGCAAGGTAAGCTTTTGCGTCTGATCGAGCCGACATTTGTAGAAGACACGGTAGTTTCTCTGGATGGTGCTTCGCCTCCCAAACTTCATCCTGCAATACCCACCGACAAATCTTTAACACTCGCTTACCAGGGTGTAGATGGTTTGGTGATGGAATCTCGCATAAATTTTCAGCATCGGCTACCAGATTACTTCAAAGGTTACACGGCAATTTGGCAGTTAGAGTTAGCATCCCATGAAAAACAAAAATTGGGCTATCGGGTGAATATGCTCACCAATAACAAGCCCACTTCTACTGTCAGCGCTCCTGTAACCTTGAGTCAAGCAAAAGCTGCTGAGACAATGGAAGAGCAAAACTGGGTGCAAGAAATTACACGTATTCGCGCAGACGAAAAAGGTGCTGTGAATCGTGTGATTGAACGTGCTGAGGAAGATATGTATTTGTTGCGTCAATCTTTTGGCAAATATAAGACTGTTTCGGCAGGAGTACCTTGGTTTTCAGCACTCTTCGGGCGGGATTCTATCATTACAGCTTCCCAAACCTTGATGTTAAATCCCCAAATTGCTAAAGAAACTCTGATTCTTTTGTCTCAATACCAAGGTAAAGTCGAGGATGAGTGGCGCGAAGAGGAACCAGGTAAAATTCTGCACGAACTCCGGTTAGGAGAATTAGCTAGGTGTCAGGAAATTCCCCATACTCCTTACTATGGTACTGTTGATGCTACTCCTTTGTGGCTGATGCTATACACCGAGTACTATGCATGGACACATGATACAGAAACTCTAGAAAATCTGTGGCCGAATGCATTGGCGGCGATGGAGTGGATTGATCGCAACATGAAAGCCACTGGCTACCTCAGCTATCAACGTAAATCCAAAGGTGGTTTAGTTAACCAAGGTTGGAAAGATTCTGGTGATTGTATTGTCAACCGTAAAGGCGAATTAGCTAACGGAGCGATCGCTCTTTGTGAAGTCCAAGGTTACGTCTATGCCGCTAAAATGCGCTTGGCAGAAATTGCTAGAATGAAAAAGCGGCTGGATTTATCAGATCGTTGGCAGGAAGAAGCCAGAAATTTGAAGCTGCGGTTTAACAGAGATTTTTGGATGGAAGACCAAGATTTCTGTGCTTTAGCTTTAGATGGAGATGGTAAACAAGTAGACAGTATTACTTCAAATCCTGGTCATTGTCTGCACTTGGGTATTTTTACACCAGAAAAAGCTTATAGTGTGGCAGAGCGATTGCGCGCCCCTGATATGTTTAATGGTTGGGGTATTCGCACCCTCAGCAGTTTGTCACCTGCTTACAATCCGATGGGATATCACATCGGTTCTGTATGGCCCCATGATAATTCTTTGATCGCTATGGGATTGCGATCGCTCGGTTTAGTCGATCAAGCCTTGGAACTTTTTGAGGGTTTATTCGACATGACTAAAAAGCAGTCCTATTATCGCCCTCCAGAGTTATTTTGCGGTTTCGAGCGTATCAGTGATGATAGTTCTCCTGTACAGTATCCTGTTGCTTGTACACCCCAAGCGTGGGCTACTGGTAGTATTTTTCAAATGCTGCATATGATAGTGAATCTAGTCCCAGATGCACCCAATAACTGCTTACGGATTATCGACCCCGCTTTGCCAGAGTCAATCAATTGCCTCTTGCTGCATAATCTGCGAGTCGGTCCCACTATCCTTGATTTAGAATTCGAGCGTTCTGGAAATACCACAGCTTGCCGTGTTGCCAAAAAACGCGGAAACCTCCGAGTAGTAATTGAAGCTTAATTGAAGGATGAAGTGTGAAGTATGAAGGATGAAGTATGAAATGTGTAGAAGCCCGTTAGGGCTGCTTGCCGTAGGTTACGATGAACTATGAGCTAAAGTAAGGGTTTTGTCCTTCATCCTTTAGCCTTCATGCTTCATCCTTTAGCCTTCTTCCTGGGTTTCGCTTTTTTGTCCTGGTGAAGATTCATAAAGAGCATCAAGTTGTTGACGCGCATCATCGACATTGATCGAACGCATTACTAACAATGGTTCTTTGATGATGTTGCCAGAATCATCTAGTAATTCTGGATGAGGTGTGAACGCTCTTCTAGATGCTACATAGGGATAGTTACCTTGATTTGCCATTGACGAGTACCTGGCTGGATAACTCCGGTCTCTATCAAAGCTGAACATGATTAAATTGCGAATTAAGTTCGCAACAGCTATACAAGCAAGAATTGTAAAAGCCAGAATGTAAAGCAGATGTAACATCGGGTTTTCCTCCAGAGGCAAAATTTTTAAAAGAATTTATAACAATGATTTGTTCTGCCTAGTTTGAATTGAAAACTATGGCAAATAGCAAAAACTCTGTTCCTAGTCCTATATTTGCGGTTTGAATCTGGCAATCCAAACAAGTGTATAATCAATCACCTGGCTGACTTAAATAATAAATGCTGTCAAGAGTTTTATTCGCTTCCAGAATTTATCTGCCGTCTTGCTGTTGTGAGCTTGGGTTTTCAGTGCGGAAATACATCGCAACCTTCCAGCATTGTGATAACAATTGATGCCAAGGCATTAAGGTTGCCATATCAATTCCAACTTGTCCCTCTGTTGCAGTAAACAGCATCTTGGCTGTGTTCACCTCTTCCTGGGCTTGCTTGACTCGCTCTAGCAAGGCAGATTGCTCCTGGCTGCTCATAAAATTAAGTTGTTCTGTTTCCAGAAAATTACGCGATCGCGTAAACCAATACTGAAAATCATCCAGTAGTGGTTGCAAAATTGTCTTGAGCAACTCAGGCTCTGATAAGTTTGAGTCTCGCATAATTGACAAGCATATTTCTAAGTTTCTTACTAATATTAACGCTATTTACGATTCTTAACATTCAAAATATGCGCCATATACCATAAACTTTCAAAAAGATGTATTTTGTGTTACTTATTAACATTATATATATATCCAATGTCATTCGTACCTATCCTCAAGGCAGATTCAAGCAAAGTATTTAAACATTTCTTAAGTCTTTAGGGAAAATAGAAATAATATTAAGTAATAAAGATCAAAAACATAAAACCTCCAAAATTTATATCAAAAATCATCTGTGAATAGGGGATAAGGGATCGGGGATAAGGTATGGGTGTTCGGGAATTGATTAATTATTATTTTTCTTAATTCCCTAATCCCTGACCCCCAATTAATTCCCCGATCCCCGATCCTCTTATGGTCGCTAATATATATGTCAGTTGCAAATTACTAATAAATCATCACTTCGCTAATGGATCAGCAGCCGATGTCGCCTTCTGAAAAATTTAGTCCATCACAACAGCCAGAGAAAAAAATTTATTTGCCGCGTACAAGTGAATCAGAAAACTTAAAAAAAATTCGTCATACCACATCCCATGTGATGGCGATGGCGGTGCAAAAGCTGTTTCCCAAGGCGCAAGTTACCATTGGTCCGTGGATTGAAAACGGCTTTTACTACGATTTTGATAATCCGGAGCCTTTTAGCGATAAGGATCTCAAAGCCATCAAAAAAGAGATGGATAAAATTATCAATCGTAAACTGCCAGTCATCCGGGAAGAAGTTAGTCGAGAAGAAGCTGAACGGCGGATAAAGGAAATTAACGAACCTTATAAGCTAGAAATTCTGGCGGATATTAAAGAAGAACCGATTACCATCTATCACTTAGGCAATGAATGGTGGGATTTGTGCGCCGGACCACATCTAGAAAACACCAAGGAATTAAATCCAAAAGCCATTGAATTAGAAAGTGTTGCTGGTGCTTACTGGCGTGGAGACGAAACCAAAGCACAGCTACAACGCATCTACGGTACAGCATGGGAGAACCCAGAACAACTAGCAGAGTACAAGCGGCGTAAAGAAGAAGCACTAAGACGAGATCACCGTAAACTGGGTAAGGAACTGGGGTTATTTATTTTTTCCGACTTAGTGGGGCCAGGATTGCCATTATGGACACCCAAAGGAACCTTACTGCGGAGCCTTTTAGAAGACTTCCTCAAACAAGAACAAATAAAACGTGGCTATCAACCAGTCGTCACTCCTCACATCGGTAGAGTCGATTTATTTAAAACCTCTGGCCATTGGCAGAAGTATAAAGAAGACTTATTCCCGATGATGGCAGAAAATGAAGATGCAGCTGCCCATGAGCAAGGCTTTGTTCTCAAAGCCATGAATTGTCCTTTTCACATCCAAATATATAAAAGCCAATTGCATTCTTATCGTGAATTACCGATACGGTTGGCGGAATTTGGCACTGTCTACCGCTTTGAGCAATCTGGAGAATTGGGCGGTTTAACGCGAGTGCGGGGCTTTACTCAGGACGATGCTCACATATTTGTGACTCCAGAGCAGCTAGACAGTGAATTCCTTAACGTGGTTGACTTGATCTTGTCAGTGATTAAAACTCTTAAACTTGATCAGAATTTCAAAGCACGACTGAGTTTTCGCGATCCAGCTAGTGATAAATATATTGGTTCTGATGAAGCTTGGGACAAAGCTGAAAGCGCCATTCGTCGAGCCGTCGAAACATTGGGAATGGATCACTTTGAGGGAATTGGTGAGGCTGCTTTCTACGGTCCCAAACTGGATTTTATCGTCCGTGATGCTCTGGAGAGGGAATGGCAGTTGGGAACGGTGCAAGTCGATTACAACTTGCCAGAAAGATTTGATTTAGAGTATGTCGCTGAAGATGGTTCTCGTAAACGTCCAGTGATGATTCACCGTGCGCCTTTCGGTTCTCTAGAAAGACTCATTGGCATCTTAATCGAAGAATATGCTGGAGATTTCCCTTTGTGGTTAGCGCCAGTACAAGCAAGATTACTACCAGTTAGTGAAGTGCAACTCGATTTTGCCAAAGAAGTAGCAGCAAAAATGAGAGCATTAGGTATTCGGGCGGACGTGGATACCAGTGGCGATCGCCTGGGTAAACTCATTCGCAATGCCGAAAAAGAAAAGATCCCCATCATGGCTGTGATCGGTGCTAAAGAAGTAGAAACCAATTCTTTGAGTATCCGCACTCGTGCAAATGGAGAATTAGGGACTATGCCTGTGGACGAAGTTTTAGATAAGATTAAGGAAGCTATCGCAAACTTCGAGAATTTTTAACAATGTATTAGGTGGGTATTGCCCACCTGATTATATTGCAATATAAATTAACTAGAAATTACATTATGAGTTCTACAAAACAAAAGATACAATCTCTTTTGAACCAATTACCTGATAATTGTTCTATAGAAGATGTCCAATATCATTTGTACGTCATTGAAAAAGTCCGGCGCGGTTTAGAAGTGGCCGAACATCAAGCAACTAGAACCCAAAATGAGGCCGAAGAACGATTGAACAAATGGCTTATCAAGTAGAATGGTCTCCCAAAGCGTTAGATGATGTAGAAGCAATTGCCATATATATAGCTCGTGACTCGGCTTCCTATGCTGCGACAGTTGTCAAGAAGATACTTGACACAAGCGTCAACTTAAGCAAAGAACCTTTTTCTGGTCGCATTGTACCAGAGTTTGGCAACGATAATATCAGAGAATATCCGGCATATAGCTACAGAATCATCTATCGCATTCAGGGAGATATTGTTACTGTTGCCGCAGTGATTTATGGAAAGAAGTTACTGGATAAATTTGAAATGGATTGAATAGCATTGCCTATGAGTTAAATCAAGCAAACCTAAGAGAATTTTTCACACTCAAGCAAAAATGCAACCGGATAAATACAGACAAAAAAACCCATCTGTATTTATCCGGTATTTGCTTGCGTTGTGGGGGCGATCGCAAAATCACCCCCACTTTGTCTTTCTAAACTTATTTAGTAGCACCAGCCCTTGTGAAATAGTTAATCAGCAATATTAACCAAACTTGGAAGTTGTGAATTAGCCAATGTTGGCGCGGTAATAATAGTTGAATATAAACTTGATGGTTGTTGTTTAGCGACTACTGGTAGAAACTGACGAGCGTGAGCTGCTACTTCTACAGTTTTGACATCATAGGTTTGGGTTGCCAATTTGGGATAAAAACCGATACCGATGATTGGAAGCAACAGACAAGCAGTGATGAACAATTCGCGGGGTTTGACATCGGGTACCAATGCATCCAGATGTAACTCTGTATTTTGCTTGCCGTAGAAGACTTGACGTAGCATCGACAATAGATAAATCGGAGTGAGAATCACGCCTACAGCAGAAAGTAGTACAACTACAACTTTGAAACTAGAACTGTAAACATCGCTGGTAGCAATACCCAGGAATACCATCAACTCACCGACAAAGCCGCTCATTCCTGGTAATGCTAGAGAAGCCATTGCACCAGCAGTAAATAGAGCGAAGGTTTTAGGCATTACTTTGGCGATACCACCCATTTGATCCATCATCAAAGTGTGGGTGCGTTCGTATGTAACGCCAGAGAGGAAGAACAAACTAGCAGCAATCAAACCGTGAGAAATCATTTGCAGTACAGCACCGCTCATCCCAATTTCTGTATAGGAAGCGATACCAACTAGCACAAATCCCATATGGGCGATCGAAGAATAAGCTAAGCGACGCTTGAGATTGGTTTGAGCAAAGGCACAACAGGCACCGTAGATAATATTGACTACACCTAAAATTGCCAGAACTGGAGCGAAGTAAACATGAGCATTGGTTAACATCTCCATGTTGATGCGAATGAGCGCATAACCACCCATCTTTAACAACACACCAGCCAAAATCATTGAACCGGGTGCAGAAGCTTCACCGTGAGCATCAGGTAGCCAAGTGTGGAGTGGGAATATTGGTAGTTTGACACCAAAAGCAATCAAGAAACCTGCATAAACCAGTAACTCAAAGGCTCTAGGATATTGCTTCATTCCCAGAGTTACCATATCGAAGCTGACGGTATCTCCCGAAAATGCCATTGCAAAAGCTGCTACCAGGATAAATATAGAAGCAAGGGCGGTATAAAGAATAAATTTAGTAGCTGCATAACGGCGCTTTTGTCCTCCCCAAATGGAAATCAATAGGTAGACGGGTACTAATTCGATTTCCCACATTAAAAAGAACAGCAGCAAATCTTGGGCGACAAATACGCCAAGCTGAGCGCTGTATAACACCAGCATTAGACCATAAAATAAACGCGGCTTGTTGGTTACTTTCCAAGCCGCGAAGATTGCGAGGGTGTTAATTAAGCCTGTCAGCAGTACTAAAGGCATTGACAATCCATCTACTGCAACAGACCAGTTCAAGCCCAACTGCGGAATCCAAGGATATTTTTCTACCAGCTGAAATGCTGAACTTTGAAAATCGTAGTTTTGCCAAAAGGCATAAATCATTAAAGCGAAATCTGTTAGCGCTACTCCCAGACCATACCAACGAGCAGTTTTGCCTTCTTTATCTGGGATGAGGGGAATGGCTAAGGCAGCCACCAGTGGCAAGATAATTATGGTTGTTAACCAAGGAAATTGAGCAATCATCACTGACAATCGTTTTTCGTTTTTACTTTTAATTACATTATATTAAGCAATTCATAGTTTTGTAAACGATATTTATCCCTATGATTCCTAAATCTTTAATAAATTTAGTAATAAATACTTAGATTTTTTACCAAATTTATCCTATATGTAAATTTTTGCTAAGTCAATAAAAAACAGTGGCTCTAACCACCGTTGTAAATCTTAATATCAACTGTCTTAAGAATGATATTTCAAAAACAAGATCCCCGATTTCTCTAAGAAATCGGGGATCTGTGTAGTTCAAACAATGCGGTTAACAATTGTCCAGACATCTCCGTCAGAACGGACATGGGGAACCGAGATTGTCTTGAACCCAGTAATAAACGGCTTGTAATAGACTTGCCAGTACAGTGGACTGAGTTCATCAGCACAAGCCTTCAGACTGCGTATTTCTATGGCAAGTTCCGCAGCCAGTTCATTAATCCGTTGCGCGTGAACCTGAGCAATCTTTCTTGCCTCATCTAGTTGTTCCTGTAGAGAAAGTTGTTTAGCTTGAATTTGCCATTGCTGTAATTGGGCTTGTTTTTGTACCAATTGATCTTCCAAAGCAGCGATCGCATCATCTATGCCCTTGAGTTCCGCAACCAATTGGGCATTTTCGCGAGCATAACGACGATAAGCTTCAGTGATTGCTTGGGGTGAATCATTTTTGGGAGGTGTGACAGTAACAGTCAAAGAAGCACGTTCCTCACGCAGAACCTCAATTTGAGAGCGAAGTGCTGCAACTTCTGCCAGAATTTGCTCTATAGTCATTTTTTTGTTGTTTGTTGTTTGTTGTTTGTTGTTGCTTATAGTTTGTTTGTTGTTTCAAACAACTACCAACCACCAACTAACAACTAATAAAAACTTCTTGCCCCTTGCGTATCAATCCCAAGCGATCGCACCACAGGCGAAATTCCTTGCGATCGCCAAGCCGCTGACATCGCCGCCGCCACCGCTTCCGCATTTATTGTATCTGTTAAAACCAGCAATGTTGGCCCAGCACCACTAATCACCATACCGTAAGCACCCGCATTAATAGCAGCGGCATTGACAACATCGTATCCTTTAATCAATGCTTTTCGGTAAGGCTGATGTAACTTATCTTGCAAAGCTGCCCTTAACCAATCCCCGTTACCAGTCTCCAAACCACGCAACAACAACCCCAAATGCGCCGTGTTAAAAATCGCATCTGCTCGACTCACCTGAGAAGGTAACACCTGCCTAGCCTCCTTTGTAGAAAGCTCAAAATCAGGAATCGCCACCACAGGCACAATATTCTCACACCAAGGAACCTCACAAATCTCCCACTCTTGGCGTTCTACCGTTCCGGAAGCCGCTGCCCGTCTATGGCGTCTTGGTGGTTCATTTTCTATCCCCGTAGCCGCCAAACGACAACCCCCCAACAACGCCGGCACTACATTATCTGGGTGTCCCTCCATAGCGATCGCCAACTCCATCACCTGCGATTGGCTTAGAGGCTCACCCGCAAACACATTCGCACCTACTAAACCTCCAACGATAGCTGTTGCCGAACTACCCAAACCCCTTGCTAGCGGTACACCCAGCTTGATCTCAATTTCTACAGGTGGCGGAGTTTGCCCCAAGTGTTGATATAACTTTACAAACGCCTGATAGAGCAAATTACTCTCGTCAGTTTGCACTCGTTCAGCTTCTGCGCCAGTGACATTTATGATCACCTTTGCTGTTTCCCCTCGTTGAGAAGGGGGTAAGTCAACACGGGTAAACGTAAACTCGTTGTACAGCGTTAAAGCAGCACCAATACAATCAAAACCCGGCCCTAAATTTGCGGTAGTTGCGGGAACTATAACAGATACAGAGTCAACAGCAGTCATTGAAAAAATTTAACTAATCAATCAACTAGCATCTCATGATTTTGGATTTTAGATTTTGGATTTTGGATTAGGTTTTTTACAAAATCCAAAATGGGTTGACTCTGCCTTTACAGGAGGGTGTGTACTATAAACAGTCACAAACATGAGGTAAGCAACATTGAAACTTGGAGCCATCAACCACGTAGCCCTAACTGTTTCTGATATAGAGCCCTCAGAAGCATTTTATAACACGCTTTTAGGATTTATGGGTTACGAGCAAGCAGAAAACACACCACAGTTGATACTCTGGGCGAGTCCGAATGGAGTCATCACCATTTCTCCCTCTCACTCAGAATCACCAAATCAAAAACACGACCGTTATTCTCCAGGGTTACATCACCTTGCTTTTAGTGCAGACAACCGAGAACAGGTGGATAAGCTGTATCAACTATTAGTAGAACACGGGGTGGAAATCTTAGATCCACCCGCCGAATATGACTATATGGCGGGTTACTATGCTTTGTACTTTTTAGATCCAGATGGTATCAAGCTGGAATGCGCCTACATTCCTAATTGGCCACCTGAGATCTTAACAAGTTAAAAGGCAGCAAAGATGTTGAAAATCGGTGACTTTTCTAAACTTAGCCAAGTATCGGTGAAAGCACTACGCCTGTACGATCAACTGGGACTTATCAAACCAGTTGATGTGGACAACTTTACAGGATATCGCTACTACAGTGCTGAACAGTTGCCACGACTCAATCGTATTTTGGCACTGAAAGACTTGGGCTTTTCTTTAGAACAAATTGCTAAGCTGCTGGATGAGAATTTGCCATCCACAGAAATTCGTGGAATGCTGCGACTCAAGCAAGCTGAGTTGCAACATTTAGTTGAAGAAGAACAGGCGCGACTATTGCGAGTAGAAGCACGACTCAAGCAAATTGAACAGGAGGATAATATGCCCAATTACGAAGTGGTTATTAAAAAAGTGGAGCCGATAAAAGTTGCATCTATCCGAGAAACACTACCAGACTACCCGAGTGTGGGGCAACTTTATGATGAATTGTTGACATATTTCAACCAGCAGGGAGTTAAAAAAGGAACTTACTGTGCTGGTATCTGGCACGATCCTGGATACAAAGATTCAAATGTAGACGGTGAAGCAGTCATCTCAATTGAGAAGGACATATCCAATACTGAACGTATTCGGATATATGAGTTACCAAGATTTGAAAAAATGGCTTGCCTAGTTCATCACGGTAGTTACAACACTCTTAACCAAGCTTACGCTGCCTTAGTATCTTGGATTGAAGGTAACGGCTATCAAATTATTGGCCCTAACCGTGAAGTTTACATTACAGGGGGCAATGAACAGGATAATGAGTGTTATATCACAGAGGTGCAATTTCCTGTAACCAAGGCTTGAAAGGAATTTGTAAACCTGGTAACTTTTTAGCAACTAGGTTTTGATTACAAGCAACTAAATTTTGTTATTAAAAAATGTTAAGTTAAAAATGTTGGATTTAAAAATAGTAAACTGAATCTATTCAACCAAACTAAAGAAGTTGCTGCAAAAATAAAGACTGGAAGTGAATCCAGCCGATAAAAAAGCGGGCTAACCGCTATTAACATGGTTAACCCGTGCAGCTTTGGGAACGCGCAGAGAAATTACTATTGCAATACCAACTTAACGTTGGCATTTTGCAAACCGCGCTGTTTCACTTCTGTCAAGGTCTTGTTAACAGCATACTTCTGGTTGATAGAGTTAATCAGTTCGGTCTGATTATGCTTTTTAGCAACACCCCACAGGTCTGCGATTAGGTCAAAAGAACCGTCGCTGTTGCGAGACCAACCGAGGTCATATTCGCCTTCTAATACTGCTACAATGTCAGCACGAACACGCTGACCGTTGTAACCGCGAACATCAGCTTCGGTCTTTACGCTAATACCAAGGTCGCGCAGGGACTGCTTGAGGATTTCAGCGTCGGTAATTTTGGTACGCAGAGTGCTAAAATGAGACATTTGGGTTTCCTCCAAAGAGAGTAGAGAAAAAGGACAACAGTTTGGTTTGTTTTGAGAGTAAGCCGCGTTTAGCAGAACGCGGTTTTTTTATTAACAGCTAGCCTTTAGGACTAGCTCTTCCCCCCTGTATTGCCAGGGGAAAGCTTTTAGAATTCCATTCGCTGATATTCAGCAATGGAAGCTGCTGCGGGTCGCGCACGCTGTCTAGCCCAATCTCTGAGGGCTGTAACCTGTTCTTGCATCGTCCGAGACAGCGGCAGTGTCGCTTTCAGTGCAGCAATAATATCTAATTGGGTGAACTCACGATCTTGGGCGAAAGCTTCGTACATCGCTGCCACGATCGCCTGTTCAATTTCTGCTCCAGAGAAACCATCAGACATTTTAGATAATTGTTCTAGGTCAAACCTAGAGATGTCTTCCCGGCGCTTATGCAGGTGGATCTTAAATATATCTTGCCTTTCTTCTGGTGTGGGCAGATCCACAAAGAAAATTTCATCAAAACGACCTTTCCTTAAAAATTCTCCTGGTAATCTTTCCACTCGGTTGGCAGTTGCCATGACAAATACCGGGGATTTTTTCTCTTGCATCCAGGTGAGGAAAGAACCAAATATCCTGCTAGAAGTACCACCATCAGAATCAGAAGAACCTGTACTACCAGCAAAGGATTTATCTAATTCATCGATAAATAATATTGCAGGGGAAATAGATTCGGCGGTTTTGAGGGCGTTGCGTAAGTTCGCTTCTGAACGTCCTACCATTGAGCCATCATAGACTCGTCCCATATCTAACCGCAACAGTGGCAAACCCCAAAGCCGAGATGTGGTTTTAGCAATCAACGACTTACCGCAACCCGGAACACCAAGAATTAACATTCCTTTTGGTTGAGGCAAACCATATTCCCGCGCCCTTTCTGTAAATGCATTGGAACGCTGTTTTAGCCACTTTTTCAATTCTTCCAAGCCACCAACAGCATCAATAGTTGCGTCTTCTTCTATGTATTCTAATATACCGTTGCGTCGGATTAATTGCTTTTTCTCTGATAAGACTATATCAACTTCTTCTTCTGTTAGGCGTCCAGTTGTAACTTGGGCTTTACGATATACTTTTTCCGCTTCGTCCTTTGTTAATCCTAAGGCAGCTCTGAGAAGTTTTTCTCGTGCCTCTGTTGCTAGCCGTCGCCCACGATGATTTTCTATATGGTGAGTCAAAACTTTATTCAACTCACCCATATCTGGAAGGGGAAAGTCTAAAACGACAACTTCCTTTTCCAATTCAATGGGTACTTGCTGCATTGGTGACATCAAGATGATGTTCTTCTGCATGCCTTTGAAGCTTGCGATCGCATCCCGTAAAGACCTTGTTGTCGCAGGCGCATCTATAAAAGGATGTAAATCTTTAAGAATAAATATACCTGGTTCTCTTTGCCGGATAATCCAATCAATCGCCGCTTCTGGTGAAACAGTATTATGCTGACCTACATTCCGGGGTTGACCATACTCCACGATGCCGTGAGTTACTGTCCAAACGTACACTCGCCGTTGTGGTTTTGACGATTGAGCGATTGTAAAGATTGCCTGCTCAGCCCGCTCTTCCTCGGAGGTCACAAGGTAGATTAAAGGGTATTGAGCTTGAATGAGGATGTTGAGCTCTTCTTTCATAAATCGACCTACTTGAGACCTTTTACAGAAACTCTAGACATCGCAGTTGGCAAAGATGGCAGAATTTTGAGAATTCATAACGAGTTATGTATTCACAATTCTGAGCTTAGCAAGGAACTAATTCTTCCTCGCCTTTGGGATGGGCTTGCTCCATCTCTTCCACTGGCAGATGTTCTTGATTGCTACTAATTACTCCCGGTTGTTTGCCTAAACCAACCAATTCACCATCACGTATAACTAATGAGCTTTCACAATTAGGACAGGTGTAAACTCTATGAGTTTTTCCGTAGACAGCTACTTCATCAACTAGCTCCGAATTTGCCAGGTAGAAAACGAGGGCGCGTTCGGCAAGATCCGACATTGGCTCTGAATCAATAGCTGAACGTATTTTCAGTTTTCTGTGCAGTTCTGGCGACAAATACAAAGTAACCTTTTGCTTATTAGCTTGCATAACTCTGTTAACGGTCTTACCCGGGTATGTATCTTACGATATCTACTCGTCTTTGGCTTGTCAAGACAGCAAGACGCTTTGACGTCAATATTGTAATATTTATTTACACATGAAATGACGTAAGGTTTTGCACCCTAAAAATAGGTAGTGGTAAAAAAGCAACAATATCTCAAGAGTATTTAGTGAGATACCCATAAATTCCCTCTTCCAGTTCATTAATGAAAGCCTTTACTCCTAGCATATTTTGTCTTCTATCTACCAGATCCCGCTTCCAGAGGAGTGCAAGATACATTATTTACGCGATCGCTTTATCTGTAATTCTGGGAGGCTGTACAACAATAACTGCTTTCCACAGCTCTAATCACACTTGGAAAATCTATAGAAATAACCGATACGGCTTTGAATTTCCTTATCCCAGCACATGGAAGTCTTTGCCATCAGACAACGCCGACGGCATAGTTTTTATTTCTCCAAGAAATAAAGCTGTAGAGATTCGCAGTTGGGCAGGAATGCAACTGCCAAAAGATATAAACCAAGACAAAAAGGGCAAAACATCAATAAACCCCAACTTTACAACTGCTCAAGGAGTAACCGGAGTACTGACGGTAGAAGTTAGGCAACAAGAAAGTGTAATGACACTACAATTAGCCCAAGGAGAACTGAAATACTACTGGCAGGGAAAAGCACCCAGCCAAGAATTTAGTAGCTACTACCGCTTTTTTGATTACATCGCTAGTAGCTATAAAATTAGTCAACAGTCAAGGATAAAGAGTTAGTGGTTAGTTGTTGTTTGCTTACTACTCCTCATACTACCCACACTCCTCATACTTCTCCTTGTCCCCCATGTCCCCGATACCCAATCCCCAATCTTCATGGTCTAGAGGTGACACAAACCTGGTAGATTTAGCTATCAGCGAGTAAAAACAGGTGAAAATGAAAGTCCTGGTTATTGGTGGCGATGGCTATTGCGGTTGGGCAACCGCGCTTTATCTTTCCAATCGAGGTTACGAAGTTGGTATTTTAGACAGCTTGGTGCGGCGGCACTGGGATAATGAATTGGGTGTAGAAACTTTAACCCCGATCGCACCAATTCACCAACGCACTCAACGCTGGAAAGACTTAACTGGTAAAACCATCGATTTGTTTGTTGGTGATATCACTAATTACGAGTTTCTCCAAAAAGCCCTGTATAAATTTGAACCAAATGCGATCGTGCATTTTGGCGAACAACGTTCTGCACCGTTTTCGATGATTGATCGCGAACATGCTGTTATGACGCAAGTCAATAACGTTGTGGGTACGCTGAATTTGTTGTACGCGATGAAAGAAGATTTCCCAGAGTGCCATTTGGTGAAATTGGGAACAATGGGTGAATACGGTACACCCAACATAGATATAGAAGAAGGCTATATCACCATTGAACACAACGGACGCAAAGATACCTTGCCTTATCCCAAGCAACCTGGTTCAATGTACCACTTAAGCAAAGTCCACGATAGTCACAATATCCACTTTGCTTGTCGGATTTGGGGACTAAGGGCAACAGACTTAAATCAAGGTGTGGTTTATGGCGTCCTCACTGAAGAAACCGGTATGGACGAACTGTTAATTAACCGCCTAGATTACGATGGTGTGTTTGGAACAGCGTTGAACCGTTTCTGTATCCAAGCTGCAATTGGACACCCCCTGACTGTCTATGGTAAAGGTGGACAAACGCGGGGATTTTTGGATATTCGGGATACAGTGCGATGTATTGAACTGGCGATCACTAACCCTGCTGAACCTGGAGAGTTCCGTGTATTTAACCAATTTACTGAACAATTCAGTGTCGGTGACTTGGCGATGATGGTGAAAAAAGCCGGGAATGCAATGGGGCTAAATGTAGAAGTTAATAACCTAGATAACCCCAGAATCGAAAAAGAAGAACACTACTTTAATGCCAAAAACACCAAACTGTTGGATCTAGGTTTACAACCTCACTATCTCTCTGATTCCCTGCTTGATTCCCTATTGAACTTTGCTGTCAAATATCAAAATCGAGTCGATAAAAACCAAATTCTGCCAAAAGTTACTTGGCATCGTAAATAGCAAAGCATGAACATGCGATCACTTGTTCTGTTTGTGTTTGTTGTATTGCCTGGTGTGGCATTTAGTAGCATTAGTATTTACTATCTGCTTCCTGAATGGACAACACTGGATGCAGCCCATAAAAATTATCAACAAGTGGCAAAGTCTCCATCTGCAAAGGTGGGTGACTTACTCATTGCCCAAGCCGCAGAAAACAGACACAGAATCAATTGCTTTGCTCAAAGAGTTGGAGTTTTGTCAGGTGTGGCGATCGCAGCCATTGGTATTCATGGCATTTGCACCCTGCCTAACAAGACATCTTAACCATGCCAATTTTAGATTTTGGATGAGTCAATCTAAAATCCAAAATTGATTAACTTCAATCATACTTAAAACACAGGGTAAAACCTGAATGAGGCTGGTTAGACAACCCTATTTAATTAAAGTGAGTTGCTGACCGAAAACTGGTCGTCATATTCTTGCACAGTATGACGACCAATCTGTTGTTTATGCAACAGTTTGCGCTGTAAGTAGTGCTGAAATTGCCCAGAAGCTGGAATTATCTGAACACCGTGCCTGTAGTGAATGATATTTTATGAGGATTGCTCTATTTACCGAAACCTTTCTGCCCAAGGTTGACGGCATTGTTACACGCCTACGTCATACTATTGAACATTTACAACGCAGTGGCGACGAAGTACTAGTAATTTGCCCGGATGGCGGTATTACAGAATATAAAGGAGCCAAAATATATGGTGTCTCTGGCTTTCCGCTACCTCTGTATCCTGAGTTAAAAATGGCACTACCGCGCCCAGCCATTGGTTACATTTTGGAACAGTTTCAGCCAGACATTATTCATGTGGTCAATCCAGCTGTTTTAGGATTAGCTGGTATATTCTACAGCAAGGTGCTTGATATTCCCTTAGTGGCTTCTTATCATACCCACTTGCCTCAATATCTCCAGCATTACGGTTTAGGAATGCTTGAGGGGTTATTGTGGGAATTGCTTAAAGCAGGTCACAATCAAGCTGCTTTAAATTTGTGTACCTCTACAGCAATGATGGAGGAACTGACAGCCCACGGAATTGAAAGAGTAAACTTGTGGCAACGGGGAGTAGATACAGAAACATTTCATCCTAGCTTAGTCTCTGAGGAAATGCGATCGCGTCTGTCCCAAAATCACCCAGATAGTCCCTTGTTATTATACGTTGGACGTCTTTCTGCTGAAAAAGAAATTGAGCGGATCAAACCCATACTAGAAGCTATCCCCGCAGCCAGACTCGCATTGGTGGGAGATGGACCCCACCGCCAAGCCTTAGAAAAGCACTTTGCCAACACAAACACTCATTTTGTTGGCTACCTGGTTGGCAAAGAATTAGCTTCAGCTTTTGCTAGCGCTGATGCCTTTATTTTCCCTTCTCGCACAGAAACATTGGGTCTAGTACTCCTAGAAGCAATGGCAGCAGGATGTCCAGTAGTAGCAGCCCGTTCTGGCGGCATTCCTGATATAGTAACAGATGGTGTCAATGGATACCTATTTGCTCCTGATGCAGGTGATGAAGGTGCGATCGCTGCTACCCTGCGCTTACTAGAAATGAAACAAGAACGAGAATCTATTCGTCAAAATGCCCGCCGAGAAGCTGAACGTTGGGGATGGGCAGCTGCCACTCGTCAGTTGCAAGATTACTATCAAAAGGTAATTTATTCTGAATTACCCAAAGCAGCGTAATCTGGTTTTAGATTTTGGATTTTGGATTTTGGATTGGGATTCATGTAGTAGTTAATTGTTGATTTTTGATTACTATAAACCATTAACTATAACCTAGTTACTAGTCCAAAATCTAAATCTAAAGTCTAAAATCCGTCTTGAAAAGCTCTGAGCGCCCCAAGCCCTAGCTCAAACTTTTCGCAAAATCTAAAATCTAAAATTTCATGGCACTCCTTAATACTGGTAGCGTCCTAGCTACATTAACTGAACTGACTCAAGTTAATCGCACTCACGCTTTATTACGTCGTGTTAAAGACCTTTCTGTTAACGAATTTGTTTGCTTACTAGATTTTATTACTGCGGAATTTCAGCAATTTCTGAGGGCAATTGAGCTGATCAATAACGAAGCCCTGGAAACAATGCTGGAGAAAGTTTTAGAGGCCATTACATTAAAAATAGGTCAAATTCTCCAAGCTGAACATACTACTATTTTTTTAGTAGACAACGATAAAGGTCAACTTTGGACAAAAATTATTCAAGATAATATTCATAAGCCTTTAGAAATTCGTATTCCGATTACTGTTGGTATCCCTGGTTATGTTGCTAGTACAGGTGAATGTTTAAATATATCTGATACTGCTACTCATTCTCTGTTTAGCTCAGATTTAGAAAAACAAATGGGCTATAAGATTGATAATCTTCTATGTATGCCAGTTTTAAGCAGTAAAAATCAAGTTGTCGCCGTAGTACAACTGGCAAACAAAGCTGGAAATATTCCTTTTGACAGTGAAGATGAAGAACGATTTCGGGATTTTGCTTCTGCTATAGGTATTATCTTAGAAAGTTGCCAATCTTTCTATGTCGCAGCGCGCAATCAAAGGGGTGCAACGGCGCTTTTGCGGGCAACTCAAACACTGGGTCAAAGTCTAGACTTAGAAGCGACTTTGCAAATAGTGATGGAACAAGCACGAATTTTAATGCAAGCAGACCGCAGCACGCTATTTTTATATCGTAAGGAAATGGGAGAACTTTGGACAAAAATAGCAGCGGCTGATGGCAAAAAAATGATGGAAATTCGCATTCCTGCTAACCGTGGAATTGTTGGCTATGTAGCTTCTACTGGTGAAGCGTTGAATATTCCTGATGCTTATAAAGACCCTCGTTTTGACCCCAGTACAGATAAAAAAACTGGGTATGTAACTCGCAATATTTTATGTTTACCAGTATTTAATTCTACTAATGAATTAATTGGCGTGACACAATTAATTAATAAACAACAAGGCAGTTTTAGTGCTTCGGATGAAGAATTTATGCGGGCTTTTAATATTCAAGCCGGAATTGCTTTAGAAAATGCCCGTTTATTTGAAAATGTACTATTAGAAAAACAATATCAGAAAGAT
Source organism: Fischerella major NIES-592 (assembly GCF_001904645.1). Lineage (NCBI taxonomy): Bacteria > Bacillati > Cyanobacteriota > Cyanophyceae > Nostocales > Hapalosiphonaceae > Fischerella > Fischerella major. The sequence goes on along the minus strand of NZ_MRCA01000001.1, from coordinate 823,891 downwards.
ATTCTCCAAAGTCTTTCTGATGCAGTAATTTCTACAGATATGGAAGGTTGCATCGTGACTATTAATGATGCAGCTTTAGAATTGCTAGGTTGTCCATTAATAGATGGAAATGCTAAACATAATAAAGTTGCTTGGGAACAAAATTTAATTGGTCGCTTTGTGTGGGAGGTTGTACCAATTGATAATTTACAAATGCGGCTGCAAGATAGTTTAAAAACAGGTGCAAGACATTATGTACCGGAGCAAAGTTTGACGGTGGGATTATATTTATATACTACAGATAAAGATACAAAAAATTACATTTTAGCAATTCGCGATCGCACTCAAACTGATCTTTTTATCCCCTGGAACCAACCTTTAACTCCCCAATCGAAGTTACTCAGTGCAGATAGTGTCAATCAAATTGAACGTAGCATCAATTTAACTGTTAACCCCCTGACAAACCCAGAAGGAGGGGTGCGGGGTGGTTTGGTAGTTTTAGAAGATATCAGCCGAGAAAAGCGGATGAAAAATACCATGTACCGCTACCTAACTCCTCGTGTCGCTGAACAAGTTATGGCATTGGGAGAAGATGCTTTAATGGTGGGTGAACGCAAAGAAGTCACCGTTTTGTTTTCTGATATTAGAGGTTACACCACTCTGACAGAAAATCTCGGTGCGGCTGAGGTGGTATCGCTGCTAAACCAGTATTTTGAAACGATGGTAGAGGCGGTATTTAACCACGAAGGTACTCTCGATAAATTTATTGGCGACGCTTTAATGGCGGTGTTTGGTGCGCCACTCCCGCTTACGGAAAATCATGCTTGGAAAGCTGTACAAGCTGCTTTGGAAATGCGACAGCGATTAGAAGAATTTAACCAACGACGCGTGATTCAAGAACAGCCAAAAATTCATATTGGCATTGGAATTAGTTCCGGGGAAGTAGTTTCCGGTAATATCGGTTCTCACAAACGCATGGATTATACAGTCATCGGTGATGGCGTCAATCTCAGCTCGCGTTTAGAAGCGATCACAAAAGAATATGGTTGTGATATTATTATCAGTGAATTTACTTACCAATTGTGCCGCGATCGCATTTGGGTGCGTGAATTAGATAAAATTCGGGTTAAAGGTAAACACCAAGCTGTAAATATTTATGAATTAATAGGCGATTGCACTACGCCTCTAGACGCCACAACCCACGAATTCCTCTCTTTCTACCATGCTGGACGGAACGCCTATCTCAACCGTAATTTTGAGAGTGCGATCGTCTACTTTGAAGCAGCAAAAAGAATCCGACCAATAGATCAGGTCGTTGATATTCATTTGGAACGCGCTCGTAATTACCTCAAGCAAAGTCTACCAAACTCTTGGGATGGAGTTTGGACAATGATGAATAAATAAGGAAATTGAGAGACGGGGAACACGGTAGCGCAGTGAATAACTAACAACTCATGACTAATTAACTACTCTGGTTGATTACCATCATCATCCATTCGGAAAGGATTTTCACCAATTCTTAACTGTTTTTTCGCTTGTTTCAAATTTTTCCAAAGCTCCTTGATATTCTCATAAGCCTCATCAGGAGATATCTTACCGGCTGTCTCCAGATTGCAGATATAACTGACTTTTTGGGCAAATTCCTGTAGATTAGCATTAAATACCAAATTTTCTGGCTTGACCTGACCGTAGTAGCGACCCCGGGGATAAAGAAAATCATCTTTGTTAGGCATTTTTTATCCAAATTTTACCTTCTTCATTGTTTTGAATCACAAACTAACAATTTACAATCCTTGTATTGATCTCAAAATCTGGGAACGGGTAAAGGAGAAAGGTTAATGAGGATTCTTTTTTTCTTTACTGTTTAAACTTTATCTAAATACTTGCCAATGTCAATTTTGGCAAAGATTCATTATTTAGTTTTGAGTAAGTTTGCCGAACTTTCATAATTTCTGCTAAATAACAATCGTATTGAACTTTGAATTAATAATCTATAGTGCTGTATTAGTTTATACATTTAATTTATTTACTTTTATTGTGACAAATAGCTACGACTTCTGGGAATATAACCAATACATAATTTATGTTAAATTCCCGCCCTTAATTTGTGCATCTATCTTGGGTCAACAGTTTTACTTAGGTATTGCACTGATGACTAATGGTTAAAAACAAAAGATAAAATGGTTAAGCTTAAATGCATACAAGCCAGCCATTGAACCTAAATTTACTACCTGCCATGACTGCCCAAACCAAGCTCTACGAAGGTAAAGCCAAAATTATCTACCCTACGGATAACCCGGAAATCTTACTGGCTGTTTTTAAAGATGATGCGACAGCATTTAACGCTCAAAAACGCGGTAGTATCCAAAACAAAGGGACTGTAAATAATATCATCTCTAGTAAAATATTTCAACAGCTAGAAGCCCGGGGTGTCAAGACTCACTTTATTGAAAGTCCCGCTCCCAACCAAATGCGGATCAAGGCGGTAAAAATATTGCCATTGGAAGTGGTTGTCAGGAACATTGCTGCGGGTAGCCTTTGTCAACAAACAGGATTACCACTGGGAACTGTACTCAAGATGCCATTGGTGGAATTTTATTACAAAAATGACCAATTGGGAGATCCTCTGTTGACTCGCGATCGCATACTGCTGATGGAATTAGCAACTCCGGAACAAGTTGACAGTATAATCCATCTTGCATTGCAAATTAACGAATTTCTCAAAGAGTTTTTCCAGGGGTGTGGCATTACCTTAGTGGACTTCAAACTAGAATTTGGTTTGGACTCACAACAGCAGTTGCTATTAGCAGATGAGATTAGTCCCGATACTTGTCGTTTATGGGACGTATCCGCAGGGGATGACCCTAACCGTCGTGTACTAGATAAAGACCGCTTTCGTCGGGACTTAGGTAATGTTGAGGATGCTTACCAGGAGGTTTTAAGAAGAGTGCTAGAAGCAGTGGAAAAAGGGTAATTGAGGAGGTGGAGAGGTGGGGGAGTGTGAGGAGTTGTGAACAACTAACCACTAACTACTAACCACTAACTACTGACCAAAAACCAACTTTGACATAAAGCAAAATCTTTCTTTGATGGTGCGTGGAAGTGAAGAAAAATCAAAATAAAATGCGCTTATCTCCAGTTTTAATGACAATGGTGGCGATCGCCACACCTCTGGGCGGTTCGCTTCATGCTAACGCGCAAACCGCAAATAATTCAAAAAAAACAGCAGATGTTGTTGTACCGACAACAAATCAAGACCAAGAAGTTGTCGCGGGATTGCCAACTACTGATACAACACAAGAGGTGACAATCCCAACTTCTACTATTCCAAATACTACACAAACTGTTCAAGATACAACATCAACAGCAAGTCCAGAACAAGAAGTTTTTGAAGTATTTTCAGCAAAAAAGACGACACTAGAGTTAACAAGATTAACTAATAATAAGTCAGAAAATATACAATTATCTCCAAAAACAAAGCCAACAACACTTAGAACACAGACAACCAATCAACAAGTCTCTGTTAGCACTCCCGGGGCATCAGCACTAAAAACAACACCCCAGACCATAACATTAACAACCCCAAAAACTGCCCAGAATTCTCCCACGATTGTTCCTCAGAACACTCAACCTCCCAATAATCAAAAACCACCTTCCCAGAATCAACAACCACCAACGAATCAACAACCAACCAACAACCAACAACCATTAATCAATCAACCACCAACCAACCAACAACCAGATACTGAACAGCAACCAACAACCAACCAACAACAACCAACAACAGAAGCAGAACCTCGCGTATTAGTATCAGAGGTTGTGATTAGGACGGAGACTGGACAACCACTACCAGCAGAACAGGAAAACCAAGTTTACGGGGTAATTCGGACTCAACCAGGACGGACGACAACGCGATCGCAACTGCAAGAAGATATTAATTCCGTCTTTGCTACTGGCTTTTTCTCCAATGTACAAGCAGTGCCAGAAGATACACCATTAGGGGTACGAGTCACATTTTTAGTTCAGTTAAATCCCACTCTCAGTCAAGTCAGAATTGACGCTAATCCTGGTACAAATGTACCTTCCGTACTACCTCCAAATACTGTTAATCAAATCTTTAGCAACCAGTATGGAAGAATCTTGAACTTACGTGAGTTACAAGAAGGCATTAAACAGTTACTTAAGGTATATCAAGACCAAGGCTACGTACTAGCACAAGTTGTTGGTTCACCACAGGTATCACCTGATGGAGTAGTCACCCTCACTGTTGCAGAAGGGGTCGTAGAAGACATTAGTGTCCAATATCGTAATAAAGAAGGTCAAGAAACAGACAAAGACGGAAAACCGATTAGGGGACGGACGCAACCGTATATTGTTACACGGGAAATCCAATTGAAGCCCGGACAAGTATTTAACCGCAACATCATACAAAGAGACTTACAACGGGTCTACGGTCTAGGACTGTTTGAAGATGTAAATGTTTCCCTCAACCCTGGTACTAACCCCAGCCAAGTGGATGTCCAAGTCAACGTAGTGGAACGTAACAGCGGTTCCATCGCCGCCGGTGCAGGTATTAGTTCTGCTAGTGGATTGTTTGGTACTATCAGCTATCAAGAGCAAAACCTGAATGGTAGAAACCAAAAATTGGGGGCTGAGTTAGAAGTTGGTCAACGGGAATTGCTGTTTGATGTCCGCTTTACAGATCCTTGGATAGCTGGAGACCCATATCGAACTTCTTATACGGCAAACCTTTTCCGTAGTCGCTCCATTTCATTGATTTTTGAAGGAAAAGACGATAACATCGAAACCTTTCAATCAGGTGAAGACGATGGTGATACACCTCGGATTTTACGTTTAGGTGGCGGTATCAACTTTAGCCGTCCTTTGTCTAAAAATCCCCATGAGCGTGCAGAATGGACAGCTTCAGCTGGTATAAGATATCAACGAGTTTCCACTCGTGATTCTGACGGTAATATCAGAGAGGAAGGAACAATATATGAAAATGGCCAGCCTAAAAAAATCATTGAACTGACCGAATCTGGAACTGGTCAAGATGACTTGCTGACATTGCAATTAGCAGCAGTGCGCGACAAACGTGACAATGCTTTGCAACCAACTAGAGGTTCCTTCTTCCGCTTAGGCTTGGAACAGTCCGTACCAGTAGGACTAGGTAATATCTTCATGAGTAAGGTACGGGGTAGCTATAGCTACTATCTTCCCGTAAGATTCACTAACTTTACCAAAGGCGCACAAACTATTGCTTTCAACGTCCAAGGAGGAACCATACTTGGTGATGTACCTCCCTACGAAGCTTTTACTTTGGGTGGAAGTAACTCCGTTCGGGGCTATGAAGAGGGTGCATTAGCTAGTAGTAGTAGTTTCTTGCAAGCCACAGTTGAGTATCGCTTCCCTGTTTTCTCCGTAGTTAGCGGCGCTCTATTTTTTGATGCTGCTACTGACTTGGGAACGGAAACAGAGGCTGGAGATTTACTCGATAAAAGCGGTAGTGGCTACGGCTATGGTCTTGGTGTGCGTGTGCAGTCACCACTTGGCCCCATCCGCATAGACTACGGCTTCAACGATCAAGGAGATAGCCGTATCAATTTTGGTATTGGGGAAAGATTCTAAGTAGTCAAGAGTCAATAGTCCATAGTCCAGACTTCTTAGACAATTGACCATTGACCCTTGACAATTGACCATTGACCCTTGACCTAATTTTATGCAACAAACCCTCGCATCTGAAATTACTCTCACCGGAGTGGGACTGCATAGTGGTGTAACTACCCAAGTACGGATACTACCAGCCGGGGTAGACAGTGGACGTTACTTTGTACGAGTAGATTTGCCCAACACTCCAATTATTCCAGCCCAAGTACCTGCTGTTACTCAAACAGTTCTATCAACTCAGCTAGGTAAAGATGAGAAAAGTGTTCGGACAGTAGAGCATTTATTGGCTGCATTGGTGGGTGTGGGTGTAGATAACGCCCGTATTGAAATTGACGGTCCAGAAGTACCACTGTTGGATGGTTCGGCAAAGGTATGGGTAGAAAGTATTACCCAAGTGGGATTAATACCGCAAACCTCTACTAAAAAATCTCAGGCTTTGTTCATCAATGAGCCGATATGGGTACGTCAGGATGATGCTTTCGTTTGCGCTTTCCCTGCACCAATTACTCGCTTTACCTACGGCATTGATTTTGAACTTCCTGCTATTGGTAATCAATGGCACAGTTGGTCTCCAAGTTTTGAACCAGGAAAGTCTGATGCTAGCTTCATCACAGAAATTGCCCCTGCCCGTACCTTCGGTTTACTACATCAAATTGAATACCTGCAAAAATCCGGGTTAATTAAGGGTGGAAGCTTAGAAAATGCTCTTGTGTGTGGGCCTGATGGTTGGCTAAATCCACCATTAAGATTTGCAAATGAGCCAGTACGTCATAAAATTTTGGATCTAGTAGGAGATTTGAGTTTAATAGGGCCTTTCCCCCATGCTCATTTTTTGGCGTATAAAGCCAGCCACAATTTACACGTGCAACTGGCACAGAAAATTTGGGAATTGCGTTAATTTTGTTCTTTGTTTAAAGTTGGTGGTTGTCCAAACAACCACCAACTTTAAACTAAATTAAATTCAATTACCTACAAGACCACAACTAAAAATCAACCCCACCCATCAATGGCTACTGTCACCGAAGTAAATTCTATCGATAACCCCACGTCAGGACCTATTCAGGAGCAGTTCGATTCTTCCACTACAAGTAACTCTGAAACAAAAGTTACATTCACAGCAGAAGAAATTCAGAAACTTCTACCACATCGCTACCCCTTTGCACTTGTAGACAAAATTATCGACTACACGCCCGGGAAACGAGCTGTTGGCATTAAAAACGTCACAATTAACGAACCCCATTTTCAAGGGCATTTTCCGGGACGTCCAATTATGCCAGGGGTGCTGATCGTAGAAGCAATGGCCCAAGTTGGTGGTGTCGTAATGACACAAGTGCCACAATTGGAAGGCGGACTCTTTCTATTCGCTGGTATTGATAAAGTCCGTTTCCGTCGCCAAGTTGTTCCCGGTGATCAGCTGCTCATGACTGTGGAACTGTTATGGATAAAACAACGTCGTTTCGGTAAGATGCAAGCTCGCGCCGAGGTTGACGGTCAGTTAGTTGCTGAAGGTGAATTAATGTTTTCCCTCGTAAGCTAAAAATTTATTCTTGTGGTAGAGGCATTACCGTGAAGCGCCTCTACAAAATTTTGTATTAGGGATATCAGCAACAACAAACAACAGCTGTTACAGTCTGATTTCCATATATTCACTGCCCTCACACCTGTACCAATTTGATGCTTTCGGCTACTGAAATCAGACGCTCCGTGGCGCGTCTGGCAAAAAACTTAGCACGCTTACTGTTCTGGAGATGCACCCTTGAAGACGCTTATTCATCCAACTGCTGTAATTCATCCTAACGCGGAGCTGCACCCGACAGTGGAAGTCGGTGCCTATGCTGTGATTGGTGGGCATGTGAAAGTAGGTCCTGACACTACAATTGGCGCTCATGTAGTGCTAGATGGGCCTGTGGAAATTGGAGCCCGAAATCAAATTTTTCCGGGGGCTGCCATTGGTATGGAACCCCAAGACCGAAAATACACTGGTGAAACTAGCTGGGTCAAAATTGGTGACGACAATCGCATTCGCGAATACGTGACCATTAACCGTGCTACTGGTTTAGGTGAAGCCACGATGATTGGTAACGGTAATCTGCTGATGGCTTACGTTCATGTGGCACATAACTGTGTGATTGAAGACTCTGTGACTATTTCCAATGCAGTAGCGATCGCAGGTCATGTTCATATTGAGTCACGAGCAACAATCAGTGGAGTTCTGGGTATCCATCAATTTGTGCATATTGGTAAGCACGCAATGGTAGGAGGAATGAGCCGTATTGACCGGGATGTCCCTCCATATATGTTGGTCGAGGGAAATCCCACCCGAGTGCGATCGCTCAACCTTGTAGGACTCAAACGCGCTGGTTTGTCTGCTAATGACTTACAAATCTTGAAAAAAGCCTTCCGTATTCTCTACCGTTCAGATTTACTTTTCAAAGATGCCTTAGAAGAACTAGAACTGTTGGGAGATACAGAACATTTACAGCACTTGCGTCGTTTTCTCCTACTTTCGCAAATGCCAGGAAGACGCGGTTTAATTCCTGGAAAAGGAAAAGCAAACAGTAGAGATGATGAGTCTTGAAAATAAGGGAGTGGGAACTGGGGAAGATAAGGAGGACAAAGGAGACAAAGGGAGATTTTTACCTCCCCCACTCCCAGACACTTCAAACAGCGCGTCTCTACATCACCCCATCACCCCACACTCCCCCCATACCCAATTCCAAAATGCAAATATTTATTAGTACTGGTGAAGTGTCTGGCGATTTGCAGGGGTCGCTATTAGTAGCAGCATTGCGAAAGCAAGCGATTGCTGCTGGGTTGGAACTAGAAATTGTAGCCCTTGGAGGTGACAAAATGGCAGCAGCAGGAGCAATTTTACTGGGTAATACCAGCGAAATTGGTTCTTTTGGTCTGTTAGAATCTCTACCTTTTGTACTGCCAACTCTGCAAGTCCAGCGCCGGGCGATCGCCTATCTCAAGCAAAACCCGCCTGATTTGGTAGTGTTGATTGACTACATGGGGCCAAATCTTGGTATCGGCAATTATCTTCGCCGCCAAATGCCGCAAGTCCCTATTGTATATTATATTGCTCCCCAAGTTTGGGTTTCTTCAATTAATCTTGGTAATACAGAGCGAATTATTCATGTTTGTGATAAATTATTAGCTATTTTCCCTGAAGAAGCACGTTACTTTCAAGACAAAGGTGCAAAAGTTACTTGGGTAGGTCATCCTCTTGTAGATAGAATAGAACAATTTCCTAGCCGAGAAGCAGCACGCAGGCAGCTGGGAATTGCCGATGATGCGATCGCTGTGGCACTTTTACCTGCCTCCCGTCATCAAGAACTCAAGTATCTTTTACCTGTAATGTTCCAAGCGGCACAAATAATGCAAGCTAAACTGCCGCAAGTACATTTCTGGATTCCCTTATCTCTAGAAATATACCGAGAAAGAATAGAAAAACAAATACAACGGTATGGTTTGCAAGCCACTGTAATTTCTGGTCAACAACATGAAGTACTCGCTGCTGCTGATTTAGCAATTACTAAGTGTGGGACTGTAAATTTAGAACTTGCCCTGTTGAAAGTGCCACAGGTGGTTGTTTATCGCCTCAGTCCTTTTACTTACTGGGTTGCTCGTCATATCCTCAAAATAACTTTTCCCTTTGCCTCACCAGTTAACCTGATGGTGATGAAGGGAATCGTACCAGAATTTATCCAAGAACAAGCGTCACCAGAGAATATTATTGAAGCAGCAATGGAATTTTTGCTCAACCAGGAACGTAAACAGCAAATCCAAGCAGATTATCAACAAATGCAACGGTCTATAGGAGAATTGGGAGTGTGCGATCGCGCCGCTAGAGAAATTTTGCAAATGCTATATCACTAAAAATAAAGCAATGAGAATAAGGCTGAGGAAAATAGCGAACAAAATAGCATATTCGACTCGGCGACTGATTATTCCGACAGCTGCAATAATAGCGATCGCAAGGCTAAAAATACCAATATACTGTTCTTTTTGCAAAGCTTTTGCAATCAGTGGATCTTGCTGCTGACTATTTGGTAGCGGGGTTTCTAAAGTTTTTTGTCCTAAATAATTTGAGTTGTTATAGGGTGATTTTTGATTATAAATATTCATAATCATTCTTGTTTAATTTAGTATTTGTATTGTCCCATTGGTTTAATCTCGAAAAATTTATTAAGATTGCTGCCAGATGTCAATTATTATCTTTGTATTAATTAAAAACTACACTCTAATATATTAAATTCATCTATCTATAGAAGCATTATATATTTATAGTAAAAGAGAATACATGGGATCAAAAATTAAAAAAGCCCTTGTTTTGGGCTTTTGTCTTCACTCGGTATGATAGCTGTGTTTCTGCCATTATCAAAATATGATGTAAAAAAATATTAATAAGATGATTTCGAATATATAAAAAGTCTAACTATCTAACTATATCAATCTTCTTATTTACAATAATTTATTTCTTTATCTTGCAAATTGCTTTGAGCAACACATCCTTCTTTTTTAAATAGATAGTTTTCTACAATCAGATAAATACTAATGAAAACTAAAGGTATAATTATAAATTTTAGACTAAATTCTGTTTGAAAAAAAGATAACATTTGTTTAAAATTAGATTTATTAAGGCTAATATTATTAAGTTGTTTTGTTTCTACTAAAACATTACTTGTCGGTTGCTTACCTAAAGATGCGGGAGTATATTTATGTTGTAATTCTAAATTTAGTACTTGACTCCAACAAGGAAAACTTTTTCCTTGTTGAAAACCATCAACTTTAACTTTTTTAATAGATTCAGACTTTAAACCAATGATTTCTTGACGTACGTACTTGACCAAGTTTTGTTTATCTGGTATTTGATTAGATTCCAATCTCACCCGTAAATAACCATTCTTAATGCTAACTTTTGCTGTGACATTTTTTAGCTGTAGTTGGCTGTTCATCAAGGACGTAATGGCTTGAACGTCGCCTTGTCTTGCAAGTTCAAAAATTTTTACTTGTGTCATAAATGATTGTAGTGAAGAGCTAAAAACATACCAGTTGCATAAAATATAACCTTATATCTAAAATTATTTCCTCAGTGTTTTTACCAAGAATTTAGATACAAAGATGATATAAGGCAGATAGTTTAATTTACTTTTTATAGTTTCTACAAACTTTATAAATGCTTTAATTACTACCCGTAGCATATTGCTGAGCAAATTCTCGATGAATTTGGTATTGTATAATTTTTTGCTGAGCCATGCCATAGTTAGAGCTAGTGTATGGTACAGTTTTTAATAGAGCGATCGCTTCGTCCCAATTTTCGACAACTATCTTCCATTCATCTTCAGATTGTGCTAGCTTTGCCAGTTTTGCTGTACGTCTAGCTTGATTAATTGCCTTGAGATAATTGTCCTTTGCTTTGACTTCATTAGCAGTGAGTGTTGATGAATTTTCAGCCGAGACATTTGCTGATATACTTTGCCTAAATTCTGGCAATTTAGCAAATGAATATAGCCATAGAGCGACCAAGGGAATTAAAACAAATGTAAATATTTGTCTAGATATTTTGCGAGATTTGTTACTAAAGCTAAAGAAGCTTGATTTCTTTTTCGTTACTTCTTCCGTTTTTGGTATTTCTGTAACATTAGCTTCTGGTTGTGGGTTATTAATGGGAAGTGTATCTAATATAGGGGTATTTACACTTTCAGCTTCAAAACTAACATTATTACCAAAAACTAAACGACACTTAAATAAATACTCAATTTGGTAAAAAGCCGCAGCACTAATCAGCCAGATCACAGCAAACACAGCTTTGAGTTTACTGTAATGTTGACCAGATTCAGCGATGACCTGACTATAGTTCAACTGAAATAAAGGTAAAAGAGGGGTACAAATTAAAATAGCCGTCAGTGTAGATAAAACAAGTACCAACCAGCCATATAAACTTTCTCTCCAACTAATCAATCCTGGGAAAAACCCTTGAATTACATTAATTTTTTCTCCTGGAACAGCAGGAATAAAGCGACTGAAAAAAAAGTGATGCGCAAAAGCGATCGCTGGTATGGGTAATATCAGTACAAAGATTGCCAATAGTGTAGCTGACTCAGGTTTTTCTGACCATTTTGCGAAGTTTAGCCATAAGTCATGATCGCGCCGGATCATGGTTACAAACCCAATCATCAGCACAGATAGGATTAGAGCGTTCAGCCATGCATTAGGGTGGGGTAACCATTTCCATAATCTGAACTTGTTCATACAAAGACGAAATAAATGTTTATAGGCTGTAACTTTAACATCTTTATTGCCAAAATATCCACCTATGTGGTAAGAAAGCAAAATTTTTTCGTTGCATGAGATGATACAACAATCCTTTTACCCTCTGCCCTTTGCCTTTCTTCGGTAAAGTAAGGAAAAATCTTAACTTAAACAGAAATAAAGAAATATTGACATGGCACTGGAATCTGCTGTCGGCGAAGTCGCAATCGAACAAAATTTAAAGCAATTTCTCCTGGTACTCTCGGTTTCCCTAACTGTGGCGACTTTACCGCAAGTATTTAGCTGGTTTCGCCATATTCCCTACACATTACTTTTGGTAATAGCAGGGTTGGGATTAGCTCTAGTAGATGTACGATTAGTCAATCTTTCTCCAGAATTAATTTTGGCGATTTTTCTGCCACCTTTATTATTTGAAGCCGCCTGGAATTTAAAGTGGTCTAACTTAAAGCAAGATTTTATTCCTATCTGTCTGTATGCAGTCATAGGAGTATTAATTTCCATTGCAGGTGTAGCACTGGGTTTGAATTTCGTGGCAGGAATACCCCTAACAACAGCATTGTTAGTGGGAGCAAGTTTATCGGCTACTGATCCTGTTTCAGTTACAGCTTTGTTTAGAGAACTGGGGGTAGATAAACGTCTGACAACATTGATGGAGGGCGAGAGTTTATTTAATGATGGTATGGCAGTTGTTGCCTTCAGTTTTTTAGTTGCATTATCTTTGGGAAAAGCACAACTGGGAATTCAGCCTGTGGTAGTGCAACTATTTACGGTTGTCGGCGTTGGTTTAGCCGTAGGTGGTTTGATTGGGTTTGGTATTTCCTATCTCACCCAAAGATTTGATTTACCATTGGTGGAACAATCTTTGACTCTTGTTTCTGCTTACGGAACTTATATCATTGCCGAAGAATTGGGTGGATCGGGTGTGATAGCAGTTGTGACTATTGGCTTGATTTTGGGAAATTTCGGTTCCCGAATTGGCATGAACCCACGAACACGGATAATAGTCAGTGAATTTTGGGAATTTTTAGCTTTTTTTGTGAATTCAATAGTCTTTCTGTTGATTGGTGATCAAGTTAGATTCGTTGACTTGGCAGAAAATCTGACAATCATAGCCGTGACTATTGTGGGAATGGTTTTAGCACGAGCGATCGCAGTCTACGGTTTAGGGTTTCTCAGTAATCGCCTTGCTAATTCCAATATTCCTTTACCAGAACAAACTATACTCTGGTGGGGAGGTCTACGAGGATCTGTTTCTATTGCCCTAGCGTTGAGTGTACCGAGTATCCTGAGTGAACGAGAAGACCTGATCAATACCGTATTTGGAGTTGTTTTGTTTACTTTGTTAGTGCAGGGATTAACTACCAAGCCTTTGTTAGAAAAGCTCCAACTTCTGGGTGAACAGCCATTGCGACAGCAATATTTAGAATTCATTGCTCGTCAAACTGCGCTCAAACGTGTATTAGAATACCTGGGGAAAGTAGAAGAACGTCCAGGACTCGAGCCAGAGTTTTACCGCTATCAAGAGACTTTAATCAAAGGCGAACTTCAGCGTTTAGAAGAACAAATTGATAAATTACATAATGAATATCCTAATCTGCGAGACTTCACAGCCGAACAGTTGCGAATGGAATTACTTTCGGTAGAAGCAGACACCTATGCAGAATTTGTGCGATCGGGTAGGTTAAATCAAGAACTTGCACCTTTGCTTGAGGATGTTTTAGAAGAAGGTCATTAAGAAGAAATGACTAAGGGATAAGGGAAGTTTTTTTATACTTCCCGTGGTTGATGCAAAAATTACCTACTTTTATTTAAGGTAATGAAATTGTGGCTGACGCCAATAATTATACTTGCCTGCATCTAGAGCCAAATTGATTAAATATGCCAGAATTTGCCGGAGAATTACCCATCGGTGAACCAGTTTGGAATGCGATCGCATCTGTTGAGCAGATCCAACGCCAAAATAGAGGTATAGATTTTAACCTTGGTGTTGCTCGCCTGTCTCTCTACATAATTGCTCCTAACCTTATCCGTGTACGCTTTTCACCTACAGGAGAGTTTAGACCCAGGCGTTCCTGGGCTGTCACGCCGAAAGATGAGGAATGGCCTATTGTAGCTTTTGATATCCAGGAAACAGCAAATGAGGTAATAATAGAAACCGACAAAATACGGATATGCGTTCAGCTTCATCCTTGTCGAGTCCAGTTTTTTGACAAAGCAGGTCGTCCTTTTGCCCAAGATACAGGTTTGGGTATAGGTTGGCGACAACTGGGAACAGATAAATCCCAAGTTGCTTGCTGGAAGCGAATCGAGACAGAAGAAAATTATTATGGCTTTGGGGAACGGGTAGGATTACTGAATCAAAAAGGTAAGCGTTTTACAAACTGGACAACGGATAGCTTAGATTACACAATGCTGACAGACGCAATGTATCAAGCCATTCCGTTTTTTATGGCGCTGCGTCAGGGGGTAGGCTATGGTTTGTTTTTTAACACTACCTTTTGGAGCCGTTTTGATGTTGGGGTTGACCAACCAGATATTTTACGATTAGAAACCCTTGGTGGAGAACTGGACTACTACATTATTTACAGTCCCGAACCCGCAGAGATAGTTCAGACTTACACCCAATTAACAGGGCGAATGTCACTACCGCCACAGTGGGCTTTGGGTTATCATCAATGCCGTTGGAGTTACGACTCAGAATCAGAAGTCCGGCAATTAGTACAGCAATTGCGTCAGCGCCGTATTCCCTGTGATGTCATTCATTTAGATATTGATTACATGTTTGGCTACCGGGTGTTTACGTGGAATCCCCGCCGATTTCCAGAGCCCCAGAAATTGCTCAGTGACTTAGCCGAGGATGGAATCAAAGTTGTTACTATCGTCGATCCGGGAGTAAAATTTGAACCCCAAGCAGATTACACCGTCTACGATCAAGGTTTAGAAAAGGATTACTTTATCCGCAGGGCTGACGGTAAGGTTTTTCATGGTTATGTCTGGCCTGGTCGGGCTGTTTTCCCGGACTTTCTGCGCCCGGAGGTGCGTCAGTGGTGGGGAGACTTGCACCGTAATCTGACTGATGTTGGTGTGGCTGGGATTTGGAATGATATGAATGAGCCAGCCATGAACGATCGCCCCTTTGGAGATGAGGGCGGACAAAAAATATTTTTCCCGATGGATGCACCGAGTGGCCCTGATGATGAGCGTACAACCTACGCCGAAACTCATAACCTCTACGGCTTAATGATGGCTCGTGCTTGTCGCCAAGCAGTGGAAAAATTGCGAGAGCGATCGCGTACTTTTGTCTTGACCCGTTCTGGTTACGCGGGTGTACAGAAATGGTCGGCGGTATGGACAGGAGATAATCACTCTCTCTGGGAATACCTAGAAATGTCCCTGCCGATGCTCTGTAATTTAGGTTTATCTGGTGTAGCATTTGTCGGGGCAGATATTGGGGGATTTGCGGGTGATGCTACGCCAGAATTATTTGCCCGTTGGATGCAGGCAGGAATGTTGTATCCTTTTATGCGCGCCCACTCGATGATTAACACCAAGCGCCATGAACCTTGGGAATTTGGGCCGCAAGTAGAAGCAATCTGCCGTCAATACATTGAATTGCGCTACCGATTACTACCTTATATATACACTCTGTTCTGGGAAGCAGCTACCACAGGTGCACCAATTCTGCGACCTCTGCTTTATCATTATCCAGAGGATCCCAAAACCTACGAATTATACGACCAAATACTTTTAGGCTCATCCCTCATGGCAGCACCCGTCTACCGACCGGGGGTAGAAAAACGCCTGGTTTACCTACCAGCAGGAACTTGGTATGACTGGTGGACGGGAGAATCTTACCAAGGTGCAACCTATATTCTTGCGGATGCACCCATAGAAAAAATGCCCATGTACATCTGTGCTGGATCAATAATTCCCCTTGGTCCGGTCATGCAGTATGTAGGCGAGTCACCCTTCAATCAACTGCGGTTGCGAGTTACCCCAGGTATAGGCGAGTGGACACTGTACGAAGATGACGGACATTCCTTTGCCTACCGTGATGGCGCTTGCTCAACTACAACCTATCGAGTGTACTTAGAAGATACACAAGTAGTAGTAGAAATTCAAGCTAGGCAAGGACAGTGGACTCCCCACCCACGCAACGTCATTGTTGAGGTTGTAGGTAAAGGAGAACAAGAATTTCCAGATGACGGTTCTGCACGTCGCCTAACTTTTTCTTGATCGATGACCACAGATCCACACCGACATCTCATCTGTGTTTATCTGTGTGCATCTGTGTTCGCTTTATTTCCATAAAGAGAAACAGCGTTTTCCCGCAAAACAGCACTAGAACAGTAAGATCGCCATCTGGAATTACTTCCTCTAACACTTCTGCCAGAATTTGACTCCCCACTATTTACTACTTTTGTGTAGCTGTGCTAGCCTCTTGTATGGTAACTCGCTGTAATTGTTCTACATTTTGTAGTGGCGATCGCCCTGGTGTGAGGTTATGACTAAGCCACATTAAACTACCAATAAATATAGTCACCACTCCAATTAAAACACTTGTCAGCAATTTTACCTGAGAACGCAAAAATTTAACTTCTCTAGTCTGCTCATCCAGTTCTGAAATATAATCGGCTGGAGGGAGTTTTTGCTCAATAATCATTTCTGCATTTTTTACAACTTTATTACTAAAAGTAACTTGTTGATGCAACCAGTTAGTAATCAATAGAGGACAGTTTTTTTTCACCCAATGCCAAGCAAAGATTCTAAATGCTGGCTTGGACATTCTCGCTATAAATTTTAATATTTTCTTGACAGGTCGAGAGCGAAACTTTTTGTTAATTAGATGAACTGAACCTACATCATAAAGACGATCAAAGATGAGCTTGACAGTAGCTTCTTCTTTATTGGTCAAATATTCAATAATCAGAAAAACTTCTTGCATCAGTTCTTCTTCTTTATTGTTTTCTGCCAAAACTTTTGTTAAATCATTTGATGTTTTTACTGGATTATTCATAAATTTTGCTCTGGCAGCGCATCTTTAATCCTTAAGTCAAAAGATATTTTAATTATTCAAAAAAGCCAAGATGTTAACAAGCTTGTTTAGAAAAAATTTAATATTCACACCACAAAGTGCCACATACACTATAAAGCACTTTATGTACTGCAATGAAGAGGCTATACGTAATCCATATAGGTAAAAACTTTACACCTCAAAATAAAAGTAAACAAGCTGTTTTTTTTGCTGGATTGTAAATCTAAAATTATCTTAAAGGTTATCATTTCCAAAAAAAATTACCTCTAGAGAGATTTATTGAATTGGTTGGTTGTTGGTGGTTAGTGGTTAGTAGTTAGTGGTTACCCATTCTTTAAACTACTTACTCCCCATCTCCCCACCCCCTTACATTTCTCACCCCTACCAAGGTAAACGACTACCATCCCAGGAAAAAAACTGTCCGCTATCCTCTATCTGTAGCTGGTCGATAACAGCAAGCAATTGGTTGACGGTAAGTTCTACCGAGAAGAGTTTTTCTGGAGGTACATTCTTTTGAAAAGGTTTAGAAAGACGAGTATCTGTTGTACCAGGATGCAATGTTACAACTATAGTTTTTGGACTGGTTCTGCCATATTCTATTGCCACGTTTCGCATCAACATATTTAGCGCTGCTTTAGAAGCGCGATAGCCATACCACCCACCAAGCTGGTTATCACCGATACTTCCGATTTTGGCAGAAATACTCGCAAAAACACTGCGATCGCTATGACGAAATAGCGGTAACAGATGTTTAGCAAGCAGCACTGCACCAATACTGTTAACCTGAAAATAGCGCATTAAATTCTCAGAGTTAATCTGTTTGAGGCTTTTTTCCGGTTGCAGGGTTCCTTCATGGAGAACCCCAACACAGTTAACAACTAAATGTAGTTTATCTATCTCTGCTCGCAGGAGTTGTACACCTTGAGAAATTTGTGCCTCATCTGTAATATCTATCGCCAGACAAATTAGTTTCTCAGGATATTGGTCTGACAACGCTATTAACTCAACAGCTGATTTTGGTTGACGATAGGTAGCATAAACCCTATTAATACCCTGCAATTGTAGTAGTTTCTTTACAAATCCTAAACCGATACCTTGACTAGCACCGACAATTAAGGCATTACATGAGTTGGTATGAGTAAACATGCTTTATGTGATGGTTGTTGGTGGTTGGTTATTGATTGTTGTTTGTTTCAACTAATATCTTGCATCAATTCCAACAATAACCAGGGATTAAAATCCTTGGCTGATAGCGCAAGTCCTCTGAAGAGGACTAATAAAATTTTCCTCAGTCCATTTAAATGGACTTCAGCTATAAGCCCGGAACTTTAGTTCTGGGCGATGGAGTGGGCTGCAATATCTCAGTTCCAACCAACAAACAACCAACAACCAACAACATTATTCCGGCAATTTATACTGCCCTACAATACGCTTGGCATACTCTGGAACATGTTCCTCTAATTTCTCAGGATGATTCCGTTTGACATAGAGATAATTGCGGGTGAAGTGGGAATCTATCGAGAAACGGGCGTATTCCAAACCTTTGGGGCCGATTTTTTCAATTACTACACCCATAAGTTTTGCTGCCCACATCGGTAGGGTAACACCTTTATCGTAAGCTGGTATACTTTGTTGGACTGCTGCTGTGCGATCGCCTTTGGACATGACTGGCTGAGTTTCTAACTGGTCTTTGACCAATTCCAGCATTTCCCGACCGCGTTCATTTCTGACTACAATCCATTGCCAGCCGAAGGGTGCGCCCATATATCCAACTACCAAATCAGCTAGGGAATTGACGTAGTCAAAACAACTCATACAGGAAGGGGCAAACACATCCTTCAGTTGATTTGTTTTCAAGCCAAAAAAAGGAACTGTTTCTGTTGATCCATCTTCGTGCTTAAAGTGAACCCGGAAGTCCTGCATAAACTCGTAATGCACAACGGTATCAGGCGATCTACTTGTGGTTTCTAAGAATTTTTGCAGTCCAGCACGAGTCACATTATCTACACAGGGTGTACCTAAGACATAAAGCTTTTCCAGACCCAATTGCTTTTCCACAGTCCGCAAAGCTTGGATTTGGCAACCAACACCAATCACCAACAGCCGCTTCATTCCTGATTTTTCTACTTGTTCCAAAACAGAAAGATTTGGTGAAAGTGTCGGTTTATTTACCCGCGCTGCTAGTATTTCTTCTGAAGTCCGGGCAATCACAGGCATAGGTCCGAAGCGGTCTTCTTTGGTATTTTGCACACAGACCACGCCTTCTACCATGTCCTGATTCAGCATTTCAATAGCGATCGTACTCACAATTCCCGTCCATTGCGCACCAGGAATCGGCTGCTGTTTCCGCGCCGCCATCATAGTTTGATGAACACCAAAATAAAGTTCATCAGCATTATCTAAATCGCGAGAACGAGTGTGTGTCTGTGCTTCGAGTTCCTCTACCTGCTGATTAATAAAAGCACAGGCTTCCTTGACATAATGAATATAGTATGTGTCACACAATCCACATTCGCTGCACAGTTCTTTAGCAGGGCGACGGCTACCGGGTTTGAGGGCTTTGGCTTTTTTGTGTTTGGGAAAATCTACTGAGGTCATTAAAATTTCTTCTTTAAAAACTCAGATTCTTTATTTCACACTATCTCAGAGATTAGTACCAAACGAGTGCCAAAGAACATCAAAATCAATAATCATGATTATTGCAACTTCCAGCCGGGGGATTGTTAAAATCCTGGTATCTTCATCACTACCTACCCAGAAAGCCTAAAAAAGCGATCGCTATGTCTCAGTACTCTCAATTAGAAAAAGCGCTGAAATATCACTTCGGTTATGATAATTTTCGCCCCGGACAAAGAGAAATTGTTGAAGATGCGCTTTCTAATCGGGATTTGCTGATTATTATGCCTACAGGCGGTGGTAAGTCGCTGTGCTTTCAACTACCAGCACTGATCAAAAAAGGCTTGACTGTTGTAGTCTCACCTTTAATTGCTTTGATGCAAGATCAAGTGGAAGCGCTGCGAAAAAACGGTGTAGCAGCTACATTTCTCAATAGCAGTCTGAACTCTTACCAAACGCGATCGCGTGAACAATACATCCTCCAAGGTAAAGTTAAATTACTCTACGTCGCCCCAGAACGCTTGATCAGTGATAGATTTCTCCCATTTCTAGATCTAATCCATCATCAAGTTGGTATTTCCGCCTTTGCTATTGATGAAGCGCATTGTGTTTCTGAGTGGGGACACGACTTCCGCCCAGAATATCGGCAATTAATTCTACTGCGAAAACGTTACGCTGATGTCCCGACTTGGGCATTTACAGCTACCGCTACTGATCGCGTCCGTAATGATATCATTCAACAATTGGGGTTACAAAACCCCAGCGTCCACATCGCCAGCTTCAACCGCCAAAATCTTTACTACGAAGTTCGTCCTAAAAAAAAGAATGCTTACGCCGAACTCCTAGAACTGATCCGTGATTCTGAAGGTTCGGGAATTATTTACTGTTTAACTCGCAAAAAAGTTGACGAAATCACCTTTAAACTGCAACATGATAAAATACCCGCTCTCCCCTACCATGCTGGTTTAACAGACGAAGAACGGACTCAAAATCAAACTCGCTTTATTCGTGATGATGTGCGAGTTATGGTAGCGACAATCGCCTTTGGTATGGGTATCAATAAACCAGATGTGCGGTTTGTGATTCACTTTGATATACCCCGTAACTTAGAAAGTTACTATCAAGAATCAGGTAGGGCGGGTAGAGATGGGGAAGCTTCACGTTGTACACTTTTTTTCAGTTACGCTGATGTCAAAATCATCGAATTTCTCATCAATCAAAAAAGCGAACCACAAGAACAGTTAATAGCCAAACAACAATTGCGACAGATGATAGATTACGCCGAAGGTACAGACTGTCGCCGCACAATTCAACTCAGTTATTTTGGCGAACGTTTTCCGGGGAATTGTGATAATTGCGATAACTGTCGCTATCCTAAACCAGTGCAAGATTGGACAGTGGAAGCAATGAAATTTTTATCTTGTGTCGCCCGTTGCAAAGAAAAGTTTGGCATGGGACATATTATAGATGTTCTACGGGGAGCAAAAACCCAAAAAATCGCTCAATACGAACACGAACAACTATCTACCTACGGTATCGGTAAAGATAAAAGTGTGGAAGAGTGGCGGATGCTGGGACGTTCCTTATTACATCAAGGTTTACTAGAACAAAGCACCGATGGTTACGCCGTTTTAAAACTTAACGCCCTAAGTTGGGAAGTCATGCGGCGACAGCGTACCGTTTCTATTCCTGTCACTGTCACCCAAAAGCTTACTTGGAAAGAGGATAACCCTAAAACTGTAGAAGCAGAAATGCTATTGCAGAGGTTGCGATCGCTACGTAAACAACTTGCAGATGAACAATCTGTTCCACCTTATCTTATCTTCGCCGACTCTACTCTCAAATTAATGGCTCAAGTTAAACCCCAAACCAAGGACGCATTTAGCCGACTTTCTGGGGTAGGTAGCCATAAACTAAATCAATACGGCGATAAATTTCTTGCCGAAATCCGTGCTTATTGTCAAGAACATAATGCTCAAGAACCAAAACTTAATCCTACATCTTCCCTGACTTCAGTTTCTGCAACAGCATTGCAAACTTTGCTGTTATATCAACAAGGCTTAAGCGTTTCCGAAATTGCTGAAAAACGCAACCTACGTCCAACAACTATTTTTAGTCACCTCTGCGATTTAATTGAGAAAAATCAACCTATAGACATAAATCACTTAGTACCACTAGAAAAACAGCAAAAAATTTTGCAAGTATTAGAAATTCTTGGAGATATTTCCCTTACCCCCATTAAAGAATATCTTGGTGATAGTTATAGCTTTGAAGAGATTCGTTTAGTTAGAAGTCAGTGGCGCAAAAAGAGTCACAAAAGCTAATCCTATAGGAATAATTAACCACAAAGACACTTGTTGGGATCGGTAATTGGTAATAGGTAATTGGTAATGGAAAAACCTCTGTTTCCTAATCCTAGAGGGAAACCCGAGTTCGCCCAATGAATTAGCTTCATCTCGTAAGCAATTAGCCGGACTTGAGATAATTGGGTAGTTCAATATCTAGGACCAAGACTCTACGAAACTCTGCGTTTATTTTGAGCTAATTACAAAGAAATCGCCACTTCTGTGTGAATATCCTGTTTTATTCTAACCCTTGGTGATGATGCGGTGGGTTTATTCTTTCTTACTAAAACTGTATATAAAACTTTGGGGAAAACAAGACAAATCACAGTACTAATCAAAGTCAGGAATAAAACATCCATCAAACCCATAGAGAATCCCTCTTTTTTGATTTGTATAATCTATTTTGAAACTAAATTTCTAAAATTGATAGAGCAGATTGTTAGAAATTTCTTCTAGTTTGTATAAGCTATTTTAAATTTTAAGTTTTGTTTAGATACTCACTCTATGTCGGGGAATTGTAAAAACTGATGAAATAGTGTAAATTTGAAGAGCCGTTGCTTTTAGTATTTCACGAAATTAAAAAAAAGCAATATTAAAATTTAATATGCCAGCCCCTTCAACGTGGATAAAAATTTTAGTCAAACAATCTCTCTTGAACTTCTTGCATCTGTGTTCTCCGTTCCTCTGCGGTTAATTTAATTGCTTTTAAACCGCAGAGACACAGAGGTCGCAAAGAGAAAAAATAGATTTTTCGAGTCACCTTGAAAGGTCTGGTTTAATAATTTAAAGTTGAGAGTAAGAATTAATGCCCCTGAAATGTTTAATAAAAGTTATCTATTTTGATACTCAAATGCAACATTAATTTGGGGAACATCTCCCACAAAAACGAGGACTAAATTTACATGATGGGCTACCTGTTAATGCATAAGACGTACAGAATGGGAAGCTAGTAATTCCCTGTTGAGTGTTTCTTGGAGTAGAAACTTTCTGCAAGAGCCTGTTAGGTTTGATTTTTGGATCGGTAATGATACTTAAAAGCTTGGGAAATGTTAGGCAAACAATTGTACTAATTAAAGTCAGCAATGTAACATCTATGCGATCCATAGGTAATCACCTTTTCTCTTTTCATTAGCTTTGGTTGAGGGGATACCGCCGCATAAAATTAGGGACCCAATATTTATTTGCGGGGTTGTCCTGGTAATTGGTAATTGTCAATTGGTAATTGGAAAAATTAGAACAATTTCTTACCAATTACCGATTACCCATCACCGGGTGATGCGCCATTTCATCCATCACTTTTAAAAAATCAGGTTTTCAGGTCATGCAACTTTGATAATAGGTGTCTACTGTTTTTAATTGGTCAAACAAATCATTTAAACCAACTAAAAACCAAAGTTGGTATTACTTTTTGTTTATACTCTTTAATTTTAATATAGATTTTTATATATATGTACATCAAATCCTCAAAAATTTTTTAGACAAAATAAATAGTGTCTATCGAGATTGGGTATTTTATCCTGATTGCAGCATAAGCTGGAAAAATAAACTGTTGATTACTTAGGCTATAGTGTTATGTCAAAAACTTTTGTAGAAAATGCTTTTCTTGCTAATATCACTGCCCATGAACGTGAAGCAATCAAGGACTCGGCTGATTATTCTAGTGTGGAGTCGCTACCAGAAATTTGGCCTTTAGCTGCACAAAAATTTGGTAATATTGTTGCTCTGCGCGATCCTCATGCTAAACCCGAAGTAGTGTTAACTTATACTGAGTTATGCCAGCAAATTCAACGATTTGCAGCTGGCTTACAGGCTTTGGGTGTACAAGCAGGCGATCGCATTTCCCTGATTGCTGACAACAGTCCTCGTTGGCTGATTGCTGATCAGGGAATTATGACTGCGGGAGGGGTGGATGCGGTGCGGAGTTCCCAAGCCGACAAAGAAGAATTACTTTTCATTGTGGCTAACAGTGGCAGCACAGCGCTAGTAGTGGAAGATTTAAAAACACTCAATAAACTACGCGGTAGCTTGAATGATTTGCCCATTCAATTTGTGATTGTACTCAGCAACGAAGCATTACCGGAAGCGGAAACCCTCAAGCTGTATACATTCAGCCAGTTGATGGAAATTGGCGCTCAGCATTCCCTACAACCAGTCAAACGCAACCTTAGTGATTTGGCTACCCTAATTTATACCTCAGGGACTACGGGAAAACCGAAGGGAGTGATGCTGACTCATCGCAATTTGATGCACCAAATCGTAGCTATACCCGTAGTTGTGCAACCCCGGCCTGGAGATACAGTTTTGAGCATTCTCCCTACCTGGCACAGCTATGAACGTAGTTGCGAATATTTTCTACTTTCTCAAGGTTGTACTCAGGTTTATACCAACCTCCGCTCTATCAAACGAGATTTGAAAGAATATCAACCTCATTACATGGTAGCCGTACCACGCCTTTTAGAATCTATTTATGAAGGAGCGCAAAAACAGTTTCGTGAACAGCCAGCTTCTCGACAACGCTTGATTAACTTCTTTTTCGAGATAGGCGAGAAATATATTAAAGCGCGCCGGACTTTGACGGGTTTGAATTTAGAAAATCTCAATCCGAGTATGGGCGATCGCTTAACAGCTAGTTTACAAGTTGCTGCTTTATCACCTTTGTATGCCTTAGGAGAAAAACTAGTTTATAGCAAAGTCAGGGAAGCGACTGGCGGTAGAGTCAAGCAAATGATTAGCGGCGGTGGTGCGCTTCCGAAGCATGTAGATGACTTTTTTGAAATTCTTGGTGTCGAGATTTTGGTGGGTTATGGCTTGACAGAAACTGCTCCTGTCACCCATGCACGGCGTTACTGGCGGAACTTACGCGGTGCAGCTGGGCAACCAATCCCGGGTACAGAAACTAAAATAGTTGATCCAGAGACTAAAAAAGAGCTACCAACAGGAGAACGGGGGTTAGTGTTGCTGCGGGGGCCACAAATTATGCAAGGTTATTACCAAAATCCCGAAGCCACAGCCAAAGCTATTGACCCTGAAGGTTGGTTTGATAGCGGTGATTTGGGTTGGGTAACACCCCAAAATGACTTAATTCTGACCGGACGGGCAAAAGATACGATTGTATTAACGAATGGGGAAAATATCGAACCACAACCGATAGAGGATGCTTGTTTGCGATCGCCCTACATAGATCAGATTATGTTGGTTGGGCAAGATCGTAAATCTCTGGGTGCTTTAATTGTTCCGAATTTAGAAGCCTTAGAAAAATGGGCAGCTTCTGGGAATCTCCAACTAACTATAGAGGATGAAAATGTTACTGCGGCTACCAGTCAAAAAATAAACCTGGAGAGTAAAATAATCCAGGATTTATTTCGGCAAGAACTGAATCGGGAAGTGCAAAACCGTCCAGGCTATCGGCCAGATGACCGCATTGGCCCGTTCAAGTTAATTCTCGAGCCATTTTCGATTGAAAATGGCATGATGACCCAAACACTGAAAATCAAGCGGCATGTCGTGATGCAACACTATCACGATATTATTAACGGCATGTTTGCCTCATAAGTCCACTGCAAACTCTCAACAAACGTGAACTCTTTTATGGATGTCTCCAAACCTCAACTGCTTTTAAAGCGTGTCGTCAACATTAAAGCCATTGTCACTCCCTTGTGGAAAGAGGAAGTGCAGCAGCAACTACAAGCGCAAATCAATCAAATTGACCAGCAATTGCAACAGTTGGACATCCAAGGACAAAGGGCGATCGCAGAAGTACAAAAACAAAATCTGCAACCGCCTGGTCCCCAAACCCTCCAACAAATTGAAAGCATTCAATACCAGGTCAATCAAAAGAAAAGTGAACTGCTAGAGCAAAAAAATCAAAGTCTGCAAAACCTCCAGCAAGTGCAGCTTTTAGACTTAGACCAAGAAGTTAATCAATTTCAGATGGAAGGTTTTTTCCGTGTGGAACCAGGGGATAACTTAATTAGCAAAATGCAGGTCGAAGTTGTGTTGCGTGATGGTGTTGTAGAAGAAATTCGTGGCGATGTATAAGCTCGATGCTAACTTCAGTTAACAGTGAACAGTGATCAGTGAGCTAACAAATCTAACAACTGATAACAGATGACTGATAACTGCTAACTGACGACTGTAAACTCCTCACACCACACTTAGTCTCTCCTTACTGCTTGCTCCTGTTGTTGAGAGTTCCTATTATCTTGTAAGCATCTACTGGCAAATCACCTTGACCAAATTTTCCTGATCTTGGTTGGAAAAACATTTCTCTTGGGAACCAGCCCAAACAATTTGCCACAGAGGAGGTGAACTCGCCAGTAGCGATCGCCCAAAGCTTGCCAATTCAACTCGGTATTTGACGGCTTTAGCTGCTTTCTTTCCTTGGTTAGTTTGGGTGATTGTGACTAACGCCTGATTGGGGTGTGGATAATATACCTCTACCTTACGTGTCCCTTGCTCTAGTTGATAAGAGTCAAAAGCATCAAGAGCCAAAGCAGCTGGATCAGTACCTTGGAGAACAGATTTAATACTGTCTAAAGGTACTGTTTTGTAATTAGCCCGTTCTGGATTGGTGACAATCTCTTGAGCCGAGGCTACCGCAGAAGAGTGCTGCTGTGATCTGGTGCTATTGGCAGTCAGAGCATGTTGCTGGCGATTAGTTAAATATACTCCAGCAACAGCGGTGGCAAAGATACTTAGTACCAGAATTACCAAAATTTTCAACTTTGCCGACATATAAACTTAAAAAGCGCTTTCAAACTGTTTATTGATCACTTTTGCATTTTAGATTGAGAGATTACTCAAGTTCCTCTGACTTTTGAGTAATTGTTCTGATGTAAGCAGCCATGATAAGAAATACAAATTAGTAGACCAGTAGGTAATAGAATAGTTCCTCTCGTCGGTCCTCAGGATACAATTCGATCTGGCATTAATTTTGTTAAAGTCTATAAATTTATCGATTCGCCAAACCCCCTATGAGCATTTACGAAGTATTCATGCCCGCACTTAGTTCCACTATGACTGAAGGAAAAATTGTCTCCTGGGAAAAATCACCTGGGGATAAAGTGGAAAAAGGCGAAACAGTGGTGGTTGTCGAGTCAGATAAGGCAGATATGGATGTGGAATCCTTTTATGAAGGATATCTGGCTCATATTATTGTGCAAGCTGGTGAAACCGCACCAGTGGGAGCTGCGATCGCCCTCTTGGCAGAAACTGAAGCCGAAATTGAAACAGCCAAGTCTCAAGCCCAAGGCGCTGGCACTGCAAAACAGGAAACTACTGCTACTGCTGCTCCCACAAAAACCGCAGACACAGCTGCGTCCGAAAAGCCTGCCTTGGCGACTCACAACGGCTCTAACCACCGCTCTGGAAGGGTTGTAGCTTCACCCCGCGCCCGCAAATTAGCTAAAGAACTCAAAGTGGATTTGAGTAACATCTCTGGTAGTGGTCCTTACGGTCGTATTGTTGCCGAAGATGTGCAAGCCGTGATCAGCAAAACCAGCCAGCCACCTGCTAGCGCTGCTCCTATTACCCCAGCACCAGTGGTTACTCCGGTTGCAACCACACCAGCAGTTGCCGCAGTTCCCGGTCAAGTAGTGCCTTTGAATACCTTACAAAGTGCTGTGGCACGGAATATGGTCGCTAGCTTATCAGTGCCTGTGATCCATGTAGGTTACACAATCACCACTGATGCGTTGGACAAATTATATAAACAAATTAAATCTAAGGGTGTGACAATGACCGCCCTCCTAGCCAAAGCCGTAGCGGTGACACTGCAAAAACATCCATTGATTAACGCCAATTACTCAGATCAAGGCATTGTTTATCCTGCTAGCATCAACGT
Source organism: Fischerella major NIES-592 (assembly GCF_001904645.1). Lineage (NCBI taxonomy): Bacteria > Bacillati > Cyanobacteriota > Cyanophyceae > Nostocales > Hapalosiphonaceae > Fischerella > Fischerella major. Next base: position 796,128 of record NZ_MRCA01000001.1, on the reverse strand, counting down.
AGCTGTAGCAGTAGCTATGGATGATGGTGGATTAATTACACCAGTGTTGCAAAACGCCGATCAGCTGGATATCTATTCTTTATCTCGGACTTGGAAGTCTTTGGTAGAAAGGGCAAGAGTTAAAAAGCTGCAACCAGAAGAATACAGCACCGGTACATTTACATTGTCTAACTTAGGCATGTTTGGCGTCGATAGATTTGATGCAATCTTACCACCCGGACAGGGTTCAATATTAGCGATCGGTGCATCCCGCCCCCAAGTCGTTGCTACAGCCGATGGCATGTTTGGCATCAAGCAACAAATGCAGGTCAACATGACCAGCGATCACCGGATTATCTATGGCGCTCATGCTGCGGCGTTCTTGCAAGATTTGGCGAAGTTGATTGAGACTAATCCGCAATCTTTGACTATGTAAGGGAAAAACAGTGAAAATACTGTATATCCTGTTAGCTTGAAGACTAGTATTATGCGCATGTGTTGGTAATGGGTAATAGGTAATTGGTAATTGGTTTTTGTCATTACCGATTATCGATTACCGACCTTCACAGATATGATCAGTCCTCAAACGGACATGATATGACATCTTGCAACAATTTCAAGAAATCCCAAAATACCGCCCTCAAATAAATTTGGGGCTAATATAGCAATCCTACTATGTGATTTGTGAGAATCGCAAAGCTCAGATCACCGACTTCTCAAAGAAGTCGGTGATCTTATCTCTGACAAAATTGAAATCTTAATAAATAACAAAATCGGGATACATTTGCTCGTAGAAGTACTAGGGTGGGTAGGTGTAGTGAACTAAAATTTTGAAGGAGACGAAAATGGGACAAGCCAAACTAGGTGATACTGTGAAAGTTCACTATACAGGTAAGCTAGATGATGGCACAGTATTTGACACTTCTGTTGAGCGAGAACCGTTGCAGTTTTCGATTGGTGAAGGATTAGTTATTCCCGGCTTTGAACAAGCTGTAGTTGGTATGACCCCAGGAGAATCTAAAAGGACAAATATTCCAGCAGATGAAGCCTACGGTCCTTATCGCCCAGAATTAGTCATGGTAGTTGACAAAGAACGCATCCCCACAGATGTATCTATAGAGGTGGGTCAAATGTTACAAATTTCTCAGAGTAATGGTCAAGCCATACCCGTAGTTGTCACAGAGGTTTCAGACTCTCAAATTACTCTCGATGCTAACCACCCCCTAGCAGGACAAGAACTGATATTTGATATCCAGTTAATCCAGATTAACTAATGGAAAGCGATCGCTTGCCAAACTCGTTCGGGTAAGATTGTTATATTGACGCAACCCTACACCCGTCGCATGAGCAACCGCATTAGCGATCGCAACTGCTGTAATTCATCTGTGTGTATCTGTGTGCATCTGTGTTCGCTTTAATAAAACATAATCTTCATCACCACTACAATTCAAACATGAATTTCATAATTCATAATTCATAACTCATAATTTCTGCAATGGTTTTCCCAGTGATGCTGGTGCTACTAGTTGAATACGGGTAGCATCCCGTGAGATGAGGGTTAGTACTAAGATAGTTGCAAGGTAAGGCAAAGAGGACAAAAGATAAGGAGAAATACCTACCCCTAGTCCTTGCAAAACTAACTGGATAGCGCTGACTCCACCAAATAAATAAGCACCCAGCAAGATTCTCATTGGTTTCCAAGTTGCAAACACAACTAAAGCGATCGCAATCCATCCCCGTCCAGCTGTCATATTTTCTGCCCAAAAAGGTGTATACACTAGGGAAAGATAAGCCCCTGCTAACCCTGCCATCGCCCCACCAAACAAAACTGCTAAATAACGTACTCCATTTACAGGTAAACCCAAAGCATAGGCTGCTGTGGTTGATTCACCTACACTGCGCAATATAAGCCCTGAGCGCGTTTTTTGCAAAAACCAAGCAACCAAAAATACCAAAATCACTGAGAGATACACCAAAATATCTTGCTGAAAAAAAGCTTTCCCAATCACAGGCATAGATTCCAAAATTGGAATGCTTAGAGGTTGCAATCCAGTAATTGTTTGACCAACATAATCTGCACCTATAAAAGCACTGAGTCCAGAACCAAAGATGCTAAGGGCTAAACCTGTTGCTACTTGATTGGCACTTATATTAATTGTTAGCACTGCATGAATAAAGGCGATCACTATACCTGCAACTAAAGCAATCAAGAACCCCAAATAGATATTATCTGTAACTGAAGCAACAATAAAACCACTAGCAGCCCCAACCAGCATCATTCCCTCTACACCAAGATTTAAAACCCCCGATTTTTCTGCCACTAATTCACCCAATGCGGCAAAAATTAAAGGTGTAGCTGCACGTAAAGTATCGTTGAGAATGTTGCTAAAAATCATTTGTTGGTGGTTAGTAGTTAGTGATAGACCTTTGGTGGTGCAATCCAATAAAAATAAGTTTTCTTTGTGTCTTAGTGTCTTGGTGGTGAATCAAATTTCTTTTTGAAACACAAAGACACTAAGACGCCAAGGAATTTTCATTAACCAGACTATACCTTGAAAGTGCTGGCAGTTAGCGGTTAATCACAAATGACAATTGACTATTGACTCTTGACTATCCGCTTATAAACTAATAAATCACCTGCCAAAAGAAAGAAAAATACAATACCTTGAAAAACTCCTGCTAAAGCTAAGGGAAGTCCCAATTTTATCTGTAATAATTCACTGCCGACATAAAACAGTGCCATCAGCAAACTAGATAAAATAATTCCCAATGGATGTAAACGACCAACAAATGCTGCCAGAATAGCCGCGTAACCGTAACCAGGAGAAATGAAAGGGCGTAGTTGTCCAATGGGACCGAGAACTTCACACGCACCAGCTAAACCTGCTAAACCACCACTGATAAGTAAACTCAGCCAAATAATGCGATCGCTTTTGATCCCAGCATAATTTGCTGCACTAGGACTTGCACCAATTACCCGCACACTAAAACCAAAAAATGTTTGTCGCAGCATTCCCCAAATTAACACCGCCGCCATGAGGGCAAAAATTACACCCAAATGTAACCGTGTGCCGGTAATTAATGATGGCAAACTGGCGAATTCGCTAAAGGGTGCAGATTCAGGAAAATTATATCCTTGGGGGTCTTGTAAAATTCCTCTGACTAAATAATTTAAAAGAGAAACTGCTACGTAATTTAGCATTAAACTTGTGAGAATTTCGTTAGTATGAAAGTTCACTTTTAACACAGCTGGAATGCTAGCCCAAGTTGCACCACCTAATATTCCAGCTAATAAACAAAGTAGGAGTACAATATAGTTATCTATATTAGCAAATACTAAAGCTACGGTACTAGCAAAAATTGCTCCCAGAGTAAATTGTCCCTCGGCACCAATATTCCACACTTGGGCTTGAAAACATACAGCTAAACCAACAGCAATTAAAATAATTGGTGCTGCTTTGACTGCGATTTCTGTGATTCCATACAAGCTACTTAGAGGCGTAATAAATAAAGTCGTGAATGCAGTAATTGGAGATTTACCTAAGAAACGAAACAGAAATAATCCGACGATCACTGTTCCTAGTAATGCCAGTAAGGGTGATAAAATTAACCAAATTTTGGCGGGTTGTTCACGAGGTTCTAATTTTAAGTCAAACAAAACTCACTCCTCCCATCCAACGACCAATTTGATCGCGACTGATATCTGCGATTGGCATAAAGGGAGAGAGTTGTCCTTTGTAGATGACGCCAATGCGATCGCACAATGTCAACAACTCATCCAAATCCTCGGAAACCACTAGCACCCCTGCACCCATATTTCGCATTTCCATGAAAGCTTGATGGATGGTTGCAGTTGCATTCACATCCACACCCCAACTCGGATGTGCTGCAATCAAAATAGTCGGGTTTTGCTGAATCTCTCGCCCTACAATAAACTTCTGTAGATTACCACCCGATAAACTTGCAGCAAGCGAATTTAACCCTACTTGTTTGACATTAAAGGCGTCGCAAATTCTCCTAGTCCAAGCTTTTAACTTGCGTTGCCGAATCATACCATTTCGCAATAACCCTTGGGAGTAACCTGTCAACAAAGCATTTTCCAAGAGATTCATATTTGGTACGATAGCCACCCCCAAACGTTCTTCTGGGATATACGCCAAACCCAAACGCCGACGCTTAGGCACATCACAATCACCGATAGGTATTTCTCCCAACATGATCTTGTCTGCTTTGGGACAGATTACTTCACCACTCAAAACTGCTAAGAGTTCCCTTTGTCCATTACCTGCAACTCCCGCAATCCCGACAATTTCACCAGTGCGAACCTCCAAATTAATGTGCTGCAACGATATTCCTAAAGGATGCTTTGATTCCAAACACAAATCGCGGACTTGGAAGCAGATGGGGGAGGTGGGGGGAGTGTGAGGAGTGGCGGGAGTGTGATATTTTCCGTGTCCCCCTTGTCCTCCTTGTCCCCCTTGTCCCCCTTGTCCCCCGTGTTCCTCATCCTCGCCTATCATCATCCTTGCCAAACTGTGAATTGTCTCTACTTGGGGGTTACACTCTGCTATCACCTCGCCGTTCCGCAATATTGTTGCATGAGTGCATAGCGATCGCACTTCTTGTAATTTGTGGCTGCTGAATAAAATACTGCAACCACCAGCAGCAATTTGCTGCAATGTCAGAAATAGCTTTTCTATTTCTTGGGGAGTTAAAACCGCCGTGGGTTCATCCAAAATCAGTAACTTAGTAGCAACACATAGACAACGAATGATTTCTACTCGCTGCTTTTCACCTACAGATAATGTATAAACTGGGGAATCTGGGTTGATATCTAAACCGTATTCTTGAGATAAAACACGAATTTTGCGATTAACTTGTGCTAAATTCCATTGTTCGCTAGCAGGAAGCGCCAGGGCGATATTTTCAGTTACAGTCAAGGTTTCAAACAAACAAAAGTGCTGAAACACCATACCAATACCAAGCGATCGCGCTTTTGCTGGGTTAGTGATGTCAACTCGTTTTCCTTGCCAAAAAATTTCACCACTTTCAGGACGCACCACCCCATAGATAATTTTCATCAGGGTACTCTTACCCGCCCCATTTTCTCCCAACAAAGCATGAATCTCACCCGGTTGAATTGTCAAATTCACCTGATTATTTGCGAACAAACCAGAGTAAGACTTGGTAATATTCCTTACTTGCAAACGGGGAATCAGCTCATTTAACCCTTGCATTTTGCCTCTGCTGCATTCTCGATTTATTATAGATTTTTATTAAGTCGATTTACAGAATTTCAGGTCATTCTGATATCTTAAAGGTGCGTAATTTTTATACAGCGATTGTTGATAGTTATTTAAATTTAAGGATTTTTTAATGCAATCTCGGAACATACCGACTTATTTGCCACAAGCAATATTAACTACTCTCTTTTGCTGTTTGCCATTTGGAATTGTGGCGATCGTTTATGCAGCACAAGTAAATTCTAAATTAGCCGCCGGGGATTATGAAGGTGCTATGCAAGCATCTAAAAGTGCAAAAACATGGTGCTGGGTCTCCTTTGGTTCAGGACTAGCTTTCGGCATACTTTATATCTTATTCGTTATTGTTGTGGCATTTTTGGGTTCACAATAGATTCATGATTAACTGACTCAATAATAAACCCTATATAAATCATTGTTTTTGATTCTATGAAAATGAATACACTTTATCACCGCAAATATTCGTTTTTCACTAAAAAAAGTTTCAAAGTAACAGCACTCACAAGTACTATCATTTTAGCTGCAATAGTTCTATATTTTTTTAATCCTAGCGATTCTCAGATCTATCCTCCAAGTCCATTTCGGTTGCTAACTGGCTTATATTGTCCCGGGTGTGGCACACTCCGAGGTCTACATTATCTTTTGCATGGAAATCTACTCAAAGCTTTTGATTTAAACCCACTGATGGTAATATCATTACCATACTTAATCTATTCTTATATTGCTTACAGTGCGCCTGTAATTCTCGGTCAAAAAATTCCTCAGATTTTCATCAAATCTAATTGGATTTGGATGATATTAAAAGTTATTTTGGCGTATTGGGTACTGAGAAATCTGCCCTTTGCTCCTTTTTCTTGGTTAGCACCTTAAGTTGCTTGCCAAATTCTGATAGTTTTGTCCTCGCTGCTAGAAGCGAGGAGTTTTCCATCCTGACTAATATCTACAGATAAGACACTGCTAGTATGTCCGGTAAGAGTATGCAGCAGTGTCTTAGTTTTTAAGTTCCAAATTTTGATAGTTCGATCATCACTACCGCTAATTAAACTCTGTCCATCTGGACTTGTAACTAATGTTTGAATCGAACCATTATGTCCATCCAAAACATGTTGGAGTTGACCAGTATATAAGTCCCAGATATAAATAGTTTTACCAAAGCCAGCACCAACAACAACTTGTAAAGTTGAACTAATAGCAACAGCACGCACAAATCCAGGGAATCCCGCAATTGTTCGCAGTAATTCTCCTGTTTCCAATTGCCAAATTCTAACTAATTTATCACTACTACCACTGACGAGTAAATTATCATCAGAACTAATGGCTATACTATAAAGTAAGCCTGCATTTTCGAGTAGAGTACGCTGTAACTTACCAGTTCCCACGTGCCAAATTTTGATTGTTCTATCCCGAGAACCACTGACAAGAGTTTGTCCATCCCGACTAAAACACAGTGCATTAATTAAATCAAAGTGTCCTTTCAGTACCGATATTAATTTACCAGTTTGCAGATGCCAAATTTTGATTGTTTTATCGCTGCTACCACTAGCGAGAGTCTTTCTATCGGGGGAAATAGCTACAACTACCCACTCTCCCTTTTCTGACAGTACCCCTTGTAATTGCCGCTTTTGCACATTCCAGATTCTGATCGTTTTATCATTACTACCACTGACAAGAGTTTGTCCATCCCGACTAAACGCTACAGAACGGACAATATTGGTATGTCCAGTTAAAGCATAGGCAAAAGTAACATTGCTGAGGTTAACTGGACGATAGCTAGGTGTTTGCTGCTGTTGTATGGCGTTAATCTTATTACGCCCAGCGATCGCACCAGCAAAATTCGGATCGATTCTTAAAGCTTGATTGTAATCTGCTAATGCTGCCTGGTAATCTCCCATTTGCAAATATACATCACCCCGATTTCTCCATGCTTCTACATAGTTAGGATTCATCTGCAAAGCTTGATTAAAATCAGCGATCGCACCTTGATAATCTAGTCTTTGGGCTTTATCCAGTCCCCAAAAATTGTAAGCTTCCCAGTTAACTGGTATAGTAGGCGGAACAGCAGCAACCTTCTTACCCTGCAAATCCTCTAGAACTTCTTGTGCAGATTGATATCTTTCTGGTAAGAAGTGTTTGAGCATCTTCTCGAGAATTTGCTCTAAGTCTTTGCTAACACTGACACCTTTGTCTTGTAAATATTCTCGCCATAACCAGCAAGCATTTCTGACATCATACAAAGCATCGGCAAGATTACCAAAACCATCTTGTAATGGTAAACATCCTGTCAACAATCTTACACAAGTAGCACCTAAAGCATAGATATCACTAGCAGGATAAGCGTATCCTTGCATTTGTTCTAAAGGTGCATAACCAATTGTATAAATTCCTGTTCCCTGGCGAGCAAAGGTAGTTTGTGTCACCTGTTTTGCACCACCAAAATCAATCAAGACGAGTTTGCGATCGCTGTGACGCCGAATGATATTTTCTGGTTTAATATCACGGTGGATAACATTGCGATCGTGAATAAATTGCAAAACAGGTAACAAATCAGCTAATAGTTCCCTAATTTTTGCTTCATTAAATTCTTGTGTTAATAATTCTGTTAATAAAGTGTCCCCAGCAATAAAATCTTGTACCAAATATAAATTTGTACCTTGTTCAAAATAAGCAACTAAACGTGGAATCTGAGCATGATTTTCTCCTAATTCATATAACCGCCTAGCTTCTTCTTTAAACATAGATGCAGCCTTATACAACGCTGCTGTTCCTTGTACTTGGGGGACAAATTGCTTAATCACGCAGGGAGAATCTAGCCTATCGATATCTTGTGCTTCGTAAGTTCTGCCAAAACCACCCTCACCCAATAACCTGCTAATTCGGTAACGACCTTTAAATAAAGTACCAAAATTATTTGAACCACAACTAGTGCAAAATCTATTCCCATCTGAATTAAAAGGATTTGAGCAATTTGGGTTTTGACAGATTTGCATAACTTTTCCCCTAGAACCCCAGCACAAATATCTACAAAGGTATACATTAGGATTCCGCTTTCGGAATTGACCCCTCAACTCCCTCTACATACCAATTCATTGCTAATTGTTCTTTGTCCTGCAAAACTTTACCCTTCTGCACCCGTACTGCACCTTTTTGGTCTTTTACTGGTCCTGCAAACGGATGAGCAGTACCTTTAATAAATTCCTCCCGCTTCGCCATTACCAATTGCTGCACATCTTGAGGAACTACAGGATTGATAGGTGAAATATCCACCATTCCTTGACCGATTCCCAACCAAACATCTTCCGCTTTCCATGTACCATTGATTACAGACAAAGCTTTATCTGTGTAAAATTTCCCCCACTTATTAATCGCTGATGTTAAATGTGCTTTTGCACCAAACCGACTCATATCGGTGTTATAACCAAATGCAAAAATACCTTTTTCCTCTGCTAATTGCACAACAGCAGCAGAGTCAGTATGTTGTGTTAGCACATCTGCACCTAAATTAATTAAAGCCTGTGCTGCTTCTCTTTCTTTAGGTGGGTCGTACCAACTTTGTACCCACACTACTTTCACTTTTGCCTTAGGGTTTACTGCCCGTAGTCCTTGAGTAAAAGAATTTATACCACGAATTACCTCTGGAATTGGGTATGCTCCGACAAAACCGATGATATTAGATTTGGTCATCTTACCAGCAATCATGCCAGTCAAATAGCGTGGTTCTTCAAAACGTCCTAAGTAAGTACCAACATTAGTAGCGCGTTTATACCCAGTACAGTTTTCAAAATATACATGAGGAAAATCTTTGGCTACTTTAATAGTTGGGTTCATGTAACCAAAAGAAGTTGTAAAAATCAGCTTATTACCATCTAATGCCAGTTGACGAATTATCCTCTCAGCATCAGCACCTTCATTCACATTTTCTACAAAAGTAGATCTCACTTTACCATGCAGATTTGCTTCCATTTCTCTACGACCAAGGTCATGGGCATAAGTCCATCCGAAATCACCCACAGGTCCTACATACACAAATCCTACCTTCAAAGGCTCATTCGCTGCTACAGGTGATGTTCCAGGGGATACTTCGCCCTGGGGATTATTAGATTTGTCTCCAGAACAAGCAACAAAGGTAAAACCAGCTCCTGCAAGGGAGGCGTACTTGATAAACCGACGACGATCCATATTGATTGCTGATCCGCACTATGTTAAAAATATTTCTCTTTTTAGTGTTAAATAAGTAGTAGATGCTATTTTGAGTTATATTATGTGCTAGATTGTAGCTTTTGTTTTTGCGATCAATATACCTAAATTTGTGAATAATCACAAGTTTGTTTAATTAAATAAATTGTTGGTAATTTTTTAACGCAGAGTCACGCAAAGGTAAGCACGGAGGAACGCAGAGTTTTTTACTTTTGCGCACCATTTTTTTTGTGCGTGGACTTAATAATTTGATTTTCAACCTAAGTATTTTGTCTCGATTCTATTCGAGCTACTATCATCTAAATTATCTAAATAACAAATATCGTAAACCAATCACTAATAAAAATATGCCATACAGCTTTTTCATCAATTCACTACTAACAAATGGCTGATTGGCAAATAAAGCTCCAAACAAATTACCAACGATCAGACCCACTGCAATAATTACCGCATACTTGATATTAAGATTACCGTTACGGTAGTAAACAATTGCGGCTAAAATACCGATAGGTAATATTTGAGCAGCGATAGAAGTACCAGTAGCAAATTTTTGATCCATACTCATGAGTAAAACCATAGCTGGAACCATAATTGCACCACCACCAATACCAAACATACCGCCAGCTACTCCAGCCACAAGACCAATCACCAACAATTGAATGAGTATGTTAGACATAAAATCTACTGTAAGTTAATTAACTTCACTTGAGCTACAGCAATTGATAATTTATCGTAAAAACGACCCAGATAAACCTGACTAGTACACCAACAAATTATCCGTGTCCATCTGTGTGCATCGGTGTTCGATTTTAACTCAATAACTTTAATTTGTACTTGAAATTCATATTAATGATAAATTACTCCCTTCTGGGAAAACAGATTTTGGTAACATCGCATGCACACCTTTTTGGGGAAGATTGACAACTTGAGTAATACGAAAATTCACCGTTAAACTACATAATACATAAGCATCTTCTGGTGATATGTTTGTCAACCTTACCAAAAAATCAATCATGTTGTTTAAAGCTTGTTCTAAGGCTGCATCCAACGTCTCACCAAATCCCATTGTGATAATATCAGTGTTAGTTTCAGCGATCGGTGCAGTCAGTTGCAAATCCTTGCGAATTTTTAGTTGAATCCTACCATTCATAGATGTTTCGATCGCAGTCACATTAACTTCACCATCTCCCTGTGCTGCATGTCCATCACCAATCGAAAATAAAGCACCAGTAACAAAAACAGGCAAAAATACTCTGGAACCAGCTTGTAGTTCGCGGTTATCGATATTACCACCATAACAACCAGGAGGAATCGAAGAACGTTGCGTTTCGGGAGTAGCAACACCAAGAATACCAAAAAAAGGTCTGAGAGGAATTTTAATACCACTATTGACAGGAAATTCCGCAACGTTATTTTCTAGATCTAAGGGAATAAATCTCAAAGCTGGTTGAGTAAACTGGTGTGGTAACGCTCCCCATCCTGTCCGAATAGCATTAAAACCAACAGGTAAACTGGGTTTGATTGCTTCCAGTTTGACTTCTAAAATATCTCCTGGTTCTGCTCCCCGCACATAAATAGGCCCTGTAAGCAAATGCGGCCCATCTGCAATCTTACGTTCTGGTGGTAGGTTTTGGCAAATATCAACAAACTCTGGTGTGAGAAATTCTGGTGGTACCTTGTCGTAAATATAGTAACCAGTGTAAGTTTCTACATCTACCGTATCGCCAGATTCAATCATCAATACTGGTTCTAGTTCATGGGAAAATCCACCTAGATGCACAGTATTTGGAGTTGCTTTAATAATGTGATGAGTCATTACTCTTTTGGTACTTATTGTGCAAGTAAGTCGCCACAAATATTTTTTCAGCTGGAAAGAAATTGGCTATTTTCCTAATTATCAGATATTGGGATAGATTAAGTATTTATAACTAAGCGAATGAATTGTATCATTTTATTTACATAAAAGCTAATTTTTGTTGAAAATATTACCTTTATCTCTGTATTTCAAGTTAAAACAACTAAACACCTGCAATTTTCCATTTTTAATTTTGTTTAGAGAATAACAATGCTTTTCCAAACCTATAACTTGAGTTTTATCTACCTTATTGCCCAGGCTAATCGCTCTGGTGGTGCTGGAGGATTTCTTGGTTTTATTATTGGGATTGCTGCTTATATTTTTGCTTCTTATTGCTTCTACAAAATTTATCAAAAGTTAGGAGAACCAAATGCTTGGTTTGCTTGGATTCCTATTCTCAATAACTGGATTATGTATAAAGCTGGCGATCAATCGCCTTGGTGGATCATTGGATTATTTATCCCTTTTGTAAATATTGTTGCCGTCGTCTTTTTAATTATCGCCTTTGTTAACATTGTGAAAAAATTAGGCAAGAATCCTTGGCTAATTTTGTTGATGATTATTCCTATAGTTAACTTTGTGATATTATACCAGTTTGCTTTTGGTTGATTTAATTGAAAGTCAGATTGTTAAATTATTGCAAATCAATTAACCTGGTTTTTTGATAAACCAGGTTTATACATAATATTCTTAAAAAACCAAGTCTAATTAGTATAGCCTGGAATAATTTAAGCTATAAAATGAATAAAAAATTTCTGTATTTATTAACTGCTATTATTACCGTTGTTCCAACCATTGCAGCGCAAGCAGCACAGGTAGAATTAGGTGTTTTTAAATCTGTTGATGCACCTGAAAAAAATTGTCCTCAAAAAGTAGTTGTGACAGAGCAAAATGCACCTTACTACGAAGGAGGATACACAGTTAATGGTCAGGCAAAATTAGGTTCTTTCGCTGGATCATTTGCGATCGCCTCTTCAGATTTGTTTAGTGTGACTTGGGTAGCAAACCTCAAACCTGCCTATCGTCAATGTGTTGCAGGCGGTGGTATTGTCAAATACGATAACGAAGACTACAATTCTTCTTCCCACTTACGTATCAGATTTAATCGGGGCAAAGTATTTTTGATTTTAGATATGACAGGTAAACGAGATGCGAACAATTTTACTCCCAGCATTACTAAAAAAGGTGTAAGTAATGGCAATCCGACTTGGAGTTGGTCTGGTACGGATTAAGGTAGAGAGGTGGGAAGTGTAAGGGGACAAGGAGGACAAGGGAAGGAAGAAAACCAATTACCAATTACCACTAACAAATATTTTTAGTCACAAATTCAATCACATCTGCTAAACCTGTTTTTGTTTTTAAATTCGTGAAAATAAAGGGTTTATCAGCGCGCATTTTTTTGGCATCTCGTTCCATTACACTTAGATCTGCACCAACGTAGGGAGCTAAATCAGTTTTATTAATTACCAATAAATCAGATTTTGTAATACCAGGACCACCTTTGCGAGGAATTTTATCGCCAGCAGCAACATCAATCACGTAAATTGTTAAATCTACTAATTCCGGGCTAAAAGTAGCAGCTAAATTATCTCCGCCACTTTCTAAAAAAACTAAATCCAAATCAGGAAAACGCGCCTCTAACTGTTCAACTGCTGCTAAATTCATAGAAGCATCTTCACGAATAGCAGTATGAGGACAACCGCCAGTCTCTACACCGATAATGCGATCGCTACTCAAAGCCTGAGAACGTACTAAAAAATGTGCATCTTCCTGTGTATAAATATCGTTGGTTACCACCGCAATGTGGTATTGATCACGCATAGCTTTACACAAAGCATCAACTAAAGCAGTTTTTCCCGATCCTACAGGTCCAGCAACTCCGACTCGAAAAGCATTCATAATTTTGTTAGTTGTTGATGGTTGGTTGTTGACTATTAACCACTGACTATGGACTAATGACAAATGACCAATGACAAATGACTAATGACTAATTTACAAATTTTTCTAGATATTGCCACAGAAGCAGCCCTAGCTGCTGGTGCAGTTTTGCAAGATTATTTGGGTAAGGTAGAAGACGCAATTACCGAAAAAGGACGCCCTGGTGACTTAGTTACTGTTGCTGATAAAGCTTCAGAAGAAGTCATTTTACAAGTTTTGGGTCGTCACTTCAGCGATCATGCCATTCTCACAGAAGAATCAGGAAAACTGGGAGATCAAAAAAATGAGTTTCTCTGGGTGATTGATCCTCTAGATGGTACAACAAACTTCGCTCATCAATACCCTTTTTTTGCTGTTTCTATCGGGTTACTGATCAATGGTGTTCCCCAAGTAGGTGTGATTTATGACCCTTTCCACGACGAACTATTTCGTGCAGCCCAAGATCTGGGTGCAACCCGTAACCGCATTCCAATCAGAGTTTCAGACACTTCTGAATTAAGTAAAAGTTTATTAGTGACGGGATTTGCATATGATCGCCGGGAAACTTCTGACAACAACTACGCAGAATTTTGTCACCTGACCCATCTTACCCAAGGAGTACGACGTAGCGGGTCTGCATCTGTTGATCTAGCTCATGTAGCCTGTGGACGTCTTGATGGTTACTGGGAACGGGGTCTTTCTCCTTGGGACATTGCAGCAGGTATTATCATAGTGCGTGAAGCTGGGGGAAAAGTCACCGCTTATGATTGTACTCCTATAAAAATTGAATCTGGTAGAATTTTGGCAACAAATGGCCATCTTCACGAAATTCTCAGTCAAGAACTCCAGCAAGTTCCACCTTTGTCTGCTTGGAAGTAAAAAACCTACACCTCCCCATCACCCCACTACCCTACCTCCCCCATTTCCCCACTCCCGCAATGCAGCAATAATTTGAATATTCGCCTCTGGAAAAGCAAAAGACTCTAGTTCATCTACACTAACCCAGCGTACTTCATCGCATTCTATGGGCTGGGGAACTCCTTGTATGAGACGACAATGATGTACTGTGAGAGTAACACGGATATGACTATAGGTATGGTCGATGGTAATTATGTGTTCACCGACTTCGACCACTATTCCCAATTCTTCTTTTATTTCCCGTTGAATACACTCTTCGACAGTCTCATTGGTCTCGATTTTACCTCCAGGAAATTCCCACAATCCACCCATTACACCTTCTTGACGACGGCGATCAATTAAAATTTGTCCTTGGTCATTTGCAATTACGGCAACACCTATAATTTTATGAGGTGGAACAAAAGTAGTTTCATTCATAGATAGTTGGTGGTTGATTGTTTGGTAATAACAACTACCATACAAACGACAAAACTCGACAAATATTTATTTGCCGAGTATGTATTTCATGACAATTTGTATATTATCTTTTTAGCACTTCCGTTTCAGAGGCTGAGTACATCAAGTATATACATGTGCAGTATTATAACAATACTTGTTGAATCAGCTTGTTTTCATCAACAGAACTTTGATTTACTTCTAGACCACTTTGGCTTTGTGATTTGTCTTTATGCTTTTGAACCAAAGACCAAGACTAAAAGGATTTAGCAGAGAATAATCTTGAATTTATTTTATGTGGTTAAGACAAAGCATGAAGTCAATGTGTTTGATCTATTAACAGCTAGTTAATAGGTAGTTTTTATTTGTTATTCTCATGAGCGTTGTTGACTTCTGCACCTTGCAGCGCTAATTCAAAGTTCATTCTCTGTTCAGCGTTACGCAAAAAGTAACCGCTAATCATAGCAGATGCTAGCAGACGACCAAGACTTTCACGGCTAGTGGTAATTGTGACGCCGAAGTGTTCAGATGGTAAATTACCCAACAGTCCTACGATGTTCCGTTCCATCACCTGAAATACTTCAGGAGAAGTAGGTTTAGATAATTGAGTAACGGTATCTGGACTCAATGATTTAACATACTGCCAGAGCAAGTTATCGGTTTCTGACTCACTGCTAAAAAATTCTGAGACTCGATTAGATTGGTTGCTCACGTTATTTCCTCCTGTACTACCACAGCAGCCAAACAGATTTATTCAGCTGGAATCACAGATATTCATAATCTGTTTGACTTTACTATTACTGTTGTATGTTCCTGCAAATTAATTTAACAGGCAGAGTCAGTGTTGACAGTGGGTGTAACCGTACCAAAGAAAGCGGAAAATATCACCATATTGGCTGTTGGTTGTTTGTTGTCTGTTGTTGGTAACAAGCAACTACTAACCAACAAATAGCAACAATTGGCTAACTTGCCAAATATTCATTGATACCGAGCTTTGATTTGCGGAGTTTACTGAGAGCTTCTCGTTCGATTTGTCGCACGCGTTCACGACTGATATTGAGTATTTCGCCGATCTTTGCCAAAGTTAGGGCATGTCCATCGTTTAAACCAAACCGCAAGGATATTACTTCCCGTTGTTGTGGTGTCAGTTCTGCCATGAGACGTTCTAAGTCACCAGACAAGGAAGATTGGGTAACAAATTCTTCTGGAGATGCTCCTGGATCTTCTAACATTTCTCCTAGTTCGGTATCATAGTTGTCTCCTAAGCGTATATCTAGAGATAGAGGTACACGTGCTTTTTCTAAATACTCTCGTACTTGTCTGGGAGTTAATTCTAGTTCTTGCGCTAATTCTGCAACTGAGGGGGCGCGTCCCAATCTTTGAGATAATTGACGTTGTGCTTTTTTAATTTTATTCAGTTTCTCGGTAATGTGAATTGGCAGTCGAATTGTGCGCCCTTTTTCAGCGATCGCACGAGTAATGGCTTGACGTATCCACCAATAAGCGTAGGTAGAAAATCTATAGCCTTTAGTGGGGTCAAATTTTTCGACACCACGCTGCATCCCAATACTACCTTCCTGAATTAAGTCAAGCAAATCAACGTTGCGCTTAATGTACTTTTTCGCCACAGAAACCACCAGTCGCAGATTCGCTTCTACCATTTTGCGCTTGGCAATTTCGGCATCAGCGATCGCTTGATTTAATTCTGTTAGCTCTAACTGTGTCGCTGTTGCCCATTCTTCTAATGTTGGTTCACGACCTAACTGGGTGGCAAGTAACTCTCTAACTTCGTGCAGGGCTGTTGCCCGTTGCACCTGTTTGCCATAAAAAATCTCTTCCTCGTGTGTCAACAATGGCACGCGACCAATTTCACGTAGGTAAGTCCGCACTAGGTCTGTAGCTGTCTGAGCGGTCTTCATGGCACTACTCTTAAATAATTCTGGGTGTGGAAGTAAGTCATTTATGGATGCTTGCGGCTGGGTAACTACCCAGTCAAACTGGGAACCTATGCTGTAATTTGCAATCTGCACGCCCGCTAAGATGAGGACGACTGTTGATGTTCCGAGACTTGTTCTCAGTTGTTAAAGACTACAGTTGCTTTTTTTGATGCACAAGTATCTACGGATAGAAAGATGGTGTTCTGTAAAACATTTTACTATTGTTACACTGTTAAGCATTGTAACATTTATGATAATTTTTTGACTAGAGGACAGACTGTGAATTGTATGTTCTTTTTACTAACTTCGGCTACGTATTTTTCTGAAATTATATCTAACAGCTTATTTCATAACTCTAGCAAGGGCAAGAAATTTTTCTAATTTTTCTTAACAAAACTCAATATCAACTATAATGATATACCTATGGAAGAATTAAGTTTTGAATGGGTAATGGGTAATTGGTAGTGGTTATTAATCATCCAAGATCACCAATCCCCATTGCCCCTACTCCGAGTTCCCCAATCCCTTATGGAACCATGCAATATTCTTGAATCACTTTGACATCTAAGGTTGTGTTTTGCAGAGTACGGATAGCAGCGACGGTGGCTTTTGCGCCGGCAATCGTAGTGATAATGGGAATTTTGTAAGCTAAGGCTGTACGCCGAATCAGCCTAGCGTCGCTTTGGGCTTCTTCCCCAGAAGGTGTGTTAATAATCAGTTGAATTTTGTGATTTTTGATGGCATCCAAAACATGGGGTCGGCCTTCGTGGAGTTTCAATACTAACTCAACTTCCAAACCATGTTCTTGGAGGACACGGCGAGTACCATCGGTAGCCATGACAGCAAAGCCCAAATCGATAAATTCTTTGACTACTGCTACTGCTGCTGCTTTATCGCGATCGTTCATTGAGACAAACACTGTACCACTTAAGGGTAAACGCTCGCCAGCCCCTAATTCTGCCTTGGCAAAGGCGCGGCCAAAATCACTGTCTATGCCCATAACTTCACCAGTAGAGCGCATTTCTGGCCCAAGGATGGTATCAGTACCAGGGAATTTATTAAATGGTAATACAGCCTCCTTCACGGCAATATGGGATGGTATGACTTCTTTTGTAAAGCCTAGTTCTTCCAAGGTCTTACCCGACATGATTAAGGATGCCAGTTTTGCCAAAGGTACGCCTGTAGCTTTAGAAACAAATGGCACAGTTCGAGAGGCGCGGGGATTAGCTTCCAAAATGTAAACTTGGGGCGATTCAGTTTGCGAACCAGCCACAGCAAATTGGATATTCATCAAGCCCACTACATTTAGTGCTTGTGCCAATTGTACTGTCCACTGACGAATCTGATTCAGAACTGCTGCGGATAGGGAAATAGCAGGTAAAGAACACGCCGAATCTCCTGAGTGGATACCCGCTTGCTCAATGTGTTCCATAACCCCACCAATGACTACTCTACCTGTGTGGTCTGCGATCGCATCTACATCGACTTCGATCGCATTTTCCAGAAACTTATCGATTAATATTGGGTGTTCTGGTTCCACTTGCACTGCAAAAGTCATGTAGCGTTCTAGTTCTGTATCAGAGTAGACGATTTCCATTGCTCTACCTCCCAACACGTAGCTAGGACGCACTACCACCGGATAACCAATGCGTTTGGCGACTATCAAAGCATCTTCATAGGTACGGGCTATACCATTTGCTGGTTGGGCAATATTTAATTGTTTGAGAATCTTCTCAAACCGCTCCCGGTCTTCAGCTATGTCAATAGAATCTGGAGAAGTACCCCAAATTTTGGTAATTGGTAATTGGTTAGGTTCTTCCCCATTACCAATTAACGATGACCCATTACCAAGTTGGTTTAAATACTTCTGCAACGGTACAGCTAATTTCAATGGTGTTTGTCCACCAAACTGCACAATTATACCTATCGGATTTTCTGCCTCAATGATGTTTAAGACATCTTCTTTTGTCAGCGGTTCAAAATAAAGGCGATCGCTTGTGTCATAATCTGTTGACACAGTTTCGGGGTTAGAGTTGACCATGATTGTTTCATAGCCTGCGTTTTTGAGTGCAAAGGCAGCATGACAACAACAATAATCAAATTCAATTCCTTGCCCAATCCGGTTTGGTCCGCCTCCCAAAATCATGACTTTGGGTTTATCAGTAGGCAAAATCTCTGTTTCTTCTTCGTAGGTAGAGTAGTAGTAAGGAGTAAACGCCTCAAACTCCGCCGCGCAGGTATCGACAGTTTTATAAACCGGGATGACGCCTAATTGTTTGCGGTATGCCCTGACTTCATCTTCTGTGGTTTTGGTAGCATAGGCGATCTGGCGATCGCTGAATCCTTGCCGCTTGACTTCATACATTTGCTCTTTTGTCAACTGTTGCAAGGATGTGCGCTTGAGAAATTTTTCTATTTCCAGTAGTTCCTGCATTTTTTCCAGGAACCAGGGGTCAATACCTGTCAACTCGTAGATTTCTTCAATGCTTAACCCCAACTGCATTGCGTGGCGCACAGCAAAAATGCGCTCGGGATTGGGTGTCCGCAGTTGGGCACGAATTTGTTCACCACTAGGGAGTTTTTCTTTGATATCGCATCCCCAACCAGCACGTCCTGTTTCTAGAGAACGCAAAGCTTTTTGGAAAGACTCGTTAAATGTCCGTCCCATTGCCATTGCTTCCCCTACAGACTTCATTTGTGTGGTTAACACTGGTTCCGAACCGGGGAATTTTTCAAAGGCGAACCGGGGAATTTTGGTGACTACATAGTCTATGGTCGGTTCAAAGGAAGCAGGAGTTTTCTTAGTAATGTCGTTTTTGATTTCATCTAAGGTGTAGCCGACAGCTAACTTGGCTGCCATTTTGGCGATCGGGAAACCAGTCGCTTTACTTGCCAAAGCTGAAGAGCGAGAAACACGGGGGTTCATTTCGATCACAACTACTTCCCCATCTACAGGATTGACGGCAAATTGAATATTAGAACCACCAGTTTCCACACCAATCTCGCGGATAATTTTAATCGCCATGTCCCGCAGCCGCTGATATTCTTTGTCGGTAAGGGTTTGGGCAGGAGCGACGGTTATGGAGTCTCCGGTGTGGATACCCATCGGATCTAGGTTTTCAATTGAGCAGATAATAACAACGTTATCTGCTAAGTCTCGCATTACTTCTAGTTCGTACTCTTTCCAGCCCAACAGGGACTGATCAATTAGAATTTGCGATACAGGCGAAGCATCAATTCCTGTTTGGGCCATTTCTGCAAATTCTTCTTCGTTGTAAGCAATACCACCGCCAGTACCACCCAAGGTAAAAGCAGGACGAATAATTAAAGGATAAGTACCGATGCTCCGGGCAATTGCTTTTGCTTCTTCTAGTGATGAAGCTGTGCCACTCGGACACACTTTAACACCAATCTTGGCCATCGCGTCGTTAAACAGTTGCCTGTCTTCGGCTTTTTCAATCGCTGGTAACTTTGCACCAATTAACTCGACGTTATACTGTTGCAGCACTCCATTTTTTGCCAAAGTCACAGCAATGTTGAGGGCGGTTTGTCCTCCCATTGTTGGTAATAAGGCGTCGGGGCGCTCTTTGGCGATCACTTTTTCGACTAATTCTGGTGTTAGCGGTTCAATGTATGTGCGATCGGCGGTTTCTGGGTCGGTCATAATGGTAGCAGGGTTGGAGTTGACCAACACTACTTCATAACCTTCTTCTCGTAACGCTTTACAGGCCTGTGTTCCAGAGTAGTCAAACTCACAAGCTTGTCCAATTACTATTGGGCCTGACCCTAATAGCAGAATCTTTTTAATGTCATCACGGCGTGGCATAGTTCTTGCTTTGGAGTAAGAGAATACAAATCCTGATTATTTTAAGGGTCTTTACCCACTACTAATGCTGTTTATTATCAACTTTTCTAGACAAAATCACAGTGACCAAATTAAAGAAAAACCACTCTTGTCGATTTTTCTAGTATTACCAGTATTTTGTGTAATTGTTTGCTGTTGGTAGAAGCAGTCAAATAAGGGTATAGAAGTCTTACAACTATAAACACAGTTAAATTACACTTTCATTTTACTTTTTATATTTTTAAACATGTTTCCACTGTTTTTTATCAAGGCTTACGCGAGATATGACCAAAAACTTTATTCTTGTTTATTGCGCTATGTATTGTTATGTTTTGCGTAAGTCCTGTTTATATCTAATTTACATGTAGGAATGATGTAGCTTTTCTCACTTGCTTGATGATGAATTTGATTTTTATTAGTTATTTTTCTCAATACAACTGTAATTTAATTTTTTAACTCTATATAAATTAAGTTTTCAAATTTTAGAGTTATTTTACTCAAGAATATTTTTTACAAACAAAATAATAATATAATTCTCTAGAACAGGGACACTGTGCGTTGATATATACAAGAACAAAAAGACAGAGAAAAATTATATCTCTGCCTTTTTTATAATTTTTTTTACAACTAACACTTGCAAATTTTTTTGAAGTTTAACAAAAGCGTTTAAAGAAATTAGGTGTTAGTTTTGAACACGTTGAACGAAACCTAAAGTTAAACTGTCCTTAGCAAGAAAATGAGCTAAATGGTAAGCTCTTTCCTCTGTTTTCAAAAGGATTTTTTCGTAGAGGTAACGTGTAGCGCGATCGCCTAAACTCTCTGCCTGAGAAGCTTGGCTACGGAGCAATTTAATAATAGCCTGCTCTGCCTTGAGGTCATTTTCTACCATGTCACGGCTAGAAAAGACGCCATCTATTTCTTGTTCAAAGCAGCACAGTTCTGCCAGTTTGGCAAAAGTAGCAACTGGTACTCCTCCCAGGCCATTTAAGCGCTCACCAATGTCATGGATATGCTCTTGTATTTCTTTATAGCTATCGTTAAAAAATTCGTGCAGGGAGTAGAATTCTGCACCTTCAACTACGAAATGATGCTTTTGGTACTGTAAAGCCAGACCTTGAAAACTAGCTAGAACAACGTTAAATCCTTCGCAAACTGGAGCGGTAACACTGCGATCCAGCAACACAGGATTGTCATAAACTTGACCAAAATTTTGTAATAAAGTTTGCGTTTCAGACATTGTTCTCCTCGCTTTTGGGCAGCTATAGTTTCTAACTGCTTAGGTTTTTACATATTAGCATTTTAAAAACAAAAACCAACTGGAGCAATATGATTAAATTCTGATTTTTTTACTAAACCAAACTTCTGTATATTTATTATTGAAAATACATATCATCAAATCGTTTGACATATACTAGCCATCAAGAGCAGTGAGCTACACAACCGAGCAGTAGGCGTCTGTTTTCGTTTGTTAACAATGAATAGATTTTGTATAAAAGGTAAAATTTTTCATTAAGTAGAAAGAAATGAAGTGCCAATGTAAAATCTCACCCCTTCTGTTTGCATCGGAGAGCAAAATAATTTCATGCATTCAGAGAAAAATGTGTTCAAGTTGATTATTGGCTCTAAATTTTCATTTTTCTACGATTGTATGAAACCATTTTGACTCAATTTAGACTATCCGAGTCACCTGCTGATTCAAGCGGGGTCTGCCAAAACGTTCCCAAGCATTACCACCCCGTAGAAATAATTCCATCCAACGTAATGGTTCTCCTGACTTAGCCAATTGCCAACCTGAACTACCAGGAGCAAAAGCCAGAGTTCCCGAAGGAACTTTAAAACTACCATCAGAATAGACAGCATCACTAACCACATCTCCAATGCGGATCACAATTTTGCTTTCAGGCTCCAGATTTACTGTATGTGCTGCAATAGTAGTTTTGATATTGCCGTAACCATCAATCCAGGCAATACGATCGCTTGGTACATCCGGAATTTGCTCAGGCAGCAGGCTGTCTCCTAAAATACTAAAATCTTCACTCGCGATCGCAGCCGCCGCAGGTGGAAAGACATCCCGTGAGCGAAATTGTGAGCCACCGCGAGAAACATTCACCGTTCGCAAGACTTGACTATGATGTTTGATAAATGACAGAGTGTAGCCCGCATTTACACCCACTACTTTGACACCATTAGATAACAAAGCATAGGTTAATCCCTCACCCTCATTGTCCCAACGGGCTTCTGGATCATCTTGGCGAGGAGCGCAGTTGTGATAAATTAGGCGATCGCTAGGCCCAGGGTTCAGCCCTAGTTGAGCTATCCAAAAACCTGTTGCCAAGGTACTGAAGGGAGGAACGGAAAGCAGATGAATCTGGGCTTGAGGGAAAGCTATCAGCAGACGTTGGCTGACTTCAGCAAATGCCGGATCTCCTGTACCGTAGTCTGCAATGACGCAGATAAACATTTTGCTCCTCCAGGTTAGGAATTATAATTGGCGATTTCATATTCTGTTCACCAGCAGTCTAGTTGCGATCGCAACTAGATGCAAGAATTTTAAACAACATTGTGTGTGAATTCTGGAAATTCAGCTAGGCTAAGAATTACACTAAATCATCTAGCCGTGATGTATATTTCCGAACAGCTTTATCACTCTCAGGGGAGTCAGTATGGATGGATCGCTCATAGATCAATTTATAGAGACTGTTCACCAAGAATTAATTCCCAGGTTACAGATTGAGAGCATAGATCCCCATGATCCTGTAAAAATCAGCTATCTTCCCCATCCTTGGCAACGGCTGGGAGCAGGAAATTATGCTGCGGTCGTCTACCATCCTGATTACCCAAACTGGGTAGTCAAGATTTACGCACCCGGACGCCCAGGCTTTGAGGAAGAAGTAGAAGTCTACCGTCGTATCGGTTCTCACCCTGCCTTTTCTGAGTGTCTTTATGCTACCGAGGGCTTTTTAATTTTGAAACGGCTACACGGAGTCACTCTCTATGACTGCATCCATCGCGGTCTACGTATCCCCAAGCAGGTTATCAGAGATATCGACGAGGCCCTAGACTATGCACGTAGACGGGGACTATATCCCCATGATGTCCACGGGCGTAATGTCATGATGCATCACGGTAGGGGATTAGTTGTAGATATTTCAGACTTCCTGCAAGCAGAAAAATGTTCAAAATGGGACAATCTAAAAAGAGCATACTATTGGTTATACCGCCCCATTTTCTCCCCATTGCGACTCAGGCTTCCTTACTTCATCCTAGATATTGTTCGCAAGAGTTACCGCTTCTTAGGTAAGTTAAAGAATTTTTGCAATCACCTCACGCATAAAATTTTAGGTTTGAGATTTTGATAGTGTTGGTTGATAGTAGTTAGTAGTTAGTAGTTAGTAGTTAGTAGTTAGTAGCTAGTTGTTAATTATTGCTTGGTTATTTACTACTACTCACACTCCCCACACTCCCCACTTCCTACTTCATCCCCTTAAAACGTGCTTTCGCTTGCTTAAACGCATCTTGCATCACAGATTGAATTTTTTGGGGATCAGGTTTTTTACCTCCCAGTAAATCACCAAAGTATACACAGGCTCCTTCCCCTAATGCCCAAGTGTAGGCAGCAGCCCAAGAAGCAGCAATAACGCTACCGAAGCCGGGTATAAATTTAACTAACTCCCGCGCTACCGCCCTTGCAAAAAAACCACCTGCGATCGCACTGACTACACCACCAGCTTGAGAAGGGGTGAGTGTCTGCCCATATAATTTACCTAACAGCCCGACCATTGATACTTGCAATGCAATTAACACAGGCATTGTCGCTAATGGTAGTGGTGTGGCTGCGATCGTCGCTGCAATCACGGCAAATGCCAGAGTATAACGGCGTCCTACATCTCGGTAGAGATTACCAATTTTCTGACCAGTTTCCTGATCTAATAATTGATGAATTGCTCTTGCTTCGGCTTCTGGAAGTAAATCTGCTAGAGTATCCCTCAAAACCTCCAACCCATAAAACACTGGTGTATAGCCATCTTCTTCTAGCGTAAAGTCGATGATCACAGAGCGATCGTACAGTCCAGCAAAAGTATCCTGTATGGCATTAAAAGCGCGGTTGACCTCTTCATATGCTGGTGGATACTCTGGATGATCGGCAGCATCAGCAGGATAAACTTCATGTAAGCAGGTAACTGCCAACAAACAAGGAATATCGGGATATTTTTGACGTAACTCCTGAGCAATTTGTTTGAGTGTATCGGTGGCGAAATCATTAATTTTGATAGTGAGAATCATGACTTTCGCACCACGACTCTCTTTTTGCAAATCGCCAACTAATTCTTGAAGGACTATGTCAGTATCTTGATTAACATCACCTAGCCCGACTGTATCCGTAAAAATCAGTAAAGGAAGGTCATTGGAAGGATAGGCGTAACGTTGGGTGTGTTGGGTATGGGGGCGAAATCCTTGACCAACTATTTCGGCCGAAACTCCTGTCAATCCTCGTATAATTGAACTTTTTCCAGCCTGAGGCTTACCAAGCAATAAAGCTTCTGTGGTGGGCAATTCTGCTCGTACTTGCTCTAGAATCTCTGCAACTTGAGCTTCGTTGACACTAAACCATTTTACAAAAGACTGTGAAATTTGTTCTACAGGTAATAATTCTATCAATCGTGCTGTTGTTTTATTCCAAACACTCGCGATCGGATTAGTGTTGGAATTATCTACCGACTCTTTGTTGACATCATCAGTCGGTTCATTTGACTTTTGAATATTTGCTGACTGCAAGTCAGATTCACGTTGCTCAGTCATTGTCCTCTAAAAAATATCTTTAAAATAGACAAAATAAGGTAATAATAAAAATCCAAAAATAACTGCTAGAACAAGTAAATATAATCTTTGGGTGGTGCGTTGAGCCATAACCATGATTTCCTGATAGGAAAGCTGGTGATTTTGAATCATAAAAAAGGCTGGTGGACTAAATACATGTGGTAGCAAACGATTGAGTAAAAGCCGGAAAGCAAAATTAATACTCCACAGCCACTTGCGAACAGGAGCTTGGTTATACTGCCACGGATAAGCAATTTGAGCAAGACGTATCAACGCTTTGGTATCCGGTAAACGCCAAGACTCATATAAAGGTAAGGCATCTGAAAGTTTATTATCACTTTTTTCAAGTGCCTCATTCAAGATATAAACATCTTCTAATGCTGAATTTACACCTTGTCCAATATCAGGTGGAAAGCAATGAATCGCGTCTCCTAAAAATACTATGCCTTTGTCTGGTTGTTGTTTGAACAAAAAGTATAATCTAGAAGAATATTGAGGATTGGGAAAGTAACCACCTTCACTTTTAGCAAAGCGTTCTGCTTCTGGAAGCGACAAAATTTTGTTGATAGGTAATTGGGGGAAAGCTTGCTCAATAAAATCATAAACTTCCTCACCACTTTTTAATTCCCAAATTTGATGGTCTGGATATGTAATGATATTGGCGCTACGAGGCTCATCAGGATTTTTCAGAGGTAACAAACCCAGAGATAAAGAACGCTGACGTTTCCGAAATGCCCCACGAATACCATAGGCCATTGTGCTGACGGCATTTTCTTTGTCAGCGTGATCAAGAGAAAAATTTGGCGGTAAACTCAATACTTTATACCTCAAACCTGAGCTAGGTGAGGGAAATTTCTTCATTTCAAATCTGTTTGATGTAGATCTATCCCACTTTTTCAGGGTCTCCCGCACAATAGAGTTGATCCCATCACAACCGACAAGAAAATCAGGCTCAAATTTGGTTTTACTGTTATTGTTTGTTTGGGCAAAAACTTCTAGCTTTGCTGCATCTTCACTATCTATATCTATTTTATTGATTTCTAGACATTGCGTGTTGAATAACACAGTTATGTGGTTTGACCAATTTTTTTGTATTTCTTGGTAGAGCAAATTAACAAATGCTCGGCGTGGTATCCAGTAGGCAGTTTTTCGTTTTGGGTCTACAACAGGTACTTTTGATGTTTTGCGGCTGCCATTTGGTTTAATGACTGTTAAATAAAACTCTGTACTTGGTACGCTAAGTGTTGCTAACTGCTGAGTTAGTCCAAACAAGTCAGTAAATTTTTGACCCCGACCATCAATTAAGTAATTAAATGACTTGTCGGGTTCATAATAATCCGCAGTAGGGCGTTTTTCTAATACTGTAATATTTGTCCAACCGCGTTTAGCTAACATTAACGCAGTGGCAAGTCCTGCTGGTCCTCCTCCAACAATCAATACATTTTGGTGATAATGTTGTCTTTCTTTTCCTGCCAAAGACGTTTTGGTAAGCATATGCTTTTTGGTGGCATCATTAGCCATTGCACTTGTGTTACTAACAAGTTGCTGATAGTTGATAGCAAGCGCTAAAGCGCTCACTACAAACAAATTTTTCAGCATTAGTCTGGCTTTTTGAATGTAACACTATAGTCTTGAGTGCAACCAGAATCCTAAGATAGACACCATTTGGGTAATGGGTAATGGGTAATTAATAATTTGTGGTTGTTAACTTCATGCCTAATACCGTTCTTATGCCGGATTTAAGAACTTTGCTACTGTCTGCACATCTTTGTCACCACGTCCAGAACAGTTGATCACAATTCGAGGGCTACCGCTAAGTTGGGGACACAGAGTTTCGAGATAGGCGATCGCATGGGAAGTTTCTAGTGCGGGTATAATTCCCTCTAAGCGCGAAAGTCTTTGGAATGCTGCTAAAGCTTCCGCATCGGTAACACTGTAATATTCGGCACGTCCAGAATCTTTTAAATAACTATGTTCTGGCCCCACACCTGGATAGTCTAAACCAGCGCTAATCGAATGGGCTTCAATCACCTGTCCATCGTTATCTTGTAGCAGATAACTCATTGCTCCGTGCAATACACCAACTCGTCCTTTTGTCAAGGTAGCGGCATGTTTATCTGTATCTACACCTTCGCCAGCAGCTTCCACCCCAATTAACCGTACAGATGGCTCATTCACAAACTCGTGAAAAAGTCCCATCGCATTAGAACCACCACCGACACAAGCCATGAGAATGTCAGGCAAGCTTCCCCATTTTTCCATTGCTTGAGCGCGGGTTTCTTGCCCAATCACTGCATGAAAATCCCGCACCATCATTGGGTAAGGATGGGGGCCAGCCACCGAACCCAAAATATAGTGAGTCGTCTCTACATTTGTCACCCAATCCCGAATTGCTTCAGAAGTGGCATCCTTGAGTGTACCTGTTCCCGCCACGACTGGCCGGACTTCTGCCCCCATCAACCGCATTCTAAAGACATTCAAAGCTTGACGTTCCATATCGTGAACGCCCATGTAAATTACACATTCCAAACCAAATCGAGCGCACACTGTCGCCGTTGCTACACCGTGTTGTCCAGCACCAGTTTCGGCAATAATCCGCTTTTTGCCCATGCGTTTTGCCAATAACACCTGACCGATCGCATTATTGATTTTGTGAGCGCCTGTATGATTTAGGTCTTCACGCTTTAAGTAAATTTGCGCTCCTGTGCCATCTGGCCGGGCATAGTGGGCGGTGAGGCGTTCAGCAAAATACAAAGGAGTAGCACGTCCGACATAATCACGGAGTAATTGTTGTAATTCAGCAACAAAAGCAGGTTGATTGCGGTATTGTTCGTATGCTGTTTCTAATTCTGCCAGTGCTGGCATTAGTGTTTCCGGGACATACTTACCACCGAAACGACCGAAGCGTCCTTGGGGGTCGGGCTGTTGATTCGTTTGGGAATTAGGAAAAATTGGAGTAGTAGTCATTCGATTTTGGATTTTGGATTTTAGATTTTGGATTGGTGCGGCATAACAAGACGAACTTCATTATAAAAAAGTCTCAAGCGGATTAGGATAAAAACAGACTAATAAAACAGTTATCAGTTTTTGATAACTGATAACTGATAACTGTTCACTGAATTGTTAAAGTTTATGGCTTCCCCAAAGGATAAATCATCTAGCGATCGCTTTGTCTACCGTGAATTTGGTGACAACAACTCCCCAGCATTAGAAAGACCAACTCAAGAACTACCACCGGAAAAACA
This sequence comes from Fischerella major NIES-592, assembly GCF_001904645.1. Classification (NCBI taxonomy): domain Bacteria; kingdom Bacillati; phylum Cyanobacteriota; class Cyanophyceae; order Nostocales; family Hapalosiphonaceae; genus Fischerella; species Fischerella major. The sequence continues at coordinate 767,725 of NZ_MRCA01000001.1, read as the reverse complement.
AAATTTGCGGGTACAAGCAACTCGCGCTGGGCGCAAAGGAAAGACTGTCACTGTAATTAGCGGTTTTCAAGCCAAACCAGAAACCTTACAAGCACTAGTAAAACAATTGAAAACTCAGTGCGGTACAGGTGGCACAGTTAAAGATAACGAAATTGAAATTCAAGGCGAACACAAGCAGAAAATTCTGGAAATTTTGACCAAGCTGGGGTACAAAGCCAAAATCAGTGGTGGTTGAGATTTAAGTTTTGAGTTTTTGCGACACTCTGTTGTGAGGGTTGGAATTGAAACGCAAAGGAGCGCAGAGGTAAACGCAGAGAAACGCAGAGTAGGATGTTATGGTATTCTCAATGCCTTCGGTGTGCTTGATGCTAAACAAAAGGGTGAGGAAACACACCGATGATCTATCTGTGTCCATCTGTGTCCATCTGTGTTCGATTCTCAAAAATAATTTTCCACAGACGCGAGGAACATCACGTCTCCACCCAACTCAACATAGGGCAAAAAAATAGGACTGAGTATCAAAACCTCAGCAAAATATATTTATTAAATTTCTTTCTTTTTAAATATTTGTACTACTAGCGATCGCTTTTGTCATTTCACTGTCTTGATCTTTAGCAGCAAAATGTTTATCCATCAGCGCGGGTACTTGTGTAGCGAGTATGCGACTATAGCGGGTTTTATCGGGCATAACTAGATTAGGCCCTGCTTTACAATTTTTCATACAGCCAGTGCCTTTAATAGTTACTTGATCTTCTAAACCGCGATCGCTCATAGCTGCTTGTATAGCTTGGCACACTTCTTTGCCGCCACGTTTCATACAATCAGATTTTTGACATACCAGGATTGTTGATTTTGTTGCTTTTGGCTTGGTCTGATGAGGGGAGGACACAGAGAATTTCTCCGCATCTTGTCTTTGCGTCACCGTGTCTATTCTGGCTGCCAAAATTCGTTCAGCTTTCAGCTTAACTTCACCAGTTTTGCGATCGTATTTTTTCTCACCCACAACTTGCAACCAAGTACCACGTGGCAAGCGCCAATCAAAAGCTACTCGTAAATGTTTCGCTAGTTTGACATAACATTCACCTTCAGGAGTCGCGAGCATTAGCCCTTTGAGTTTGTAGCCATCTTTGATCACAAAATCGAGGAATCTTGCCTCCAAACAAAATGCTGTTGTTTCAGTCTCGTGGAATTTACTCATAGTTGTGATCCATTTTTTTACTAGTAAAATCAATGGTTGACATTTAATCCCAAATTGAGAATTCTTTTACCAACACACTTCTAAAGCCCAAATCAATACTTGTCGAGATGCTGTGAATTGCCGCATGACACTCCAAAGTTGAATAGCTGTGTAAGCATTGTCAATTTGAACTGTCAATGGTTGGTTGGTCTCACACCAGCAAGGAATATCTAGTTCCCGCAAACGTTGATAGACCTGCCAACGGTCTGACCAATTCACTTCTACAACGTATTTTGTTCCTAGTTCTGAACTGAAAGACTTCAAGATTGCCGTCCTCAAAGTGCAATAAACTCGCAGTAAATACTGCGCTTTAACTCCGTTGAAATAGATGTTAACGGGAGTAGAACTCCTTAAATTAGCATACCTTAAGTGCAAACTTTTCTCATTAGTTTTTGATAAAAAATCTCAATGATACCCGGAAATTAGAGTTATACTGAGAAATAGGTAGCTATAAGAAGCAATAAGAGAGATAAATCAAATAAATAATGATTTAAAGCTCAAAAGCGAAAATTTCGCTATTTAATCCCAGTGCGATCGCTAGCTGAGGGTATTCTGCTACATTGGATTTGTCCCAATAGAGAAACTTGGACATCAATAGGATAGTTACTTACTGACACGCTTGATTTCTATAGCAAGTGTGCAGATGTACACCCCATTATCTCTACAACGATGGTGCGATATTGTTCGTAGTATTGCAGGTTAGGCGATTTAAAATATCTGCAATTGTATTGACCTGGACATTCGCCACCACTGGTCAAAATACCAAGATTTTTTGCTTTTATTGTGGTTTCACTTCAAACATTCCCCTGTAACCAGTCAAAAATACGATCCAGCTGGTTCAATGTTACTAGCCCGTATTGCCACAAAATTATTGGTAACAAATTTGGGGTCTGTTCAGGATGTCGTAATGCTAACTGTAGATCAGTGGTAGGAATTGCTAAATCTTCTTGCAGAAAATTAAGAAATTGTGCAAGTCTCCCTGGTTCCATATTCGCCACCTATCCTTAGGCAATATGTTGAAGTTATGTTTCTAAAATCTATCTTCCAGCTCTAGCATTGACTTAGCTTGCAAGAGTCACTGTTTATGTTCTTTACTTAACTTTATAGATGTCTCAGTTTTAGTTATTTTTACTTTGAAAAAATAATATCAGCAATAGCGAGGCGTGTAAACTATTTGTGATCAGCAAGATAATGTACTAAAGTGCATAGTTTAGTGGTGGTTCGAGAAAAACTCTGGAACCTGGCTTTACCAAAAAATTTAAGTAGGCATTATAACGCAATCTACTTAGTTAAGTTCGGACACACAAACTTATCTTTCACCCGATTTTTGAGGTTTGTTAATAGGACGCATTGCTTCTCGACCTAGAATAAACATTCCAGTTACACCTAAGCAAACAAACCAAACATATTGATGCCAATATCTCGCTATTTGCTCAATCGGACTTAATTGTGAGTAGAGAGTATTTAAGTAAAGTAGCAGTAAAACTGTCATCAGCGCTCCAAACCCAACAAAACTTAACCCAATCCGAATCCGCAGAGGTCTTAGTTCCCAGTCGCTGATTGTTTCTAAGTCGATTTCTGCTAACTCTTGCAGTGATTCTTCGGCTACACAAGAGGCAATTTGTAAGTTATTCCCTACCTTTGGTGGCAACAATGGTGCTAATGTTGCTACAGTTGGACGCCGTAACAAAGCCTCAGTATCTCTGAGGAATTCCAATGGTTTACGGCTGACAGTAGGCTGAGCAAATTTGAAGTTTTGTGTATTAGTTTTAATGTTTACTTCACTTTTGAAATCCATAGTTATTGCTCCAGAATCAAAAGTCCAAAGTCATGAGCTGTCTGTAACAATTAGTAACTAATCATGAATAACTAATTACCAATTATTCTTACTTATAAGGATATAGTCCTATTAGGATTTGTAGCTATGTTGAACGTAAGTTTGACTAATCCTGCTTTTATCTCTCCCCCAGCCCCTGTTGGAAACGGAAAGGGTAGTAAAAACCTAAAATTTTCGTTGTTTCTCCCTCACTTCGTAGGTGAGAGGCTAGGAAAGAGATTGATTGGACTCACTCGAACTCTTGCATGAATTCTAAAAACCCTCCGGATCCCCCGTCAAAGGGGAGGGTTAGGGTGGGGTAAAAATATTTGTGCAAGAGGTCGACTAAAAAGGCTTAAATAAGCTATGAGGTAGCTTGTTGCAATTCCTCTAGCCGGGCTAATACTTCTTGGCTATGAATAGCTGGATTAACTTTGACAAAAGTCTCTCGCAGAATGCCTTGGGGATCAATGATAAATGTATGGCGTACAGAAACAAAACTCATCCAAGAACCGTAAGCTTTGCTGACTGCGCCTGTTGTATCTGCCAACAGAGGAAATTTGAGTCCTTGTGAATCACAAAATTCAGCGTGAGAATTTACATCGTCAGCACTAACACCAATTACTTGTGCATTTTTTTCGAGGTATTTAGGTAAGTCTTGCTGAAACCGACGGGCCTCTATGGTACAACCAGGGGTGAAGTCTTTGGGATAGAAGTAAAGAACTACCCACTTACCACGATAATCAGACAGAGAAAGTTTACCTTCGCCCGAGTTGGTTGGCAAAGTAAACTCTGGTGCTGGTTGGTTAATAGGGGGAAGTTTGCCACCCAAGGCGTTAGCTGCTGGGGCAAAATTTAACCAACTGATGAACGCAAAACAACTAGCGAATAATATGGTTAAAAAATGGCGGCGAGAAGTCATTGTGCTGACCAGAATCACAACTTAACACAAGTTTACAATTACTCGTTGCTATTCTCAGCTTGGGTAGTTTCTACACTTTCGATATATTGGCTTTCCATCAGAAAAGCCCCCTTAGCAAAACGGACGCCCCAGTATCCAGCAGGACGGCGATCAAGTACTACCCCTTCTTCGCCAATACGAATCACGTCGGGCGGACGCAGCATAGGCATGGGATCAGCGGTTTTGACGTAGGGGGGTAAGGCAATGACACGAACTTTACTACCGATGGTAAATTCTTTAGACATGATTAAAAAGACGAATTATGAATGGTGAATAATGAAAAAAAGCATAGTTCATGATTCATAATTTTTGGAGCGATCGCAAAGTGTGTTCAATCCACAATCACAAAAAAAAGCCTGCGTTAGCAGGCTAAGTAAATACAGTTTTAGCTCAAATGGTATTTCAAATTACTTTACCGATAAGCGACTTGCGGTCCCGGCCAAACTTGTTTGATTGTTTCACCAAAAGTTACTGCTTTATCTGCATCTGCTGCTATGACAGTGTTACCATCACTAGCAACTGCTAACACAGGCCATTCTTCTTCGCCCATTTCACCTGTACGGAATAGGACGCTATTCGGTTGGGTTTTACTCCAGCCTAATAGTATAGCAATCTTTTCATGCTCTTGTTCTTCATGAGCAGGAGAAATGGTGTTAGTGCGATCGCTTTGTCGATCCCAAATGACTGCCCTATCTGTAGCATCAGATGTGTTAAATACGGCTTCAAATTTGCGTGCTAGGAAGCGATCGCCTTTTTCTGACCAACTTACGGGAACTAATACCCCAATAGTCCCTTGGCCATTAGCATCTTGGGATACTTTAGCATTTATTAAAGTATCCATATTGCGAGAAGTGGAAGATAATACGCGTAATTTCCTGCTTTGCCTGTCTTCTAAAAACAAAACGCTACTAACACGGCTGTTATAAAGTTCTGGTTTTACTTCTAGCTGTACACGGCTGTAAACAGCATACCTACCATCTGGGGAAACTACGGGTAGACTGCGATAATGGCGTACTCCAGAACCTTCTTTAGAACTAACAGTTTCATGGGTAGTCATGATCCAATTCCAAGGAATTGGATGAGGACTAGCGATCGGATCTTGCTGTTCCTGTTGTGCCTGTTCAGCCTGTTCAACAACTGGTAATTCTTTATACTGAGGAGCTACGTTCGTAGCTGCTTGAGGTGATGGGTTAGCAGACTTACCCATCGATATATAAATTTTATCCCCAGATAAAGACTGTATTTTTGCAGCCTTTAATTTTTCCACTAAACTTAGTTGACTAGTAGACAGCCCTCCAGACATAAAATCTGTTTGCACCTTGACTGGTGCAAGTTCTACCGCCGCCAATGAGTCATTATCGGGTATTTCGATCACCGACAGAGAATCATTTTCTACTACCCAAGACTCTACCTGATCTACTATTAATATTTGTGGTTCAGCAGCATTTACAGACATTCGCCGGGAATGATATTGGTCTGCCAAAGAGTCAACATTAGTTACTTTTGATTCTTGAGCGTGATTAGATGTGCTATTAGCATCTATTCCTGCTGAAACAGAGGCTAATTCCGTCATCATCGAAGTACTTTTAGCTGTTTGTGATTGGGCAGAGGAAGAGTAACTAGATGCGTCCACTAAGGGCGCAATCAGCATCACGACGACAACATACTTGAAGAATGGTTGCACGCGAAACCATCCTGACAGCAAAAGATGTTTAAACATTGGTTGACTCTCTAGAGGGCGGGTGCTGTGTGAGAAGAGATGCCAGTATAGTTAGAAAGTAGAGTTTGATTATATGTATAACAAAAAACTAACTGTATTCACGAAATAAATCACTAAAATTTGCCATAATTTTACAAAGCCTTGTGTATGACTTTTTACAAAAAGTTACTAGCCGACCTTCGCTAGCAAGATATACTAGCATGACACTGAATCCAGGATTAGGTGACGCTTGTCACTACCTGATAATGATTCTTGTCAATGCTAAAAGCAAGCGAAATCATCACCTAAGCATCATCCTGTAGCTATTAAGGAGTATGTGATATTAACTACTAAAGATGCGAAAGATGCGTAGGTTAAATTGGTAGATATAGCCTGTTTATTTTGTTACCACTACACTAAAATTTCCAAACAAAGGTAGATAGTGCAGCCTTGCTAAAGGAACTTAGCACAAATATCATTTAACCAAACAAATCCAAGCGATAACAATTAAAGTCTAGCCAAAAGTAATCTGTATGAGATTAACTGCAAGAAGATAAGTTTTTATGCTTACAGTGATATTGGCAACACAACCCTAGGATAGAAGCTCAGCAAAAGCAAAAGCAGCTGGCTTCTTGGAAACATTTATAAAAATTATATTGATTATGGTAGACGCTAGCCGACTTGTCGCGAGACAAAGCCAAAGAATTGGACTTGGTTGTAATAGATACAGTTGATACTGGCTTATTTGATTATTTGGCCAATTCATTATAACTCTACTAGAAAAACTCTACCAAATCTTCTTTTATAAGAGAGAGTGGGGATTGTGAGGAGTCTGTAGACGCGTAGCGGCTTCCCGTAAGGATGGAGTGTGAGGAGAGTAAATAATGAAATGACTATTGACCATTAACCATTGACTATTGACCATTGACTATTGATCATTGACAAAGCATGAAAGTTGTATTTTTTGGTACTCCCCAATTTGCAGTTCCTACTCTGGAAAATTTGCTAAATCATCCAGAATTTGAAGTACTGGCAGTTGTTACCCAGCCAGATAAGCGTCGAGGAAGAGGAAATCAATTAACACCTTCGCCGACAAAAACTGTTGCAATCACTCATAATCTGCCTGTATGGCAACCACAACGAGTTAAAAAAGATACTGAAACTCTTTCTCTGCTTCGGGAAGTTGGTGCAGATGTATTTGTGGTGATTGCCTATGGGCAAATTCTCTCTCAAGAAATTTTGGATATGCCTAAATTAGGTTGCGTGAATGTACATGGCTCGATTTTACCTAAGTACCGGGGTGCAGCTCCAATTCAGTGGTGTTTGTATAACGGGGACAAAGAAACAGGTATCACAACTATGTTAATGGATGCGGGTATGGATACTGGCGCAATGCTATTGAAAGCAACTACACCAATAAACTTATTAGATAATGCCCAAGATTTGGCAGAAAAATTAGCCACAATAGGCGCGGATTTATTAGTAGAAACTTTGATAGGTTTAGAACGTGGGGAAATTAAGCCAATTCCTCAGGATAATACTGAAGCTACCTATGCACCTTTGATTAAAAAGGAAGATTACCAATTGGATTGGTCAAAAAGCGCCATACAACTACACAATCAAATCAGAGGTTTTTACCCCAACTGTATTACCAGCTTTCGCAACCAACCAATCAAAATTACTGCAACCGCTCCCCTTGACTCTACTTACTTGCAGGAACTACCATCGGAAGTTCAGCAATATCTTCACAAAGAATCTAATGGGTCAACTTTATCAGGTAGCCCTGGGGAAGTAGTAGGTATTGCCAAGGGAATAGGAGCGATCGCACAGACTGGAGATGGTTTGTTAATTTTACGAGAAGTCCAGCTAGCTGGGAAACGTCCCCAGTCAGGATGGGATTTTGTTAATGGGATGCGTTTGAGAGTAGGAGAAGTATTTGAAAATATTAATGGATAAATGCAGAAGGCATAAGGTAGAAAGATAAATATTCATACTTCATCCTTCATGCTTCAGCTTTTCATAGTAACGGCAAGATTTGCATGGACCTTCTGGATTAACTGCACAGCGAATAATTTCTGAACGAGCATTGTAGCGACAGCTAGGATTACCAATGATCCAACGTCCATCTAACCAGCTTTTTTCTTCTGGAAGTTTGGCAAATTGCACATACAAAGCTATTTTATGTAAACGGTAGCGCCCTGACTTTAGCTGATAACGGTGACGGCGTTCTAGAACAGCATAGGTTTTTCCTTCGAGGTCAAGATAATTTCCTGGTTGCGGTGTCCAATCAAGTTTCACACTACCGAGGGACTGACGCGGATGTGTCAGAATTACCTCGGTTGGCAAAGTATCTGGCTCCATAAGCTCTTGTAATGTCATTTACATTATTTAGGATGGTAACGCACTAACTAGTGAGAACATACCGAGTTTATGTTATAGTTAACGATTCTCTAAAAAATTGTAAAAAAAAATGTAATTATAATTTGCATTGATGGGTTGGTATGTTACCTAACTTAAAGGTGTTAATTATCACTAGCTAGCAATTATGGCTTCATTGATGAGTTGTAGCTATTTGTACGGTTTATACCAAGTCAATGCTTAGTAAATATAAAATTAAAAATAAAATCACAACAGCATATTTACTAATATTTCTATATTTTTGGTGCAAATAGTAAATCTTTTAAAAAAATATCCGAAATAATTAATAAAACATTTGTATTTAAAGTATGTCAATTTAAATAAACTTTCATCTGTGCAATACATAATCTTGTTTATGGTTGCGCTTCGGCGCGATTATAAGCTAGTTTTGTGTTTTTATTCAAAAATAAAAACTTTAAAAATGATAATCAAGTTAGTATGATTACTCTCGCAAACATATCACTCCATTTCAAAGGAAATATTAAATGTCATTACTGTCAACAAGCTGATTTTTTAAAAGAAGTGATAGACAGCTTGCAAGATGGTTTACTGATTATTAGTGAAACAGGTGAACCTATTTACGCTAATGCATCAGCACATCATATATTTAATCAACTTAGCCAAGATAATTATCATCAGCACAAACTACCAGAAGCTATTTGGCAAATTTGTGAGTTATTAGTTGTAAGTCATAAGCTTTTTCCTGATAAACTACTCATACTATCTGATGAAATTTCACTTGATAGGTTAAAATTATTTCGAGTTCGTGTGAAATTACTTAATTTAGAAAAATTCAAACATTATTGCTTTCTAGTTACAATTGAAAATCGATATGAATCAATGAGAAACCTCGTTAACGCAGAAGTTACACAATACAATCTCACACAACGAGAAGCTGATATTTGGAGCCTGTATAGAGCTAGTTATAGTTATAAAGAAATTGCAGATCATTTTTACATAAGTATCAATACTGTGAAAAAACATATGAAGAATATTCACGCTAAACGTCAAATGTTCTTAGAAAGTCAATTTCCCACAAGCAGGGTGTAGAATACAGGAGTGTTATATGTCAGTAAATCTCTCCTACTGATTATTAGGTACCTTTTGCAGACGGATTAAAGTATTATAAATCTGTCGTTTTAAGTCTTCATTATTTTGTAATTGGAGAGTAATATTGTTAAATTGATCAATGCTAAGACCATTAGATTGGACTATTTGCTGAGAACGATTGCAGTAGTTTACCGCCACATCTCTAGCTTCGGATGGTAGAGATTTAAAGCTATTGGGTTCGCTACAAACAATCTTAGGAATTTCTCTATCCCCAATAATTTTCTTGATTTTGTCAAAGGCTTGCTGTCGCTCTGGCTCAATCCTTAATAAAGCTCGAGAGTAGTTCACTATATCTGTATTGTTGAGTTGAGGACTTTGAGCATTAACATTAGCTGTTGAGCTAAGTACCAAAACACTGGAGACAAAGCTAGCTATAGTCAAAGAGCGACAAAACATTATTTTAGAAAGCATTCTAGTCACGCTAGAGCGGCATAATGGTTGATACAATCTGTTCATTTGCTGCGTTCAAAAAAACTACAAATAAAATTATGTTAATTAGAATGAATAATTTTAGGAGAAAGAAGTTCCAAGAAAATACTGACTTTAGGCAACATGCATATTTTTTGTCACCTTCTTTGACATAGTTGACAAATTTCTATAATTTTTGTTTGGAGAATTAACATTTCTGCTGCTCCTTGTTTGAGATTAACTTCTAACTCTAGTAGTAGGGGTAAACAGTCAATAAGTTGCTGTAAAGAAAGCGATTTAACTTCTTGCTGTAAAAAGTAGATACGCTTGGGGTTGCTTACCTCAGCAGCTTGGGCGATCGCTTGGGGATTGCGTTCACCACTTTCCACGATCAACTTTACCCATAACCAAGTACGAAATTGACCAATCAGTGTAGCAACGATCCGTAAAGAGGGTTCACAAGCATTAATGAGGTTCGCCAGTATAGCTAAAGCCTTGGCTGTATCTCCCGACTTCATCGCTGCTGCTAATTGCAAGCTATTCTGATTAGTATTTTTAACTAGCTGAGTAACAACATCTATACCTTGTGGTTTGTTACTGTTGCCAGCGTAAAGCCGTATTTTCTCTAGTTCATTGTACAGTAGTCGTGTATCGTTGCCTACAGCCTCTGCCAAAATTTCTATAGCTTTAGGAGTTAATTTTACACCTACAGCTTGAGCAGTAGTCTGAACAGATTGCACTAATAGTTCTGTTTTCCAAGGTGGAATTAACGAAAATTCGTGGAATTCAGCAGCAAATTGTTTTAAAAGTTTAGTAGATTTGAGCCGTTCATCAGGCTTATTACGGCTAGTCAGCAATAAAAATGCATCTTTAGGAATTACTGGTAAAGTTCGCGCTAGTTCTGATAACACATTGTCTGGGCAATGTTGACAAATAGTAGTATTGACAAGCCATACCAAGCGACTACCACCACCAAAGGGTGGTGTCATCACTTCATTTAACCCAGCGATCGCAGCATCAGCTTGATCTGGGGAAAGGGTAGTATAGTTAAAACTTGCCCAGGCAGGATCAAGGACGCGATCGCGTAAAATCGCGATTGCTTTTTCCATAGCAAAATCGTCCTCACCCCAGTAAACGTAAATTGGCATGGCGAAACCTCCTGTTGAGAGTGGGGGATGGGGGATGGGGGGGATGGGGAGGTGGGGAGTGTGAGGAGTGTGTAGACGCGTAGCGGCTTCCGGTAAGGGTGGAGTGTGAGGAGCGTGAAGACGCGCAAAGCGCGTCTATGTGACGGGAACCGCCTTTTTGGGGGGCTGGACTCACCAACAACCACCAACCACCTACAAACAACCAACAACTAACTACTAACTACTACCACTAACAAATTAAAATCAAGGACAGAGTGCGAGGATATGAAAAGTGGACGACAATTATCAAACCTACCTCAACCGGGTAGCACGGATGACGCTACCAGAAGCCTTTAGAACCCAAGTCCAGCATATCCTGGAATCTTCCAAATTTCAGCCTATACACAATGGGGAAAGACAGGCTGTGTCTTTTCCGGGTTATACAGTTATTACTCCACCCCAGAAAGAAGAGACACAAAACTCTAATTTCTATACTCAGTTGCAGAGTTATCAACAGGAACTTTTGCAGTTACCTGTTGCTGGTGATCTGATTGTACCCGTACCGCCTGCTAGCTTCCATGTAACTTTGGCAGATTTAATTTGGGATAGTGCTTTTAGTGATGCTTGTGAAAAAAATCCTGAATACGAACAACAGTTACGTTCTTGCTTTGCTGAAATTTTTCAGCAATATCAACAATCTTTGACACGACGTGTTGTTCATCCCATTCGTTGGCAAATGCTAGGACTCATGGTGATGACGAGAGCTGTGGGTGTTTGTTTAGTACCCCAAGATCAAAACTCTTACGAAGAAATTGTTAACTTTCGTCGGGCAATTTACCAAAATCCTAACATCATGACTTTAGGTATCGAACAACAGTATCATTTTACCGCCCACGTCACCTTAGGCTATTTTGGGGAAATTTCACCAAATTTAGATCGCGATCGCCTTGCTACTCTATTTTCACAGTTGAATCAACAATGGTTATTAAACACACCAGAATTTCTGATCCACCGTGCAGAATTGCGGAAATTTGACGATATGACCTATTATTATCGCCAAGCAGATTGGCCAGCCCTAAATTTTAGTTAGTTAATTGTCAATGGTCAATTGTCAATTGTTGATGGTCTATTAGTAGCTAGTAGTTATTGTTTACTATTTAGTGATGACTGGTTAATTTTTAGTAGTAATCGAATGACTAATGACTAATAACAAATGACTATTGACCAAAATTTGAACTTTGCTGATAACTCAGATAAATTGCTTCTAAAAATAGATCAGGACTGACATTTTCTGGCACTTTTTCTAAGTTAATAATCGCTTTTACCTGTTTAGCTAATTGTAGAGCCACGGAATTTCTGGCTTTCGCCGCCATGCCACTACGTCTAAGCAAATATTCACGAATCACAGCAAAATCATCAGGTAACATCGCTGAGATATTGGCTGTTTGCAACAATTGCTCAGAGATAGGTTTAGCTTGTTCCGAAATCGTCAATGTAGATACAGGTCTTGTTTGTGCTTGAATCACAACTGTACCAGCTATCCAGTCACCTAAACGTTTTTCACGGCGACCGAAAAGAATAAAAAAAGCTCCTAAAAATAAGGTATCGTCAATAGGCCGCAACAAAGCACGCAGAGCCGCTTGCTGTAATCCTACTGGTTGACCATTGTCCTTAATCACACGAATTTTGGCAATTCGTTTGCCAGGAGTTTGGCCATGCCAAAGAGTTTCAAAAAAAACAAAATATCCTGTGTAAACAAAATAATTAACTAAAATAGCGATCGCCAAAAACCAAAGACCAATATTTTCAGAACCAACAATATTGCTTAACCAATCGATGAGCTGAAAAGCAATTGCTACCCAAGCAACTAGGAAAACAACTAAAATTAAAGCCAAGACATGATAGTCAATCACTAAAGCCCAAGCACGACTACCAATCCCTGCTAAAACAAATTCAAGTTCTACACTTTCTGGTGTTTGGTATTTAACACGATTAAAAATATGCATTGCAATCAAAGCCAATTTTTTTAGATTTCGTAATCGCGTAACTTTAAGCCTAAACCCTCTTTCCGACTCCTCAAGTCATAGTATATTACTGCTTTGATCGCTTGCCAGAATGGTAAAACTACCGCACCGCTAGCAAAACTTAAAGCCAAGATTATCACAGCAAACAGAAGTCCAAAACCAGAGTTTTGTTCTAGTAAAGGTGTAAAAATTAATTGCACAATAGTACTAACAATCTGAACAACAATTTGAATCGGTAACGTAATCAAAAAAGCAACAAAAGAAATTAAAATAATTCGCCACACGTAACCCTTCGTTAATTCCCAACTCCGAGCAATTGTTGACGTCCCATCAACATTATCTTCAATTGCCAGAGGAACCTCCACCAAATAAAACCGTGTAGATATCCACAAAACTGCTACAAGCGCCAAAATGCCAACCACAAAAGCAAGCAAACCTAACATTAGATATACACCAATATTAGCTTGTTGATTTAATCCCCCAACCAATACTGCTGATAAAACACCAAAAATAGCAAATACAATTACAACACCAATCAAAATTCCCATACCCACAAGTAACATGAGTAGTATGTTGATTAAAAATTGCCATATTCTAGAATTGACGAAACGCTGCCCTGATGAAATACTTTCGGGTTGATTGACTAATTCAGCAAAAGTCAGACGAGAGATCAATGCAGAGAGGGCATAAAATTTTGCCCAGCCATAAATCGGAACAAGCAACCACACATAAGCTTTTAGAGCTAACAAAAAATAATCTTTTAGGTGGGAGCGATATATTCGTATTCCCGCAGTAATGACGTTACCAAGGCTTAGTGGTTCTATGGGACTAGGAGAACCCAAATTATAAGACATACACTGCTCCTACTTTTAATCTACTGTGTTGAATTGAGGCTATCTTAAGCTAAGTAAAAGCTAGTGTTCCTAAAATTTATGAATATTCAACGTTGGATTGCTAGGCGAGAAGCAAATTGGCTACGTCTGGAAGTTTTATTAAAACAGGCAGAAAAAAAAGGGTTAAAATCACTGCCAGCTTCAGAAATCAGGGAATTAGCGAGTTTATATCGTTCTGTATCAGCAGATTTAGCCCGCGCCCGCACCCAGCAAGTCGGTAATATTCTGATACAGAATTTACAATTATTAACAACGCGTGCCTACACGCAAATTTACCAAGGTTCCCGTCGCCAAGAGTGGCAAGCAGTACTGCAATTTTACAGTTGGGGTTTGCCATCTATAATACAGCAGACATTCCCGTATATTGCCTTTGCTACTGCCCTATTTTTGTTGGGGGCGCTGGTTGCTTGGTGGTATGCTTGGCAAGATCCAAGCTTTATGTCCTTAATAGTGCCTGAAAGCATGATTATTAAGGTGCGGGATGAGCATGAGTTATGGATGGGATCAATTGTTGGGATTGAACCTTTGGCATCTAGCAATATTATGATTAATAATTTATCGGTGTCATTTGGTGCTGTTGCTGGTGGAATCACCGCTGGAGCTTATACAGCATTTTTAATGTTATTTAATGGTTTATTAATTGGTGCTGTTGGCACTCTGGTAGGACAAAACAATCTTGCCTATCCTTTTTGGGCATTTGTATTTCCCCACGGTTCTATAGAATTACCTGCTATTTTTTTTGCTGGTGGTGCAGGATTTTTAATTGGCAAAGCGCTTTTATTTCCTGGTAAGTATCGCCGTGCTGATGCATTAAAATTCTACGGTTCTCTGGCAGTGCAGCTAGTATTTGGGATAGTGCCAATGTTAATTATTGCTGGTACAATTGAGGGCTTTTTTTCTCCTAATCCCCGCGTACCATTACCATTAAAATATCTGGTTGGGATGGGGTTATTTGTGTTTTTAGTTTGGTATTCCAATCGTAAGAAAAAACAAATATAGGATTGGTAATTGGTAAGATGAATTTTCTTTATTTTTGCAATGTACTAAAAATTTTTAGTTTGCTAGCTAAAAATTTATGGTGTATACTTAGATATATAAGTTTCAGTGTTTGTGTAAATAAGTGCGATCATGCGAATAAGACAAGTCAAAGAAATTGATATTGAGGGATTGGGCGATCGCATCAAACAAGCTCGACTAGATTCCAAGAAGTCTCTGGAACAGATATGCGATGAGGTTGGTGTGTCGCGTACTTACTGGTACGATATCGAAAAGGAAACTCTCAAAGGAGCGCTCTCAATTGAGAACCTGCGCAAGATAGAGGAGGCATTGGAGGTTGATTTTGGCGTGGAATTCTAAGAAAGGAGGACTTTGAGCTTTTAGGGTAAACTGTAAGCTACTGCTACCCATTCATCTAATCTTTCACAATCGATAACCTCGAATCCTTGATTTTTTGAGGATGTTGTGACTGCATCCTCATAATCGATGCTAAAACCGGATAAAATCAATTTCATATTTTCTTCCTTCAGGCTTAGTAGTACAATATCTGCTGTGGTCATATATGAAGCGATCGCTATCCCAATAAATACTCAGCAGCAGCTAACCCAGACAAAACAGCACCTTCAACATCTGGTTGAATAAAAGCATCCCCACATATAACTATTGGCCCTGGTTTAGTCACCACGAGATAAGGTTCACCGTATACTGTCTGTGGTTGGCTGTAACGCCAACGATGGACTTGGTAATCGATCACCGATGAGCCAAGCCACGGTGATGCAGCTTCTAAAAGTTGATTGGCAATGACTGTATTATCTATGTCCCAGTGGATTTTGCTAAATTCGGAAGTGGCGTGCAGTGTCACCGCGTTACCTTGAGGTGAAATTCCTTTTTTTTGATTGCAAGCAATCCAACTTAAGAGAGTTCCATCTAAGTACATACCACCAGGACTTGGAATCTGACTAGGTTGTGCCAATAATGCCAGTAATGCTATACAAGGATGGTAGATAACTTCTTCTAGCCGATGTCTTGTTTCTGGTGGTAATTGTATTTGCGAACGATCCAGTAGTTCCAGAGTTTGGGGTAATGGTGGCGTCAGTATTAACACATCTGCTAGGAAGGTTTGGTTATTTGCTGTTAGTACCTGCCAATGATCGTCTTGCCATGCAAAACTGATTGCTTTTATATTTGTATGGACATCCAAATTTTCAGCCAAGTGCTGGGCGATGCTGCGGTTACTGTTGACTCCTCGATAGTAAACTTTTCTACTCAAAATTTGCTGATTAAGTGACCATTCCTTAACGATTCCTTCTTGAATCCAGCTATTTACTAAAGCTTGAAACTTGGGATCTTGGGCAGTGAAACATTGAGCGCCGTAATCAAAAATACCTTCGCCATACTGAGAATTTCTGATGCGACGAGTTGCCATTCTGCCACCAATTGCCCGACCTTTATCAACTACAGTAACTTGCATGTTGCGATCGCGTAGTACTGTAGCTGCAATCAAACCAGAGATACCACCGCCAATTACTAAACAAGAGGGTGTTGAGGCTTTTTGAGTCATGAATCAAACCTGACTGAAAAAAGGGGTATGGGGGAGTAAGGGTGTAGGGGTGTAAGAATCACATTTTTATTCACCTTGGTGTAGTCGGTTTATGGAGTCTAATTAAGATTGTCTCAAATTTTCCCATAGTTTCTTTTTGAGAATAGTTATCGTTTGATGACAGCCAAGACATGAATTAGAAAAATGTAAATTTTTAATTAATTGGAAGGTACAGCTAATGTGAATGAAGTGGAGATGGGGGTTTATCGCGTTTGGTAAAAATATGATGTTTTAGAAATCGACCACAGATGTAGACGCGCAAGCGGCTTCCCGCAGGGTACACAGATGGACACAGATGAACAGAGATGGATTATTCGTTTGCATTCATTTCAAAGTATGTTTTTAATTTTCCGAAATTCAGAGAACGGGTTTGGTAGTTATATACAGTGCTTAACGATCTATAACTAACTTTTTATAAGTAAACTATGGGCAATATAGCCCCACTCTTTCTCAACAAAAAACCCAGTCACGATGACTGGGTTTTTGTATTGCAGGACATACCAGAGATTATGCAGGATTGGTTTGCATTCTGTTCTGTAGTAAGTTAATGATTGCAGCTTTTTCTAAGATTCCGACTAGTACGCCATTGTCACGAATCACGGCTAGCGAAGACAATCTATGTTGTTCGAGTCGTTGGATGACATCTAACAGGGGTTGGTCGGATTTTACTGTGCTAGACGCTTCGATTGGTCGCATGATCTCTTTGATTTGAGTTGCTGTCCACTGTCCTACAGGAATTGATCGCAGATCATCAATATTGATTGTTCCTAATAGTTGTCCGTTGTCATCTGTAACTAACAAGCAACGCCAGTTTTGCCATTTAAATAAACGTTCATCGGCAAATTCTCTGAGGGTAAGATGAGCAGATACAATTGGGCTATCAAGAGTTACTGCATCTGCTGCTGTTAATCCTGTCAGTTGTTCTTGCGCTCTAGCGAATTGGGCTGCGTTACCAGCATTTTGTAACAAGAAGAAACCGATTAATAAGTTCCAAAAGCTAGCAAAGCTACCAAATAATACTAGCGGTAGTAAACCAGAGGCGATCGCTATCCAACCAAAGATTTGTCCAACTCGGCTGGCAAAAACTACACCTTTGTAAGGATTACCTGTTATTTTCCATACAATTGCTTTCAGTATGTTGCCGCCATCCAAAGGCAAGCCGGGAATGAGGTTAAACAGCGCTAATGCCAAGTTTACAGTGGCAACTACAGCAAGAATCGCTGCTAGTGGCCCAGATACCGCAGTCCCAAAACCAATAGCTGTAAAGATACCGAATAGAATTAAGCTAACTAAAGGCCCAGCGATCGCTACCCAAAAAGCTTCAGCTGGAGTTTTCGATTCTTTTTCTAAGCTTGCCAATCCACCAAATATAAATAATGTGATTGATTTGACATCAATTCCTTGACGAATGGCAACAAAGCTATGTCCTAGTTCATGAGCAACTACAGAGCTGAATAACAGTAGCGCTGTCATTAATCCTAGTAGCAAAGCTAACCCCGCACCTAACTGGGGAAATTGTGCGACTAGTCCACCGCTATAACTCCAAGTTACTAAACCCAAGACTAAAAACCAGGATGGATGGATATAAAAGGGAATCCCAAACAGGTTGCCAACGCGAATTGTGTTATTCATGCTGTTTACCTTTGATTTCAGCTATTAGAGGTTTTTTCCTCTTATGGCTCTATCGTAACGAAATATTAAGCAATTTTAATCTTACTCACTGTAGTGGTGTCCGTCCTTCTAGGTGCGGTTTCACGACTTTTAGGGATAGTTGGGAAGCAAATGGGGGCAACCATGAACAATAAGAACCCCGACTTCGCAGGAGTTGTCGGGGTTCTGAGTCTCTCAATTTTCACAATTCATTTAAGATGCTATGGATATCAAGTATTTAAAATAAAACTATAAATATTTTACAGTAATTACTTTTATTTTTATTAAATAAATAGGACTTTTGTATTTATATTTTAGGGAAATAGTATCAATTATTTTCATAAACTGGAATAGGAACTCTTTGGTAAATAAAATTTAAAATTTATTAGGTATTAAAACTTCATTTTCATAAGATTTGTATTTGTTAAAGACTACCACCTCTCTATATTCCTATACTGGTTTTATTCCCAATCGTTTGCATGTTGCACGAGGAGGCCGACAATGGTTCACACATACGAGGTGTTGGTTGATATTAGAGAATATAGTGATCAACTAAGTAATAGCTTCCAACGCGGAACCGCACGTTACGAAATAGATGCAGAGTCAAGAGAAAAAGCGGATGGTATGGCATTCAAGCAGGCTAAAACTGACCATCCAAAAGGCATTGAATATGATATTAGAGTAACTAGGTTACTCAGATAAAACAAGATTTGAATTGAACGTATTATTAATATCAAGCAGCGTAGTGGTGTCTACGCTGCTATTAAATTATTCAAATAATTTCCTTTATATTCGGGAATAGAGGTTACTGGCTCTGTAGCTGTTAATAACATCGAGCGATCGCTGTTATTTAGTGTAAATCTCCTAATTTTAAAACTCTATACTCTATCTCACCACACTGGTAACACAGTGTGGTTTTATATGTGCAATTAATCTTGGCTTCTGTTTGAATACAGTGATTAATTTTGGTTACAAGCATCCACAAAGCTTGTATTGCTACAGTTTTTGTTTTCAGCTACAGCAATAAAGTAACGCAAGTGTCGCAACTCACAATCTTGTGAGCGCCGAATTTCCATTGTTTATCAACTTCAATAATATATGATTTTTTATATATTACTATGCACAATGTATGCTAGCGATGATAGTAAAACCTTATTTATAATGACAACATAATTAACTGAATTCTTAAAAAACAATCAATTCAATTATTACCTTAACAATCACTAAGGGAGTTTGTTATGCCTCATAAATTAATCAAAAAAGTTGCTATTGTTGGTGGAACTCACGGTAATGAATTAACTGGAGTTTACCTGATTAAAAAGTTTCAAAAATTTCCTCATCTGATTGAACGACAAAATTTTAATACTCTCACTTTACTAGCTAATCCCAAAGCTGTAGAAGTTTGTAGAAGATATATAGACACCGACTTAAATCGATGTTTTCAACCTGAAGATTTACAAAATCCGAAGCTCATTAATTACGAACAAATGCGAGCCAAACAAATTGCTCAGTATTTGCATCAAGAAAAAGTTGACTTGATTATCGATCTACACAGTTCAACTGCTCATATGGGAGTCACAATAATTTTGAATAATGATAATTGTTTCTTGCTACGCCTAGCTGGCTATTTGAGTACAGTTAACCCATTAGTAAAAATACTACAATATTCACAAAAACAAAAACCCTCTTATCTTAGGAGTCTTTGTGAATTAGGATTAGCAATAGAAGTAGGCCCAGTTCCCCAAGGTGTTTTAAATGGATATTTATTCTTACAAACAGAATTAGTGCTTAGTCAGATATTAGATTATATACAAAATAATAACCAGGGAATCAAACAGCCGATGTATAATAGTTTTTTTATTTATAAACAGCTAGAAACAATAGACTATCCAAGGGATGAACAAGGAGAATTAAAAGCGATGATTGCACCTCAAATTAAGGATTATGAGCCGCTTTACCCCAATTCTCCTATATTTTTGGGATTTGATGGACAGGAAATCAGCTATCAAGGAAATTCTACTTGTTATCCTGTTTTTGTTGCTGAAGCTGCCTATCTTGAGAAACAAATCGCTATGTGTTTAACTATTCAGCAGCAGGTGACTCTCTCAGATGATTTTGGTGAATAACTTATACTTGTTTTAGTCTATTTTCGCCGAAATCAACAATTGCTGCGCTTCAGCGTCAGCCGATTTTGTCTGGTATCTGGTAATTTTGCTTCCATTGTTCAGACACCTATTTTTCCTTGAAGCAGGTGAGTAGTTACTCCATGCTTCTGGGTGTATTGACTACTTGATGCATTCTCCAAGGAAGACCACGATATCTGCCAATAATTTCTCCCTCTTGAACTTCAACACTTACATCTGTTGCTTGGTAGTAACTACCACGATACTTGTGTGTTGCTTCATGCTCAATTTTTGCAGCTTGGGAACTAATTACTTCCTGGTGATGACCACTGTTGAATTGTTCTTGTTCTTTTTCCTGCTGCTTCAGTTTGTACTCGTTTTGTTGTAATAGTTTTTTAGTACTAACGAGAACGACTACTAGTAACAAAAGCTGTACTTGCCAAGGCGCTAAAATCAAGCCTAAAACTAGGCTAACAGCGGCTACTACACCTATAATCTGCCCGATTTCATCGGTGCTTTTCTTAAAAATATAGGCAGTTACTAGACCAGTAAAAAGTGGTATCAAAAACAACAGGGGCATTTTTCTTTCACCTCTGAACTAAACCAGAAGCGCTAATTTTTAGTGTTCTAATATTGGGCTGAAGTTTAAAGGCGTGTAGTAATTATAACTCACGTTGTTTTTAAGCCACAATGCGCTACTCAATAGACTACAACAGCGTTAATAATGATTCCAAAAAAGTCTAGTATATCAGCTTAACATCATACGCTTGCATAATCAAAGCTATCTGAGGTATTACCTTGATGGAGTAGCTTTTCTGACTGACACCCAATGCTGAACATTCCTCAACTACTGGCAACTGAACTCAACCTCAAAGCCTATCAGGTGCAAAATGCCCTAGAACTGCTGGCTGAGGGTGCGACTATTCCCTTCATTGCACGTTACCGCAAAGAACGCACTGGAGAAATGAATGAAGTCCAACTACGCGACTTGGCAGATAGGCATACTTACTTAACAGAACTAGAAGAACGAAAATCGGTAATTTTAAATGCGATCGCGGAACAAGGTAAACTCACTGACGAACTCAAAGAGAAAATCGAAGCTTGTTTACAAAAAACAGAACTGGAAGATTTATATTTACCCTTCCGTCCTAAGCGTCGCACCCGCGCCACCGTCGCCAGAGAAAAAGGACTAGAACCATTGGCAGAATTTATCAAATCGTTGAATACCAAAAATGCTGCACCCGCGAACTTGGAACCAGAAGCAGCGAAGTATATTTCTGAAGAAAAAGGAGTCAAAACAGCACAAGAGGCGCTAAAGGGTGCATCTGATATTCTTGCAGAGGAAGTGGCAGAAAAAGCAGAGTTACGTGCATATCTGCGTGAATATCTGCTAGAGGAAGGAATATTTGTCTCCCGGATCAAAGATGAACATCCCGAAGGTACAACTAAATTTGAGATGTACCGCAACTATCAAATCAAAGTTAAGAATATCGCACCCCACAACCTGCTAGCTTTGTGCCGGGGTGAAAATGAGCAAGTGTTGAGTTTTGACATTTCCTTTGATGAGGATGTGGTGCTTTCCTATTTAGAATCCCAGGAAATCCGCTCAAAACACCGTCCTATCCGTAACTTTTATCAGGAAATGCTCAAAGATGCCTTCAACCGCCTGATGAAAACTTCTTTAATCAGCGAGGTAATCTCAGAGAAGAAACTATACGCTGATGTTGAGTCGATTAAGACATTTGAAGCCAACCTGCGGGAGTTACTGCTGTCTGCACCTGCGGGAATGAAACCAACAATGGCGATCGATCCAGGGTTTAGAACTGGGTGTAAAGTTGCCATCCTCAATGAAACCGGAAAATTTTTGGAATATCAAGCAGTATTTCCGCACCAAGCAGCCGAACAGCGCCTGAAAGCGGCACAAATACTCAAAAATCTCATAGAAAAATACAAGATAGAGTTAATCGCTATTGGCAATGGTACAGCTTCCCGTGAGACAGACGAGTTTGTCGCGGAAGTTTTGCGGACTTTGGAACGTAAACCAATAAAAGTTATAGTTAATGAGTCTGGTGCATCTATATATAGTGCTAGTAAAGTTGCAGCACAAGAATTTCCCGATTTAGATGTTACTGTACGTGGCGCAATTAGCATCGGTCGCCGCTTGCAAGATCCACTGGCGGAACTGGTGAAAATCGATCCCAAATCTATTGGTGTGGGACAATACCAGCACGATGTAGATCAGAAGTTGCTGAAAAAGAAATTAGACGAAACAGTCGAAAGCTGTGTTAACTACGTCGGTGTAGATTTGAACACTGCTTCTAAAGAACTTTTGACTTTTGTTTCTGGAATTACCCCCGCCGTCGCCAACAATATTGTCACCTACCGCAACCAAAACGGAGCCTTTAAAAATCGTCGGGAACTGCTGAAAGTTCCCAAGTTGGGGCCAAAAACCTTTGAACAGGCGGCGGGTTTTCTACGGATTCGCAACGGTAAAAACCCCCTGGATAATACCGCCGTGCATCCGGAGAGTTATGCAGTAGTAGAAGCGATCGCCAAAGACTTAAATGTACCCTTACAACAGGTAACGCAAATTGCCGAAAAACTCAAAAAGGCAAACTTGAAAAAATACGTCACCGAAACAGTTGGTGAACCAACCCTACGCGATATTCTCAAAGAACTAGAAAAACCAGGTAGAGATCCCCGTGCCGAGTTTAAGTATGCCACTTTCCAAGAAGGAATTAAAGAAATTTCTGATTTGAAAGTGGGGATGGAACTAGAAGGTATTGTGACAAATGTTGCTAACTTTGGTGCGTTTGTGGATATTGGTGTACACCATGATGGTTTAGTGCATATTTCTCAGCTTGCAGACAAATTTGTGGATGATCCCAAAAAAATCGTGAAAGTGGGACAAGTTGTGAAAGTGCGAGTTATGGAAGTGAATGAGAAACTGAAGCGGATTGGTTTGTCGATGAAGGGTGTGAAGCAGTAAATTGTCAATTTTCACATCATGTATAAAAATTGGCAGCTACGATATTTTTATAAATATGCTTGTAATTTTTTCTCTACCTAAACGCTTAGCGTGACATATCGAAACTTTCCGCATAATAGTATACTTAGACCGCAAATTCCTGGGTTAGCTGTACCAGTACACGCCATCGCTTAGGTTTAGGGCGCTTTGTCATTCTCACTGTCAATTTTTATTTTTCTAACTTCACAATTGTTCTGGGTAAAGATGATGAACCGTTTTATCTTTATAGTTCTCAGTACTGCTGCTATTTTTGGACTTGTTGCCTGCAATCGTAATTTATCTTCATCTCGATCTAGAGAGTCACAAGTTAGTCCAGAACCACAGATTAATCCAGGTGGAGAAACTAGTCAAGTTCCAAGTGAACCTCGCACAGAACCAGTTGAAGCTCAAAAAAATCTTACTGCTCAAGCAACTCTTAGATATTGGAAAAGCTGGAAGAGTTCCTTAGAAAGCTACAAAGTAGCTGTTGAGCCACTGGGTGAATATAGTGTGGAAAATTCTACTGCTCTATCATCTCTTAACACACAACTAGCAGATCGGCTGGTGCAACTCTCTGCTGTAGATGTTGATCCACAACTAACAGAAGTAGCTGCCAATGCTATTGCAATGTATAGAAATAGGGCAAGACTTTTACAAGAGCAGGCAAATATAATATCTAACTGGAATGCATTTGTCAAAAAGCGTGATTCCGATGAAACCGCGGGGGTTGGAATAATTGTCTTCTTATTTAACGAAAAAGATAGATTTGCTGTGCCTAGAGCTTTGGCAGAAGAAGCAAATCAAATTAAGAATGCATGGAATAATAATTTAGCTCTTATCAACAAGCAGAACCAGAACATTGAGGTTATGATAGCAAATAGAGAGGCCTTGAAAATCAAGCTTGAATCTAGGCACGGCGTTGTTTTTGAAAATTTTTAGAAGGTGTCATCTAAGTCGAGGAAGACTGAATGATCACACAAGCAGAAAGTGATAGCGATCGCTCACTTAATTGATCCTAGCCTCTACTAAAAAAGCAAGGGAAAAGTGAAGAGAAAGTCTTAGAATAGATCTGACCGCCCGATTCATACCCCCAAATCCCAGTGAACAGGATGCGATCGCGATGGGAAATGTCAAAGCTAGAGTAATATGCTTATATGCAAAATCGGTTTTTAATTGTTGCAATCGCCTTATGATCCTGGATACTATTTGGCATTCTCACTCTAGCACCGGGAGCCTATTTCATTTTGAACTATAGTCAGATCCCTAACGCGATCAGCTTTGTGACTCAGCTTTATATCATAAGCAATTAGCCGGACTTGAGATTAAAGAATTTGGGATAAAAACTTGCGGGTACGTTCCTGCTGGGGATTTTGAAAAAACTCTGAGGGTGTGGCTACTTCTACAATTACACCTCCATCCATGAGAATAACTCGGTCAGCTACCTCCCTGGCAAACCCGACTTCGTGAGTGACAACTACCATCGTCATTCCATCCGCAGCAAGAGTCTTGATGACATCCAACACTTCACGTACCATTTCTGGGTCGAGAGCAGAGGTTGGTTCATCGAACAGCATAACTTTGGGTTGCATTGCCAAAGCCCGGGCGATCGCTACCCGTTGCTGCTGTCCTCCCGAAAGTTGTCCTGGATATTTATGTGCTTGTTCCAAGATTCCCACTCGCTCTAATAACTGCATCGCCGCTTCTTCAGCTTTGATGCGCGATCGCTTACGTACCCAAATTGGCGCTAAAGTAATATTTTGTAGCACTGTCAGATGCGGAAATAAGTTGAACTGCTGAAACACCATCCCTACTTCCCGCCGAATTGCCTCAATGTTACGTAAATCATCTGTTAAAGCAATTCCATCTATTTCTATACTTCCTTTTTGATAGTCTTCTAAGGCGTTAAAAGTGCGAATAAAAGTCGATTTTCCAGAACCGGAAGGACCCATAATTACTACTACCTCTCCTCGGTTTACTGTCAGGCTGACACCCTGCAAAACGTGAAATTTGCCATACCATTTATGTACATCTTGGGCAACAATAATTGGCTCTTGTATATTCATCTTTTACATAAGTAGGTGGATACAATTAAATAGTAAGATGCTGAAAATTTAAACCTTCTTTATTAAAGCCTTTTTGCCTTCTGACTTGAAAGTAACCTCACCCCTTGCCCCTCTCCTTACTAAGGAGAGAGGGTAAGGTTTTTCATAGCTGGTGATGAAAAATTTTTCATTGGAATTGCCTTCTTTCACCTTTTCCCAATTCCCAACTGCTTTTCTAATCGTCTAGAAGCTAAGGACATTGCATAACAAAATACCCAATAAAGCAAACCAACAAATAAATAAACTTCAGCATAACGATTCAGAAACTGTGGTTGTGCCAGAATTGAACGGGAAATACCTGTTAACTCTAATAATCCCACAATTGATAATAGGGAAGTATCTTTAAACAAACCGATAAATTGTCCGACCAAAGCCGGAATCACTGCTCTTAAAGCTTGCGGCAAAATAATAAGTAACATCATCAAGGGAGTATTCAATGCCAAGGCTTTTGCTGCTTCATATTGACCTTGAGGAATTGATTGTAATCCTCCACGCACATTTTCTGCTAAATAGGCAGCACTAAAAAGAGTTAAACCCGCAATACCTCTAAGAACTCGATCTAATCGAAATTCTATTGGTAAAAATAACGGTAGCATTACCTGAGCTAAAAATAAAATGCCAATCAGTGGCAATCCCCGCACAATTTCAATATAAAGAATAGAAAAATTTTTGATGACAAATAATTTACTCTGACGCCCTAATGCTAAGAGAACACCTAAAGGAAAGGAAAGTACTATGCTGATGACAGCAGTGACGAGAGTCAGCAGTAAGCCATTCCATAAATTAGTATCTACAGGTTGTAATCCTACACCACCCCCGATTAACCACAAAACTACTGGAAAAGATAGCGCCCATGCTATAGGTAAAAAAGTATTAAAACGACTGGAAAGACGCTGTGTAAAAATTGCCCATGACACCAAAGAAAGACTCAAAATAATAGCCAGTACTAACCATAGTCGCCAGTAAAGTTCCACAGGATAGCGACCCACTAAAAATAAAGATAAATTAGCTTTAATCACTGACCATTGGGCTTGGTTAAATATCCAGTTAATAATATTTGTAATTGCCGAAATTAGCAGCCAAATACAAACTACTGTCAAAAGACTGTTGTACCAGCTATTAAAAAGATTCTTTCTCACCCATTTACGAATATTTTGATTTGCCATCTGCTTATTTTTCCTTAAGCTGCACAGTCTGGTTCAACAAATTCATCATGAATGAAATAACTAAACTGATGGTTAAATAGGTAATCATAATTAGCAGCATCACCTCTACAGCCCTACCAGTTTGATTAAAAGTAGTGGAAGCTACAAAATAAATATCAGGATAACCAATCGCTATAGCTAAACTTGAGTTTTTGGCTAAATTGAGATATTGACTTGTTAATGGTGGAACAATTAGCCGTAAAGCCTGGGGAAAAATAACTAAACGCAATACTAATCCTGATTTAAAACCCAATGCTTTTGCAGCTTCCCATTGTCCTTTTGGAACTGATAAAATCCCAGCTCTAATAATTTCGGCAATAAAAGCTCCTGTATACAAAGTTAATCCAAGAGCTAATGTTGATAATTCTGGAGAAAATTGAACACCAAAAGGCAAAATAATTCCGCGATTAGTAACTTGAATTAACCCTAAAAATGAGTTTGTGTTTTCTGATTTTGGCAAACTTAAAAATATCGCAAAATACCAGAAAAACAACTGTAGTAGCAAAGGTGTGTTACGGAGAATTTCCACATAAATTAAAGCTAGTTTCCTTACTAACCAATTATCAGATAGCCGTGCTATTCCTACAGTAATACCAACAACTGTAGCGAAGATAATCCCGAAAATTATCACCCGTAGAGAGTTAAGTAGACCTACTAATAAAGCACGACGATAGGGGTCAGAAGCCTGATAGGCAACAGGAGTTTCACTGATATCAAAAGACGCTTGGGAATTGAGAAAATCAAATCCCAATTGAATACCGAGTCGCTGTAAATTATCTGTCAGGTTTATCCATAACTGTAGTGCGATCGCAACTGCGATAAAAACAGCACCTAACTGGATGACAATACCCCAAAACTTTCTATTATACCAAATAGGAGTCATTCGATTTTGGATTAATGCTTGATGTGGGTTGCAGTTATGACAAAGATTATGTTTGAGAAATCGTAGACGCGCTCATAGGCTTCCCGCAGGATACACAGATAAGTTAGTGGTTGTTTGTTGTTGATTGTAGAGACGCGCCATGGCGCGTCTCTACATTGGTTAGTAGTTAGTAGTTAGTAGTTAGTAGTTAGTAGTTAGTTTTTTAATATTTACTCCCCACANCTCCCCACACTCCCCACACTCCCCACACTCCCCACACTCCCCACACTCCTCACACCCCCCATCTCCCTATCTCATAAGTTACCGAAATGGCGGAGCATAAAGAATTCCACCTTGATTCCAGAGTTTATTTAGTCCTCTATCTAGTTTTAACTCTGAATTTTTCCCTAAATTACGTTCGTAAATTTCACCATAATTTCCCACATGTTTAATAATTCTGGCAACAAAATCATTGGAAAGACCTGCTCCTTTTCCCAAATCTCCTTCTGTTCCTAAAAGCCGTTTGATTTCTGGATTGCTACTATTGGTTAATTGACTAACATTTTGTGAATTTACACCTAATTCTTCTGCATTTATCAAACCATACACAGTCCATTTAACGACATCGAACCATTTAGAATCTCCATTGGCGACGGCGGGTGTCAAAGGCTCTTTGGAAAGTACTACATCCAACACTACATGCTCATCAGGTTTTGAGAAGGTGCTGCGCCGAGAAACTAGCTGGGAACGGTCGGAGGTGATAGCTTCACAGCGACCTTGTTCATAGGTTGCGTAGGTAGTATTTACATCCTCAAAAACTAATGGTTTGTAAGTAATCCCTTTTTGCCGCATTTGGTCGCTAAGGTTCTGTTCATTCGTGGTTCCTGTTTGGGTGCAGATGGATTTGTCTTTGAGATCCTCTAGCTTTTTAATGTTGCTATTTTTACGCACCATTATGCCTTGACCGTCATAAAACACCACTGGTGCAAATTCTAAACCCACAGAGGTATCACGGCTGATAGTCCAGCTGGTGTTACGGCTGAGGATATCTACTTCGCCTGTTTGTACGGCGGTAAAGCGTTCTTTGGCGTTTAAATTGCGATATTCGACTTTTTTCGGATCGTCAAAGATAGCAGCTGCGATCGCTCGACAAATATCTACATCCAATCCTGCATATTCGCCATTGGCTTTGACATAGCTAAATCCTGGCAATTGTCCACTGACTCCACAAATCAGTTTGCCACGATTTTTGATTGTATCTAAGCGGCTATTACTTACTGCCGATCTACTACTACAAGCACTTATTGACAAAATTAGAGGAAGAGTTGCCAATAGCAGTAAACTCCATTTATACCATTTACGCATCAACATTAATTTTGTAATCTCCTTCTATTACAGTTATCAGTTATCAGTTATCAGTTTTATCACTTAGGTAAGATTCCCTCCAGCAACCACTACCCACTGTACTTCTTTCCTGTTCCCTATTGCCTATAGCCTATAGCCTGTTCACTGATTTAATAGTCTGATATAAGCACTTGATTTTTACCCCCACCCATGAAAAGATTCTTGATTATAGCTAAATACTAATTATCTATCGATTTAACGTATTTATGGAAAAATCAGTGAGGTAAACACAATTCCAAGTCTGAATTTTGCGATCGCATATGCTAGTGATGACCATATCTAAAAATTGGCTGTGCAAAGTTTCAGATGGTATGTTGGAGTGTACTGGTTTTCACTCTCAAGGGTGATCTGGAAGTTCTTCAGCAGAAAACACAAATGTTCTTAGCTTGTAGTAAGTACTTAAGTGCTTACTACGAACTATGTATTGTAGAGACGTGCAGTGACACCTCTCTACACTTTTAAGAATTGCTATAAGTTTAAGTAATAACACTTATGTAAATCATTTGTATATAAACTTATCAAAAAGTAGTTACAAAGAAATATTTTGCGAGTGGTCTTTAACCATCGCAACTATATAGGTAGTACCCCAATTACTCATTACCGGTATGGGCGGACATAATATAACTTAACCCTGCTATTTATTAGTAATCACAACATTAACAAAAATGCTAACTTCTCAAAATCAAGAAAATTTAGATTTAAGCCAATCAATAAATACCCCTATTAATCACGCTTTCGTATTTTTGGAAATTTTTTCCTGTGAAGGTGGGATTCAGTCTTATGTCAAGGATATTTTTCAAGCTTATTTGGCATTAACAAAACCAATAAATGCACATATATTTATATTACGCGATGCTCCTGGTTGCACAAATCCTTTTGCATCTGATCGTTGCCAGTTTCATTATTTTAAATCTTCGTCTCCCCAATTAGGACGAGCAAAAATCACGATCGCATTACTCACTCATCTTATCCGCCACCGACCCCAGCATGTTTTTTGTGGTCATATCAAGCTAGCACCTTTGGTAGGGATGCTGTGTCAATTTCTGGGAATTCCTTATACTGTGATCACTTATGGTAAGGAAGTTTGGCAACCATTACCAAAGTCGATGCAATCTAGTCTGCAAAAAGCAGCACAAGTTTGGACAATCAGCCGCTATACTCGTGAAGTTGCTTGTAGAGCCAATCATCTTAATCCTGATCGCGTCAAAATTTTACCCTGTGCTGTAGATGGCGATCGCCTCACACCTGGAGACAAAGCAGCTAATTTAATAGAGCGCTATAGTTTACAAGGAGCGAAAGTATTAATGACTGTAGCGCGGTTGTGGTCTGGTGATATTTACAAAGGTGTAGATATTACAATTCAAGCCCTACCAAAAATTGCTCAAGTTTTTCCACAAGTGAAATATTTAGTAATAGGTCGTGGTGATGATCAACCCCGTCTGGCCAAGTTAGCACAAGATTTGGGAGTGAGCGATCGCGTTGTGTTTGCTGGTTTTGTACCCACAGAAGAACTCGTGGAACACTACCGCCTCGCTGATGCCTACATTATGCCTTCTCAGGAAGGGTTTGGTATTGTTTATTTAGAAGCAATGGCTTGTGGTGTACCCGTGCTATCTGGTGATGCTGATGGTTCAGCCGAACCATTGCAGGATGGTAAACTCGGATGGCGAGTCCCACACCGCGATCCTGATGCTGTAGCTGCGGCTTGTATTGAAATCCTCAAAGGCGAAGATCAACGTTGTAATGGTGAGTGGTTACGAGAAATGGCGATCGCTAATTTTGGTATGGAAGCTTTTCAAAAGCGGTTACAACAAGAATTTTTGGTTTGTTGATGATTTGTTGAATCAACAAACAAGAGCAAGTTCATAATTCAGTAGTCCAGCAATCAAATCCCATCGTCAGCCGAATCGTAGAAAGCGATTCGGTTCACTATTTTCAGGATACAGAAACTTTTATCACGAGGTAAATAACATGATTTTATTCTTATTTGCTCTATCGACAGTAGTAAATTATTTTTATTTTAAAAAATCTAAACTCTCTACTTTTTTGAAAAAAAAATTGTAAAAATATCAGAAATAATGTTCGTTGAGAAAAAATAGTTCCGATGATCAAGAAAAATCAAACAAGTCAGATTCAGACAGATAGGAAAAAATAACTGCCATTTCCATCGTCATGACCTCACTTATTTTTTTCAAACTTTAGAGGATAACAAAAATGTCAAAGCTTGTTTCGGTAATTATACCCTGCTTTAATGCCGCTAGATGGTTAGCAGAGACCATAGATAGCTGCTTGCAACAAACTTATCCTAATATTGAAATTATTGTCATTGATGATGGTTCAACTGATAACTCTTTGGAAATTCTCAAAAGTTATGGTGACAAAATTATCTGGAAAAATTGCTCCCATCAAGGAGGAAATCACGCCAGAAATTTCAGCTTTGCTTTATCAAAGGGAGAATATATTCAGTTCTTGGATGCAGACGACTACATCTTACCTGAAAAAATCGAAAGGCAAGTACGCTTTTTAGAAACAACAGGGGTGGATGTTGTTTATGGCGATTGGAGATACAAGCATCATTTACCCGACGGAACAAATTATTTAGACAAAATAGAGATTCCGGGAGAACAAGCAGACATTCTTGAATCTCTACTAGTAGATTGGTGGACTGCTCTTGCTTCTTTACTCTATAGAAGAACAGCTGTAGAAAAAAGTGGTGGCTGGGATGAAGAATTAGCAGCTGCACAAGATAGAGATTTTTTCTTATCAGTTGTCATTAATGGTGCTAAAGTCCTATATCAACCAGGTTGCTATTCAGTTTACAGACGCTATGGCTATGTCACAGTCTCTAGTTCCTCCCCAAACCGCTGGATTCAAAACCACTCTATAGTTTTAAAAAAGGCAGAAAATAAGCTCTTGAAGTTGAATAAACTTGACGATAAATATCGTTATGCTATAGCTCAATGCTATTTGAATATGTCTAGAGTAGCTTTGAAGCATAACTACTTCAAACTATACTTTAAGTTAATCGAAGAAGTTTTAATCACCTACCCAGACTTTAAGAAGAAAAGTAGAAAAGCGATTTATGTTTTTCTACAAAACATTTGTGGTTTTCGTCAGTCTGAAAGACTTGTTTTTTCTTTTCTTTGTACTCGCAAGATTGTCCGTTATATAATAAAACATTTTGCACAAATTAAGAAAATAGTGCAAGTTAGTAGCTGATTAGTGCGCCAATAAAATTGAATAGCTAGCAAAATCCTTGCACAAAATTTATTCTACTAACCATTTGGAAAAATCTTGCCCAAATTTGGAAAGTGATAATAGCTGAATACGTGGATCATTTTGGGTTGTAGTTTTTTCTAAGGGAGTATTATAACCCCAATCTGCGAGGAAAAGTTTTACCTCCTTGAGGTCTAATTGTTGGTCTACTAGTTGCAATGTTTTTAATCTGTCTTCCACAAACCAGACTGTTTCTTGTGGTACTTTGTGTAATTGAATTAATTCTCGTAAAATTTCGTATTTAGGACGTCTTACTTCTTTACCAAAAATTTCTTTTGATCCTAATTCTATCCCTTCTTGGTGCAATAATTGCTGAACAAAACGTCCTTCTTTCGTGGAGATAATATATAGTTTGGTTGTAGTGGTAATAGTAGCTTTAAGTTTGTCAATTACACCTGAATAAAATCGATGCAAACTCAACCAACCTTCTAAATCTGTAGCAATCCATTCATCGCGTAATTTATCTAATTTTATGCTAATTTCTCTGGCATTCAGATGATCTGCTAGCAAAATTTTCTGGTTAATACTGTGCCAATCTTGGAGAATTTCTGCTTCTGTAATTCCCTCTAACAAGGCTTTAACTAAAATAGGCATTTCCCAACCTGTTTCAATTACGGGTCTGAGTCGGTAAAATTGAGAAGCTAAACCATCTGGTGGCGTTTCGTGACTAGGAAACCACACTTGGCAATAAGTACGCCATGCTACCTCAAAATATTCAATTAACCCATCACAAATTACACCATCAAAGTCTAGGGCAAGAATTGAGGGAATGTTTACCATTGTTTTTTGAGATTAATGTTGCTGTTGTCAGCTTAGCGTATTCATGAATTCAAATTTCGCATTTTTATATGAATTCATCGAAATAAATCCTAGCCAGACAAAAAACTTCTAAATAACGAACACAGATGAACCATCAGTGTGCATCAGTGTGCATCGGTGTTCGCCCTTACAAAAAAAATACTGGACCGTCGAAATAATTTGAAACCACAACAAAAAACTTCTAAATAACGAACACAGATGAACACAGATGAACACGGATAAATCATTGCTGTGTATTTGTGTATATTAATTCTCACTCTTGATTTTTTAAATGTCTATAATTGAAAACACCATGTTGAGGACTAAATAATAAAGCTAAGACGAATAATCCCGATACCACTAAAACGATCGCAGGACCAGAAGGTAAATTATAAAAGTAACTTAAATACATGCCACTGATACTAGAAATAACCCCAATCACTGCGCCTAATATCATGACTTCGTGTAGGCGTTGCACTAATAAATAGGCAGTAGCTCCTGGTGTAATTAATAGTGATAATACTAAGATAACACCAACGGCTTTCATACTAGCGACTATTGTTAAAGCAATCAACAGCATGAGTCCAAAATTGAGGCGATTCACTGGTAACCCTGCTGCTTGTGCGCCTAAAGGATCAAAGGTGTAAAATAGCAGTTCTTTGTAGAGTAAAAAAACAACTATAAATACTATGGCTGCAATAATAGCTGTATCCCTTACATCCAGTATAGTTACGCCCAGAATATTACCAAAAAGAAAATGATTGAGGTCAATTTTATTTTCTTTTTGAATAACAGTAATTAAAGTTACACCCAGGGCAAAAAATGCCGAGAATACTATTCCCATGGCGGCATCTTCTTTGATAGGCGATCGCATCCTAATCCAGGCGATGCATACTGTACTCAAAACACCTGCAATAAAAGCCCCGATAAAGATGTTAGCACCTAACAAAAATGCGATCGCGAGTCCAGGTAAAACAGAGTGGCTGATTGCATCACCCAGCAAAGCCAGGCGTTGTACCATCAAGTAGCTACCCACAACTGCACATAACATCCCAACCAAAATGGCGATAATCAGCGATCGCTGCATAAAGCCATATTGTAAAGGCTCAATCAACGCTTGCATTAATTCAAAATTCATAATTCATAATTTTTAAGCTGCCTCTTTCCAAAAGATTACATTACCACCGTAGGCGCGAGACAAGTTTTCTTGGGTTAACACCTGTTGTCGAGAGCCCATAGCGATTAATTCCCGATTTAATAAAATCAATTCATCAAAATGAGAGATTGACTCACCTAAGTCATGATTGACAACAAGAACTATTTTGCCAGCGGTGGTGAGTTCACGGAAGACTTCAAAAATCACTGACTGAGTTTTCTGATCGATACCTACAAAAGGTTCGTCAAAGCAAAAAATTTCTGCTTCCTGTGTTAAAGCACGTGCTAAAAACACTCGTTGTTGCTGTCCACCAGAAAGCTGTCCGATGGGGCGATTACGGTATTCACTCATGCCTACTCGTTCTAGTGCAGTTTTTGCTACTTGACGGCTCACCGTACTAAAACCACGTAACCAGCCTGTTTTTTTCACCCTTCCCATCATCACTACATCCCAAACAGTAGCGGGATAAGTCCAATCAATTTGACTGCGCTGGGGTACGTAGGCGACTTGATCTAGTTGCTGCATTAAGGGTTTACCTTTATACAGTATTTTGCCGCTACTGGGGACTAATCCCAACATTGCTTTCATCAACGTACTTTTACCAGCACCATTAGGACCAAAAATACCCGTGAGTTGTCCTGGTTTGATGAGGCAATTTATATCTCTGAGGGCTTCCACTGCTCGATAATACACGCTTAAATGAGCAATGGAAATGGCATCACTAGCATTATTTTCAATAACTTTTGTCTCTTTACTAAGTATTTCTACTTGTTTCTCTTGCGGTTGGGTTGGGTGTAAAAATAGCATTTCCATAATTGTGTTTTTATAATTCTTACTTCAGCTTACTATAAAAATGAAAAGAAAATGAAAATATCTATAGCTAGGAATAATGTTTGACATAAGTAAAGTTAATACGATAGGCAAAGGAATAGAAGCAGAAGAAAGACATGGGGGACAAGGGAGAAAAATATTTTGCTTGTCGCCATTATCCATTTGTTCCCTGGGTCGGCAAATCTGCCAAAATGCTTGTCTAGTGATACTTTTACCGCTTGTTTTATTCGGCTGTACGCCACCAAATTCCAACTCAAGGGCGGATGACAAGCCGCAAGTTGTGGCAACCAGCACAATTATTGCTGATATGGCTGAGGAAGTTGGAGGAGATGAAATTCAATTAACGGGAATTCTCCAACCGGGTACAGATCCCCATGTCTACGAACCTAGACCACAAGATAGTAGATTGTTAGAAGAAGCAGACTTAATTTTGTATAACGGGTATAACTTAGAACCTGGACTCATTAGGTTAATGAATGCTGCTGGCACAAAGGCGCGGAAGTTAGCGGTGGGGGAAGTAGTCAAACCATTACAGCTAGACAAAGGTAAGGGTGAAGTAGTACCAGATCCGCATGTTTGGGGTGATGTGAAAAACGCGATCGCGATGGTAAATGCAATTCGCGATGCCTTAATTGAGTTATCACCCGAGGACAAAGCCGAATTTACCCAGAATGCACAGCAACTAACTACAGAATTACAACAATTAGATAGTTGGATTAGCCAGCAAATTCAAACGATCCCTCCAAATCAACGCAAACTTATAACCACCCACGATGCATTTCAATATTACGGACGTGCTTATCAAATTGCGATCGCAGGTACGCTGATAGGTATTAGCACTGAAGAACAGCCCAGCGCCCAAACTGTCAAGCAACTAGTAGAGTCAATCAAAAAAATTGGTGTTCCAGCGATTTTTGCGGAAACGACAATTAACCCAAATTTAATCCAGACAGTAGCACAAGAAGCAGGAGTGAAGTTAGCACCACGTCAACTCTATTCTGATTCCATAGGTGCTAATGGAAGTGAGGGTGATTCTTATATCAAAATGATGGTGGCAAATACACGGACTATTGTAGAAGCATTAGGAGGAAAGTATACACCGTTTTCTGCTGAGACACAGGGAAAATAGATTTGAGGTGGGGAGTGTGGGGAGTGTGTAGACGCGTAGCGGCTTCCCGTAAGGGTGGAGTGTGGGGAGTGTGAGGAATGTGAGGACTAAATATTAACAAACTAACCACTAACCACTAACCACTAACCACTAACTACTAACCACTAACCACTAACAACCAAAAATCAACAACCAACCACTAGGATCATTTTCAAACAAGTTGCGGGTAAACTAGACCATACCAAGAGTAATCAAGCAAATCATCGAGACTAAATATTTCCTTCTGCCACAGCGCTCCTTGTTCGCCCACAGGTGGCGAACCCACGCCTCCTCTGCCTTCTGCTCTCTGCTTTCTTGTAAATTGGATGGCTAGCAAACAAAGACCTATAGGTGTAGATTTATTCGCAGGTGCGGGTGGGATGTCCCTTGGCTTTGAACAAGCGGGCTTTGACGTGCTTTGTGCTGTTGAGTTAGACCCAATCCATTGTGCAACCCACATGTTCAATTTTCCTTATTGGTCTATTTTGTGTAAGAGCATCAAAGATACGACAGGTGAAGATATTAGAAACTGTTCTGCTATTGGTAGTCAGGAAATAGACGTTGTATTTGGTGGATCGCCCTGCCAAGGGTTTTCTAATATGGGTCGTCTAATGCTTGATGATCCTAGAAATTTCTTAGTAAAAGATTTTATCAGAATAGTTTTAGAGCTACAGCCTTTATATTTTGTTTTTGAGAACGTTAAAGGTTTGACAATTGGCAAACATAAAAGTTTTTTAAATGAAATAATCGAGACTTTTAGTGAACATAACTATCAAATCCGTTTGCCTTGGCAAGTCCTGAATGCGGCTTATTACGGCGTACCACAAAATAGAGAGCGACTATTTCTCATAGGGGCAAAGAAAAATCTTTCATTGCCAGAGTATCCGGCGGCGTCTGCGATCGCGCCGTCATGTTGGGATGCTCTGAAAGATTTGCCGGAGGCTGAAGACTTTGAGGAATTACTATATAGTGATTGCGTGGAAACGAGCAAATGGGGCGCTCCGAGTAATTACGGGCGAGAGATGAGATGTTTAGACGATAGTAGTTGGCACTTTGGCTATCGAAGAAATTGGAATCCGTTTCTTTTGACTTCAAGCCTCAGAACTAATCATTCGCAAATCTCACGTACTAGATTCCAAACTACAGAACCGGGAAAGAAAGAGCCTATATCACGCTTTTTCAAGTTGCCGAAAAACGGATTATCCAATACTTTAAGAGCGGGAACTGACTCAGCTCATGGATCACATACTTCCCCCAGACCTATTCATTACAGTAGTCCTCGCTGTATTACTGTACGTGAAATGGCGAGATTACAAGGGTTTCCCGATTGGTTTCGTTTTCATAGCACAAAATGGCATGGTGCAAGGCAGGTGGGAAATTCAGTTCCGCCGCCATTAGCCAGAGCAATTGGTGCTGAAATCATTAAATCTTTGGGAATAAATCCAACAACTCCGGATGATATTTTGGAGCTTGGAGATCCCAAGCTTTTATCCATGAATATGAAACAAGCTGCAAATTATCGGCAATTTACTATACCCACTAAACATATTATATCTGACTATAGTACTTAAGCCAGCAAGTCACCCTTCTGGCTTAGATATCCAGATACTCTCATAAATACTTGATAGTAATTTTTCAAACAAAACCGCTTTAAATTTTTCATTTTCACCCAACCTCAATCGCTACTATGACTTACACAAAATTTATTTGTGCAGACTTATGAATAAGCAGATACTTGGAGTATGGGAAGTTCAATCAAAAACTCTGCTCCCTGTCCTGGTTGAGAATAACAAGAAAGCTTTCCACCATGTTTTTCTGTAACAATTTGGTAGCTAATGGCTAAACCTAAACCAGTTCCTTTACCAACTGGTTTAGTAGTAAAAAACGGATCAAATAACTTGGAACGTACTGCCTCGGTGATACCAGGGCCATTATCTTTAATACTAATAGTAACAGTCCGGTCTTGAGCAGCTGTCGAGATCCAAATTGTACTGGCTTGAGCTTGAATTTCCTCCAGTGTATGGTTGCGATCGCATTCTTCTAATGCATCTATGGCATTGTTGAGAATGTTCATAAATACTTGATTTAATTGTCCTGCATAGCACTCTACTAAAGGTAATTTTCCGTACTCTTTGATCACCTGGATTTCGGGACGATCTGGGTTAGCCTTGAGACGGTTGTTCAAAATCACCAATGTACTATCGATACCTTCATGAATATCAACTTCTTTTATCTCAGCTTCATCTAACCGCGAGAAATTTCGCAATGACAACACAATTTCACAAATGCGGTTTGTTCCCATCTGCATTGACTGGAGTATCTTAGTTAAATCCTGCTCTAAAAAGTCAAAATCTATTGCTACAAGTTCCTCTTGAATTTCTAGAGGTGGTTCGGGTAAATATTTTTGATAGAGCTGCACCAAGTGTAGTAAATCCTGAGTGTATTCCTCTACATAAGTAATATTACCGTGAATAAAATTAACTGGATTGTTGATTTCATGGGCAATTCCTGCCACCATTTGACCAAGAGCTGACATTTTCTCACTCTGCACCATCTGCGCTTGGGTGTAGTGCAGTTCTGCAATTGTTGCTTGCAATTCAGCTGTGCGTAGTTCTACACGTTGTTCGAGTTCAGCGTTAGTCTTCTCTAATTGTCGGTTGGCTGTTTCTAAGGCTGTAAAAGATTCTTGCAACTGTCTACACATGTGGTTAAAGGATTGAGCAAGAATTTCTAACTCAGAGATTCCTTTGACTTCCACTAGGCGATTTAATTTTCCATTGGCAATTTCCTGACTTGCCTGACTCAAATGTAATATAGGTTGAGTAATCCAACCAGATGTATAAATTCCAACTATCGAAGCTACTACCAAAGTCAACAAGCACAAGGCGATTGTAGTACGGGTATTGGCGTTGATTTGTTCCATAAAATCAGCTTCGGGAATAGTTACAACCACAAGCCAGTCCAAACCAAATTGATCGCGCCAGGGAGTGACTTTGACAAATTGGCGATCGCCCTTAAAATCAAACGTTAACTCCTGCTGTTGTTGAATCTGCTGCAAGTTTCCCAGCTGTTGCTTTAAATACTTAGCAGTAGCTTGAATTAGAGGATCACGGCTATCAGTTGCAGCCAATCGTTTGGTTTGACCATTAACTATCACATAGGGTTTTTGGTTACTGGAATTGGCAACTAGTAACCCGTTGCGCTCAATAATAAAAACATTATCATTTTGGTTGATCTGAATTTGCCGCAAAAAATCACTGATATTCGATAGCAGTAAATCAATGTCAAAAACAGCGACTAATTTACCATTTTTGTCATAAATAGGATAGCCAGCAGAAGCAGCAATGTAACCAACCTCACCATCCCAAGTATTAACGCCACTCCAAATTGGTTTACCAGCTTTTACCGTATTTACATACCAAGGTTGTGCAAAAGTATTGTAATCATACGTACTAAGTAGTTTTGTTCGGTTCCCTTGAGCATCTGTAGCGTAGGAATAAACCTTAGAAATTCCATTAACAGCTCTAGGAAATAAATCTATTGTGCTAGCTTGACTACCTGGATAATTACCAGAACCAGCCCCTTGACCTGTAGCTAGAGCATAACCATTATAGCCCAAATTTTTATAGAGCTGCATCTGTTTCCAAAAGTATTTTCCGGCACGTTCAAAGTCTTGTAAATCAAGTAACCCCGTGTTTACAGCATCCGCGTTCATTTGATTAATTTGATGCGGAATCGCTAGGTAGGTATTCAAATGCTGATTGACTAGGCTGTTGGTTTTGTTCATTACTTGATCAGCAAGTTCGTTGACTGCTTTCTGCCCATTTTTAAAAGATAGATATCCGACTAAACCAACAGAGGTAGAAATTTGAACTACGAAGGGAACTATTAAGATCAGTCGTAAAGGAACTTTTAAAAAGCCCCGGGAACTAGATAAATTCATGTTTCCATTAAATTTAGTAACATCGACCGAATCTTCAGCCGAAGTTATTATTC
The DNA here is from genome assembly GCF_001904645.1 of Fischerella major NIES-592. NCBI lineage: Bacteria > Bacillati > Cyanobacteriota > Cyanophyceae > Nostocales > Hapalosiphonaceae > Fischerella > Fischerella major. The sequence continues at coordinate 727,879 of NZ_MRCA01000001.1, read as the reverse complement.
CCAGATTCGTTAGTCAATTAATACTAGTACTATCCTAGTTAAATAATCACCGAAACATTTTTGCAGAGAAGTATCTGTATTGATTGCCACCGTATGATAGTCAATCTCTAGTAGTTGCTGGCAAAGAACAGCTAGTAATTTTGGGTTAGCTATTTTGCCGAAAGTTGCGATCGCATTTGGAATTATTATCGAGTTTTCATTTCTCAATGCCAAAATGGTTGAAAAATTGACCTGATTAATTTGCACTTTTAAAGCGCGAAAATGAATTATACAAAGTTTTGAGTATATTAAAAAAGATAAGTAAAATTTTAATTGAATAACTATGTCTCATCGTCCTATCTACCTCGATAACCACGCCACCACACCTGTAGATGAACGGGTACTAGCAGCAATGCTACCCTACTTCACCGAACATTTTGGCAACCCTTCCAGTATCAATCATATTTACGGTTGGGAAACGGAAGCAGCTGTCAAAAAATCACGAGAAATTTTAGCGACAGCTATCAACGCCACACCAGAAGAAATTGTTTTTACTAGTGGTGCAACAGAAGCGAATAATTTGGCTATCAAGGGAGTTGCAGAAGCTTATTTTCAAAAAGGGCAGCATATCATTACTGTTGCCACTGAACATAGTGCTGTACTTGATCCTTGTAAATATTTGCAAACTCTCGGTTTTGAAATTACAATTCTGCCTGTTCAAAAAGACGGACTGATAGATTTAAATGAATTAGAAAAAGCCTTTCGTTCTGACACAATTTTGGTTTCTGTTATGGCTGCTAATAACGAAATTGGCGTCTTGCAGCCATTAGTAAAAATTGGTGAAATGTGTCGTGAGCGTGGTGTAATTTTTCATAGTGATGCTGCTCAAGCTATTGGTAAGATTCCTTTAGATGTCCAGGCAATGCAAATTGACTTGATGTCGCTGACAGCACACAAAGTCTACGGTCCCAAGGGGATAGGAGCGTTGTATGTCCGGCGTCGCAATCCCAGAGTGCAACTAGCTCCCCAGCAGCATGGCGGTGGCCATGAGCGGGGAATGCGTTCTGGTACTTTGTATACACCGCAAATCGTGGGATTTGGTAAGGCGGTGGAAATAGCTGTGCAAACACAAGCTACAGAAAACCAACACCTCACCCAACTCCGACAGAGATTATGGGAGCAGCTTTCTGTGTTAGAGGGAATTCATCTTAATGGTCATCCTACTCAACGACTCGCAGGAAATTTAAATATTAGCGTTGAGGGAGTGGATGGAGCCGCTTTGCTGTTAGGCTTACAACCAATCATGGCGGTATCTTCTGGTTCGGCTTGTTCTTCCACAACGACTGCACCTTCTCATGTTCTGACAGCATTGGGACATCCAGAACAGTTGGCTTATGCGTCGGTGCGATTTGGTATTGGTCGGTTTAATACAGCAGAGGAGATGGAACGGGTAGCAGAACACATGATTTCTACGATTCAAAGTTTAAGGAAACAAAGGACATTGGTGTGATAATTTAGAGAGTATTTAAATGCAGAGTCTGTACTTAGCTAGTTTGTTTGATGGCTGCTAGTACAGTTTCTATGGCTCGTTCTTTTTGTGGATCTGCACCTTGAGCGTATTCTAATGGCAAGGGAATGTTGATATCTGGTGCGACTCCTTTACCTTCTAACCTTTGATTGCCGTTTACGAGTACATCTGCAACTGCAACGTAAAGTAAGCTACCATCTTCCATAAAAAAAGGACGACCAGCAACTACTGCTCCCGCAGTCTTTGTGCCAATTACAGGGCCTATTTTGTGTTGCTGAAAGCCGTAGGCGTAAATTTCTTTGCTGCTTCTGCTTCCTTCGTTGATTACCATCGCTACCGGCTTTTTCCATTGGGATATATAAGTATATTTTTTGCCATTGCGAGAAATACTGGTAACAGTTGGGCCGGCTTCAGCAGTGAAGAGGTTAAGAGAATTAACATCTCCCCCACCCCAGCCGTCTCTAAAGTCTAAAACTAATCCATCTGCATCTTTGAGGCGACCATAAATTATTTCTGATTGCAGCTGCTGTTGATCTTCGTTGGCTGCGTGTGACCAAATATGAATATAACCGATTTTTTTACCTTCCCGTTGTATAGTCTGGATGCTGGCTTGCTGAGCATCGATAAACATGGTCTTGGCATCAAAGTTTTTGGGTGCGATCGCAATTTCTGTTTGACTGCTGGGTGTGGCTGAACGCTGAATTAATAATTTGACTTCTTCTCCTGCTTTTCCCGCAAAGGATTTTATGGGTTGGTAGGGGCAACCATCGACACTGAGAATTTGATCACCAATTTTTAAGCCAGCTGCGGCGGCGGGACTTTTTTCCAGAATATTGCTGACGAAGGTTTTACCGTTGATGTCTTTGGTAAATGCACCTATGTCAGTGTATTCTATTTTGCCTTGAGGGAGGAATTTGGGTAGCTGTTTTTGTAATTCACCACTTCTGGGTACAAAAATGCCTAAAATCTGATAATAAGCAGGTTCTTCTCTAGTGTAGTAGCGGGTGTGAGAAGTTTGCAATTCACTAAGCATTTGGTTAATAGTAGCTGCAAATTCTTGGCTAGACTTGGCTTGTGCAGCTTGGGATTTATACTTTTCCCGCATCGCTTTCCAGTCGACACCGTTAAACTTTGGATCGTAAAAGTTATCGTTGACAGTTTGCCAAACTTGTTCAAAGATTTTAGTCTCTGGTTTAGCGAGTATCTTCGGTAATGGCGAGGCGATCCAAAACAGGAGTAATACTGAAAAGCTCATCAGCATTACTGCAAAGAATTTAAGTAACCCAGAGAGTTTAGGTCTTTTCATCATGCGGTTTTCCTTTTGCGTCTCAGATTGGGTGAATGTCCAATGGGCGCAGGCTTGTTAAATTTAGAATTAGGCAGAGAGAGCAGGGGTGGATTCGCCACCTGTAGGCGAACAAGCAGCAGCGTGGCAAGATGGTAGTTATGTTGAAAATAAATTTTTGCCCTCTGTCACTTTTCGTCGTCAACACAAATTGATTCTTCTATGACTTCTGTGCGATCGCCAGCAACTGGTATTTCGTCACTCTAAAAGCTAACTTTAGATGGATTATGGGTTTGCTTCCCGTTTCCTGATCCCTATTTTCAAGACAGTAATTCACTACCTTGCCATGAACAATTTTACCGCTTCTGCTATCTGCCTTCTTTACAAAGAAATGGTATGAGGTACAGTATTTCATGGAGACAAACATTGACAAAAGCTAATGCCTAGCGAACAAGTCCCCTTACGTAACCGTACCTCTAGTCTTGCATCTATCGTTGGTGAAAATGCTTTCTACGCCTGGGAAAAGATAGCACCACCTCAACAAGAATCAATATTACAGGCGATCGCTTCTCAAACTCCTCCTAGTTGTATTGTCTATCCGGAAACTACCGAACAGCTAGCACAGGTGATCAGGGAGGCTAACCGCAACAAATGGCGTGTTCTTGCTTGTGGTAGTGGTAGCAAACTTAGTTGGGGTGGTTTAGTTAAGGGGGTTGATGTTGTAGTTAGCACAGAACGCCTGAATCAACTGATTGACCATGCTGTGGGTGATTTAACGGTGACAGCAGAAGCAGGGATGAAGTTCTCTGAACTCCAAGGGATTTTGACTAAAGCTAACCAATTTCTCGCCCTTGATCCAGTCACACCATCAGCTACTTTGGGTGGAATTGTTGCAACTGCTGATACGGGTTCCTTGAGACAGCGTTACGGGAGTGTGCGTGATCAATTACTAGGGATTACTTTTGTTCGTGCTGATGGTCAAGTTGCTAAAGCTGGGGGACGAGTCGTCAAAAATGTCGCTGGATACGATTTGATGAAACTGTTTACAGGTTCTTACGGCACATTAGGCGTCATTAGTCAAGTTACGTTTCGTGTCTACCCAATTCCGGAAATCTCTGCAACGGTTGTACTGACGGGTAAGGCGGAGGATGTGCGCCAAGCTGCTGCTATTTTGCGTAATTCGGCGTTAACGCCTACTCAGGCTGATTTAATCTCAAACCAACTGGTGTCTGAGTTAGGTTTGGGTACGGGGATGGGGTTGATTATAAGGTTCCAAAGTATTGCTGAGAGTGTGAAGGAACAGTCAAATCGGTTGGCGGAAGTGGGGCAAAATTTGGGTTTGCAAAAGGCGATTTATGCAGGGGCTGATGAAGCTGATTTATGGGAAAGATTACGAGAATCTATCCATTTTGCTGGCGGTGAGTCGGCAATTATTTGCAAAATAGGAGTGTTACCTACTGCGGCGGTTGAAGTTTTGACACGGGCGCAAAAGGGTTTAATTCATATGGGTAGCGGTTTGGGGATGTTACGGTTTGAGGGTGAGAAGGGATTGGTGGAGATGCGATCGCTCTGTGAAAATCATAGAGGGTTTCTAAGTGTGTTGACTGCGCCTGTGGGGGTGAAGCAAAAATTGGATGTGTGGGGTTACACTGGCAATGCTCGGGAGATGATGCGGCGGATTAAGTTGCAGTTTGATGACAAGGGTATTTTAAGTCCTGGTCGCTTTGTGGGTGGGATTTAGGAAACGAACCGCAAAGAACGCAAAGGGCGCGAAGGAAGAGGGGAGAGGGATGATATGCAGGTTTCGGAAGGTTTTGAGGGAAAGACGGCGAGTTTGAAGAATTTGCAGGGTTTTGATGGGAAGAATCCGCCTGATCCGAAGTTGATTGATTCTTGTGTGCATTGTGGGTTTTGTCTTTCGACTTGTCCGAGTTATCGGGTGATTGGGAAGGAGATGGATTCTCCCAGGGGACGCATCTATTTAATGGATGCGATTAATGAGGGTGAGATTGCTTTGAATACGGCTAGTGTGCAGCATTTTGATTCTTGTTTGGGTTGTTTGGCGTGTGTGACGACTTGTCCTTCGGGGGTGCAGTATGACAAGTTGATTTCGGCGACTCGTCACCAGGTGGAGAGGAATTATTCACGTGGTTTGGCGGATCGGTTGATTAGGCAGTTAATATTTTCTTTGTTTCCTAATCCTGATGCTTTACGGATTTTACTTGTGCCTTTGTTGGTGTATCAGAGGTTAGGTTTTTCTAAGTTTTTTCGGGTGACTGGGTTATTGAAGAATATATCACCTCGGCTAGCGGCGATGGAGTCGCTTTTACCAGAGGTGACGCTGAAGTCTTTTCAGGATAATTTACCAGATGTAATTCCGGCGCGGGGTGAGAAGCGTTATCGAGTTGGGGTGGTTACCGGATGTGTGCAACGGTTATTTTTCTCGCCTGTGAATGAAGCGACGGTGCGGGTGTTGACGGCGAATGGTTGTGAGGTGATAATTCCTAAGTCTCAAGGTTGTTGTGCGGCGCTTCCGGAACACCAAGGACAAACTGAACAAGCTAAGGCTTTGGCTAGGCAGATGATTGATAGTTTTGAAGGTACTGGTGTGGATTATGTGATTATCAATGCTGCTGGTTGTGGTCATACTTTGAAGGAATACGGGCATATTTTGGAGGATGATCCAGAGTATCGGGAGAAGGCAAAAGAATTTGCGGCGAAGGTAAGGGATGCACAAGAGTTTTTAGCAACGGTTGGTTTGACGGCGAAGTTATCACCGTTGGCTAGTAAACCTTTGAGTTTGGTTTATCAAGATGCTTGTCATTTGCTGCATGGACAAAAGATTAGTGTACAACCGCGTCAGTTATTGCGGCAAATTCCAGGGGTGAAGTTGAAGGAACCTGTGGATGCAGCCATATGTTGTGGTAGTGCAGGGGTTTACAATATGCTGCAACCGGATGTTGCTGAAGAGTTGGGTAGGCAAAAGGTGCAGAATTTGTTAAACACTGGTGCTGATTTGATTGCTTCACCAAATCCGGGTTGTAGTTTGCAGATTCAAAAGCATTTGGAGTTGCAAGGAAAGGATGTTGCGATTATGCATCCAATGGAGTTGTTAGATTGTTCGATTCGGGGTGAGAAGTTGGAAGTTTAACCTCACCTCTAGTCCCTTTTCTTGGTAAAGAAAGGTGAATAATGGTGAGGATTTGATCGTGCGATCGCATTCCCTGTTCCCTTATTTCCGTAGCGATCCTACGCGCAAATACGGTTCTTGATTTAGGCGCAATTAAATTTCAATCAAACTATAAGCATCCACCTCATGCATAAACCTATTGGCAACTTCACCCGGATGATACTGGCAGAATCTATTTATGGTAAAGTCCTTATAGGATAAGAATTTTAACCTTAATTAAAAAATACCGAAATCTCTGTTTTCACCTGATAGAATAGAGCCTTTATATTATGTTCGCTTGAATACTTCTGCTATTGCGTAGGCTGGTAAGGGGTAATTGGTAATTAAGATACTGATAATTTTCCCATGCCCAATGCTCAATGCCTAAAAACAAAGCATAGCATCACAAGCAATTAGCCAAATGCAGCCAAATTATTTACATTTATTGAAATTCTCTATATGTAGCTAAATATCAAATTCTTATCAGAGAATTTATAAAATATTATACATAATTAAACTTGATGATTGTATAATAACTTGCAAAGGGGATTTAACCCCCTTGTTTTTCACCCGCAAGCTAGTTATCAGGGTAGCCAAGCAATTACCAGGGTATCTACCTTTTTTACAGGCATTTACCGTTCATCTTAAATTTTACTAAGTTGCAGTAGCTGACAGATTAATTGTGTCAGTACTGCCATGCTAACACTTGTCATTTTTTCATGTCAATGATTCATGTAAAAATGACAAAAAATCATGTCAGACAATTTAGATATCATGAGAGAGAATAGAAGACGAATGTGATATCTATACAGTTCACAAAATGACCGACAGAAGGCGTTGTGAGGATTACAAACAAGTCAGCGGTTACGTCCCGGTAGGGTTGGCGCGGGAATTCAAAAGCATCTGCGCTCGTGAGGGTGTGTCTCAAAGCGACGCATTAGAAGAGATGATCCGTGAATGGCTGGGCAAAAAAACAGCTTCCAACTCCTCCCAACTAGAACAGGCAAATCGCCTGATTACAATTGCTGATGTAGTTCGAGCCAACATGACAAAACTTAAGCGCTGTGGAGTCAAAAACCTACAAGCGCTTGCCAAAGGAGAAGTTCTGCCTACACCAGGGGACTTCGCCATTATTATGTCTAGTTTGGCTATCCCTGAGGAAGAACAAAAAATGATTTGGCAAAAAACTTTTAGTTCCCTAAACAATGATTTTGGTGGTGTGAATGAGTGCGAGCGTTCTGAAAGTCCTAAACCAACCGGGCTGGAACTATAAATTGTCTTATGATGGGGTTTCTATCCTTGCCCCAACCAAGAAAGATGCTACCAACCTTGCTCAAAGTTACGGATATGCTTTGAGTGAAACCGCAGCCAAAATCAATGGCAAGGTGCGAATTGGGTGGAGACACTGCAAGCGACCTATCGAGTTTTATGGGTGGATGGCATCCCAGAAACCCCCAACACCCGCCGAAACTGCCGAGTGCATGTTACCTATAGGAGGTGAAGTTTTTTGCAGTCAGCTGTCATTACCGGTAGGGTTATTAAAACGTATGGTTGCTGCTGCTGAAAGTGAACGCCCGATTAGTATCATCAGACAAGATAACAATAAACAAATAATTGTTAACCAGTTAATGTCTGATATGTTACAAACTCCCCCAGAGGTTGCTACTCAAAGAGTGATGAATAGGTTCTGGCTACCAGAAGATTTAGCAGAACTGGAACGAAGATTAAGTCAGCAAAACAGATTCACTATGACTTACCGGGGTGGGCTAAACGAACAAACTTGGGCAATCCTCACAACCCAATTCGAGAGTTTTGAAGTTGATGGCATCTGGTACAGACAGGCAACCACCCTAGCAACTCCTGAATTGATACCGATCCCGCCAGAAGCTTTTGCTCCAATTTAAGCAGATAATTTGAGCTACTTCAACACATGAAAAATCATCATCAGGTGCATAACATCAATATATCTGTTCAGGGATGCACTGCCGCAAGTGTGGGGAGATGGGGTGGTGGGGGAGTGTGTAGACGAGGCAGTGCGGTGGACGGGTTTCCCGGCATAAAGGAGCTACTGCGGTGGACGGGTCTCCCGGCATAAAGCACGTGGCGTCACCTGCCGTGCGCTTTGCGCGGCTTCCCGTAGGGTGGAGTGTGAGGAGTAAACAACTAACAACTAACCACCAACCACTAACCACTAACAATTAACTAACTTTCTTTATTCAAAACCGAAATTTCCCGAATACGCCATCCATCAGGTTTGCGAACCAAGTTATATCTAACTCGCACCGTTTCTTTAGAGGACTTCTGCTGGTTTAGTAAGCCGTTTTCATAAAAATTGGTTGCTTCAGTTACGGAAGCTTGCACCGCAGCATGTTCCTGGTCAGTAGGAGCAATCTCTAAAGATTCTATTTTTAGGCTATGTTCATACTTGCGATAACGGTTATCAGCTTTGTCCTGTTGGGCAATGAGTCGCCATTGAGTAAGGGCTGAGCCTATTAAAATATTCTCCAAACTATCAATTTCATGATTTGGCCCCAAGGCAGCAGATTTAGTTGCTAACCAAGTCTGAATCACCTCTTGTGCTGTCGCTTCCGTGAGATTCCCTGTGGGGAACTGGGGTTTACTGTTACGCCCAGGAATAGTTAATGGTGGTTCATTTATTTGGATTGATAATTGTGGATCTTGTAAAGTTGGTGCTGGTCTCAATGCGTTATGTACGAATTTTACAGTTGTTGAAATTGCCAGCCATAAAACTAATAGACTTGCTAAAGTAGTCCCCAACACCCACAGTAACCGCATTTTGGAATTGCCCCCACGAGAAGCAGAACGCCTCCGTCGTGTAGCAGCAGCCACCTGCTGCTCTCTATTGTGTCCTCTGGAATAAGCAGATGGGCTGGATTTGCGCCTTCTTGGGGTTTGTGCTTGAGAGGGTACACCACTTCTAGCAGAACCATTCATGTAATAGTTATTACTTCTGCTTACACATTCCACACCAGAAACGGGAGTAACGGGCATGTCTAGCCCTGTACCCTCAGTGGGTGAATGGGTCGGTGATGTTGGAGAGGATGAAGATGAATGGGTTCTAATATTGGGAAATTGCCCGTAAACTACATTAGGGTTGCTGCGGTAACTTTTAGGATTGATCTGGGTTGGAGAATGTGAAGGTTGGTTAGTTATTGACCCTTCATAATTAGTTTCTGGCTGCGTGGGTAGCTGTTCTAGATAAGTTTGTACCCGTCGGTCAGCAAAATAATCTTTCAAGGAAGCTTGCTGCTTGACTAAATCTCGGAAGTTAGGAAAAACATCATTTTGCAGCCAATGCTCACCGTATAAGCACAAGCCTGGAAGTAGATCGGGAGAGTTTTGAGAATGTTCCCGAATAAAAGCTAGGGCTTCGTATTCCTGACTCAGTTCTAAAGCCCTGGTAGCTTCTTCTGTTTGACCCAACATCAAGGCACATAAAGACTGTTCTAAATGCACATCTTGGCGCTTGCCTAGGCGAATCAGCATCTGTTTTGCTTGCTGAATCAAAGCTGGTTGACGTTGGGTGAATCCGCGTGCTATCAATGCATAAACAGCCAAGTATATGGCTACGGCAGAAGGACGTCTACTTTCCGCTTCAAATAATTGATGTTGTTCTGCTACTGTCAGGTGGTTACGCAGTTGCTGGATAAAGCGGAGAAAGTCATCAATGTTGAGACCAGAGTGGTCATTCCCTGTGCCATCAATACCACCGCGATCGCCTAAGATATCTTGTAGTAATTGCAATCCTTGCTTGCGTTCGGCAGTTTTTTCTAGGGGTAAGGCAAGTAACTCTAAAATTCTGTATGGTCGCAGTCTGTAAAGATCTGCCTGAATTTCAGCTTGCACCTTTGGGAATAGACCAAAATGTGCTAGCAATTGGTCGCCTGTTTCCAGGGAAGCAGCTGCATTTTCGTAATGACCCTGTTGCCATTCTTCTCGACCTAGTTCTAGGCAAGCCAGAGCAACTGTCAAAACAACGTCTGCTCTTTGGGGGTCTATATCACTAAAATCACTAGTTTCTAAAGTTTTGCCTGCTTGGACACCAGTACTGTTGTTGTTAGTCAAGTACGGATGACCTAGCTTTAGTACCAGTTCGTATTCTCCTAACTCTTGCAGAATCAGCAAAGCACCTGCTAATTCGTCTGGGTTAATTTCGATGCTGAGACCTTGGGACTCAATTGAGTCACTGTCAGCAGCACGGTTTTCCACTGCTACGGTAGGATTGTTTTCCCTCTCGGAACCATAGGCATGGGCAAGATAAAGTTGATCGTAGGCTCTGCGTTCTTTAGGATCTGATAAAACCACGTAAGCTTCTTCAATAAGTTGTTTGCGAGAGTTAATCGCTACCTGGGAATACTCGCGTCGCGGCAATTGCTGTCGGCGATCGCTATAAGCCTGCCGCAATTGTTCCTCACTTGCTGCCAAAGGCAGTCCTAAAATTCGGTAGTAATCTAGCGGGATTCGCACAGCCTACTTCCCCTGCAGCGCGATCGACATAATTCTAAGAGAGTATTCCAAGAGTGTAAAACCGTGCAATAATAATAACTCGTTGTTTTCAGACAACAAGTGTGTTTTGCAACAAGTTTTATTCTGCCCCTGCAATTTATTTGAAAGCAGCGCCAATCATATTCTATTGGCAGATATTTGCTATTTTCTTCCGGCGGGAATGTAGGAGTTAAACATTCCTGCGACTGCTTCTGAGCAAAGTTTCCAAACATGCCATCAGGCAGACGCCGTTTCATAGGTTTGCCGCTGCTGGCGAGCGAACCGAAGTATAACATAGTTAGATATTTATGGCAATTATCTGGGGAAGTAAAAATATAAAAGATTCAATTTTTTAATTTGTTAATGGCTATGCAGAAAGCAAGCTATCCTGGTTGATAGTCTTGCGTCTAGGGTTGTTATCTTAACTCCTTCAAGAAAAAACATAAAACAGTAATAGCAAAGGACTGTTTAATTTTTAACTCGTTTTTCGAGTCTAAATTATTCAATTCTTTTAAAAATGGTAACTTTAAGTGTTACTACAGGGATACTAAAAAATAATGGTTCAAGAACGCACTTTACCCAAATTTGACATTGCTAGCGCCCAGATAGACAGAGAAGAAGGACTGCGATTGTATCAAGATATGGTACTCGGACGCACCTTTGAAGACAAATGTGCCGAAATGTATTACAGGGGCAAAATGTTTGGTTTTGTCCACTTGTACAATGGTCAAGAGGCAGTCTCCACAGGCGTGATCCAAGGAGCAATGCGACCAGGAGAAGATTTTGTTTGCAGTACCTACCGCGACCACGTTCATGCTTTAAGTGCGGGAGTACCAGCAAAAGAAGTAATGGCAGAGTTATTTGGTAAAGCCACAGGTTGCAGTAAAGGACGTGGTGGTTCCATGCATATGTTCTCTGCTGAACATCGTTTGCTGGGTGGTTATGCTTTTGTCGCAGAAGGTATTCCAGTAGCAGCTGGGGCAGCTTTTCAAAGTAAATACCGCAGAGAAGTGCTAGGTGATACCAGTGCTGATCAAGTTACAGCTTGCTTTTTTGGTGATGGTGCTTGTAACAACGGTCAGTTTTTTGAGACCTTAAATATGGCTGCGCTGTGGAAATTGCCAATCCTTTTTGTTGTTGAGAATAACAAATGGGCTATTGGTATGGCTCATGAACGGGCAACTTCCGACCCCGAAATTTATAAAAAAGCCAGCGTCTTCAACATGGTGGGTGTGGAAGTAGATGGTATGGATATTATGGCAGTGCGTGCAGTGGCCCAGGAAGCCGTAGCCCGCGCCCGCGCAGGTGAAGGTCCAACATTGATTGAAGCACTGACTTACCGCTTCCGGGGTCACTCTTTGGCAGATCCCGATGAGTTACGCAGCAAAGATGAGAAAGAATTTTGGTTTGCCCGCGATCCAATTAAGAAATTTGCTGCTTATCTTACAGAAAGAAACCTGGCGACAGCGGAAGAATTAAAAGAGATTGACCGCAAAATCCAGCAAGAAATAGAAGAGGCGGTGAAGTTCGCTGAAAGTAGCCCAGAACCAGATCCAAGCGAACTGTATCGCTACGTCTTTGCGGAAGATTAGTAGAAATTATGAATTATGAATTATGAATGCTGAGACATTTTATAACTTCATAATTCATTCTTTAGTCCTAATGTGAATTAAAACTATGGCAAAAATCCTGTTTTTAAGGTCGAACACAGATGCACACAGATGAACACCGATAATCTATCTGTGTTCATCGGTGTACATCGGTGTTCGTTAAACAAAATTGGCGTTGCTGAATCAAAATATGAATTTACAATTTACGGGTGTGACCAGACGTAGCATTGCTACGTCTCTACAAAATGTAGACAAACACAATTCATGACCAAATTCAGCAACGCCACAAAATTAAAATCTGGACTATTGCCAAAAAACCTGATATTGCTTCTTTAATTTACCTTAGACGTTATTTATTATTCCATCACTCCAAAGCAGTGTTTTCTATCTCTATTCAACAAAAACAATACAAAACCTACATTCTCACGCACGAAACCGCCAACTCTCAGCTAGAAGTTGTTCCAGAACGTGGCGGTATCATTACTCGCTGGCGTCTTCAAGAGCAAGAAATTCTCTACCTGGATGCAGAACGCTTTGCTAACCCAGAGTTGAGTGTTAGGGGTGGTATCCCGATTTTGTTCCCCATCTGCGGCAATCTACCCGAAAATACTTACACTTATAAAGGTAAGCATTACACCTTAAAACAACACGGTTTCGCTCGTGATTTACCTTGGCAAGTAACTGATCAAGTTACTCAAGATGCAGTGATTTTGAGTCTTACTCTCAATAGCAATGAACAAACACAAGCAGTTTATCCTTTTGATTTTCAGCTAATTTTTAATTATAGAATCCAAGGCAATACCTTAGAAATACAGCAAAAATATACAAATCTCTCCTTGGAAGCAATGCCCTTTTGTTTTGGGTTTCATCCTTACTTTTTCACCCAGGATAAAACACAATTGCAGTTTGAGATACCTACTCAAGAATACCAAGACCAAAGAAGCAAAAAAATCCACTCTTTTGCAGGTCAATTTGATTTCAATCAAGATGAAATTGATGTGGCATTTAAACAACCAGCTAGTCAATCAGCCAGTGTGATTGACAACAGCCGGAAATTACAACTGACGCTGGAATACGACAACATCTTTTCGACGCTCGTGTTTTGGACACTCAAGGGCAAAGACTTCTACTGTCTAGAACCCTGGAGTGCGCCTCGTAACGCCATTAACACTGGTGAACACCTGACAGTTTTGCAACCAGGAGCCACTTGTACAGCAAATGTGAGAATTTTGGCAAAATTTTTCTAAACCCCTTTACAAATCCCAGGCTATATGTGATATAGTGGTGAAGTTGCAAATCGCGACATGGGTCGCTAACTCAAAGGTAGAGTACTCGGCTTTTAACCGATTAGTTCTGGGTTCGAATCCCAGGCGACCCATATAGAAAAGATGGATAATAAATATAGACAACTATCAGGTAGATTTATGTTGAGCCATAGGCAAAGTTTTTCTACAGAAATCACCCATCACTAGTTATAATTTCCTATAGGCTCACAATATTTTCTTAAGATTGGCGTAATATTTATTTACGCTAGATTGCAAACCGACTAGCTGACAACACAATTAGGAGGACTATCTATGGCGCTCGTGCCAATGCGGCTGCTGTTGGATCACGCGGCTGAAAACAATTACGGTATTCCAGCTTTTAACGTGAACAACATGGAGCAGATTCAAGCAATTATGCAAGCTGCCCATGAAACAGATAGCCCCGTGATTTTGCAAGCTTCTCGTGGCGCTCGTAAATACGCTGGTGAAAACTTCCTGCGTCATTTGATTTTGGCAGCTGTGGAAACTTATCCCCATCTTCCCATTGCTATGCACCAAGATCATGGTAACGAGCCTGCCACTTGTTACTCAGCAATTAAGAACGGCTTTACCAGCGTGATGATGGATGGTTCCCTGGAAGCTGATGCTAAAACCCCAGCTAGCTACGAGTACAACGTTAATGTCACTCGTGAAGTAGTGAAAGTTGCTCATGCTTTGGGTGTCAGCGTTGAAGGCGAACTCGGTTGCTTGGGTTCTCTAGAAACTGGTATGGGCGACAAAGAAGATGGTCACGGTTTTGAAGGTAAGCTATCCCATGACCAACTGTTAACCGACCCTGACCAAGCTGTTGATTTTGTTGAGCAAACCCAAGTAGATGCTTTGGCTGTTGCGATTGGTACTAGCCACGGTGCTTACAAGTTCACCCGCAAGCCAACTGGTGAAATTTTGGCAATCAGCCGCATTGAAGAAATTCACCGCCGTTTGCCTAACACCCACTTGGTAATGCACGGTTCCTCCTCCGTACCTGAAGATTTGATTGCTTTGATTAACCAGTACGGTGGTACAATTCCTGAAACCTACGGTGTACCTGTAGAAGAAATCCAAAAAGGTATCAAGAGCGGTGTACGCAAAGTAAACATCGACACCGACAACCGCTTGGCAATTACTGCTGCTGTGCGGGAAGCTTTGGCAAAAGATCCTAAGGAATTTGACCCCCGTCACTTCCTCAAGCCTTCTATTAAGTACATGCAAAAAGTATGTGCTGAACGCTACCAACAATTTGAAACTGCTGGTAATGCTAGTAAGATTAAGCAGGTTTCTTTGGACGAGTTTGCTGCTAAGTATGCTAAAGGTGAACTCAGTGCTGCTATCAAGAAAACTGTTGCTCTGTAATTCAGACACATAAGTAAATAGGATGGGGACACAGCAGTGAGGTGTCCCTAAACTGAGGATTCTCATCCTAGTTGACTGAACCGGGTAACAATTATGTTCCCCGGTTTTTTTATTTGATGATCTTAACTATTGTGCTGTTGGACTAGAAGTAGGACTTACTTGAAAATTAGGAGGCAAAATTACCTGGTCGACTATGTGAACAACACCATTGCTAGCTAAGATATCGGCTTGAGTAACTTTCGCACCGTTAACTGATATTGTTCTGGCAGTACTATTAACATCGATTGTGACAGGAGTACCCTCGACTGTTTTTACGTCTCCAGATGTCAATTGAGTAGAGGTGACTTGTCCAGGGATAACGTGGTAGGTGAGGAGTTGCACTAGTTGTTGTTTGTTTTCTGGTTTGAGGAGATTTTCTAAAGTACCTTGTGGTAAAGCGTTGAAAGCAGCATCAGTAGGTGCAAAGACTGTGTAAGGCCCTTGTGCTGTTAGTTGTTCTTCTAAACCTGCTGCTTTTGTTGCTTGCGTCAAAATTTTAAATGATCCTTGGCTGGCTGCTGCCTGGGCAAGTTCTGCAAAGTTTTTGTTTGCAGTTGTACCAGCAGGAGTTTGTGTTGCAGGTGCAGTAGTTGTGGGAGTTACTTCAGCTACGGGTGAAGTATTTTCTGTAGGTGTTTGGGCTGAAGGGGTGGTATTTTCTCCACTTGGTTGACCACAGGCAGACAAGACAAATAGACTACCCACACCAACTATACCTAACAAAGCTTTTTGTAAAATGCCTTTGTTTGCTTTCATGGCTTTTTTACCAAAATCAAGCTAAATAAACTACATATTTACAAAAGTTAAATTTTTTGACAAAATGATCCCTCAACCCTGCGACATAGTTTTTATTTATAATATGGGTTAGTTAGCTGCGATCGCACAAATAAACTGAAGCAATTCAAAAGATATCGATGAATAGGCGCTTCACTGAAATGTATTGAAAAGTAGGATGTAGGATGCGATCGCGCCTTAGGCATTTGGTTAGATTGACAACGCTGTTAGTTGTTTAGCCAAGGAACGCTGGGAAAAAAACACACATAAATCAGCTAGCCTTTAAATTATCAAAGTTTTTCAACACAACTTGGTACAATATGGATCGATCTTGTCAGTCCACTCTTATGTTGAACAATTCAAAGCAGGACTACATGACAACTACCAATACCCCCACTTCACTGCCTTTACCTCCCGGTAGTTTTGGTTTACCTTTAATTGGGGAAACAATACCATTTTTAAACGATCCAAATTTTACCGAAAAGCGATACAAAAAATATGGTTCTCTATTCAAGACTCATATATTTGGACGTCCAACTTTAATAGTTACAGGTGCAGAAGGGAACAGATTTTTATTCAGCAACGACCATAAATATTTTTCCAATAATTGGCCTTACAGCACCAGAATACTTTTAGGCCCTGCATCTTTATCAGTTCAAAAAGGTACAGAACACCAAAATCGCCGTAAACTACTATCTCAAGCTTTTCAACCAAGAGCTTTAGCTAGTTATGCCATTACCATGGAGCAAATTACCCATCAATATTTAGATAGGTGGGAAAAACTTGCTACATTCGCTTGGTATCCAGAACTGAGAAATTACACTCTTGATATTGCCTGCAAGTTGCTTGTAGGAGTTGATTGTGCTTCCCAAACTCAATTGGGTGAGTGGTATAAAATCTGGGTGAATGGTTTATTCACCCTACCAATAAATTTACCCTGGACTAACTTTGGTAAAGCATTACGTTGTCGAAAATTATTGTTAGCTGAAATTGAAAAAATTGTCCATCAACGTCAAGAAACTGGAAACTCATATCAGGACGTTTTAGAACTACTTTTACAAGCAGAGGATGAAGAAGGTAAACGCCTCAGCCTCAACGAACTTAAAGACCAATTGTTAACTTTGCTATTTGCTGGTCATGAAACCCTGACCTCAGCCTTGGCATCACTGTGTCTATTATTAGTACAAAATCCAGAGGTTTTAGCAACTGCCCGCAGTGAACAACAGCAGCTTGGTGTAGACACACCTCTAACTTCGGAAAATCTCAAACAAATGACTTACTTAGACCAAGTTTTAAAAGAAGTGATGCGGCTGATTCCGCCTGTTGGTGGTGGCTTTCGGGAAGTAATCCAGTCCTGTGAATTCAATGGTTTTCGCATTCCTCAAGGTTGGTCTGTACTATATCAGGTAGGTAAAACCCACAAAGATCATAGTGTCTATAATCACCCAGAAGCATTTGATCCAGAACGTTTTAGTCCACAAAGAGCAGAAGATAAACCCAAACCTTTTAGTTATATACCCTTTGGTGGCGGGGTACGGGAATGCCTGGGTAAAGAATTTGCCAAACTAGAAATGAAACTGTTTGCAGCCCTTTTACTGCGTCATTATCAGTGGGAGCTACTACCCGAACAAAACTTAGAGATGATTATGGTTCCAACGCCGCATCCTCAGGATGGTTTAGAGGTAAGCTTTAAAAGATTCTTGAGTTAGACTCGTGCTATTTCGGATAGGAAATACCATTAATCTGGCGTTCACCTGTATACAGCCCAGGAAATTGAGAAGGTGACGAGGAGTTATTTTGTGGTACTTGAGTGGGTGGCTGCAAACTAGAAGCATCGCCAAAGTTGCTGGAATTAACAACGCTTTGACTTGGTGTTTGGGTATAGGATGGCGTTATATTAGAGGATTGGGTGGAGGTAATAGATGTGACCACTGATGTGGGTAATTGGACGTTGGTTGTCGCGAGGTTGGGAGTGTTAGCAGCAGGGGGAGCAAAATTTTGATTAGGGTAGTTTGTACTATGATTGACGGGAGCGATCGCATTTCTATTTAGTCCCGTCGTCGATGGTAAATTTTGATTGGGTAACAATAATGAATTTGTCTGAGTTGAGGTTGTACGACTCCCCAAAGACGAACTTTGATTAGTTGATTGATTAAGAGCAGTTTGTAAGGGACTAACTAAAGTAGTATTGTGGTTATAGTTGACAGGATTCGTAAATCCTATCCCCACATTCGTAGGGGTTTGTACTGTACCTGTTGGCATAGACGACGCTGTTAAACCGTTTACCCCTAACAGCTGGCCGTTATTGTAATCATTTTTGAATTGCAATAAATTTTCTGTTTGTACCACAAATGAATTTTCTAACTTTGGCGTAAATGCTGGATTCACTAGCTTCAAGCCAGAGTTGGAATTTGCATCGGTGGCTGTTGTCTTTTGTTTGCTTAAGCCGTCTAAAATAGCATTGGTATTGTCTACCTTAGTCTTTTGCTTCACATTAGTTGCTGTAGAAGATAGAGTTCCATGAGTAAAGTCATAAAATAGGACTGGTAAGTTATCAATATCAGCGGCTATGGCTTTATCTTCTTCTGAAAGAGAAGAATTTACAGGTTTGTTGGCTTCTATTTGCTTATTTTGCCTAAGATTCAAAAAATCTGGGTGTTTCCAGTATTCTCTAACTGTCAACCCCATCACAGCTAAAAAGATTGCTGTTCCCCAAAAACTAGGTCGAGCCAAATTCCATAACCTGGCGTTGAGATAACGTAAGTAGGCGGGAGGATAGCGACGACCTGACATAAATAAATCTGATGGAATGAAAAGAGAACGAATAAGAATTTTATCCTAACCTCTCAATTGTTATTTAGTCATTATTGATATATGACTCTTAGTATAAAATTTACATTTGGGTGTATTAGGTCAGTTTTTCCTTTTTCCTGTTTCTTCTGTCAGTTTCGATATCATCTGAAATTTGAATCTGCTTTAACTTAGTGCTTGTGGCTGGGCAATCAACAGGAGCAGTAGCATGAAAGCAGAAGATATCATGACCAAAGAGGTTGTTAGCATCCGCAGTTCAGCAACAGTCGCCGAAGCAGTAGGTGTAATAAAAGAAAAACGATTGCGGGCTTTGGTCGTGGAGCGCAATCATGAAAACGATGCTTATGGTATTGTTACGGAAACGGATATTGTCTATAAAGTAGCAGCTTATGGCAAAGATCCCAAACAAGTACGGATCTACGAAATCATGAGTAAGCCCTGCATTATTCTCAATCCTGAATTGTCTGTAGAATATGTCGCTCGGTTATTTGCCAATACAGGTATCCGCAGAGCGCCCGTAATTCAAGGTAAGCTGTTGGGCATAATTTCTGTCACCGATATCTTAACTAAAAGTAATTTTGTTGAAAGTCCCCAATCGGTTTTGCTAGAAGACAAAATTCAACAAGCGATCGCAGATGCTCGTGCTATTTGCTCTTTATACGGTACATTATCTTGAGAGTGCGCAGCAGCTTGGGTGACAGTAGAAGAAATCCAAGCAGAAGCAGCCCATCAAAAAGCTGGACATATGGCATTTACCAAAACATCCTTTGAGCAATACTGTGCAGCCAACCCAGATGCACCAGAATGCCGCATTTATTATGAAGATTGAATAGGAAATTGTTGATTGTTGATTGTTGGTTGTTGCTAGTTAGTAGTTAGTGGTTAATGACTAGTATTCCCCACACCTCTCACACTCCCCACACTCCTCATACTCCACCCTTCACCGAAGCCCTACTCTACCTTGAAGCCTATGAGCGCGTCTACGGGTTCGCGCTTACGCTCATGGGGCCAGTGAGTTCCCCATCACCCCATCACCCCATCACCCCAATCCTACCGCCGTGCTGTCCGTACCAGTAAAAATAAACCTAATGCCAACCCCAAAAAATTGGGTAGCCAAGCTGCCACGAAAGGAGACAGAAAACCCGTGTCCCCTAATGTCCGGGCAACCTGTAATGTTGTGTAATAAGTAAAAATAACTACTAGACTAATCCCAAAACTTGCTGCTCGACCTGTACGTTGGGGTATTGTTCCCACAGTAGCACCAACTAATCCACAGACGACGCAAGCAAAAGGAAAGGCAATTTTTTGTTGAATACGGACTCTTAGTTGACGAACTTTTTGCTCATTACCACTAATGCTTTCTATTTCCAGTTGTTCTAGCGACTGAGCAATATTCATCTCTTCAAAGTCACGGCTTCTATTTGCCACATCTAATGGTGTGCGGGGAAGTTGTAATTGTTGATGTTTAAATCGGGCGATGTTGCGATAAGAACGGTCAGGTGCAACTAGATAGATAGTACCGTTATAAAAATCCCAAACGCTTTGTGAGCCATTCCATTCTCCTGACTCTGCTACAACAATTTGATTGAGACCTTCTTGAGAACGGTCTATCAGTGTCAGACCCTTCATACGCTTGCCATCAAACTTATCAGCATAAAACAAGCGTGTCAGTATTCTTTCTTTACTACCATCCGGCTGTTTAACATTTTGATATTCAGGATAAAAGATATTCTCTTGCTTAAATGTTGGTTTGTCGGATTTGAGAGCTCTATCTAGAGTCACAGAGGCTTCATAATTAGCTGCTGGTGCAATTTGCTCACTAACAACAAATGTTATCCCTGCCACTAAGAAACTCATGACCACAGCAGCCAGTACCATACGATACACACTTACCCCGCAGCTACGCAGAGCGATAAGTTCACTTTCAGCAGAGAGACGACTGTAGGTCATCAAAGTTGCTAGCAGTGTCGACATTGGAAAGACATAAACAATTACCCGTGGTAGCTTTAACAAAAAAACCTTTAAAGCTATTTCTAGTGGTAATCCTGCTTGTACGACTTTTCGCAGCAATTCATATAAGCTATCCGCCGTGAACACAAGGGAAGCAAAAATCCCAAAACTAAATAAAAAGGGTGGGATTAATTCGCTCGCAAGGTAGCGATCCATTATGGAAAAGGACAGCAATGAACTGAGGTTGTGGAAAGATTTAGATTTAGCCATAAGTCATTAGTCATTGGTCATTAGTCATTAGTCATTTGTCATTTGTCATTGGTATGGTTAACCACTAACTACTAACCAATGTACAGACGTGCCATTGCACGTCTCTACAACAAGTAACCAACAAATGACTAAACCTGAAAATTATCACCTAAGTAATATTGCCGCACCAAGGCATTATTGTAGAGTTCGTCGGCATTGCCAGAAGCAAGAATTTGACCTTCGCGCATGATGTAGGCACGATCTGTAATGGCAAGGGTTTCGCGGACATTATGATCTGTAATCAAGATCCCCATGTCGCGTTCCCGCAATTGTCCAATCAGATGCTGAATTTCTGAAACTGCTATTGGGTCAACTCCTGCAAAAGGTTCATCTAAAAATAAAAATTTTGGTCCTTCTCTACCCGCTGCTAATGCTCTTGCTAATTCTGTCCGGCGTCGCTCACCTCCAGAAAGTTGAATTCCTTTGCTATTAACTACTTTTTCTAAACGAAACTCTTGTAATAATGTTTCTAGTCGCCGTTGCCATTGCCAACGAGGTACGTTTGTTTGCTCTAGCACCAACAGTATATTATCTCGTACTGATAATTGGCGAAACACACTGGCTTCCTGGGCTAAGTAACCAATACCTAGTCTTGCCCTTTTGTGCATAGGCAGTGCAGTGATGTCCTGATGATCCAACCATACAGTTCCCCGGTCTGGTTTTTCTAAACCTGTGGCAATGTAGAATGTTGTAGTTTTGCCAGCACCATTTGGGCCAAGTAACCCAACTACTTCACCCTGGGCAACAGAAACGTTGACGCGATTGACAATCACTCGCTTGCCATAAGATTTGCGAATATTTTCTAGGACAATTTTCACGTTCTGTATGCTTTGTTGGTTGTTGGTTGTTGGTTGGTGGTTGTTGGTTGGTGGTTGTTCCAAACAACAAACTATTATCAACTACTAACCTTAGACTTGCACCTACTTTTTCGCCTGCCAAGAAATAAATTTCCAGAGATTGAACTCAAGTAAGCTAAAGCTTACTGGATATACATTCTGGATATACATTTGAGTCCGTTTTAATGGACTTGGGCTATGGGTGCTCAGGTGAGCCGACTACAGGCGCGATTAACGCTCCCGCAAAATATGAAACAAGCACATTTTGATGAGATTTCTCAAAACTTTCCTGTATAAGGGTTATAAAATGTGCAAATTAGGAGTCACACTATTAATTAGAACGCTGAAGAGCAGGTGTGTTTGGGGCGGGTGTAGTCGCTTGATTTACTTGACTGTCGTTGACAATGTAGATAGATTCTACTTGACGGCCACTTTTGGGTGTAGCGACAAATCGTCCTTCATCAATAAGATATGTCACTGTCTCACCCCGAATACTATTGCCTCCCTTTTGCAAAATATAAACATTACCACTTAGAACTATGCGGCGTTCTTTGCTGAAATATTGAGCTTGGGCTGCTGTTGCTTGAATTCCTCGGGCTTCATATACCATTTGTACATTGCCGCGAGCAGTTGCTACTTGTGTTTTAGCGTCGTATTCTTGCACATCAGAATGAATAGTCAGAGGGCGATTTCCAGCTGATGTCTGGGCGGTAGCAGTTTGTAGTTGACTGGGAAATGCGATCGCACCAAAAAATGCAGCTGGTAGCATGAAGGCTAATCCAAAGCAGCGCATTGGGAATAAAAATAATTGATACCAAGAGATCATAGCAATTTAACAATTAAGATTTCAGCTTGTATTCTAATTATCTCAACTACTAGAGTATGCCAAGATAACTACTAGCTGAGACAATTGACGTTCGCCATAAACTCAAGGTTTCACCGAAAAAAGGCAAGATGAAATGGCAGAGGGCAGATGGCAGATGGTTTAAGAATAAATTCCTGACATTTTCAATGATTTCTTCCTTGTCTCCCTTGTCCACTACTCTTCAGTCCCCATAACTATCTTGGGTAAGGGCAATCCTTCAGTTTCCCCCAATTTCATCGTGGCTAGCTTCTCTGGTTCTGTTTGCTGTAATGTTCTTAATAATGCAGCGCTTTGCTCTAATAATTCATCTACATCAATACCGCCGTAAACTGATGGATAACGTCGCAGGCGGTTGCTACCTTCTCCTAACAAAATTGCTGCGCCTCGCCAATTGTGATTACCCAAATGATACAGTGCTACCGCTATTTGTAAAATTCCTTGATAAAAAGTTTTTTCTGGCTCTGTTGCTTCCATCCATAGAGCTTCTAGGGTATCATGACAAGCGTAGAATTCTCTAGTATTAAACTGTTCTACACCTTGCCAGAATTGCTGGGGTTGATCATCAGTCATCAGTTATCAGTTATCGAGCATTTTCAATAACAATAATTTTTACTTTTATTAATAAATACATTTCTTTATAAAGAGACCAGTGAGCAGTAGATAAATACCTGGTAACTGTTCACTGGTAACTGTTTACTGATTCTGTTAACCCATGCTGTCCCGCACTTGTTTGATTGTTTCCAAAGAAATTTCTTGTTTGTCGCCAGCAAACTCATTATCTGGAGTGAGGAAAAGCATACAGTGGCACTCTTTACGTTCCCGCATTGGTACACAAGGACAGTTCCAAAAAGCAGCGTTGACCTCTGCTTCTTTATCTTCGTAGTGGCGACAGGGACATAAAGGCGCTCCGAGTTCATCTTTGTGTTTAGCAAGTCCCTCTATTACCACTGCGGTTACAGAAGGTTCAGAACAGAAGTAAGTTCCAGTGCGCTTGGCGTATTGTTCAGAAAAATGCCGCATTGCTTCTAAGTTTTTATCGCTGGATTTTGTGTTTACTTCTGGTGAGATCATAGGAACGGCTACTCATAATTTACACATTTCTTTGCATTGTACCGCAGCCTTGGTAAGCTATAACTGGGGATAATCCCTCTTTTTTTAGCTACTATTACGCTAGGTATATCCCTTAAATATAGTCTTTTGCCGATTCTGTGGCGATCGCAAATCATCAACTACTCTTGACTCACCCAAGCATTGTAATTATGAATAGACAGAATTGAAGTAGCCTATCAACTCAAAGCCTGTTGTAGCTGGGGTTGTAGAGGTTGGTCTGGTTGCACGACTATACCGAGATAGTCTCGATTCACTACTACTTGTTCTGTTGCTGTTTGCAGATTTTGCCATAACAACCAACGACTACCACTCGGAAGCGAAGAGAGGGTTAAGGGGTTTTGGGTGAGCCAAATCAATGGTTCGCTTGTAGGAGCAAGATTTATGGCATCTTCACCACGATGAGTTGCTGCTAAGGTTTCCATGACTGCGCGATCGCCTCTGACTAAACCTGTAAATGCTGTCCACAGTTGTACTTGTATTTGCTGTTGTTGTGCGTAAAAATACAATGAAATTGCGGCAATTACTGCTTGCTCAAAACTTGATTCTTGCCATTTAGCACTGCTATCAAGGGCAATAATTGTCTGTTGCCCCGCAGTAACAATTTCTAACTCTCGTACCCGTAATTCTCCGTAACGAGCGCTGGTACGCCAGTGAATGAGACGCATGGAATCACCTATGCGGTAAGGACGTAGCGATCGCACCAGTCCTTCGTTGGCTGTTTGCAAAGGTACACCACGAGGATCGCCCTTGCGACTGTCTTCTTGCCCAATTCTATCTATCAAAGGACAACTGGCAAGGGTTAACACTGGGGGATAGACTATCGCCTTCGCTGTACATTCACGCTGGCGACGACACCAAAACAGCCCTAAAGGCGCACCACTAGCTAGTTCAACAGTCTCCCAGCGATAGATACCCCGGCGTTGGGTAGGGTAATAGTACACCCAACGGTAAGTGTTCTCAGGCAAAATAGTTTCTATGGCTTGCTGTTGTGGTTTTCCCAAGATGAAGGGTAACAAATCTGCAACTTGCAGCAAGTTCACTGGCTTCTTCGTCGGATTGAGAATATCTAATTCAACCTTTAAATCATTTCCAGCTGTGACTGGTGAAATTGGATGGCGCTTCACTACTAAATTAAAGAGCGATCGCGGTGGTAACACAGCTGCTATACCAAGTAAGGCAAAACTAATCCCACTAATTGCATAAAGCCAGCCAGCCATTGTATTAATCGCAGCCCCAAAAAAGCAAATAGCAATTCCTGCCAAAACCCAACCACTGTATGTAGGAGTAGAAGCACGGATCTCTAACCAATTAGTAATGCGTTTGATAATTTTCATTGTTGATAGGTAATGGGTAATAGGTAATTGGAAAATATCAACAAATAACTTAACCTATCAATTCCTGAAATTCACAATACCTACGTGTTTTTCTGAAGAGTTGATGAAGTTAATTACTTCAATAAGTAGATTGACTGATTAGATTTAAAATCTAAGAAAGTTCAAGGTTTAGTTTGTGTATTTTTAAAGTTTAATTAAACTTTTGTCTGACATTTATCTGTAATTTATTTTTACTAGAGGATACGGCAAATGACTGATGAAATAACTTCTCCAATGGTGAATTTTAAGCTTTCGCGTTTACCAATGCCACCACCACCAAATAAAGCTTTGTTAGAAAGGATTGGACAAATCCATGAAAATCCTATTTCTCTTGAGAAATAGTGCTTTGATATCTTGATATCGTTTCTGCCTATATCAGAATTACTCAAGATATTAAGTCCAAAAACTCTGCGTTCCTCCGCGCTGACTCCGCGTTCCTTTGCGTTAAAAAAAAATATATTATTTCGACTTCCCTAATACTGTGAATTAAGAAATTTTGCGAGGGAAAACAGAAGATAAATCCAGCAATGGAGATGACGCTACAGGTATTTCCACTGATTGATTCGCTAAAAATATGCGTTTGAAGCGGTAGCCAAAATTATTTTGAGAATCTTTATAAGGTTCGCTGTAAGCTTCTAATTGGTTAGTAACTAAATTAAATATCCAGTAGTGAGAAATTTCAGCCTCAGCATACAAAGGCATTTTAACATCGCGATCGTAATCTAAAGACGAATCTGCAATCTCAATGACAAGAAAAATATCTGCGGGTGTAGGGTGTGCAGATAAGTAATTATCAGCAGTGGAACGAACTATGGCAAAATCGGGTTCGGGTTCACTGCTTGATGGTAAAGTTATAGGATCTTGGCATCGTAACTCAGCTTTACCAGCGACTAATTGTGCTAGTTCTCGAATTAAATTACTGCAACAGGTTGTGTGTGCTGTTCCTTTGGCTACCATCTGTACTAGTTCACCGCGAATGAGTTCGACACGTTCGTCTTCGTGGAAAAAACCTAGTTCAATTAAACGATGGTATTCGTCCAGTGTAAAGCGCCGTGTTGTTGTCTGACTCAGCATTTGAGTTACATTCGGAGTTTGTATGTCTTTTCTATTTTTACAAATTTACTACTTTGGGGAGTTGGTGCGATCGCGCCAGACAATTCTTTTAGTCTCGTAACCAACTAAACAAATTTTCTACAGTCAAACAAACATCTTTGGCAAATTCTGGTACTGGTAACTGTACCTCTGGTTGATCATAAAAAGTTGTTGGTTGATCCGGTAGATATACGAACACTAGTTCTTCTGCTGGATCTATTAACCATCCCATTTGAGTTCCGTACTTCAAACAGTGCAAAATATTTTTTGTGACTTTCGTTTGACTTTGATCCGGTGAAAGAATTTCAATTATCCAATCTGGAGCGAGTGAGAAAGTATTAGCAACTGCACCATTTTCTTTGCGAGGAATCCTGCTCCAAGTGAATACAGAAATATCAGGTACAATTGAGCGTCCACCAAATGTACAGCGAAGCTCTGAAAAAGCTCTTGCAATCTGTTTTGTTTTCAATATAGAGTTAATCGCAGGTGCTAATTCCGTCTGAATTGCACTATGTTCTCCTTGAGGCATTGGTTTTTGGATTACACGCCCATCAATATACTCGCTCGCAGGTTCTGTTTCTGGCAGTTTAAGAAATTCTTCTAGTGTGAGGACTTGATTAGGTGTTTGCACCATTGTTATTTTCCTCAATATCTTTATTCGCACAGCTTGTATTTGCCATTGTACAAATTCTGATCAGACAAAAAAATAGAGACGTGCCATTGGCACATCTCTACAGTTCTATATGTTAATTAACGTTTTGCCAACTTCTTCGCCATCTTCCGCAGACGAATTGACTGGGGTGTAACTTCCACCAATTCATCTGGCCCGATGTATTCCAAAGCACGTTCTAGGCTCATTTCCACTGGTGCTTGCAACTGTACTAACTCATCACCACTAGCAGCGCGGTGGTTGGTAAGCTGCTTAGTTTTGCAGACATTTAATTCTAAGTCTTGGGGACGGTTGTGTTCACCGACAATCATACCCTTATAGACTTTTGTACCGGGAGTGATAAAGAATACACCTCTATCTTCAGCATTCTTCATCGCATAGAAGGTAGAGACACCTTCTTCAAAAGCAATCAGCACACCTTTGTTACGGGCTTCAATATCACCACTGAGTGGACGGTAATCAAGGAAACTGTGGTTCATAATCCCTTCGCCCCGCGTCATCCGCATGAATTCACCCCGGAATCCGATTAAACCACGGGCGGGAATGACAAATTCTAGTTGGGTGCGTCCATTACCACCAACTTGCATATCTTGCATTTCACCACGACGTTGTCCGAGGCGTTCGATACAGCTACCAACAGCGTCTTCGGGAACGTCCAGTACTAGAAGTTCGTAAGGTTCACAAGGTTGACCGTTTACTTCTCGGTAAATTACCTGTGGCTGGGATACTTGGAACTCGTAACCTTCACGGCGCATAGTTTCAATCAAGATACCTAAATGTAATTCACCACGACCGGAAACCAGAAATTTATCAGGAGAGTCAGTTTCTTCAACGCGGAGGGCGACATTAGTTTCCAATTCCCGGAAAAGGCGATCGCGCACTTGTCGAGATGTCACCAACTTACCTTCTTGACCTGCAAAAGGCGAATCATTTACCCAAAAGGTCATTTGTAAAGTCGGTTCATCAACTTTAATTAGTGGTAAAGCTTGGGGTTCATTAGGATCAGTGATTGTTTCACCGATATTAGCATCAGCAAAACCAGCCACTGCCACAATGTGACCAGCAGTTGCTTCCTCCATTTCTACTCGCTTCAAGCCTTCAAAGCCCATCAATTTCGTGACTTTAGCCTTGACAACGTTACCGCTTTCTGTCACCAAAGCCGCTTGTTGTCCCATGCGGATTGTACCGTTGTGGATTCTACCAATAACAATCCGTCCCAGATATTCCGAATAATCGAGGGTGGTGACTTGCAATTGCAATGGCTTGTTGACATCACCGACTGGTGGTGGAACATGACGCAGAATAGCCTCAAATAAGGGCTGCATGTCCTTAGGTTCGTCATCCAAATCATTTTTGGCGTAGCCACTCAAACCAGAGGCGAACAGATACGGGAAATCACACTGATCTTCATCTGCGCCTAGTTCTAGGAACAAATCTAATACCTTATCAATTGCACCGTAGGGATCAGCTTGCGGGCGATCGATTTTATTGACTACAACAATCGGGCGGAGTCCCTTTTCTAACGCCTTCTTCAAAACAAAACGTGTCTGAGGCATAGGGCCTTCATTAGCATCTACAATCAGGATACAACCATCAACCATGCCAAGTACCCGTTCCACTTCGCCGCCAAAATCAGCGTGTCCGGGAGTGTCAACAATATTAATCAGCGTTTCTTTGTACTTAACAGCAGTATTCTTAGAAAGAATAGTAATGCCTCGTTCCCTTTCCAGGGCGTTGGAGTCCATGACGCAATCCGGAACGTCTTCCCCTTCACGGAAAATGCCGGATTGTTTGAGGAGAGCATCAACGAGGGTTGTTTTGCCGTGATCTACGTGGGCGATAATAGCAACGTTACGGATTGGGAGCGTCATAATAAGCGCGTTCCAGTACTCTAGAAAGGGTTACAGTTTATATATAGTGGTGGACTGCTCTAACAGAATTTGAGGGAATGTACAGATTCTGTAAATAAGCCTTAACAATTCTACAATTCTATCGTAATC
Source organism: Fischerella major NIES-592 (assembly GCF_001904645.1). Taxonomy (NCBI): domain Bacteria; kingdom Bacillati; phylum Cyanobacteriota; class Cyanophyceae; order Nostocales; family Hapalosiphonaceae; genus Fischerella; species Fischerella major. The sequence continues at coordinate 699,316 of NZ_MRCA01000001.1, read as the reverse complement.
TAAATTATTCCAAGGCAACGAAAAAGCTTTAGGCTCGTACGCCTGGTAGCAGGAAGATGAAAATTTCTTGGTGTCTTAGTGTCTTGGTGTTGAAAAAATTATTTTTTCACCACAAAGGCACAAAGACACAAAGAGGATATATAAAATTACTTATTTTTTTATTTGGATGTCAGTATAGAAAGAAGGCCCAACCCAAGTAATTTTCATCCAAATGCTTCGCCCCTACATTTATTTGCGTTACCATTTCTCAAAATGTTATCAGAACGCTTTACCCAAGCCCTTATCTACGCTACCCAACTCCACGCGAACCAGGTTCGCAAAGGTTCAGGTGTTCCCTATGTTGCTCATCTGTTGGGTGTTGCTAGTATTGCCTTGGAATATGGGGCAAATGAAGATGAAGCTATAGCTGCACTTTTACATGATGCTGTCGAGGATCAAGGCGGTGCTGCTACACGGGAAGAAATTCGCCGTCGTTTTGGTGATAATGTAGCTGCAATTGTCAATGGTTGTACGGATGCCGATACTACACCTAAACCGCCGTGGCGAGAACGTAAAGAAGCATACATTGCTCATATTCTTAGTGCTTCTTCTTCTGTGTTAATTGTGAGTGCGGCTGATAAACTGCACAATGCCCAGTCAATTCTCAAGGATTATCGGATTGTGGGTGAATCGCTTTGGCAACGTTTTCAAGGTGGTAAAGCAGGTACGCTTTGGTATTATCGGGCATTGGTAAATGCTTTTTACCAAACTGGCTCTAGTCCAATTTTTGCGGAATTAGAACGGGTAGTTTCGGAGTTGGAGAGGGTGGTAGTAAAAGATGAGAGCTAATTTACGTTTGCTGTGAATTATCGCAATGACCACAGTTGTTGGAAAAATCGACCACCGATGCACACGGATAAACACAGATGACGCAGATAGTTTTTCTGTTAGTGACAACAGTGATAATTGATAAGACGCTATTTGTGAGGGGAAAAAATGCTGTTTCGTTTGTGGCGATCGCGTTATGTTCTTTTTACTGTGATTGGTTGTTTTGTTTTACTGCTGACGATGAGTTTTGGTGTTCGTGATCTTGCTCAAGATGGTTAGGGCTTGCCTAAACATTATTTTCGCAACGACAATAGACATGCGTAAACCTTCAGATGCACTTCTGCGGATTGAGATTACACGACGTAGTCTCAAGGATTTAGGCTTGCTGTAGTCAAGCGATCGCTTACGGCAACATTTGGTAAAAAAGATAACACCCTGAAAATATATAAAATTATATAAGTTCGGTTAGCGCAGGCAAAAAAGCCTGCGGCATTCTGCACAATCGTAACGGTGATGACAGTATTTTTGATGCTAGCGGAACATACTACTTACAGAGCTATCTTCATGAATCCGCCAAATCGTTTCCCCTAAAAGATTCGCCACTGACAACACCTGCAATTGGGGAAAGCGATCGCCCTCGGGAATGGGAATTGTGTTGGTGACAATCACCTCTTCAAACAAACCGCTTGACAACCGTTCAATCGCAGGAGGGGAGAACACCGCATGGGTAGCACAGGCGTATACTTGACGCGCTCCTTCTTCACGGAGTAGCTTGGCTCCTTCTGTGATTGTGCCGCCAGTATCAATCATGTCATCTACCAGCACTGCTGTTTTACCCTTCACATCACCGATGACATTCAAGACTTCAGCGACGTTGTGAGCTTGACGACGTTTATCAATGATGGCTAAGGGAGCATCATTCAGCTTTTTTGCAAATGCTCTTGCTCTTGCCACGCCGCCAACATCTGGGGAAACTACCACAATGTCAGACAGTTCTTTACTAACTAGATAATCCAGGATTACCGGTGAACCGTAAACATGATCTAAGGGGATATCAAAATATCCCTGAATTTGGGCTGAATGTAAATCCATTGCCAGAATTCGGTTAGCACCTGCTTGGGTGATCAGGTTGGCAACTAGCTTGGCAGTAATTGATTCTCTCCCTGCGGTTTTTCTGTCAGCACGGGCATAGCCATAATAAGGAATTACTGCTGTGACTTGTCGTGCTGATGCTCGACGACAGGCATCGATCATTATGAGTAATTCCATCAAATGATCGTTTACAGGTTGACAACAGGGTTGAATTAAATAAACATCACAGCCCCGAATCGATTCCTGAATTTGAATGTAAAGCTCTCCATCCGCAAATCGTTTGCGGATCATTGGCCCCAAGTCCATGCCCAGATAACGAGCTACTTCTTGAGATAGGGGTACATTAGCAGAACCAGAGAACAGCCGCAGGCGATGGTTTTCAGCTATTCCTGTTGTAGTTGATGGCAGTTTGAAAGTTGCGGTACTTAGCACAGCAGATCCTCGATGTGCATTCATGGCAATATTATCATCAGATATTTAGATTGTTTAAGAGCAATAGTCCGAAAAAACATCTGTGAGTTTTGTTGAAGCTTTTATAAAAACTTGATACATACCTCCATGAAACTACAAGGTTCTAATTTTTTTGTGGTGAACACACTCTTACTAGCTCACACCTGTAGTCGGGATTTTTAGTTTGCTCTAAAAAACCCAAGTCTAAATGGATTTGTTTGATGAACTACTTAACTTTTATGCACCCTATTCACAGAGATAGGAGAAGACTATTCTAGTTTACTTAGTAATCGTTAAGAACACCTATAAATGAATCAATTATGGACGGCTGAATATTCTATGATACTAGCTGCAAATTAATACATTAGCAGACTTGTTAGATGGTTTTCCATCACCAAGGAAAAAGAAATGAGCAACAAGCTCAGAAAGCAATGGGAACTAAAATAGTAATTTTTTTATCTTTTTTACTATTTTGTACTGGAAAATGAGTGTGAAAATAGACTATGAGCAAGTTTGTTAGGAATTTACTTTAATATACTGACAAATACAGCAGTTGACAAACTGCAACTGTTGGGTATGATTTTTTGCGGGTGAGTTCCTCCGAGTAGTGCCGTTACACTCAATTAACTAAAAGATGCAACCACCAATTTCAGCTGGTACTGTTCTGCAAAATCGTTATAAGATTATTCAAATTCTTGGTCAGGGGGGATTTGGTAGAACCTATCTGGCAGAAGACCAGAGGCGCTTTAACGAATTTTGTGCCATCAAAGAATTAATTCCTAACACAGTAGACCCTGTTGCTTGGCAGAAAGCACAAGAGCTGTTCCTCCGAGAAGCAACGATTTTGTATCAAATCCAACACCCACAAGTGCCACAATTCCGGGAAAGATTTGAACAAGACCAGCGATTGTTTTTGGTGCAAGACTATGTAGCCGGGAAAACCTACCGTACTTTGCTTGATGAGCGTAAGGCTGTTGGTAGTGCGTTCACGGAACAAGAAGTATTACAATTAATGCGCTCTTTGTTACCTGTTTTAGAACATATTCACAGTCGAGGCATTATTCACCGCGATATCTCCCCAGACAATATTATTTTGCGTGATCTTGATCATAAGCCAGTTTTAATTGACTTTGGGGTAGTAAAAGAACTAGCAACACGATTGCAAGCTGGTAATCCGACAGCACCAGCAACCTATGTCGGAAAATTGGGTTATTCCCCCAGTGAGCAAATGCAAACAGGACAAGCTTACCCCAGTAGCGACTTATATGCATTGGCAGTTACCGCGATCGTATTGCTAACTGGTAGAGAACCGCAAGAATTATTTGATGAAAATCTCCTGAGTTGGAATTGGCAACGCTGGGTAACAGTAAGTCCACACTTTGCCCAAATTTTAAATCGGATGTTGAGCTTTAGACCAGGCGATCGCTTCTCAAGCGCAACAGAAGTAGCCCAAGCATTGGACTCTCCAGGACAACAAACACCCCTAGTTCCGGCTTCTATCCCAATTGCACCCAATCCTGGGTTGTCCAACGTACAAACAGTCCCGGTTGGTCGTCGTCCTGAACCAGCATCACCATCTGCACCTGGTACACCAAGTCACACAATTCCCGAACCCAGTACTAGGTCATTTTTAGATAACCCATTGGCAATTGGATTAATTACTGTTGGGGTGGTGAGTATAGCAGGAATCGGTTCTTGGGCACTGGTACGTACTCTTCGTGGTACACCATCACCACAACCAACCGAAGTCCCAACCCAAACTTTCCCTTCTCCAGTAGTTCCTGACAATTCTACAACTTCACCCACACCGACAGTTACACCCACCACCAACGAGCCGACAATTATAAGTAAACCCCTTGCTTTAGATACATCTGGCACAACCCAAGTAGAGGGTACAATCGCCAGCAATCAAACCATCCGCTACACTTTCCGAGGTCGGAAAGGGCAAACTTTAACTGCGGTGCTGGCGCAAGAAAGGGGTGTTGTATTAACAGTTTTAGACCCAAATAGAGAACCAGTTGAAGCTTCTGCTGAGAATACCACCTTCTACCAAGGCACTTTACCTGTTAGTGGTAGATATGCGATCGACTTAACTCTATCTCCAGGAAGTTCCGAAAGCGACTACAACCTCAATATCGAATTAGAAAACCCACCTCAGCCCACACCTACCGAAACCCCCACCGAAATTCCAACGGAGATACCTACAGCAACACCAACCGACATCCCAACAGCAACACCCACCGATACTCCATTGATACCTTTTCCTGATCAGAATCAAAATAATCAGCCTACTGATGACACATCTAACCCAGATGTCAATCCCACAGATATTTTGCCAAGAAGGTGAGTTAGTAGTTAGTAGTTAGTGGTTAGTAGTTAGTGGTTGCAAATCAGTTAACAGTAGACAGTGAACAGTTATCACCTTGGGAATTACCTGATAATTGATAACTGATAACTGGTCAGTGGTTAGTGGTTGGTTTTTAATTATTGTTCATTCGACAAGTCAACTCAACGATCATGTATATTGACATTATTAAAGGGCTAGCAATAATTCAAATTCAACCTTCCCCTGCTAACTACTATCCACTAACCACTAACTATTACAATTGAACGCACTACTAATTACAGGAACAGACACAGAAGCAGGCAAAACTGTTTTAACCACAGTATTAGCAGCCTATTGGCAAAAATATTGCTCTGGCCGTAGCTTGGGTATTATGAAACCCATACAATCAGGAGTAGGCGATCGCGAATGGTATCAACAGCTATTTAGCTTGGAACAATCTGCTGAGGAAATCACACCTTTGTATTTTCAAGCACCCCTAGCCCCCCCAATTGCCGCAATTAAAGAAAATCGCCATGTAGATTTAGCAGTAGTTTGGCAAGCTTACACAGCCTTGTGTCAGCGTCGAGATTTTGTTTTAGTAGAAGCTTTGGGTGGATTAGGCTCACCCGTAACTGAGGAATTAACAGTAGCAGATTTAGCAGGTGAATGGCGTATACCTACGGTGTTAGTCGTACCAGTAAGATTAGGTGCGATCGCTCAAGCTGTAGCAAATGTGGCATTAGCAAGACAAACACGAGTCCAACTGGTAGGAATTGTTCTAAATTGCATCCAACCCCGCACAGATGATGAAATCGCCAACTGGACGCCAGCAGATTTAATTCAGTCTTTGACAAATATCCCTGTTTTAGGCTGTTTGCCCTATTTGGAAAATCCAGCCGAGTTAGACAAACTAGCCCAAGTAGCGTCAGATTTAGATTTAGAGTGTTTGTTATTAACAGGGAATAGGCAATAGGTCAGGTAAGAGGAAACAGAAAACAGCTTGAAGAATGTGTAATTCAATTTACGCCTGATGTGAATTGAATATGGAGACGTGATATTCCTTGCGCCTGGTAAAAAAGGTTTTTTTAGAAATCGACCACCGATACACACCGATAAACACAGATAACACAGATGGATCTTTCATGGGTGGTTGGGTGGTCATTGGTTTGTTGAGTATTTCCCATGATCTATTAGCGCCTTTGTTAATTCACATTAGACGTAATTTATTAGTTATTAGCAAAGAACAAATGACAAATAACAATTCCGACTCACAATATAAATAACCGACAGTAATTTAAATAAAATGGTTTCCACCTTTCCCAACTCTACCAATGTTGACTTATCTCGCGTTCGCCTATCGATTCGTTCATTGGAACCCCAATTAGTCGAGTGGCGACGTAGGTTACATCAAAAACCAGAACTCGGTTTTCAAGAAAAACTCACTGCTGAATTTGTCTCTGGGAAATTACAAGAATGGGGAATCGAACATCAAACTGGGATTGCTAAGACTGGTATCGTTGCGATTATCCAGGGTGAGAAACAACCAGAAGCATCCAATCCAAAATCGAAAGTCTTGGCGATCCGCGCGGATATGGATGCTTTACCCATACTCGAACAAAACGAAGTACCCTACCGTTCCCAACATGATGGGATCATGCACGCTTGCGGACACGATGGACATACTGCGATCGCTCTTGGTACAGCTTATTATCTCCAGCAGCATCGTCAAGATTTTGCCGGGACTGTGAAAATGATCTTCCAGCCAGCAGAAGAAGGGCCAGGAGGCGCAAAACCAATGATTGATGCTGGGGTGTTGAAAAACCCAGATGTGGACGCGATTATCGGTTTGCACCTGTGGAATAATTTGCCTTTAGGGACAGTAGGTGTGCGTGCAGGTGCATTAATGGCGGCTGTAGAAACCTTTGACTGCACCATTTTTGGCAAAGGCGGACATGGTGCAATGCCCCATCAAACTGTAGACTCAGTAGTAGTTGCAGCCCAAATTGTCAATGCTCTACAAACAATAGTGGCCCGTAACGTCAATCCGATTGATTCAGCAGTGGTGACAGTCGGTGAACTCCATGCTGGAACAAAGTGCAATGTGATTGCAGATACAGCTAAAATGAGTGGTACTGTTAGGTACTTTAATCCGTCTTTGCGAGGCTTTTTCGCCCAACGAATCGAGCAAATTATTGCTGGAGTTTGCCAAAGCTATGGTGCTGATTACAACTTTCAGTACTCGGAATTATACCCAGCCACAATTAATGATGTAGGGATGGCGGAACTAGTGCGATCGGTTGCGGAAGAAGTGGTAGAAACGCCTGTGGGTATTGTACCGGAGTGCCAAACTATGGGCGGTGAGGATATGTCCTACTTTTTGCAAGAAGTTCCTGGTTGTTATTTCTTTTTAGGTTCTGCTAATCCAGAGAAGAATTTAGCCTATCCTCATCATCATCCCCGTTTTGATTTTGATGAAACAGCGTTGGCGATGGGTGTGGAGATGTTTGTTCGGTGTGTGGATCAGTTTTTGAATCAATAAATGTCTCAGAAAAAAGCCCCGGCGATTGGAAATCGCTACTACACATACGAAACCCGCCTACGCGGGTTTCAATATGGTATCATTCCTCTGTTCAGACCAGCCTGTAGGTGCAGTCCTCCCGTAGGCTAGGGCTTTCTGCCGCCCAGCCTCGACTGTGCAAGAAAGGTAGGCAACATTGGCTACTAAAACCATCATAAATAAAGCACTTTGAGAAATCAGAACAACTCCGTGCTTAATTTTTGCTTACTTAGACTGTATTTGATCTAATTTAAAAATCTCTCATGCTTTAAGAGAGATAGTTTCAGCGCAAGCGAGTTTTAATCCCTATTGACCCCTGATGAATAGTACGTACAATTATACGTAGATAAATATTAATTTTATGAAATCGGCGTTGACTAAAACGCGTAACCTATGTCTATCGGCACTTTCGGTAATATCTACTCAGATGAGCTAATTACTGCCACTGAGTTAAATCGTCAGCCTGGGCGAGTTCTGGACAAAGCTTTGGAACGTCCAGTGACAATTACTCGTAATGATCAGTCTTTTGCGTTGTTGCGCCGGGAGGAAGTAACTTCTCTGGTGAAGGCAGCTACTCAAAGTAAAGCTGTTTTTGAAGTATTAACTGTCGCTTTTTCTCTATTACTAGGGAAAGAAATCGGCTTTGAGCATCCTTATGGGTGGTTAAGCGTGTTTGAAGAAGATGATCTGCAAGAGTTTATCAAAGAGCTAAGTGAGGCTTTTCGATTGATAGATTCTTCAACCACAGCATGGGAGATGATTGACGCGATCATCCATGAATGGCATGAAAGCGCCATTGCGATCGCTAGTCCTGAACTGGCAGCAGCTTTTAGTGCCGAAACTGATGAGGTACCATTAACCAAACCAGCTGCCGGGAGTGCTGTGTGAGAGAGTATGTCAGATAATCCCCCAGAAAATCCAATAGTGGAGAATTTGGAGCCGCCAGAAGTTAAACTGACGGCTCCTGCATTATTTGAGATAGAAAGCACTTGGTTGGTAGTAGCCAAAAATCGTCGGGTAAATCGGGATTGGGAAGCTTTAATGCAGCGCCACCCAGAAAACACTCTTCGCTGTTATGAGGATTTATGTACTGCACCAACCACTAGACAGCCCGGGCGTGTTTTCCCTTTGAAGGGCAAACTCTACAAGAGGGCATGGGAATACGAGGTGACAAAAGGGGACAGAGTATTTTACGTTCCTGATAAGCAACAGTTGAAAGTCGTCGTTTACTATGCAGGAAAACATCCTTCCCCTGCACCCACACCTTAATAAAATAATTATGTTTTGGTAGCTGTATCTACCACTTGCTAAGAAACTTTGGCTTCCAATGATTTTAGCAACTCTGTATTCACTCCTGATTCACGAGTTAAAGCAATTTTGCCAGTGCGGGCAATTTCCTTCAAGCCAAATTTTTGTAACACTTGCACGATCGCGACCATTTTACCTGGATCACCGACAACTTCTAAAGTTAGGGAATCTTCTGCGACATCCACCACTCGCGCCCGGAAAATTTGAGCTAACTCGACTATCTCGGAACGGGTGTTGCTGGTAGCATTCACTTTGAGTAGCATTAATTCGCGTTCTACACAGGGAGTTTCAGTAATATCCTGCACTTTCAGAACGTTGATCAGCTTGTATAGTTGCTTGGTCAGTTGTTCAATTACACGATCATCACCTGGTACAACCATTGTGATCCGAGAAACTCCTGACTGTTCTGCTGGTCCGACAGCAAGGCTTTCGATGTTAAAGCCACGACGGGCAAATAAACCAGAAATGCGGGAAAGAACACCCGCTTCATCTTCTACAAGTACTGATAGGGTATGTTTCATGTCGCCAACAGAGGCTAGGGAGAGGATTGTATGGATTTTAGATTGCAAGCCTGGATCATATATTTTAAACTTAAACGCCCCTCTCAAATCAGACTATTGAAGTTAAAAAGCATCTGTTGATCAACCAAAGGTAATACTTGCACGGGATATTGCTTCAACCACTCCTGAAATGATCGCCCACCCTGCTGAATATACTTATTTAATTCTGGTAGACAGCGACGGCGATAGAAACCACACAATGGTTCCCATCTATTATTTCTATAAACTAAAACTGCGATCGCTTCTTCTGGTACTTGCTGTAATCTAGAAATCCACTCTTGCAAAACTTCTACCCGCAATTTAGGTAAGTCACAAGCTAACAACAACACCCAATCTGTCGTTACCTGCGTTAGTCCTTGGGCAAAACCCACCAGTGGCCCGTGGGTTTTGAGTTCATTACCAGTTTCATCTGGTAAAGGTAATTCCTGGATAAACTGACTTTTAGGCGGTAGCAAATGCTGATAGCGTTCTGGCCAAGGAGTCACCACGTAAACTTGCTCAGTACAAGTCTCAGCAATTTGACAGATACGTTTCAACATCGGCACATCTTCAATTGTGATCAGGGCTTTATCCCTACCCATGCGCGTACTCTTACCACCTGCTAAAACGATAGCCGTCAATCTGAGTTGCCCAATTTTATCAGTTTGCTGGTTCATAGAACGTAATGCACACACCCGCTGGATCGATTATGGCAAACTCTTTCATTCCCCAAGGTTTGGTTTCTAGCTTACCGTTTGGGTGAATCATCTGTCCTCCCTTAGCCAGAAATTCGGTGTAAAGTTGTTCAACACCATCGACTAAGACGCGAAAAGTTGTCCATTCTGCCAGCTGTTTATCATCATTCTGGAGTAGAAAAATTGTCGCCCCGTCTCTTTGGACAATTGCCATGCTAAGAGGGTTGCCTTCTTTATGTATCGTTTTAAACCCAAGCTGCTGCTCATAAAATGTGATCGCTTTTTCCATGTCGCTTCCTGCTGGAATCATCGGGTTGATGTTTTTAAGTGCTGGTGATTTGTCCATAGTCATGCAATTGATTTCCTAGTAGACTTATCGCTTTTATAGTACAAAATTACTATAAAAGCAAGCAATAATAACCACCTAAGTTCGACGAATCTCTTCCCCGACACAGATACAAATCCTTCCCCTTATCCTCCTTGTCCGCGATTTCCTTCATCCCCTCACCTGACTTTGGCGAACTTGCTGCAACATTTGCTCTAAACTTGAGGCTGCTGGCAAACATTTCAATCCTTGACAAACTAAGCCAACACTGTCTTCTGGTAGTTTTGATGCGATCGCAAACACAACACTTGGTAAGTACTGAGACATGAGTGAGTGTATTTGCTCAGTTGTAGTGCGAATCAGGGTACTATTGCGATACCAATCCAAGGCTGTAAATAAACTCGGGCAGGCTTGGGGAGTACTATTCATCACAGAGCGAAAAGCATTTAAGCCTTGCTCTGCTAAATCTAAATAACGCAGGTTATCCGTAAACAGGGCAAGACGCACGAGATTGGCGATCGCTACTCCATTTGCTGATGGTGTCGCATTGTCTGTATAACTACGTTCGCGCACAATTAAATCTTGACTTGCATCACTTGATGTGTTAAAGTAGCCGCCTAATTCTACACTCCAAAGATATTCGTCAAATTCTTCTTGGAGAGCGATCGCCCTTTCTAACCATTTATTTTGTTCCGGGCTGCAAGTTTGCAAATCTAGCAGTGCTTTGATAAAAAAGGCGTAATCTTCTGATTGAGCTAATACAGTTGGTTGATTTTCATAGTTAAGTCGGTGGAAACGCCCATCTACAAACTGATGATTGAGAATGAAATCCGCGGCTGTGGTTGCTAGTTCTAAATACACAGGTTCTCGAAAAACAGCATACGCCCTTGCCAAGCCAGAAATCATCAAGCTATTCCAAGCAACAATCATTTTAGTATCTGTCACCGCCGGAATCCGACCAGGCCAGTTATGAGATTTAGCTTCTTGGTTGTTACGTGCGGGAAGAAATGTTTCTAGTGATTCAGGAGTTGCACCGTAACGCGCTACGAATAATTTTTTCAGGGCTGTTTCTACGGTTGCGCTCAGTTCCCCACTACGGCGTCTTTGTAAGACGTTTTTACTTTCAAAGTTACCATTAGCGGTGACTGTAAATTGTTGTTGCAATTCTATGAGTTCTTCAGCGCTCAGGAGTTGTTCTAGTTCACTGAAACTCCAGACATAAAAGGCTCCTTCTTCTGGTTCTGACTCCCCTGGGGAGGTGAAACTATCAGCATCTTGAGCAGCATAGAAATAACCTTCTGGGGCGGTCATTTCTCTTTTGAGCCATTGGACGGTACCAGCGATCGCTCTTTTAAAAGCAGGCTCTTCTATACCTGCACTCCAAAGATTGGCTAGATACTCTACAATTTGACCGTTATCGTAGAGCATCTTTTCAAAATGTGGTACTGTCCAGGTGGGATCAACGGTGTAGCGGTGAAAGCCTCCGCCTACATGGTCATAAATACCACCTAATGCCAGGTCTAATCCCCGTTGAGTACAAACTTGTTTGCCATCATATTCAAATGTCACTTCAAATCGTGTTCCGCGTAATGCTAATTCTGCATAGGGGATCATGGGGAAACTATTACCATATTGATTCGGAGTAATGATCCCCGTGCTAGTTTCCCAGCCTTTGTGTAATAACTCCTTGTCTTGAGTGGCGGTAGTACCTTGTTGCTGCAATACTGCGGAGGTTAGGAGTGATTCGAGAATTACTGCTTTGCGATCGCGTAGGTCTTGTTTTTCTGTATCGTAGTAGTGGCGAATCGCTTGTAAAACTTGTAAAAAGCCAGGACGTCCGTAGCGTGGTTCCACTGGGAAGTAAGTACCTGCGTAAAATGGTACTAAATCATCTGGAGATAAAAAAGCATTTAAAGGCCAACCCCCTTGACCACTCATCATTTGCAAAGCTTGCATGTAAATGCTGTCGATGTCTGGTCTTTCTTCCCTGTCTACTTTGATCGGGATAAAATTGGCATTCATGTACTCGGCAATGCCTGGGTCAGAAAATGCTTCTCCTTCCATGACAGTACACCAGTGGCAACTGGAGTAACCTATAGAGAGAAATATAGGTTTATTCTGTGCTTTTGCGGTGGAGAGTGCTTCTTCGCACCAAGGCCACCAATCAATCGGATTTTCAGCGTGTTTGCGGAGATAGAGACTCTTAGCTTCAGCAAGGCGATTAGTCATGATTAGACACTAGTATTTGCCTTCTCTGTTCAGTCTACCTCGAATGTTCTTTGTTGATTGTTGGTAGTCGGTTGGAAAATTAACAACCAACTACCAGCCAATAAGTGACAACCAAATCAACATACTTTTGATGCAACCAGTGATTTTTACTCTAAAGAACGCAAAAATGAGCTAGCCACTGGTATTGAAACTGTACCAGAGGGGGGTACTGCTTCGGTACTAATTTTAGTGTTGGGGTTGAGCCCGACGATCAGGTGCAGTAAGAAGGTAATGATAGCGGCTTGTACAAATTTTTCTAGCATGGCGATTTCCTCTGTTTCGGTCGATGTCTTCTAAATTCGGGATCGAATCTTCTAGATACACCTTGTAGTAAGGATCTACCCCATTAGGTAGATATAACCGGATTTTTTCAGTAAAATTATGGTATTTTTTACAAAACTTTGAAAAAATAATACCGACAAACTGCTGAGTCAATAGGGTAAGCACCATCTGCTATATATGACTACACAGTGGTTAACATGGTTTCGGAAAACAATCAGCCTTTGTAATCGATAGAATGTATCTACACTAGTTACAAGCTGGCTACATGATTCCTATCGTTATTGAACAATCAGGTCGTGGCGAACGCGCCTTTGATATCTACTCACGCCTGTTACGTGAGCGTATTATCTTTTTAGGACAAGCGATTGATGACAACGTTGCTAACTTGATTGTTGCCCAACTGCTGTTTTTAGACGCCGAAGACCCAGAGAAAGACATATATGTGTACATCAATTCTCCTGGCGGTTCGGTAACAGCAGGGATGGGTATTTTTGATACTATGAAGCACATCCGTCCGGATGTGTGTACAATTTGTACCGGATTAGCAGCCAGTATGGGTGCTTTTCTCCTTAGTGCAGGTGCTAAGGGTAAAAGAATGAGTCTTCCTCATTCTCGGATCATGATTCACCAACCTTTGGGCGGCGCTCGTGGACAAGCAACTGATATTGAAATTCAAGCCCGCGAAATCCTTTACCATAAGCGACGGCTAAACGAATATTTAGCCGAACATACAGGTCAGCCTTTGGAAAAAATCGCCGAAGACACAGAAAGGGACTTCTTTATGTCACCAGAAGAAGCCAGAGACTATGGCTTAATAGACCAAGTGATTGACCGTCATGCAGCTGGTAGCCGCCCAATGGCAGCTGTGTAGTCAGAAATAAGGGTTAAAAGTAAGGGTGAAAGGAAGTAAAAATTTCTTTATCCTTTAACTTTTGCCCTTTCCCCAGACGAGGCTATTTTATTTTTTGTTTACAAGAGTTTAGACGCCCCTGAAATTTGTTGAGTTTGAAGCTGGAATTTTAAGCAACTTGAATTCCAGCAATCATTTTTCAGTAAGCAAAGAGTAATGCAACTGTGATAATTGCTTTTTAGATATCACAGCCTTTACTTTACTGGTAAGTCTAAGGATAATTATTGTATTAATTTCGCCTATTATATACCAGTCTCATCTCAAATTCCATATTTTTAGTTACAGTTTTTTAGTAGTTGTTTGTCATTTGTCATGAGTAGTGAATATGAACCAATGACCTACAGCAGATTTGATTTGAGTGAGGTACAAAAGAACCCCATCCTTGCTACGCGCACCCTCCCCACAAGCGGGAAGAGTTAGGGAGGGGTGTACTCCATCTAGATGCAAAAGGCTGTATTACCAATTACCCATTACCATGAAATAATCAAAATCCCGCTAGCGGATCTACAGGTGTAGGCTGGGATTCTAAATATTTTAGGAAATCACGTAATTCTTCGGAATCAAGTAAATGGCGCGATCGCTTGCCATAGGTTTGAATTAAATAGTCTCTACCCTGTTCTGTCGTCCAACCCAAGCGCTGCATTTCGACTCCAATTTTGGCGATATCATCTGACTGATCCACAGGTTCGCTTTTCTTCTTTTTCCTCGTTGTAGGTGCTGGCGCAGGCATTACTTCATTTGGGGTATTGTTATGACTGCGTTGGGGAAAGAGTGTGACGTTACTAGAACCAATCTCTTGTAAAGGTTGATGTTCACTTTGGTTGTTGGAAATTACCCCAAAGTCTTCCGGTTGAATATCCAAGCTTAATTCTGGACTTGGACTCACATCTAAGTTTTGCTCAAAGTCCTGGCTGTTGGTTTCAATTGTGGGCGTTGCAGAAACAGTTGGTGGAATAGGTGTCCTTGGTTGTGTCTCCAGATTGGGGGTATCTATGCAACTTGGGGTGAAAGCAGAGACAGGGATACGCGGAGGTGTTGATGCGGGGAAATTTTCCTTTGTTTCAGCCACATCACTACTTTTAGTCGTCTTCGCCTCAGCCACACTCTTCGCCTCACTCAAAATTTCCATCTGTGGTTGTGGCGTAGTAGTGATTCCCAAAACCATCAAAGCCCTACTTCTAGCTTGATCTTCTGCTTCCTCTACTGTTGAGGCTGCTGCCATACCAGTAGCACGGGTGATACCTTCAATTTGTACGCTTGCCCGAACAATATATTTGCCGTGATCAATTTGCACTAATTCAGAGATTAAACTAGCTGTAGGATACAAGCTCTGAAGTTGAGCCAACATCATAATTTCACCAAATCTACGTTTTAATTATCAAAGGAAGCAATAGGGAAGAACAAAGAAGCTAAAATATGGAATCAGCAGGATAATTTTACCCAAGTGATAAAGCTGATAAATGAACTGTTAAGTATTGCTTTTGATTTGCCCACCCATTTTTGTTTGATTAGGTTGTGGATTCACTTTCGGGTATGGCCCCATTTTACTGAAGAAAGGCAGGGTCAGAGGGCATAAGCAAAAAAGTAATTTTTGATACAAACATAATCCTCTGTGCTCTGCCCTATGGTTTAAAGCCCCTGAATTTACTTATGTAAAATAAATAAACGCGTAGCAACTGTGTTAAATCCCCTGAATGTATTCGTGAGGTTGCATCTTCCTACATACACCAAACTGCTTAGCGTCTACCTACTTCTACCTTCTTAAACCTTTATTTATACTCATAGTTAAACCCTGAGTTACCAAAATGCTATTTAAAACTTAAGTACACTGATTGTAAAATTAAGATTTTTGAGTAAATATTGGTTACAACTAACTAAATTTAAGTGTTATTGCTAGCAATGCTATACTATTTAACCAATTTAATATCCAGAAATCTTTTCTGGAAGTACGACTAAATTTACAATAATGAAGTAATGGTTCGTCCTCACAGCTTGTTAAGCTGCTAACCTATTTGTTACTGATTCTACATATGGAACATTTAGGTTGCTCAGCAGTTTCTCCTAGTTAACAATCAGAGTCTAATCGCGAAAAGTACCTTTCAATTAGGCGATTGAACACCTGCGGTTTAAGGTGCGTAGCGCGTTTGGGCAGTTCTACTGAGAGCGATCCAAACACAGCCTCTCAAAAACCCGTTGCGTAAAAACCTAGCACTTTACCAACCCGACTTGGCAGGTGTTGGTTGGGAAAAGGGTATATTGGATTGACCAAGTGAAAGGACTTGAACGAACTGGTACTCTGAGATGATTGTGTAGCGCCCTACCTGTTGGGAAGTTCGTTTACCGCTAGTGTCTGTGGGTCGTGAGGTAATCAACCAAGAACCAGATTCAAACAATGGACATGTTGCAAGGGTGGGGGGAATCCCCACACGCAAATGTTCTTTACTCTCAACAAAAAAAGATGTTTTGACCAAAGGTCGGTTCACTGCATGGAATTTTCAATCGCTACACTCCTTGCCAATTTCACTGATGATAAATTGGTAGCTCGTAAACTTCTAGAAAAGAAACTTGGTTGTGAAGATGAAGAGAGTTTACAGAAACTTCACATCATCTTAGAGGTACTAGAGAAAATTGGCATTTTAGTGAAAGAACGCGGTAAATATCGCCGCATTACTGAAGAAGGACTAATAGAAGCTAAGTTGCGTTGTTCCAGCAAAGGCTTTTGCTTTGCAATTCAAGATGTAGAGGGAACTGAAGACATTTACATTCGAGAAAGCCATTTAAGTAATGCTTGGAATGGCGATCGCGTTTTGGTACGAGTTCTCAAAGAAGGTAGTCGGCGTCGTTCTCCAGAAGGAGAGGTGAAATTAATTTTAGAACGTTCCAACCACACCTTGTTGGCACGGATCAAACAAGTAGAAGGGGGCTATCGTGCTGTACCTTTAGATGATCGCCTACTATTTGAACTGAAACTGTACGCCAATGGTGTGAAATTGCAAGAAGCGATCGACCATCTCGCCCATGTGGAAGTTCTACGTTATCCACTAGCACAATATCCCCCACTAGGACGGGTTGTGCAAATCCTTGGTAGTGATGCAGAAGCAGCAGCTGATATAGATTTAGTTACTTGCAAGCATGACCTTTCCCGTAGTTTTCCCGAAAACGTTCAAGAAGCAGCCACCAAACTACCAAAAAGGATTTTAAAGGCAGATTTAAAAGAGCGGCTAGATTTACGTAACAAGTTTACTATTACGATACAGGGTAATAATGTTGACACCAAAACAGTAGAAAATGCCTTTTCCTTGGAAACAACTAGCGCTGGCAATTTGCAGCTAGGCTTTCACATCTGTGATGTTTCCCACTACGTGCAGCCAGATGAAGCACTTGATCGGGAAGCACTTAGACGGGGCAGATCGGTATATCTGGGAGATTTGGTTTTGCCAATGTTACCAGAAAACGTGGTAGAGCGGTGTTCTCTAGTAACGGGAAGCGATCGCCTCAGTATCTCTTGTTTAATTACCTTTGATCCAGAATCAGGAGAAGTACTGGAGTGGGAAATTCAACCCAGTGTAGTTAAAGTAGACGCTTCAGTGAATGCTCAGCAAGCAGAAACTATTCTTCTGGGTAAAAAAGTTACGAAAGTGCCTGCCGAAGCAGTAGAAATACTGCAACAGTTGAAAAAGTTGCAAGTAGTCCTGAAACAACAACGCACTGCACGCGGAAGTTTGCAGTTAAACCTGCCCACAAATAAAAACCCCTTCTATGATGAAGGTATTCTCGGATGCGTAGTCGAAAAAGATTCACCTGTGCGATCGCTGCTGACAGAGTTTGTATTGCTGGTGAACCAAATCATGGCCAATCACATGAGTGCTTTAGGTGTTCCCAGCATTTGGCGAGTCCAAGGCGCGCCTGATCCCGAAGATGTGCAAGAGATGCTGAAACTAGCGATCAATTTGGGCATCGAATTGTCACTAGAACCAGATATTGAGATCCAACCTCTGGATTATCAACAATTGACAAGGGTATTTGCCGAGTCGTCCTCGGAACAAGTTTTGACTTATTTGTTACAAGATACGCTCAAACAAGCAGTTTACAGCACCAATAAAGCACCACACTTTGGTTTGGCATTGCCAGAATATCTCCATTTTACCGCACCCTTACGACGTTACCCAGATTTACTGATGCAGAGGGTATATCACTCACTGCTAGAACACGGACGCGATCGCCGCAATACTCGTGTGAAAGAGCGTGTGAACTTGCGTTCTTCAACCAGCCACGGCGAAATTAACTGGAACGTCCTACCACCAGAATTGCAACAAGAGTTGCAAAGCGAGCTGACAAGAGTAATTACCCAAATCAACGACAGAGAAAAAGAAGTCCAAGAAGCCGAAACTGACTTAGAAGGCTTGCAAAGAGCCTCTTTAATGAAACAGCGCATCGGTGAGGTTTTCAATGGTGTAATTACAGGTGTCCAATCCTACGGGTTCTTTGTCGAAATTGAAGTACCACCAAAAGATGGAAATGGTGATCATAACGTACCTTTACGAGTAGAAGGATTAGTACACGTCAGTTCCCTCAAAGACGATTGGTACGAATATCGCGCCAGACAACAAGCCCTATTTGGCCGGAAAAATCGCGCTTCCTATCGATTAGGCGATCGCGTCGCCGTCCAAGTTAAAAGCGTTGATTACTACCGTCAACAAATTGATCTAGTTACAGTTGGCAGCGATGGTATTCCCTATCGCCAGGATATCAGCGTCAATGGTGAAGAACCAGATATGTACTTACCTGGTGACATAGAGCCGGACGATTTAGAATCCTATGAAGAGGATGAATAAAAAGCTGGTTAGTGGTTAGTCAATAGTAGTTAGTAGTAAAAAAAACCACTAACTACTAACTACTGTACGGGCGAAACATTTGTACCAAAATATTTAGTTTTGCATTTAAGATACTCATACAAATGCTATCTCCCTGAAGGGAGACGCTACGCGAACGACCCTACTAACTCTTCCCAAATAATAGAAACGTGTCAAACAATAACAAGCCACTCATTTTAGGAATTACAGGTGCATCTGGTTTAATCTACGCAGTTCGCGCTTTGAAATATTTGCTTACAGCCGACTATGAAATTGAATTAGTTGCTTCTAAGTCAACCTACATGGTTTGGCAATCTGAGCAAAATATTCGTATGCCAGTAGAACCTGTTCAACAGGAACAATTTTGGCGACAACAAGCAGGAGTAGAAACGAGGGGAAAGCTACGCTGTCATCCTTGGGGAGACGTGGGGGCTAATATCGCTAGTGGTTCCTTTCGTACTTTAGGAATGATTGTAATTCCCTGTAGTATGAGTACGGTAGCTAAGTTAGCAGCAGGGTTAAGTTCCGACTTGTTAGAACGAGCCGCAGACGTACAGCTAAAAGAAGGGCGAAAGCTAGTCCTAGTTCCCCGTGAAACTCCTTTTAGTCTGATTCACTTGCGGAACTTAACCACCCTTGCAGAAACCGGAGTAAGAATCGTACCTGCAATTCCTGCTTGGTATCACAATCCTCAAACTATTGAGGATTTAGTTGATTTTGTAGTTGCCCGTGCTTTGGATCAACTCGATATTGATTGTATTCCTATTCAACGTTGGCAAGGTCATCTTGTGAAGGATGAAGGATAAAGTATGAAGTATATGGATGCCCTTTGGGCAGTTTCCCAAAGGGTAGGATGAAGTGTGAAGTGTGGAAGACCAAATAAAATCTAAAGTATAAGTATTTTCCCTTTACCTCCTAATTTTCTGCTTTTTATCTTCTGCCTTCATCCTTTGTAATCTCTATGGCTCTTTTTCGATTAATTTTATTAGTAGCAACTATGGGAGGACTAGCGCTGTTATTAGTGCAAAATTGGTCTCCTATCCTCCCATTAGTCTTTTTCGGTATGCAAAGTAGACCATTGCCATTGGCAATATGGATTTTGTTCAGCATTGCTGCTGGTGCTGCAACCTCTTTGCTGATCTCTGGCTTATTTCAATTGTCGTATTTAGCAGCACCGCAACGACCAAAACCTTTTGCATCGAAGTCTCGTAGAACTTCAGTGAGTGGTAGCCGTCCCTCACAAGAAAAATATGCTGATAGCTATACCAGCCCCCCACCATCGGCTGCTAAAACTTCATCTCAATCCAATCCAGACGATGATTGGGACATCAACAACAGTGAAAGTTGGGATTTTGAGGAGAAATCAGACGCAACAAAAGCTCAAGATACCGAAGTTAGGGACTCGAAAAGCTATGAACGCCGACAAGAACCTAAAGACAGCTTTCGTTCAGGTTCTTCATATTCCTATAGCTACCGCGAACCCAAAAATTCTGGAGTCGGAAAAACTGAATCAGTTTATGATGCTGACTATCGAGTAATTATTCCCCCATATCAACCATCAAGTGATGATCTAACTGATGAAGATAATTCAAGCGAGAAAAATTATCAAGCTGATGAAGATGATTGGGGGTTTCTAGAGGATTTTGAAGATGACGAGCAGCGTAAGCGTTAATAAATAGAGACATCACCGAGCAAATCTCTACCTGATCCCACAACGCTCACGAGACTCCTGCTTCACCCTACCTGTCATAGCAGCTTCTTGTAAAGTCATAAAAGCATTAAAATCTTCTAGGTCATAGCGTGTACTCAATAATTGCCGTAGCTGATTTTCAGCTTCTACAGTCAAGTACCCTGTTGATAAAGCCTTTTGCACAACATCTCTAATCCGAATCATGCTTGAATCCTCAAACGACCACACTTAATGTATTTGGCTTATTCAAGCCAGATATGCAGGTTCTTAGTATTTTTCCAGCATTAAGTTGGCCAGGCTTTTTGCAACTGAATAAGAAAATAAGTCATTTTTTACACCTTGTATTGAAAAATTGCTATTTGTGCTAATCGAGAAACTCACTAAATATTAAGAATAAGTAGAGCAGTTTATATGTAAGTACTGAGATAAGCACATTGTGCTGGTAGAAACACAGTGCTGTATAAAGCTCTATTACTAGTGAGTTTGAACCACTTAGGTAGACGCACAAAGCTTCGATAAAGTTTCAATCAAGCTCAATCAAATCTTATTAAATTTACCTTAACATAAGCAATATTAATTGATTTATGTGAATTTACTGCAAAGATTGTCATCACTCAAGTAGTAGCAGGGGGTTGCATGAAATAATTAAGAGGGCGATCGCACGCTGTCGCCAAAATTAATGCAGGGATATCAAACCTGAGACAGTTCCTCAATTACCCGTGCAAACTCCTCAGTCATTAAGTCTGAACCATTTTCACGGTAAACTCGTAAAAGTTCCTGGTAAAACCACAAAGTTCCTTCTTTACCAGCTTTAAATTCATTCCAAATGCTGTTGCCATATTGTCGCGAGTCTGCTAATAACGACCTGGCATTGTGTAGTTTATCCGCCAAAGACACCCGCCGGATGGAGGGTGAAGCATGACGCAAGTTATGCAAATATCTTTTTTTGCGTTCTTGCCAAGGTGGTTTTGGGTAAATGTCGCATTCAGTACAGCCATCAATGATTGCTACTACTGTGTCTCCAAATTTCTGACGAATTTCCTCGCGGGTTTGACTTCCACCTTGATCTTCGATCGCATCGTGTAACAAAGCTGCGATCGCTTCTTCTTCAGTCCCTCCTGCTTCTAGTACCAGTGCTGTAACGCTTAATAAGTGTGTGACATAAGGAACACCGCTAATTTTACGGGTTTGATGAGCATGGAGACGGGTTGCATAAACTAGTGCTTCTGCAAATTTATCTGTTAGTTTCAATGTATTCATCACAACAGGGAATTTTGATGGTAAAACAGGAATTCTTTTGCTACCTCAGCAGCGATACTTTGTCGTAAATCAAAGGGAAGCAAGACTTCGCATTTAGGACGCCAAGCTCGCAGGCGCATAATGACGTTATTATCTCTATATTTATGATCTTGGTATCGGATACTTACTTGATAATAGGCATCATTCGGTGAACGATTCGCCAAAATCTTCAACAGTGCTCGCTGTAGTTCCGCTTGTTTAACCTCGCGCCGAATTAAATGTTGTGCTTGTTGGTAAGTAATTTCCACAAAGGTATCGTGGCGTTCAGTACCTTTAACGTAGCGATCATGAAATTCTCGCTCAAATCTGAGTAGCATCAGTTGAGCAGGCAAATAGAAATCAAAACCCCATGCTTTGCTCATTGCGACTGCGATGTCATCTGGAGTGGGTAAAGATTTCTGTTGGTAACTTTGTTGCAAATTATGGGGAAGCTGAGGGTTTGTCCACTCTAGGCGGATCATGTTTTGAATGCGATCAAGGCGAAAATTATACCAATCACCTTGTCGTAGGGGACTTTCACCATAGGCACACAGATAAACTGCTCTCTGCATGTAGTAGATGCATACCGGATAAACGATGCAATCAACGGTATCTCTTACCTTGGCGCTGTTGTATGTTAGCTTAATCGGTGGAACTGGAGTTTTTGTCCAAAGTTGTCTTAATTTGTATTGCCAGTCTTCAACTAAATCAATTGTGCTACGGGGAATGACATAATCAAGTTTGAGGAAAAAGCGTTGTACACCATTGATTTTTTGGGAATGGTTTTCTGCGATCGCACTCAAATCTTCCTGGAGAAAATTTAATTCGTAAGCACCAAGTTTCGCTATATTGACTTCATTATTTATAGTTGTAGGGCGTAATGGTAATTCAGTTACGCGATGATATTTCTGATTTTCATATAATAGCCATCCCAACTCAGCTAAAGTTTCCAAATCAGCTTGTAGGGAACGGCGAGTTACGCCAAACAAACGTGCTTTGAGCAATTTATCCAGTTGATATTTATTTATACCTGCGTAGGAAATAATTGATTTTTTCCATTCAGTTTCCGAAATTCCTATTTTTGGATCAAATAGCCATTTTGCGGTAGTTTTAGCACAGGGACATTTTTCATCGTGTAGTTTGGGAACAGTTTCACCTTTGGGGTGCGTAGAAGTAAAAAACACATCCCGCCATTGAGCATAGGTGAAAGCGTCATTTAAAGCCAAGGGGTTTTCACCATACAGCGAAGTCAACCACACCCATAAACGAACTGCTCGCTGTAGATTTTGTTTGAGAGAACCACGTGCTAACCACTGCAACAGTTCGACGTTGGGAATATCTTGGAAAACTGGCTCCAGCACAATTTTAACCTTTGCTGTCATTAGTGTTGACCTCCCTCTTACCTTTGGTTAAGCCTACAAGGAAAGAGGAGACTGAGTGGTTCAGTCTGTATTGAACTCAACTGCAAACCATCATTACCTCTAGGTTAATCCTAATTGGAAGCAGCCTCTTCCAGCAGGATTTATGATGTATCCATGCAATCAGCCAAGGTAATGACTACTTAGCAAAGATTGCCGATCCAAAATCTAAAATCTAAAATTGGCATGATCCCAAATCAGTATAATTTGTGATACAAATCATATATGATATTGAGTATAATCTGTTACACTCACTTAGTTGATTGATAGATATTTCGTTATTAAAATTTTAAGTATAAATACTGTCAATTTATATGACTTCGTATCAGATAAACCTTGAAGGTGACGTTTTAAAAGTCAGGTTTGGTCAACCTGCAAATGGCGACCAAGTAGTGCGGGATGCGGCGGCACGTTTAGATGAGATGATAACACTGGGGGAACTTGCTGGGGGCAAACTACTTAAAATTGATGGGCCTGCATCTGTAGCTGTTAGTTACTTGATCGCACATAAGATATCTCATTTATATAGTGCGATCGCAGTTTTTGACCCCAAAATAGGTAGAAAAGGCTACAAATCCTTTATTGTAGCAGTCTCTCATACTCCGGCATACAAGATAGGCGAACTGATCGAAACAGACGAACCGCAAAAGGATAAAATTTACCCAAAAATTGTAATTTGCGGTCCTTCCCAATCGGGAAAATCTTGTTTGCGCGAAGGTTTAAAGCAAGCAATTTCTAACATTGCAGGCGCACCCTATCCTTATGTGATTACCGCTTGTCCAGATGGTGAGGGTGCATGGTATTCCGAGGCTGCACAGCGCGACCTAAAATTAGCACAACAGTTAAAAGCAGCATACAAGGCGAAATTTACCCCAGAGTTTGCAACCAAAGCTGCAAATTGGGTGCGGAATGCAAACACACCCCTAAATATCATTGAAGTTGGCGGAAGAATAACTAATGAAAATCGGATCATTATGCGAGAAGCAACACACGCAGTAATTTTATCTGGGAAAAACGATAAAATTCCCGAATGGCAAGAGTTTTGTGAATCGCTGGGGTTGCGGATAGTTGCAATCATACACAGCGATCTTGAGGATAAAGAGGATGTGATTGAATCTGAGTCGCCTGTATTGACTGGTAAGGTTCACTGTCTTGAGCGAGGAAAGGATGTTTCCGGAAGGGAGATGGTGCAGATGTTGGCAAAAGTTTTAGTAAGGTTGGGTAGTAAATAATGAAACAATTACGTGTTGCTGAACGAGCTGCTTTGCAAGTGATCCAAGAAGCCGTTAGGGTGCTAGCGGATTGGACAAACTCGAAATTAAAAGAGAATTTACCAAAGTTAATAGCAGCAAATGGTAATCAGGATGTAATCAAAAAAGCCGTTGCAGAAGCACAGAGATTACTTTCTTGGAATAGCGAGGAAAACCCAAAAGCCTTGCGTCTGTTATTTGACTTAGTAAACTTGGAAAAAGACGAAGAGAAAAAGAGTCAAAATCAGCATCAACAACATTATTGGAAGCCAGATTTTATTGGCGATTGTAATCCTAAAATACCTTACCCCGTAGAAAAAGAACCTTCATTAGAAGACTTCAGTAAACTGAAACATGAAATTAAACAAGAATTAGATAAACTCGATGACGATAGAGATTTAAATAACCTATCTTTGCTGACTTTGATTCTAGAAAAATATGGTTCTTTTATCAGTTTTGGTGATGCGGATGTTGCATTAATAGATATAGCTAAAAGCACTGCTGCGGTTGCTGCTGCATTAGCAAATAATCCTGAAAGCAATAACCTAACTTTAATTGCAGGTGATTTATCAGGTATTCAAAAATTTATTTACACTATATCTTCTGATGGTGCGCTGAAATCTTTGCGTGCGCGCAGTTTTTACTTGGAATTAGTTACGGAAGAAGTAGTACAGCAACTTTTGGGAGCGTTAGAACTACCAC
This sequence comes from Fischerella major NIES-592, assembly GCF_001904645.1. NCBI lineage: Bacteria > Bacillati > Cyanobacteriota > Cyanophyceae > Nostocales > Hapalosiphonaceae > Fischerella > Fischerella major. The sequence goes on along the minus strand of NZ_MRCA01000001.1, from coordinate 674,566 downwards.
GTACAAATGTTATTTATGCAGGTGGTGGTAATTTATATATATTAGCTCCTGCAATAGAATCAGTTAAAATCAATGTTGCAGAAGTTCGTCAACAATTTAATGAATGGCTTTTGGGTGAGCTTCAAGGCAAAGTTTTTCTCACACTTGATTGTTTAGACTTCCCCATCACAGATATTACCACTGCAAGATTTGCCGAATATTGGTCAGAACTGACAAGTAAAAAACTAGCTGCACAAAAGTCTCGTAAGTTTGCTGAAAATGTTAGCAAATTTATTCAAGAAAGTGAAAGTCACGAACCTTGTAAAGTTTGTCATCGTGATGATGTGGAACCAGGAAAATTAAAGCAGCTTAATAAGAACGAGCCAGATTCGGTGCTTGCTTGTGAAACTTGTTGCAGAATGTTTGAGTTAGGAGGACAGTTATTAAGAGTTGAAGTGATAGTGCGATCGCAAAGTCAAAACCTTGAGGATAAGTTTGACACACTTGCTTTTGAACTTCCTGCTACTGATAAACGTGATGCTAAAAATGTTTACTATCATTTGTTTCGCAGATGGAAACAAATAGTTCCAGATAATGACACAGCGTTATTGGTAAATGACTGGAACATAGAGCATTATAAATTCTCCCAGTTTAGGAAATCTTTTCCTTTACTGCTGGGAAACTATGCTCAAGAAAGTAGTGAAGAAAAAGGTTTGATTATCCGTACTAATGAAATGGCGGAAAAAGCCAAAGGTATACATAGAATTGGATATCTGCGAATGGATGTAGACAATTTGGGGAGAATCTTTGCTGAGGGTTTAGGAGAAAATAAAACTTTACCAAGAATTGCTGGACTTTCGCGCCAGATGAGTTATTTCTTTAAAGTTTATCTCAACACTTTAGCTGAATTTAGGCAAGGAAATTTCCTTAATCAAAATCAAGTAATCGCAGATATTTTACAGAAAAAAGCAGAATTTTTAACTCCAAATAGGCGAGATAATTTACTATTTATCTATGCAGGTGGTGATGATTTATTTGTGAGTGGTGCATGGAATGAAGTTGTAGAATTTGCCTTTGATGTTTATCAGTGCTTCCGCGCTTATACAGGAAATAATCCAGACATTACGTTATCAGGTGGTATTAGTATTAATGATATTAAATTTCCGCTTTACAAAGCCGCTGATGAATCAGGAGATGCGGAAGAAAAAGGTAAAGGTAATGGTAAAGATAGTTTAGGTCTATTTAGCCAAGTATTTAAGTGGGATGAATGGCTGGGAATAGAAGATATCAGCATGATTGATTCTGAAATTCAAAAATATTTACATTCAGAAACTAGACCAAAGCTACTAGGTATATTACCATTTGTCGAGAGATTAGAACAGCAAAATATCGGGGTTAATTATTCCCGTAATTTTGTGCGTAACTTACTCATCACCGCAGAAATACAAGAAAAAGCATTAGAAAAGTTTGAAGACAACAAAAAATCAGAGGAGGCTTTAGGAACTCGCTATTATTTGCATCTACCCAAGATTGCTTATACTTTAGCGAGATTACCCAAAAATGTACTAGATGACAGTGATTTTCGGACTTCCTTAAAAAGTCCATATAATGCGCCTTATTTTCGGGCGATCGCTACTTGGATTGAACTTTTAAATCGCTAGTAATTTATATGCCAGAACCGATTAAACCAAAATTATCAATTCCACCTCTAAATTCTAGGCAATCAATTCCTCAAACTCATGTGAATAAAACACAAAATATCGTTGAGGAAATTGTTAAAACTATTAACGACCTACCTGATGGATTAAAAACATATCCCATTCGAGACTTGGTTAAACATGCTGAAGAATTTGGCCCTTATCTCAAGCAACAAAGATTAGAAACAAACCAAGTTCGCAAATTTTTAGATGCTGTAAATCGCTTAAAAGCTGACTTAGCGGAAACAGGTGAATTTGCCAAAGTTGAAACAGAAGTTGTTCTGCTGAAACCAAAATTAGCATATGCTGCTGCCAGACAAAAAGCAGCAAAACCATTAGGTGAAGTTATGTCAGCTGCTATTGACAAAGTTCACAGCAAAGAAGATTTTGAACGGCTAGTTCAATTACTTGAATCAATTATTGCTTATCACAAAGCTGAAGGTGGAAAGTAAATATGCCAGTATCATACGCACAAAAACCCTTACTTGGTAAATTAACCCTCACTAGTCAACTTTCTGCTGAAACAGGATTGCATATTGGTGGTGGTGGCGAAAATTTGGATATCGGTGGACTGGATAAACCGGTAATTCGTGATCCTCTCACAAAATATCCTTATTTACCTGGTTCTTCAATTAAAGGCAAACTACGTTCTACCTTAGAAAGATTATTAAATAAACCCCTAAATCGTACAGGAGGAAGCGGTACTTGGCGCTACGAAAGTGACGATTTAAAAGATGGTTTTACTGAAGTAGAAGCAGGTAGATTTATTGCCTACGAAGGTGCTAACACCTGTCAAATTAGTCGTCTATTTGGTTCTACCGGGGGTTCCAAATTTTGGATGCCAATTGAAACTGCTAGAGAAGAAGGATTATATGAAGAAAATAAAAATAATCCTACTTCTACAATACAAAATCAAAATTGTATTAGAATCAATCGCGGACGTAACGCACCAGCTCGATTGATTATTCGAGATTGCCATTTGATACCAGAATCAGCAGAAAAACTAAAGCAAGTTGACACTGGTTTATACATGACCGAGTGGAAATTTGAAAACGGTATTGATCGAGTGACAGCCGCAGCAAATCCCAGACAGCTAGAACGTGTACCTGCTGGCTCAAAATTCCAGTTTGAATTAGTTTACACCGTTGAAAATAAAGACCAAGCCATCGAAGATTTGCAAAATATTGCGATCGCACTCGCCATTTTAGAAGATGATGCACTTGGCGGACATGGTTCTAGAGGTTACGGTAAAGTCAGATTTCAGAACTTTCAGTTTTCCTATCGTAGCTTGGCACAGTACCGCCAAATTACCAGTACTCCTCCTGGTACATCAGGTTTACAACCATTAGAAACCATTCCTAACACCCAAGTACTCTTAGATAACTTTGGAAATTTACGCGAGTACATCGAACAACGATTACTGCCAAGAGATTGATATGAGTGTCTGGAAACTTGTTAAACTCAACTTTGACCGTAGCCCCGCGCATTTTGGGGAAGTGGGAATTGGCATGGAAAAAACGAGCGATCGCGTCCGTTCCGATGCTTTATTTAGTGCATGGGTTAGTGTCTATGCGCGGTTATTCGGTAAAAATGCAGTTGAGGAATTATTGCAGATATTTCCTTCAAAAGAGCAACCTGAATTAACTCCCCCTTTCCGTATCAGTTCCACCTTTATTTACCGAGAAGTTGGACAAGAAACAATTTACTATCTTCCCCGTCCCCTGAAGTTTCCCATCAACTATCCTGATGACGATCTAGCTTTTTTCAAAACCTACAAAAAGCTTAATTATTTGCCTTTAGAAATATGGCAAAGATGGTATCAAACAGAAGGGTTTCAAGAGAGCGATCGCCAAGAATTAATTGCTCAAACTACTGGTAAAAAAGCAGCAGGAACCTTTGACTACAAAAAAGCCTTTAAAATTAACAAAATTCCCAAAGTTGCTGTAGACCGCGTTACTAGAGCAACAAACTTTTACCATACTGGTTTTGTTCAATTTGAGTGGGAGAAAAATCCGGCTGGTTTATACTTTCTCATACAATTATCTCCAGAAGGAGAGAAATTAACAGACAAGCTAAAAGCTGCTTTGTATCTATTAGGAGAAGAAGGACTGGGAGGAGAACGTTCGAGTGGTGCGGGGAGATTTCAAGCTAAGTGGTTAGAATTACCAGAAACCTGGAAAAAGGTAGTAAATTTTTCTGATGGAAATCATCACGCGCTAATGAGTTTGTTTTGGGATACACCCATAACAACCGAGTTTTTAAATCAAGCTAGCTATGACATTCAAGAACGGGGTGGTTGGATAGCAGAAAATCAACTCCGACGTAAAATGGTGCGCATGTTTAGCGAAGGTTCGGTTTTTCTTGTACCACCACAAGGAAAACTGGTAGATGTTACACCCAACGGTTTCAATAAACATCGCATTTACCGTAGTGGTATTAGCTTAAGTCTGTCAATTAAAGCACAGGATAAATAATATTATGGTGGTTTCTCCCGATTTTACTCTCAAGAAACCTGATTTTTATCAATCAAAAAAGATTCTCTTGACAAGTCCAATTTTACATATTGGCTCATCAGTATCAAGATTAAATCCTTTTGAATATGTACAGACAGATAGAAAAGTATATCTCCCCAGCCAAGAAGCCTTAGCAAAGGGTTTATTAGCGCAAGGAGGACGATTTTTCAATGACTATATTCAAGCAATTGAAGAACGCCAAGACATCACAGGACTTTTAAAACAAGCCTTTGGTTCCGAGTGGTGGAAAGCTAAAGATGCAGAAGGTTGTCCAATTTTTTCCAAAGAAGCCGTCAGCCAAAAGTTGACATCTGAGAGAATTACAGATTTGCGTCCCATGATTCGGAATGGGATGGGACAATTATTTATTCCTGGTTCTTCAATTAAAGGAGCAATTAGAACTGCCATCACATATTATCTATTGAAACACGCAGACCTTTTTCAATTACCTTCATCAAAGCGGGTGAGCGAAATTGAGAAAAAATTGAGAGAAAAATTAGGAAAAATTAACCAAAATCAGCAGAAATTTCTCGATGATGAGCTATTCATGGATAGTTTATTCTCAGAATTCCACCTCACATATCAAGAGAGAAACTTTCCTGGTAAAGGGCCAAATACAGACTTTTTCAGAGCTATCAAAATTACAGATTCAGCACCACTCTTAGAAAGCACAATCAAAACTAAGAAAGGTCAAGAAATACCTGTTAACATACCTGTTGTCGCCGAGGTAGTAGTTTCTAGCAGATTTCCAGATTACTTAGCTAAATATAAAGCATCTATCTATACTGAAATGGTGCGAAATATCCAAACAGAATTCACCATTACATTAGATACAGAAATGCTTTCATGGTTCACACATAAACAGGGGATGAAGTTACCCTTTAGTAACCTGGATGAACTCTTACAAATATGTCAAGAATTTACTCAAGAACAATGGGACTATGAGCATGATTATTGGCAAGAAATTAAAAATAATCCTCGAGCATCAGGGAAAAATTTAGATTTTAATTACATCCGCGAATTTTACGAACCAGAAAAATGTCCCTATAGCTTGAGATTGGGTTGGGGTAGTGGCATGAATGGAACTACTATTGGCTTGTGTCTTGATGATGAACTGCGGGAAGATATTCGCGATACTTGTGGTTTAAAAGCGCCTGGTTTTGAAGCACCAAAGTCTAGGCGAACTGTGATGAATACCAAAGGTGAAATTAAGTTTGTACCGGGATGGGTTAAATTCAAAAATCTACAAGACTAATGCTAATTCGTTCTACCTGGATATTAAGTGTATCAGAACCGACAATTTTACCCCGTTCCTATAGCTTGGAACTGGTAAAACAACTGCATCAACAACTAGGTTTAGAAATGGGAAACGAAGCGATTCCTTCTGTTTCATACTCAGGAATCATCGGTTCATGCTCCACTTCTAGAGATTTTTTCACCTTCCATCCAGAGGAATTTTACAAATTATCTCTGTCTGGATTACAGGAAGTTTCAGCAAAAGCAATTTCTCATCTTAATCTCTCAGACTCTTTAGAATTCCTTGGAGCTAAATTTAACGTTATCAACCGTGAAGATGAAATTACTAGTTATGAAGAATTGTATACTACTTTAGTAGCAAATGAACCAGAAGCAATCAGACGGTTTGAGTTGCAGTTTAGAACTCCGACAGTTTTTTCTCAGGGTGGAACAAATCTACCTCTACCTGTACCAAATTTAATGTTTCGCAGTTGGTTAGAACGCTGGAATAATTTTGCACCTGTTTATTTGGGAGGCGATGAATTAATTGCTTACCTCAGCAATGCGATTTTGCTGAAAAATCACAAAATTCAAACCAGAAGTTGGCAATTACATAGAGGTTATGTGAATGGATTTGTGGGTGATGTAACGCTACACATTTTTAATCGTGCTGACTCTTTATTGGCAAATGTGGCTAATTTATTAGTTCAATATGCGCGGTTTGCTGGTACGGGGATGAAGACACGATTGGGGATGGGACAGACTCAAATTCCAACTTTAACTCCTCAGTAAAATTAACTCAATAAAAGGAATTAAGCACAATGGCTAAAATATTAATTTCTCCTATTGGTGTTGGTGGAAGATTTAAAAGTCAAGTTAATTATGACAGAGAGTACCAAGAAGCCTGTTACAAAATTGGCGATATATCATATCCTCAAAGTCGATTTATGGCAGCTGTACTATACAAACATTTTAAGTTAGATGGAATTGTTTTCATTGGTACAGTGAAGTCAATGTGGGAAGAAGTATATCGTTTTTTTTGTGAAACCAATGGCGTACAGAAAAATGATGATTATTGGCTAGATTTAGCTTGCAAAATTGATGAGTTGAAATATGATAGTCCTCTAAATTCTTTAGATTTATCACCAATAGAAGAAATTTTGGGGCAACATTCTAAATGTATATTAATAAAATACGGCATTACTCAAGATGAATTATGGGAAAATTTTGACAGAATTTTTCAAATTGTAGATTGGTTAAATCCAGGAGATGAAATATATATTGATATTACTCATTCATTCCGTTCTTTATCCCTATTCCTGTTTTTAACTGTTACCTTTATCAAGGATTTAGCTAGCGAAAAGCAAATTAAAATTTCTGGTGTTTACTATGGGATGCTGGATGTTACAAGGGAACTAAAATATACACCAGTTGTTGACTTAAACCCATTGTTTGAAATGACTTCTTGGATTAAAGGTGCCTATAGTTTACAAAGTTATGGCAATGGTAATTTTATAGCAGAGCTTTTGAAAGCTCAAAATGAAAATCAATTGGCAAATCAGATAGAAGAACTTTCTCAATCTTTAAATATTAATAATGTTAACGCTATTAAACAAAAAAGCTCTATTTTAAGAACTTCTCTACAAAAATCAGTTCCTAAAACTCCTTTCCAATATTTAATCAAAACACTTGATGATTTTGTCAAAAAATTTGCACGTTCCTCTGTTAAAGAATCAGAATATCAGTTAGAACTAGCTGGCTGGTATTTTGATAATCAAAGATATGCTACTGGATATATTACTTTAGCTGAGGCAATTATTACTTATTTATGCGAAATTGAAAACAAAGATATTAGAAATAAGAATGCGCGAGAAGAAATGAAAAGTTTACTACATCGAGATATAAAAAATAGTGAATTAGCTAAGTTATATTTTAAAGTTAATCCAATTCGTAAAAGTATCGCTCATGCTTTATTAGAAGAAGGAAACCATGCGCATGATGTCCGTGATGCAATCAATAATTCTAAACATTATTATCAAGAATTAAAAAGAATATTTAAAACAGGAAGAATTGAATAATATATCAGTAGTTAACATTAACTATGTTGCATTTTCAAAATAAAATAACTTTTTTAAACAGTGGTTTTATAAAACCATCAGAATAATTTTGCAAGACACTAAACAACAACTACTATGTCTAAAATTCTCCTTGTCACCGTCGGTGGTTCCTTCCAACCCATCATCACCGCTATCCGCAGCTTACAACCCGATCGCGTTATCTTTATCGCTTCCGAAGGTGAAAAAGGAAGTAAATCACAAGTTATTGGCGAAGGAACTCCTTGTGAAGTGCGTCGGGGTGCAGAGGTGATCGAAAGATTACCCAACATTCCCACACAGGTAGATTTAGGAGAAAACTTTCAACCAGAACGGGATTTGATTTTAGTGCAAAATCCCGATAATTTAGCCGAATGCTATGCCAAAATTTGCAATTGTATCCGCAAATTACAACAAGAAAGCGGACACCAAATCATGGCTGACTACACTGGTGGAACCAAAACCTTGTCCGCAGCATTGGTAATGGCTGCTGTTGACTGCGGAATTTCTCTGTATATTACTATTGCAGCTAGGGATAATCTCGTGAAAGTGGAACGGGGAGAGTTAACCCAAAAGGTAGACACCAGCTTTAAATAATATTTTGTAGTATTGATTCAGGAGGCAGAGGGCTGAGGTCAGTCCCGATGAAAAAAATTCACCACTAAGTATGAAATAACCTCACCCCCTACCCCTCTCCTTGGTAAGGAGAGGGGTGTCCGACAGGACGGGGTGAGGTTGCTTTCAAGTCAGAAGCCACGAAACCGCGATCGCCAGACATCCCAATTAGCTCCCGGGTGAGCTTCGTAATCTTTTCTTTAGACACCAGCTAGAACTTTAATTAAGAATAGACCCCAAAAAAAAGGAAAGATGATTACACCCATGCGTGTTTTTGTGTTAATCTTCAATGCTGGCACAGATAACGAAGGAATCCACACAGTTCGAGAAGGCGATCGCAATAAAATTTTGATGTTTGAGTCAGAAGACGACGCCACCCGCTTTGCTTTGATGCTAGAAGCCCAAGATTTCCCTACACCCGCAGTCGAGCCAATTGATGCTGAAGAGATCAAAGAGTTTTGTCAAAGTGCTGGCTATGATTGGGAAATCGTCACAGAAAATAGTGGTTTGGTGGTTCCCCCAGAAATCAATGTAGAAGAAACCGACTGGAAACCAGACACTGATACCCAAGAATCACCACCAGAAGCAGAATTGTCTGATTCGGAACTAGATAGTATTCGTCGCCGATTAGAAGGATTACTATAAATACTCATTAGTCAATGGTCAATTGTCAATGGTCAATGCTTAAAAAACTACTGACTCTGGACAATTGACACTTGACTCCACATAGTGGTTCAAGGACAACCAACAAATGACTGATTTACAGGAACGCGGACATCTGCTCACAGAACAAGTTAACCCTAATAGTCAGAACCTAGATCAACTTAGTTGTTTAGAGTTGGTAGAAATTTTTAATCGCGAGGACGAAAAAGCAGTGGCTGCGGTTGCTGCTGCAAAAATCCAGTTGGCTCAAGCAATTGAACATACCGCCGAGTGTTTGCAAAAGGGAGGACGGCTATTTTACGTTGGTGCAGGGACAAGCGGGAGATTGGGAGTATTAGATGCTGCTGAGTGTCCACCAACTTTTTGTACTCCTCCAGAACTTGTACAAGGAATTATTGCTGGTGGTGCTGGGGCGCTACTACGCAGTTCTGAAGATTTAGAAGACCGCTTTCAAGATGGAGAGGCGGCGATACAACAGCGACAAGTGACGCAACTAGATGTAGTAGTTGGTATTACTGCTGGTGGGACAACACCTTATGTTCATGGTGCGATCAATGCTGCTCGTCAACGGGGAGCAACTACAATTTTTATCGCCTGTGTACCTGCTGAGCAAGTGAGTGTAGAAGCAGATATTGATATTCGCCTATTAACAGGCCCAGAGGTGCTTGCTGGTTCTACTCGCCTCAAAGCTGGAACCGCAACTAAGCTAGCTTTGAATATTTTGTCTACGGGTGTGATGGTGCGCTTAGGCAAAGTCTACGGAAATCGCATGGTAGATGTAGCGGTAACTAATAACAAATTACGCGATCGCGCTTTAAGAATCTTGCAAGACTTGACGGGTTTAAGTCGGGAAGCATCAGATTTTTTATTAGAACGCAGCGGTAAATGGGTAAAGTTAGCACTCCTAATGCACTGGACTGGCTTGGACAAAGAACAAAGTCTACAACTGCTTTCTGAAAATCAAGGTAATCTCAGAGCAGCGATCGCTAGCGGTAAAAACTACAACAAGTTCTAGAAGTCGGAGTATGGCTTTTAGCTTTTCTACTAAGTAGAGTTTGGTATCAATTATTTTATTTAGTATAAACATAAATTTTGAGATGCCGTGTTAGTTTGGTCGGCTTTGTAGTGAGCGCAGGTATACTCCAGGAAATTGAATTGCTTACTACGAAGCTATTTCTCTACAATATTCTCAGCGACAAACTACCTATCTCTACAAATTAACATAACAATAAAATCAGAATTAATACGGATACAAACTTAAGTTTAAAAGTATACTATGTATATATAATTCCTAGAAAAGTTTGATTTTGAACTTAGGAAATCTGTATACCAACACATAAAAATACAGCTGTTTTCAAACTAATCAACTTAGATCTTGCACCTACTTTTTCGCTTGCCAATAAATAAATTTATTGGCTCAAAGCTCAAGCTTACAAGATATACATTTGAGTCCGTTTTCACGGACTTGGACTATGAGGGTTGAACTTCAGTTCAAGCGCACTCAGGGCGAGGTGCAACTTTCTCTAAACCTTCCTTAGTGTGGGAGAAAGACTCATTTAATTTGAACCGTAAAAATATAGTTAATTAATAATGTGTCGATAAAAATCGACATAATCAAAATAATTTACCCATGATATTAATCAAGGAAAAAAATATGAACCATGCGCCAATGATGGTAGCAGATAAATTAATTAATGAATTGAAACTTTGTAATCAATCACAATACAGTGGCAGATTAAATATAAAAAGTGCCAATGCTCAAAAATGGATTTTATATTATTATTTTGGCAGAATAATTTGGGCAACAGGAGGTACTCATCCCTTCCGGCGTTGGCGTCGACAAATCGCCCAAAACTGCCCTAGTATAGATGTTGATAAGATATCTTTGCACTCTCAAGAAGCATCTCTTGATTATTGGGATTATTCTCTGCTAACTTCTCTATACAAGCAACAAAAAATTAAGCGTGAACAAATGATTTCTGTGATAGAAAACACAATTGCAGAGTTATTATTTGATATCAATCAACAAGCAAATTTTTACTCCATAAGTTGCGATCGCAACCAAGAAACTATCTTAGAAGCAGCAATCAGTATCGCGGGTGCAGATATGTCTTTCAAACTGATGCAAGAGTCTTGGAAAAATTGGTCAGAAGCTGGTTTGACGAATATATCACCTAATTTAGCCCCAACAGTAAGAAAACCAGATCAACTTCACAAACAGGTAAGTTCAGCAGTCTACAAGAATTTTTTGACTTTAATTAATGGCAAATACACTTTATGGGATTTAGCCGTAAAAATGAAGCAAAGCGTACTTAAAGTTACCCATTCTTTGCTTCCTTATATATCTAAAGGAACAGTTGAATTAGTAGAAGTTTTTGACTTGCCTTTACGAGTTGTTGAAGTTAATAATAAGTCTTTGATTCAAAAAATCACAACTGACAATAGTCCACTGATTGCTTATGTTAATAATAACCCTTCGGTTAGTCAAACACTAGAGGATATTATTATCTCAAATGGGTTTAGATTTATTAATGTTCAAGATAGCATTCATGCCCTATCAATCCTCATTGAGCATAGACCAAACCTGATTTTTTTGAATTTGGTGTCGCCAGTTACTAGTGGTTATGAAATCTGCGCTCAACTCAGGCGTGTTTCCCTATTTGCTAATACGCCGATAGTTATCTTAACAGACAGCGATAATCTTTTAGGCAGAGTTCGAGCTAAAGTTGTAGGTTCTACAGATTTGCTCGCCAACCCTGTATCACCTGAAAAGGTGATGGCTATAGTACGTAAATACACACAAACCACTTCAGAATTTATCAATATTAAATAGTCATCAGTCATTTGTCATTTGTTGTTTGTTTACTAATGACCAATGACCAATGATGACCAATAACTAATCTTCGAGTGATTGTGCTGGTACTTCAACAGCTGTCACGTCAATAGTTCCATCGGGTGTAATGCGCTGAAAATGGCCCTGTTGCACTGACAACAGTTCTCCACAATTAGGACACTGCAACTGAGTCTGACTCAAACCCATAAATTCGTATCTACAAACGGGACAGCGATCAGTAACTAAGTTACGTTGCAACCACCAACGAAACCCAAAAAACGCCAGAATAGGCGTAAGCAAAAGTAGCCCAACGATTATCAGCAACGAATTTACCAACCAGCCCAAGCCTAATGATCCTAGTAACCACGCAATTACTACGAGGGTAAGCCAAGGGCGGAGTTGATACAGACTTAACTGAAAGTTTTTAAAGCTCATTTGTTAAAGTATCGTCCTGCTCTTCCTCTAGGATAGCGAGTTTATTCTCAGATTCATTGACTTAATGTAAATTAACTTCTGCTTTGTCAAGTCAATAGTCAATTGTCCAGAGTTTTTACAAATGACCAATGACTACTAAAACTGAGATAAGCGTTGCTGGTAATAGTCAACAATTTTTTCTGTGACTTCGGTTACTGACAAACCATCTGTGCTAATTTCAACCGCATCTGACGCTTTCTTTAAAGGAGAAACTTTGCGGGTGCTATCTTTCCAGTCACGTTCGGCGATATCTTTTTCTAGCTGTTCTAAAGATATGTCACTTTGACCTTGTTTTTGAAAGTCACGTAGGCGGCGACGGGCGCGTTCTTGCACAGAGGCGGTTAAAAAGATTTTTACTTCTGCATCGGGGAAAACGTGAGAACCGATATCCCGTCCTTCTGCAACTAAGCCACCTTTTTTGCCCCACCTTTGTTGTTGTTTGACTAATGCTTGACGCACAGCACTTTGTGCAGCTATAGCCGAAACATTGGATGTCACCGCAATTGAGCGAATTGCTTGGGTAACATCATGATGGTTAATCCACACTTGTACTGGAGATTGTAAGTCCTGCCCCGGAGCCAGTTCAATCACACACCTGCTAGCTAATTCTGCGATCGCACACTCATCATCTAGGGCAATTCCTTCATGCAGTACCAACCAAGTGACAGCACGGTACATGGCTCCTGTATCCAGATATACTAGACCTAGTTTTGCTGCTACCTGCCGAGCAACGGTAGATTTGCCAGCTCCGGCTGGCCCGTCAATAGCAATAATTGGCTGGCGATCGCGCAAAATGGTGTTATCAATCAAACGTGTAGAACCAAGACGAGCAGCGATCGCGAGCATTCCTTCCTCCTGAACTGTTTCTATTGGCATTAAAGTATTTGGTTCAACCAATTCAATATATTCCACAGATACAGAACTGACCATTGCTATTTCTTGCTGAACTGCTGCAATGAGCTTGTTAGCATTGCGTTCTCCAGCACGAAAAGCTGCTTGGGCTTTTTGCAAGCCACTATACAACACAGCTGCTTGCTGTTTTTCTGTGGTAGTCAAATATTGGTTACGAGAACTGATGGCTAAACCAGATGTTTCTCGCACCGTTGCACAAGCAACAATTTCGATCAAAAAATTCAAATCAACTACCAGCTGTTTGATAATAGCCAGTTGCTGACCATCCTTTTGACCAAAATAAGCTCGGTCAGGCTGTACTAAATTGAAAAGTTTGGTCACGATCGTAGCCACACCCTGAAAGTGACCAGGCCGATAGCGACCACACAAGCCAGATATCATAGCAGATGGCGGGTTAACTTGTGTAACCTTTGATTCTTGTATATTTTTCAGGTCAACTCCCATTTCTTCCGGAGTCGGCGCAAAAACTATATCCACCCCTGCTTGCTCGCACAGTTGCAGGTCTTGGTCTAAAGTGCGGGGATAACGGTGAAAATCCTCATTGGGGCCAAATTGCAAAGGATTGACGAAAATACTGACAATAACCGTAGCATTTTCTTGCCGCGCCCGTTGAATTAAACTTAAATGACCTTTGTGTAAGGCTCCCATGGTGGGGACTAGACCAACAGCCGTCAAGGGTCTGCCAGTCACCTCAAATTCTGATGGCCGTTCTTGCTCTATAAGCTGATTTTCCGAACGGCGCTGATTTAAATAGCAGCGTAATGCCACAGTAGTTGTCAACAGGCGCACAAAAATACCCCTAGTCTTGAATCTAGCTCTCCCCCGTTAGTTTATATCCGAAAGTGAGGCAAGAGGCTAGTCTAGGGGAACAAGAAGATTTTTTAGTGGTTAGTGGTTATTGGTTAGTGGTACTTAAATGCCAACAACCAACAACCAACTACTAACAACCAACTACTAACAACCAACTACCAACTACCTTCCTAGAACTTCAATTCGCACAGGCGCTATGCCGCTACCTATCATACCTAAAACGCGCGCTGCACCTAGAGAGAGGTCAATAACCCGACCACGAATGTATGGACCTCTGTCATTGATGCGCACAATCACAGACCGACCATTGCGGGTATTGGTTACACGCACCCTTGTACCAAAAGGCAAGCTACGGTGAGCTGCTGTCATTCCATGTGGATTGAACCTCTCGCCTGTGGCGGTTTTATTGCCGGAAAAATCGTAGCCGTAGTAGGAAGCTATGCCTTTGAAAGTATCTTGAACTTTAACGGCAAGCTTATGTGGTAGCTTAGCTGGTAGTGATTCTAATGAACTGGCAGGTAAGTTAGCGATCTGGTTTATAGGCGATGCGTTGCCTATGAGTCGGCGCAAGCGGTTGGTCACTTGCAATGCATCCTGAGCTGGATCGTTGGTTGTATCCGCTAGTTTTGTGTTTTGATCAATCTCTACCAGTTCTTGATTGTTGACTTTGATAACGAAGCGATCGCCAGCTTTTTGTTGACCATTTAATCCTTTTTTCTGGTCTTGCTTAGATGTTGTAGATGCGTTTGGTGCTTTCCAGCTGACGATGATTTTACTGGCGTCTACTTTATCTAGAACTAGCTGGTTAATTTTTGCTGCTACTACACTTGCCCTTTGAATTGGGTCTTCTGTTGCCGAGCTAGTCTGACTTGTCAAACTTATGCCTGTTCCATTGGTTGCTGCTATTTGAGTGGAACTGCTGCTATCAAGAGCTTTGGATATCCCGTTGAAGTTACCAATTTCACCAACTTTTGTTTCTTGATTGGCAACTGACTTTTGTCCTAAAAAGCTGAGAACGGGAATATCGCGGATATAGAGCGTTGCCACTGGGCGACCTGCTACTTGGTGTGTGTGAATCTTGGCGATCGCACCACCTGCAACAGGATTTGCTGTTGGGGATTGGTATTCTCCTACTTTTTCCACATCACCTGAAGGCAGAAGTGGTGAGCTTGGAGCAGTTTTCTTAGCAGTTTCTGTACGTCCAACTAAGGGCATCCCCAAAACAGTGCTACACACAGCGACAACAGTCCACAAATGTTTTTGATTCATGCGTCCGAATATTAAAGCTACTGAAGAACGGATGTTTGACAGTTCGTGGGTTAGGTATTTCATGAAAATTACCTTCTCCAACAATCGAACTCGTTCCGCTTTCACTTTTTGCTATTAACTGCAACAGATTAACACGAACCTCTGAAGTTGGGGATCAGGGTTTTAGCGTAAGACTCGGTAAATTTATCAAAATTAAATGAGTATTTCAAGGTCAAAACCTTTCTCAAAAGCGGATTTTGACGATGTAACAGTTTTTTTTATTGTTTAGAAATTTTATTAAGAAAACTTGACACGATTTGGTATTCAAATCAATGAAATTGCATATGGGCTTGCCTAAAAAGCTCATTAATGTTATTTAGTTTCTCAAAAATTTGACTTTCCCATAAATATACTTATAATAAGTAGATATACTCAAGATAAAAAATTATCATTAGTCATAAACTTTAAGTTATATTTATAACAATTTTTCCGTAGAATTTGCCAATAGCTCATCAAAGATAGCAATTAGGGGATCGCTGATTATAAAGTCGATATACAAAATTAGCTTTGCAGTGATTTCGATATTGATTATCTTTTTATAAATGTGATTCTCGCAACAAGTGTCTGGATACACTGAATTAACCCAACACAGCAGATATGTAGTAAATTAATTTACATATATCTGGAATATAGAACTGGAAACTAATTCCAGTTGCATGGAACATTTTTTACAATAGAACAAAAAATATTTTTTTCAAAAATTAGCCAGATTTGCTGGTGTTATACGAATAATTTGTAACTACGGCAAAGAAACTTAATATTTTGCTTTGGGTAGTTGAGAACGAGTTATTTTTCAACCGGAGTTGTTAATAGAAGGGTGAAGGATGAAAAAATAGCCGAACAATAAACAGTTTTGGTCTATATACTTCATATATGTCCATCGAAAAATAAAAGTGTTTTATCCGATTTTCTTCTAATTTCATCCTTCAGACTTTTTGACTCAACTTCATGACAAACCAAGAAGAACTAGCAAGAAATCCATCTTCACTACAAGCTTATATTGATGACTTGTATTCTAAATACGAGTCATTACAGGATGGAGTAGTTGCGAACTACATTCCAGAATTGGCCAAGGTAGACCCAGAGTTGTTTGCCATTAGCATCGTCAATGTTAACGGTGAAATTTACGAAGTTGGAGATTATCAGCAGCTGTTTACAATTCAATCCATATCAAAGGTGTTCGCATACGGACTCGCTCTTATGGATCACGGGCGAGATTATATATTGACCAGAGTAGGTGTAGAGCCAACAGGGGACGCGTTTAACGCCATAGTCCTTGACGAACAATCTAAGCGACCTTACAACCCAATGGTCAATGCAGGAGCGATCGCCACCACTAGCTTGATCAAAGGGTCAGACGCAACCGAACGTCTAAACCGGATGTTAGATATGTTTCAGAAATACATCGGACGTGATGTATTTGTTGATATCTCAGTATTCACCTCAGAACGCACCACCGGACACCGTAACCGGGCGATGGCCCATCTCATGCTCAACTTTGGCATGATTGACAAACCCATTGATGAAGCGTTGGATCTGTACTTCCAGCAGTGTGCTGTGATGGTCAATTGCCATGATTTAGCAGTGATGGCGGCAACATTAGCTAACAAGGGTGTGAATCCCATCACCAATGAACAAGCTATAAAAAGCTGTTATGTCAAAGACATTCTGAGTGTCATGTACACCTGTGGGATGTATAACTTTGCTGGTGAATGGGCTTACAAAGTTGGTATTCCTGCCAAAAGTGGTGTCTCTGGTGGAATTATTGCCGTAGTACCCAACAAGATGGGAATTGCAGTATTCTCACCCCGCTTAGATGCACGCGGTAACAGCGTTCGGGGAGTCAAGGTGTGCGAGGAACTGTCTCAACATTTAGGTTTACATTTGTTTGAGTGTTCGCCGTTAGTCAATATTTAATAGTTAATTGTTGGTTGTTGGTGGTTAGTGGTTAGTGGTTGATAACTGATCAGTGATCACTGAATTACTTATGCTCTTGCTAACAAAGGCGCAGCAGCAAGGAGAGTTTGTGTATAGGGATGTTGGGGATTGGCAAAAATCTCTTTAGTGGGGCCCATTTCAACAATCTTGCCACCGTTCATAACGGCAATGCGATCGCACAAGAACCTTGCCAACCATAAATCATGAGTTATAAACAAATACGTTAAATCAAATTCTTCCTTCAACTCCAGCATCAAATCCAATACTTGTGACTGTACGCTAGCATCTAACATGCTCACGGGTTCATCACAAATCAAAAGTTTGGGGTGAGTGATTAAAGCACGAGCAATTGCGACTCGTTGCTGCTGTCCTCCTGATAAATCCGAGGGATAACGCTGATAATAAACTTCCGGTGGTTGTAACCCAACTTTTTCTAACATCTGCAAAACCTGCTGTTTTGCTTCTTCAGGAGTTGCCAGTTGGTGAATTAATAAAGGGTCAGCTATACTTTGTCCTACCGTCATCGCAGGATTGAGGCAAGCATGGGGATCTTGAAAGACCATTTGCATTTGCCGCCGTTGCAGACGAATTTCTTGCCGAGATAGGTTAGTAATATCTTTACCAAGAAACTCTACTTTGCCAGCGCTAGGACGAATTAGTTGCAAAATTGTTCGCGATAAGGTACTTTTGCCACAACCAGACTCTCCGACTAATCCTAAAATCTCTCCCGGATAAAGTTCTAGGTTGATGCCGTCAACTGCTTTAATAGTTTGACCTGTGCCTTTAAATATGCGCTCAACAAAATTCGGCTCAATGGTGTAGTGCTGTTTTAGGTCTACAACACGCAGGATCGGGGATCGGGCTTCCGAGATGGGGTGATTGAGTGAATTCTTCTCCCCATCTTCTTTGTCGTCCACTGCCTGAATATGCAAAGCTGCTTGTAAGAGCGATCGCGTGTATTCGTGTTGAGGATGCCGAAATACGGTTTCTGTAGCACCCATCTCTACCATTTTGCCGTTATACATCACGCCAATGCGATCGCAATACTCTGCTACCATTGCCAAATCATGGGAAATCAGCAACAGGGCCATATTTTCTTCGGCACACAGGCGTGTGAGTTCCTGCAAAATCTGAGCCGAGACAGTGACATCTAAGCTGGTGGTGGGTTCATCGGCAACTATCAGCTTTGGTTGCAACAACAAAGCTAAAGCAATTGCAACCCGTTGCCGCATTCCACCGCTAAACTCATGGGGATACTGATGCCAGCGAGTAGCAGGTATATTAACCTTTTCTAAAGTGGCGATCGCTTTTTCTTTTGCTGCTTTGGCTGACAATTGGGGTGAGTGTGCCTTGAGCGTTTCAATACAGTGGTTGCCAATGGTCATCAATGGATCGAGGCGCGTCATTGGATCTTGAAAGATCAATGCCACTGCTTCCCCCCGAAATTTTCGCATCTCTACGGGTGTCAAATCAAACACTGACTGTCCTTGAAATGTTACCTGTCCCTCAATCCGAGTAGATGGTGGTAGCAATCGCATTGCTGCCCTCCCCAAAGTTGACTTACCACACCCAGACTCTCCTACCAATCCCATTTTTTCACCTGGTCGAAGACTGAAAGACACATCATCAACAGCCCATTGAGTCTTTTCATCACTACGGTGAGGATAGGCAACCCGCAAATTTTCAATAGAGAATAAAGTATCACTCATATGATTTAGCTATCACCAGTAATATCAAGTTCGGCTCAGTGCTGACAAACAAAGGCAGAGGGCATTAAGCATGGGAAAAATCATCAGTATCTTCATTACCCTTCGGGTTCGCTACTTTGCCATCTGGCATCAAGCCAAGACGGCAAGTAGTCTCACCAATTACCCATTATGAACCGTTTGCGGCAACAAGAGATACACTAGTGAAGAGCCACTGGAGCATGAGCGCAACTCACGCTAGCAACACAATCCAAGTTTTCTTGATATGGTGTTTGTCTTTGATGCCAAGACGAATACTGTAGGCAATGCCCGATAATTAAATCCGCTTCATCTTCATTTAACTGTTTTGGTGCTTTTTGCCAGTTACGGAAATTTCTACATCCAACAGGGCGATCACACATCCAGTTAACATAACTTTCTAGTGATATTGGTAATATAAAAGTCCCAGTTCACTTTAAAACTGTCTTTTATTAAAAATCTCAACCAAAATCAATTAACAAATGCTCATATCTGCTGATACGCGGATTTCTTTTCCACTCTCCCTAGTCTACGCTACCTATCGGGATAAGCTAATTGAACTTGTTCCCTACATGCCAAACGTGCGTCAAATTGAGGTGAAATCTCGTCAAGAGGAAGATAAACGAGTTTACAGTATTAACGAATGGCATGGAGGTGGAGACATTCCATTGGCAGCAAGAGCCATACTCAGTGAAGATATGCTCTCTTGGACTGAATACAATACTTGGAACGAGGCTGAGTTTGTGGTGGAGTGGCAGATTAAAACTCACGCTTTTACCGAAGCGGTTCACTGTGCAGGTAAGAACCGCTTTATTGCAGATGGTGATGCCACACTGATTAAGAGTCGTGGCGAACTGATAATTGACCCCAAGCAAATCAAAGGTGTACCCTGGTTCATCGCAACCAAAGTCGCAAACATAGTTGAAGATTTTCTCAGCAAAAAAGTTGAACCGAATCTATTCCAAATGAGTGAAGGAGTACGTCAGTATCTAGAAAAACAGACAAAAGGCTAAAAATATTAATTGAAGCAGGGGGAGATGGGGAAAATATTTTACCCTATCGCCTAAATACAGAAGCTTATCTACAGTGGTTAGCAATAGTAGTAGATAATACATTTTCTGTATTCTTTAATCTTGTGAGGTTAATCGCTCAACCTTAGGAGAAAAAGCTTATTCCCAACAATAGACCACCGTTACCAACCATATTGAAAATACTGATGTAAAAAATTTTTCAAAATAATAATTAACATTTAGTTCTGTCTGAAGTTATCGTGGTATCCATGAATTCCACATATATTCTGACTAAAATTTAGTATATGAGGCTATGCCGTTATTCAATTGCGCTGACTATCTGTTTTATTTACCTGAGTTTGGGCTATAGTTCCCCAAGTACAGCAACACAAAACCTTGAGAGATGGGGAACTCAGGAGCCTTACTCCTCCCTGGAAGTGGGAATTAGGGACAATAGGGAGATGGCGAAAAAGACTTCACTTCACCACCCCAGTTCATCGCTTGAAGCGTTGCATTTTAACACAACTTGGTATAAAAATATTCTTGCCAGCCCCAACCCAGAATCCACTAAAACTAACAAGCAATCAAAAGATTACGACTTGATCTGGTGGTTAGTAGTGGCGATCGCGATTTTGGGAGCTAGTGGTGCATTGTTATTTTTTATAAAATTATTGGGCACAAGCAAAAAAGTTATACCTAGCAAAAGTGATATTTTATCTTTGGAAGGCTCCAGTGATATAGATTCCCAACAACAGACACAACCTCCCCAAGAATCAGATACCAGTCTACAAGTATCTACCACATCACAAACAGTAAAATTACTGCCACCATCACCAGCAGAAAGCACTTCCCGCCTAACTAAAGTCAATATTGTTGAAGAATTAATTCAAGATTTAAACAGTCCTGATCCTATCAAGCGACGCAAAGCAATTTGGAGTTTAGGTCAACAAGGAGACTCACGGGCAATTCAACCGTTAGTAGATTTAATGATTGATGCAGATTCACAACAGCGGAGCCTAATCTTGGCTGCTTTAGCAGAAATTGGCATCAGCACACTTAAACCGATGAATAACGCTTTGGCTATCTCTCTACGAGATCAAAGCCCACAAGTACGGCAAAATGCTATCCGTGACCTGACTCGTGTTTATGACATGATGGCTCAAATTAGCCAGATTTTATGTCATGCAGTGCAAGATTCCGATCCTGATGTCCAAGCAACAGCACGATACGCCCTTGCACAAATGAATCGGATACGAAGTTTGCCTTCTGGTGACAGTCTATCTGAATAATTCACCAAGAATACCGTAGCGTGGTGGTGGGGAGATGGGGAGATGGGGAACTCGGGGCCCCCTTTGGGGATTAGGGGCAGTGGGGATAAAACAATTCAAAATTCACGCATTAGGAAGAGAGTAGGAAAGTGTGAGGGGTGTGAGGGGTGTGTAGACGCGCTCATAGGCTTCCCGTAAGGGTGGGGTGTAAGGAGTAGTAAGCTACTAACTACTATCCACTAACCATTAACTACTAACCCCACCAACCACTAACCACCAACCAACAATTGACGATTGACAAATAACAATTGACTACCGAACCAGCATTTCCGCTAAAATCGTCTCTGGATTGTGGATTAGGGAGAGACTAGGGTTGCCGACACTTGGTGTAAATATTGACCATATCGCCACTATCCGGCAAGCGCGACGGACGGTGGAACCAGACCCAATAGCAGGGGCAGTATTGGCAGAATTGGGTGGTGCAGATGGTATTACTGCCCATCTGCGAGAAGATAGACGACATATCCAAGAACGGGATGTGCGTTTATTGCGACAGACAGTCAGAACACATTTGAATTTGGAAATGGCGGCGACAGATGAAATGGTTGCCATAGCCCTCGACATCAAACCAGACTATGTGACTTTAGTTCCTGAACGACGGGAAGAAGTGACTACAGAAGGTGGATTGGATGTCGCAGGTCAGATTGATAGAATTGGAGAGGTTGTTGATAAACTACAGGGTGCTGACATTCCAGTGAGTCTGTTTATTGATGCAGAATCGACACAAATAGAAGCATCTCGGACGGTGCGGGCAAAATTTATTGAATTGCACACTGGTCGATATGCTGAAGCGAAAAATGAAACTAGTCGTCAACAGGAGCTAGACCTGTTGGCAGCCGGATGTGAACAAGCAATCAAAGCCGGATTGCGAATAAACGCTGGTCATGGACTCACCTACTGGAACGTTTACCCCGTTGCTTGTCTTCCTGGTATGGAAGAACTTAATATAGGTCATACCATCATCAGCCGGGCTGTATTAGTAGGTATGGAAAGAGCAGTTCAGGAGATGAAATTAGCTATGCGCGGTAATCTGTAAACAGTGAACAGTTATCAGTTAATCTTTAACTAATACTTGTTCAGTAATCACTAATAAT
This sequence comes from Fischerella major NIES-592, assembly GCF_001904645.1. Classification (NCBI taxonomy): domain Bacteria; kingdom Bacillati; phylum Cyanobacteriota; class Cyanophyceae; order Nostocales; family Hapalosiphonaceae; genus Fischerella; species Fischerella major. The sequence goes on along the minus strand of NZ_MRCA01000001.1, from coordinate 652,339 downwards.
CGATCACCGAAAAGCTAGAAAAAAAAGTCTCTGCGAAATCTAAAATTTTAGTGGTATTTACGGTTACGGCAAGTCAACTTTGAAACCAAGGAATTTTATGAGCGCAACACAATCTCAAGACCTTCCGCTTTGGGTACAAGACCGGGATACAGTAATTGAACAAAGCAAAGATGCCCAATGGCGTTACGGTGCCCCTCCTGATTATTCTGATTCAAAAGCAGGTCTAGCCCAGGAGAGCAAATGCCGCCATATAGAAGGTTCTCTAGAAGCGATCGTGCAAAACTTGGTCAGAACTTTTGAGATGGAGGTTTCTTTTAAAAGTAATCCCCAAGAGTGGTTATCTGTTGTACAAGACAAGTTTCGCATGAGTAGTAATGGAGGTCAGGCCTACACAGCCGAAGATGTGTTTGCGTCTGGAACTTATAATCTATTCATCGGTGATATAGATACTTACAAAGCTTCTGAGGAAAGCTTTGAATCTTCAGGTCAGCTTTTTAAGACTGCGTTTCCAAAAGGATTTTTGTGGGAAGTGCTGGAGGTTTATTCAGGGCCACCCAACGTTACATTTAAGTGGCGTCATTGGGGGACTTTTAATGGTCCATATAAAGACCATGCACCCACAGGGGAAACGGTGGAGATAGTGGGCATGAGTGTTGCTCGTGTTACTGATGACTTGAAAATTCTCTCTGTTGAGCATTATTTTGACAACAGTCAATTTTTTAACAAGCTCACAAGTGGCGGTAAATAGGCTAGTGATGAACAATCAGCTTATGGTTGTCCTTTCGGGTCGTAGTTAAAGAGGCTAAAGCTGAGATAATTTTCAAGGACATAGTAGATAATACTATGCCCTTACCTTAGCTGTTTAGTAAAGAACAAAAATGAAAACATACTATTACGTTTTAGCAAGCCAACGCTTTTTACTAGAAGAAGAACCGATGGAAGAAGTGTTGCGAGAACGTACCCGTCACTACCATGAACAAGAAAAGGAAATTGATTTTTGGGTAGTGAAACAACCTGCTTTTCTGGAATCTCCCCGGATGGCACAAGTTAAGGCAAAGTGTCCGCAACCAGCAGCAGCGATCATTTCTACCAATCCTCAATTTATTACTTGGTTAAAACTGCGCTTAGAATACGTCCTCACAGGAGAATTTCAAGCCCCTAGTGAAAGTATCCCCGATCCTTTGGCTTCTCTTGCCAGTGTGTCTTAGTGTTGGGGATAGGGAAACGGGGATGAGAATTAATAACCACTAACTATTCCATACCCATTACCCATTACCTATCACCCATTACCCATTACCCATTACCCATTACCCATTACCTAACTAAATATATGGAACAAATATATGTATTTTTTATCAAAGATGGTGGATAATACTGTGAATTTACTTTTATGTATAAACCAGCGGTGTATAAATTTCAGGATCAACCAAATATTTTTTTAGGTAGTTTCACACTAGCGATCGCCTCGTTTGTTTCCTTTTCCTCTTTGGTCGCTGGTGTCAATACTGCTGTTGCTCAACAACAAAAAACTCCCGTTTGTCAACCTCCCAATTCTGGCGAATATGTATTGTTGATAATCAGTCCAACACAGGATAGTCGCAATCAATTGCATCGGGCCTTACCGTCTGAGCTTAAGACTACAAACTGTAGATATCTCAACGATACAGTCACTAGAATCGGCGGATTTACTAGAATTGATGATGCCAACCGTTGGGCTAGGTATGTCAATAGCATCGCGGGTTTGTCTGCTATTATTACCACTCGACCAGCAGACGTAGCAGTAGCACCAACTCAGACACCTAGCTTTCAACCTCAACGTTTGGGAAACGGTTTCGCCGTCTTAGTAGATTATTTCAACCGTCCAGAACTGGCAAATCAAGTTAAACAAACAGTGGGGGGCGATGTCGGTTTTGCAGCTTATGGACAACGCCATTACTTGCTAGCATCTTATACAACTAATCAAAAAGATGCATACAGCATATTAAAAAAACTCTCAGAACGAGGTTTTTTTGCTGTGATTGTGGACAGTAGTAAAGTGATGCTGTTGCGATCGGCAGTGAACTTACCACAAAATTAAATTGGTAATTGCTAATGGGTAATTGGTGATTGGCGATTGGTCAACAACCACTAACCACTAACCAAAAAATTAAACTGGTGATTGGTGATTGGTGATTGGTCAACAACTACTAACTACTAACTACTAACCACTAACCACTAACCACTAACCAACAACAAATCTTTCAATTATAGGCATAACTAGCTAACCACGAGATGGTGATACCTAATGCTGAGCCTGCTATCACCTGAAATGGTGTATGTCCTAACAATTCCTTAAGGCGATCGCCTGTAAACTCTGGGTGTTCGTGAAACAATTCATCAATCATTTGGTTGAGAATACGAGCTTGTTTGCCAGCAGCTTGACGGACTCCAGCGGCATCGTACATGACAATAATCGCAAAAACTGTGGCAAGGGCAAATTCAGCAGAAGCCCAGCCATGAGTTTGCCCCACGCCAACTGCTAAAGCCGTAACTAGAGCTGAATGAGCGCTGGGCATACCTCCGGTTGTGACTAAGACACTTACATTTAATTTCCGATTCTTGACTAGTTCAATGATGAGCTTCAAAGCTTGAGCCATCAAACAAGCTACTAGAGCGACCACCAGCACCCGGTTGTCTAAAATATTACCTATATCCTGCATGGTATTTTGGTCAGGTTAATAACAATGAGCAGCATGTTGTGTGTGTGAGAAAGTAATAGATGCAACCAAAAATCCACAGTTAACCCAGTGCTGTACATCAGAAAATCAGTAAACAGTCCACTAGTAACTGATAACTGTTAACTGATAACTGCTTAGTGACTACGACTGGTGATAAAGTGAGCTAGTGCCACTAATGGTTCTGCCGCTTTCCCAAACGGTTCTAATTCTGCACAAGCAGACTCAATGAGCTGTTGGGCTTGTTTTTGAGATTTTTCAATTCCCCAGAGGCTTGGATAGGTTACTTTCTTGGCTTTTTGATCTTTGCCCACAGTTTTTCCTAGCTGCTCTTGTGTAGAGGTGATATCTAAGATGTCATCAATAATCTGGAAAGCTAGCCCAATATTCTTGGCATAGCGAGAGAGTCTTTTTAAATTGTCTTCTGATGTCCCTGCCAAAATTCCACCACAAACTACACTAGCTTCTAAAAGCGCTCCTGTTTTGTGTTGATGAATAAAATCCAATGTTTCTGAAGAAATATCTGATTTCCCTTCTGATTCTAAATCGAGTACTTGACCACCCACCAAACCAGCTGCGCCCACTGCACGCCCTAGATGGGCGACTACTCGCAATAACCGCTCTGCTGACACGTCTTTGGTGTTCACAGCTACATATTCAAAAGCATAAGCTAACAGGCCATCTCCAGCCAAAATAGCGATATCTTCGCCGTATACCTTGTGATTGGTGAGTTTACCGCGACGATAATCATCATTATCCATTGCTGGCAAATCATCGTGAATCAAAGACATGGTGTGAATCATCTCCAATGCACACGCGGTTGGCATAGCTATGGCGATGTTTCCACCCGTCATTTCACAAGTAGCAAGGCAAATAATGGGACGCAGGCGCTTACCTCCAGCTAAAAGTGAGTAGCGCATTGCTTCATAAATTTTTTCTGGATAACGTACGGAAATAGCCTGTTCTAAAGCTACTTCACATAGCTTTTGTCGTTCTTTTAAATAGGTAATGAGGTCAAAAGTTGGTTTTCCTGGAGTTTGTTTCAGGTTATCCGTTGTTACCATCCTTAATTTCCTGAAATTTATGTTATTTAAGTAACAATTTTAAGGTAAAGAGTCATTATTAGTTGGTAGTTGGTGGTTAGTGGGGTTAGTTATTTCAAACAACCAACAACAAACAACAAACAACAATCATCACTCTTTAGTTTTTAAGCGTTGGCTGTAGCTATCCACTGTATTTTGCAATAACATAGCCACAGTCATAGGCCCAACACCGCCAGGTACTGGGGTGAGGAATTCTGCCACATTGGCAACTGATTCAAATTGGACATCGCCGACTAAGCGGCTATTGTCACTGTCATCGGTGACACGATTTATCCCCACATCTACCACAACAGCGCCTGGTTTAACCATCTGGGCCGTAATTAGTTCTGGACGACCAACAGCTGCAATTAAAATATCAGCGTTTTTGGTGATGGCTGCGAGATTTTGCGATCGCGAATGGGCAATTGTCACTGTTGCATCAGCCTCTAAGAGCATTAATGCCAATGGCTTACCCACCAAAATACTACGTCCTACCACTACTGCTTGTTTAGAGCGCAAGGAAATTTCATATTCCTGCAACAGACGCATAACTCCCGCCGGCGTACAGCTACGCAAACCAGGTTCACCCCGCACTAGTTTTCCTAAATTCACTGGGTGTAATCCATCGGCGTCTTTGTCAGGATCAATTTGATGCAATAAGGAAATAGCATCTAGATGATTGGGTAGGGGCAATTGCACAAGAATACCATCCACCCGTTCATCCTGGTTCAGGTGATGAATAACTTCTTCTAGTTCGGCTTGAGTGGTTTGTGTGGGAAAATGCTTACCAAAAGAAGCCATACCGATTTTTGCACAGGCTCTTTCTTTACCGCGCACATAAGCAGCTGAGGCTGGGTTATCCCCCACCATTAGTACTGCTAAACCAGGCGGGCGTCCTATGTGGGGTTGTAATCTGGTAATAGTAGCAGACAATTCTTGCTGAATTTTTGTAGCTAGGGCTTTACCATCAAGTAGTTTAGCAATGTTTGTTTCCATCAGAAAATTAGACAAGAATAGGCTCTTTTGTTGGTGTCGCTGTCTCATGCTGTAGCGCTTTTAAAACAGCATTCGCCATAGGAAAGGGGAAAGGGGAACAGGGATCGGGGATCGGGGATGATGATTAATAACCACTAACCATTCCATTATTAATTACCCATTACCTATTACCTATTACCCATTACCTATTACCCATTTTCTCAGATTGGTTGCTGCAATTGAGAGTGTATTTTGAGGAGTGAAGAACACAGGTAGACTGAAGGGGAACTGACTCATTGCAAATAGCGACAAACCAACCACTGATGCCAAAATTTCCCCAAAAGGTATCTTTTATGCTACAGGCACATAAATTTTACATTAATTTCAAAAAAGAATGTCATAAATGGATTGACAAAACTCAGCTTGATCAAAAGATTCCCAATCCAAAATCACGTTACGTGCTACAACGGGGAAACCCCCAAAGGCGCAGTAGTTCCAAAGTCCAAGATCCAAAATCGTATTACCTTGCTTCCACAGTTTTTTGTTTGGGATTAACTTACTTTCTCACGACTGGATTAGTAAGTTGCAGTAATTTCAGCTTTTCTAGAATCAATACTCTTGGTGCAAATGTGACTCCCATTCGAGAACTGCGATCGCAACCAGATAGTAATACAACAGTATACATCCAAGGCAAGGTGGAAAAAATTGCTCCCCTCTGGAAACGACGAGCATATTTGGTAAGGGACGAGACAGGTAAAATTTGGGTCATCACCAATCAAACAAATTTGCGAGTCGGAGATCAAGTAGTAATCAAAGGTAAAATTCGCTACCGGAGTATTCCAATTGCAGGTAGAGAATATGGGGAAGTGTATATAGAAGAAAAGTAATAATAATAACGTCACACTGTCCCAAGGAAAATTTATGAGTCAGCAACCAGTGCATGTAGCGATCGCAATTCTTTATCAAAAAGACAAGTTTCTCATGCAACTGCGCGATAATATACCCAATATTCTCTACCCTGGCTACTGGGGACTATTTGGCGGACATATCGAACTTGGTGAAACCCCACATGTCGCAGTGAAGCGAGAAATTTTAGAAGAAATTGGCTACAATCTACCTCCAACAGTGTCTGAGTTTGGTTGTTATAGTGATGACTCTGTTGTACGTCACGTTTTCCAAGCACCACTGTTAGCGGAATTAAATCAACTTGTTCTCAACGAAGGTTGGGATATGGGTTTAGTAACATCAGATGAAATTCATCAAGGGCAATGTTATTCCAAAATCGCAGGAGAAGTCCGTCCTCTTGGACCAGTGCATCAGCGAATTTTGTTAGATTTTATGAAAAAGGGAATCTTCAATGGTTAGTGGTAAAAGATAAACAATAAATCATCTACAACCAACTAGTAACTTGAACATAGGTGTGGGGGTGTGAGGGTATAAGGGTATAAGGGTGTAAGGGTGTGGGGGTGTAGGAGGAGTTATACTTTCATGGCAAGGTTTGTGAGATTTTCTCATAAATGGCTAACAGCCAACAACCAACAACTAACCACTAACAACTAACCACTAACAACTAACCACTAAAAATTCCCAATGTCAGCAAATCAACTTCCGCGATGGTTAAATATAGCCTTAGCATTTCCCTTGATCATTCTTAATGGTTGGGTTTTGCTTCAGGTAATTAATTATTTTCAACCTTTAGTCAGCATTGTTGTTGCTGCTATTTTATTAGCTTTTATTCTGGATTATCCAATTCGATTTGTGCAAGGAAGAGGTGTGAAACGTAATCTTGCTATTGCTGGAGTACTGCTGTTGGCTGTACTAATATTAGTAGCTGTAGGTATTACTTTAGTACCGCTGATTATACAACAACTCAACGAACTTGCTAATATTTTGCCGACATGGATAGATTCTGGTAGCCAACAACTACAAGCTTTACAAAATTGGGCAACAACTGAACAATTACCAGTTCATTTAAGTGGTTTAATACCTCAAATTCTCGATAGAATATCCAATCAAATTCAAAATTTTACGGGTAGGATATTAGGCTTTGCTTTAGATACTATTGGTAGCTTAGTTAATGTTTTGTTAACAGTAGTACTGACTTTCTACTTAGTTTTAAATGGAGAGCGCTTGTGGGATGGTATATTTTTGTGGTTTCCATCTCATGTTGGCTTACAAGTGCGTCACTCATTACGGGAAGATTTTCAAAATTATTTTATCGGTCAGGTAACATTAGCTACTATTTTAGCATCAGGGATTACTCTAGCTTTTTTGGCGCTGCGAGTTCCTTTGAGTTTACTTTTTGGATTAGTAATTGGTTTTTTTGCTTTGTTCCCTTTTGGAACAGGAATAGGTATTACTATAGTCAGTTCTTTAGTCGCATTAAGTAATTTTTGGTTAGGAGTAGAAGTTTTAATTGTAGCAGTGGCGATCGACCAATTTAACTACAATTTTGTTGCGCCTCGCATTCTGAGTAACTTAACTGGTTTAAACCCTGTTTGGGTGGTAATTTCTTTATTGATAGGTGCAAAATTAGGAGGATTATTAGGACTTTTAGTTGCTATTCCTTTAGGAAGTTTTATCAAAAGTGTTGGCGATAATTGGCGTGAAGGGAAATTCACTCCCGCAACCAACGAGGATGTTAAATATAGTTCCGAAATTCAGACAGCCAAAAACCTTTGAATTACTTCCTGACTGAGTTCGCTGGTAGAACCAGAGGCGACAATACCACCTTTTTGCATAGCGTAATAGTAGTCGGCTTGGCGGACAAAGTGTAGGTGTTGTTCTACTAATAAAACAGAAATACCTGTAGTTGCGACAATCCGGCGGATTGCGGCTTCAATTTCTAGAATAATCGAGGGTTGAATTCCTTCTGTGGGTTCGTCTAATAAAAGTAATTGGGGTTGTCCCATTAAAGCACGTGCGATCGCTAATTGTTGTTGCTGTCCACCACTCAAATCACCACCCATACGGGAAAGCATTGTTTTTAACACTGGAAATAGCGTCAAAATTTCTTCTGGTATTTCTTGATTTTTCGCTGGTTTTTTTCTCGCTTCTAAACCCAATAACAGATTTTCTTTCACCGTCAAACGTGGCATAATTTCTCGTCCTTGGGGGACATAACCAATTCCCATTTTTGCTCTTTGATCGGGAGACTTGGAATTTATAATTGTTTCATTCAAGGCAATTGTACCGCTACGGGGTTTGAGTAAACCCACAATTGTTTTGAGGAGAGTAGTTTTCCCTACACCATTACGTCCGATGAGACAAACCATTTGTCCATCTGGAACACTCAAATCGACATTACGAAGAATGTGACTTTCGCCGTAGTAAACATCAAGATTAGATATTTTTAACATGATTTTGTACTTATAGGAAGAAGAAACGAACACAGATGCACACAGATGCACACCAATCAGCTATCCGTGTGCATCTGTGTTCATCGGTGTTCAACTTAAAAAACACGACTGTTGTCAACGCTTAAATTCATATCAAACCTAATCAACTATCTTGCGGTTGTCCCAAATAAACCTCAATCACGCGGGGATCATTTTGCACTTCTTCGATACTACCTTCACACAGCACGGAACCTTGATGGAGAACTGTAACTTTTCTGGCTATTTGGCGCACAAATTCCATATCATGTTCAATCACTAAAATTGAATGATTCTGTGCTAACGCCAAAAGTAATTCTCCGACATTATAAGTTTCTTCATCAGTTAACCCAGCCACAGGTTCATCAACAAGTAATAAATCAGGAGATTGCGCTACCAACATCCCAATTTCTAAACGTTGCTTTTCACCGTGAGAAAGTAAGCCTGCTGGAATATCTGATTTATTCCTTAAACCAATTGTTTCTAATAATCCTTTGATGCTATTTTTTTCAGCAGTACTAGGATGTCTAAACAAAGTCGAAAATACATTTTTATTGCGGTTGCTAGCAAGTTCCAAATTTTCACGAGGTGTTAAATTAAGGTATATTCGAGGTGTTTGGAATTTACGACCAATTCCTAAACGAGCGATTTGATGTTCTTTGAGAAAACGGAGATTTTTACCTTTAAATAAAACTCGTCCTGTTGTTGGTTGTACCTTACCCGTAATCACATCAAGAAAAGTTGTCTTACCAGCACCATTTGGGCCAATTACTACTCGTAATTCTCCCACATCCATGCTAAAATTCAACTGATTTAATGCCTGAAACCCGTCAAAAGTAACAGTGAGGTTTTCAGTTTCCAAGATTTTGGCGTTCATGCTGCACTTCGGGGTCTTGTTCTAGGCTGGGATAAGTGGCAATTTGAGAAGGACGTTGTAAAAGAGAAAATTTTTGCTGACGCAACCATCCAACTATACCATCTGGTAGGACTGTGACGACGATTAAGAATAGCGCCCCTTGGAAAAATAGCCAGATTTCAGAAAATTGTTCGCTCAAGAAAACACGAGCATAGTTAACAAGTAAAGCGCCTAAAATTGCTCCTACCAAAGTGGCGCGTCCCCCCACTGCAACCCAAATTACCATTTCAATCGAAAAAGCAATATCCATGGCTCTTGGTGATACAGAACCACTTTGCAGGGTGTAAAATGCTCCGGCGATTCCGGCTATTGCTCCCGAAATAGCAAAAACCAATACTTTGAACTCTGTAGGATTGTAACCAGAAAAACGCACTCGACTTTCATCATCACGAATTGCTATGAGCAACCTACCGAAACGTCCACTTGTTAGCCAGCGACAAAGAGCATAGGTAGCAACAAGAAACAATATTGTGAGAATGTAGAAAACAAACTGAGTTTTTGTATCGCTGACTGTCGCACCAAATAAAGTCGTAAAATCTATCAACCCATTCGTACCATTAAATAGTTTTTGTTGACCATTAAAGAAATTGAAAAACACAATTGTTGCTGCTTGCGTCAAAATCGAAAAATATACTCCCTTGATGCGGTTGCGAAACACCAAATATCCTAATAAACCCGCCAAGACTGCGGGAATAACTACCACAGCAACAACCGCAACAGGAAACGAATAAAAAGGTTGCCAAAACCAGGGTAATTCTGTCACCCCGTACAAACCCATAAAATCAGGTAACTCACCTTGGGGAACCTGTAACTTTAGGTACATAGCGATCGCATATCCACCCAAGCCAAAGAAAATCCCATGTCCCAAACTCAACAACCCCGTATAACCCCAAATTAAATCTATACCTAAAGCCACAATTGCCAGCGATAAAAATCGTCCCAACAAATTCAACCGAAAACTAGACAAAACAACAGGCATAATCAAAATCAAGATGAGTGCGATCGCCACCACCACCCCCACCTCCATTAAAATCAGCCTTTTCCCCTTCCTTCTCATAACTTGGCGTCCTTGGCGTCTTGGCGGTTTATCTCAAGTTAAACATCAACAGTACGACCCTTCTGTGGAAAAATACCAGCAGGCTTCCACTGTAAAAACATAATAATTAACGCAAACACCATCACCCTCGCCATACTCGTTGTCGCAAAAAACGTAAACAAATCTGCCAAAGGCTGAATAGGAGTCAACAACAAAGCCAAAGTCCCAGATCCAATCAAAAAATTTACCGTCCCAATCGCCAACGCAGCCACAATACTACCTACCAGGTTTCCCACACCACCCACAACCACAACCATAAAAGTATCAATGATGTAGTTTTGCCCTGTATTTGGCCCCACAGAACCGAGTAGACTAATCGCACACCCAGCCACACCAGCCAATCCCGAACCCAGTGCAAATGTCATCGCATCAACTTTCTGTGTCGGGATACCCAAACAAGCACTCATGCTGCGATTTTGTGTCACTGCGCGAATCCTTAATCCCCAATTAGAACGCTGCAAAAATAGGTAAATACCCACCACACAAATCACAGTCAAAGCAATAATAAATAACCTAGCAAAAGGTAATTGTACCCCACCCAAAGACATACCACCTCGTAACCAACCAGGTGCAGTCACATCGACATTTTGCGCCCCAAACCAAGGTTGAGTCACAGCTAATTGATAAGTTGCACTTAAAAAATTACTGACTGTGATTGTCACCCCCAAAGAAAGTAGCAAAATTACAGTCACAATCCAATTCCGCACCCGTCCAAAATTGGCGCGGGAATTCAAAATCCATAAACCACCAAAAAATAAGAGACAAAATAGAGCAACACCAATTACCAAAACCCAATTTACACTGCGAACAAACTGCTGCAAAATCAAACTCACTCCCCAAGTTGCCAACAGGGTTTCTAGGGGACGATTGTAGAGATAACGCACGACACCCTGTTCTAGAAATAATCCAAAAATTGCTGTGATTAAAAATGCAAAAATCAGAGCAAAAAATATATAACTTTCAAACCATAATCCACCGAGTTGTTTGCTAACATTTTGCACCACAAATGTAGTGTATGCTCCCAACATCATCAACTCGCCATGGGCCATATTAATGACACCCATCAGTCCAAAAACAATGGCAAGACCTAGTGCTGCAATTAGCAAAACAGCACCAATACTAATGCCATTAAATATGGCATCTAAAAACCCTGCTAACACATTTCCCCCAAGCAGCTATTAATCCAATTTAATCTTCTTAGTGTCTTTGCGTCTTTGTGTTTCAACCACCAAGACACTAAGACACCAAGGAAAATTCATCGGTTAAACTTTGTATTTACCACCTTTGTTTGGATCTGACCAATCACAAGCAAATCCCTTAGTTTCTTTGACAAACTGATTCCAAGGAATTGGTTCCACTGGTGCAGGAGTAGCATAGACAATATTAAATAAACCATCATCTCTCACTTCACCAATTCGCACTATTTTTGATATGTGATGATTGGCTTCCATTGTGACTTTACCTTCGGGAGCATTCAAGGTCTGACCGTAGGCTGCGGCGCGTACTTTGGCGATATCGGTAGTCTTGGCTTTTTCTACTGCTTGTTTCCACAAATAAACTCCGATATAGGCTGCTTCCATCGGGTCATTTGTGACGCGATCATTTCCATATTCTTTTTTAAAAGCTTCAACAAATTTCTTATTTTCGGGAGTATCAACTGTCATGAAATAGTTCCAAGCGGCGTAGTGTCCTTTGAGGTAATCGACACCGATCGCTTTGACTTCTTCTTCTGCAATACTTACAGACATGGTGGGATATTTATCTGGGGTTAAACCAGCACCTTGCAATTGTTTGAAGAATGCGACGTTGCTATCACCATTCAGGGTGTTGAAAATTACGCCACCGTTAGGTAAAGTTTGTTTAATTTTAGTAATAATGGGCGTTACTTCTGTGTTACCTAGTGGTAAGTAATCTTCGCCGACTGTTTTACCGCCTTGAGCTTGTAACTGCGCTTTAATAATTGTGTTCGCTGTTCGCGGGAAAACGTAGTCGGAACCTACTAAGAAGAATTGTTTGCCTTTATTTTTGAGTAGCCAGTCAACAGCAGGTTCTATTTGTTGATTGGGAGCAGCGCCAGTGTAGAAAATGTTTTGAGAACACTCTTGTCCTTCGTACTGCACTGGATACCAAAGCATATGGTTTTTGCTTTCAAATACTGGCTTGACATTCTTGCGGCTAGCAGAAGTCCAACAACCAAAAACGACTGCAACTTTATCTTGATCAATTAGTTTTGTGGCTTTTTCCCTAAAGGTATCCCAGTTGGAAGCACCATCTTCGACAATTGCTTCAATTTTTTTGCCTAAGACTCCTCCAGCAGCGTTTATTTCTTTAATTGCTAGTTTTTCGGCATCAACAACGCTTTTTTCACTAATAGCCATTGTGCCACTTAAGGAATGTAAAATTCCGACTTTAATTGTGTTTCCATTAGCAGCAGCACTAACAGGAGAAGCCGCAGGTGATGTACCTGAGGCTGGATTTTCTGCGGTGTTAGTTGCAGAATTGTTGGCACAACCCTTTAATATAAAACTTCCTCCCAAGGAGGCGGAACCATAGACTATAAACTTACGCCGTTTCATATTTAAATTGTTTTGCTCAAATCAATTAGCTAAAAACTTTTGCAAGCAATGTTAGTGTTACATTTAACTAGGAAACAGTCTACTTTGATACTGTTTGTTATCAAAGGTTAATAATTAGTTAAATAAGTTTTACTCCCAGATGCCCGACAACTCTTGCGAAGTCAGGGATCTTGTCTCTCACGAATAATTTCGGTTTTCTTTCGCCCTTGCGTTGATTCTTCTTTTTCAGGTTGCACCGTCTACACCATCAAGTCAAATAGGTGTGGGGAGTGTGGGGAGTGTGAGAAGAAAAATTACTTTGTTGTCCTCCTTGTCCCCAATCCCTTGATGAAGAAAAAATAAATAAACCTTGAGCAATTTATTGGTAGCCCTGATGACGCGCTATCATCGGTTATTGGCATGTCAAAAATGTGTATCCCTAAACGTCCATGACCGCTTCTTACTCTGCATCCCAGCCAAACGCCGGCAACAATGCGAACACATTTATTACTGACCATCGACTGGTGGATCGCAGTAAGCTGACTCAAATGTTTCAGCATTATGTGGAAACGAAGGAGAAGTATCCCCATGCGGTGTTGCTGTATCGGGTGGGAGACTTTTTTGAATGCTATTTTGAAGATGCTGTGATTCTGGCGCAGGAATTAGAACTCTACCTCACGAGTAAGCCAGTAGGAGAAGTGGGAAGGGTGTCTATGAGTGGTGTCCCTCATCACGCCTGGGAACGCCACGCTACTCTGTTGGTAGAAAAAGGGTATGCGGTGGTAATTTGCGATCAAGTTGAAGATGCTGCGGAAGCTGTTGGTAGATTGGTACGGCGAGAAGTAACGCGGATTCTCACTCCCGGTACTCTGCTAGAAGAAGGAATGTTGAAAGCCAGTCGCAATAATTACTTGGCGGCTGTGGTAATTGCTGGGGAGCATTGGGGTTTGGCTTATGCAGATATTTCTACTGGGGAATTTCTGACTACCCAAGGTAGCAGCAGTGAACATTTGACGCAAGAATTAATGCGGTTGCAGCCTGCGGAAGTATTAGTTCCTACGAATGCACCTGATTTGGGAAGTTTACTGCGTCCAGGAGAAAAGTCTGACTATTTACCGGAATGTTTACCACCAGCGTTTTGTTATGCACTGCGATCGCAACTACCTTTTTCAGCCGGGGAAGCGAGATCTAGATTATTGCAGAAATTTAAGGTGCGATCGCTCGAAGGTTTGGGTTGTGAACACCTCCCCCTTGCAGTCCGGGCGGCTGGTGGTCTTTTAGAATATTTGGAAGATACACAAAAAGAAAATTCTATCCCGCTACAACTGCTTCGCACCTATACAATCACTGACTACATGATTGTAGATCATCAAACTCGCCGTAACTTGGAAATTACGCAAACTGTCCGCGATGGTAGTTTTCACGGCTCCTTACTGTGGGCTTTGGATAGAACTTCTACGGCTATGGGTAGTCGAGCTTTAAGACGCTGGTTGTTACAACCGCTACTTGATATCAAAGGTATTCGAGCGCGGCAAGATACAATTCAAGAATTGGTAGAAAATACACCTCTGCGTCAAGATTTGCGGCAGTTGTTACGGCAAATTTATGACTTGGAACGTCTGACGGGAAGGGCTGGTTCTGGTAGAGCCAATGCCAAAGATTTGGTGGCTTTGGCAGACTCTGTATCCAAGTTGCCGGAATTAGCGCTACTAGTGATGGATACTGCTTCTCCTTTCCTCAAAGCCTTACAGAAAGTACCTCCTGGCTTGGAGGAGTTAGGACAAAAAATTCGTAGTTATATTGTGGAGTCACCACCAATACATATTAAAGAAGGTGGATTGATTCGTCAGGGAGTTAATCCCCAGTTAGATGCAAGACGGGCTTTAGTGGAAGAAGACCAAAAATGGATTGCAAATTTGGAGGTTGAGGAACGGGCGAGGACGGGTATTCAAACGCTGAAGGTGGGATTTAATAAAACTTTTGGTTATTACATCAGTATTTCCCGGGCTAAAGTTGACCAAGTACCGTCAAATTATATACGTAAGCAAACTTTGACGAATGAAGAGCGTTATATTACTCCGGAGCTGAAGGAAAGGGAAGCCCGAATTTTAACGGCACGGGATGATTTGAATCAAATGGAGTATGAAATTTTTGTGGCGTTACGGGAGGAGGTAGCGGCGCAGACGGAGGTGATTCGCAATCTTTCGCGGGCTGTGGCGGCGGTGGATGTGTTATGTGGTTTGGCGGAGTTGGCTGTTTATCAAGGTTACTGTCGCCCCGAAATGGTGGAGGGACGAGAGATTTATGTTTTGGATGGGCGTCATCCGGTGGTGGAACAGTCTTTACCAATGGGGTTTTTTGTGCCGAATTCGACGCAGTTAGGAGGAATGAACCGCGAAGGCGCGAAGGACGCGAAGGAAGAGGAGGGGAGGGTTTCTCCGGATTTGATTATTCTTACGGGGCCGAATGCGAGTGGTAAGAGTTGTTATTTGAGGCAGGTGGGGTTAATTCAGTTGATGGCGCAAATTGGTAGTTTTGTGCCTGCTAGGTATGCAAAGTTGAGTGTGTGTGATCGGATTTTTACCCGTGTGGGTGCGGTGGATGATTTGGCGACGGGCCAATCTACGTTTATGGTGGAGATGAATGAGACGGCGAATATTCTCAATCATGCTACTTCGCGATCGCTGGTGTTGTTGGATGAGATTGGGCGGGGAACGGCAACTTTTGACGGGCTGGCGATCGCTTGGGCGGTGGCGGAATATTTAGCGGCGGAGATTGGGGCGCGGACGATTTTTGCGACCCATTATCATGAGTTGAATGAGTTGGCGTCACTGTTACCGAATGTGGTTAATTATCAGGTGACGGTGAAGGAGTTACCAGACCAAATTATCTTTTTGCATCAGGTGCAGCCTGGGGGTGCGGATAAGTCTTATGGTATTGAAGCGGGAAGGTTAGCGGGTTTACCTGGGGTGGTAATTCAACGAGCAAAACAAGTGATGGGACAAATTGAGAAGCATAGTAAGATTGCGATCGGATTGCAGAGTTTGGAGTCAAGCGATCGCCCTTAGCTTGAGGAGTTGGACGAACTATTCTACGCTCCTAACTTGCACATTTTATGAGCCTTATATAGATGAAGGCGAAATCAGATATTGTATCAATTCACAAAATCCTTCGCCTTCCGCAGCCGTGGTGACATAAACAGGCTGATACTGCAACTGTTGTGCATACTCCAATACATTAGCGACACCCACAGAAATAGGAAAACAACGGTCATCAAATAAATTTTCATCATTGGGACTATCACCAACAGTCATGATTTCTTGGGGTGCAAATTGGGGAAGGTATTTTTGCAACACTTGCAATAACCCAGCTGCTTTATCTTGTCCCCAAGGTTTGATGTGACACTGCACACTGCTGTAAGTAAATCCCCAACCCATTTGTTGACAAAGATTGCTTAAGGTGCGGATTTCCTCTGTACTTAATCCCGCAACATCAAACGTCCAGTCAGTAATACGGAAACGATTATCTGATGATTCTTGCAGATGGGGAAATTCGGTTTGTAATTTTGCAAAAGCCATAGCTAATTGCTGACGATGAGTAACTAAATCAGCAATGGGTGTTAGGACTACGGGTTTTTCGCTGTCGCCTGGATAGAACAAACCACCATTCTCGGCTATAGCCCCGACAATTGGTAAATAAGCTGCCAGTCCACTTACCCAACCGCCACTACGTCCAGTCACAATCAGCACTTTGATTCCAGTCATTGCTAAATTCTCAAAAGCTTGCAAAAGTTGGCTGGTAAACTTACCTGCCACAGTCAAAGTCCCATCCATATCTGTCGCAACTAGACGAATATTACTGAAGCGATCGCCTAATGAAATTTGAGATAAGGTCAGGAGTTTGGACATAGGGGATTGGGGAGATGGAGAGTAGGGGAAGTGAGGGAGTAGAGAAATAATTATCCACTACTAACCACTTGCAATAAAAAATACCATTAATTCCGCAAAATGACATCCAGGATTTGGGCATCCTATACATCAGGAGTCCAGTATTAATGTTTGCTTACCATGTCAACTTCTATGTTTATTGCCCAATCTTCTGGGACGAAAACTAAAAAGGTATCTCAGTCTCAACAAGCCGCCGCTAGCGATCCACAAACACCACCATTATTAGTAGCTACTTGTGGAGGATTAGCCCTAGTTGTGATTGCTTTAATTGTCTATGGCAAAATCCAAATGAATCAGCTACAGAAAAAGCTTAAGTTTGAAAAATTCCGCACCCAAGAACTAGACAAAAAGTTTAAACTCGCTTTGGACACGATTCGCAAAATGGAAACTAACCCTGACTTGATTAACTCACGGGAATTTAACCTAGATTATCTGCGGATGCGCATGTCAGAAGAGGTTTTTCATTTTGCAATCCTCAATCAAATTAAAATCAAAGTTAAGGATAAAATTTCTCAAGCACTAAGACCCAATCAAGCCCAACAAGGAGTAGTGGGAATTGCCAGCAGTACAGGACGCCAAGTCGATGAAATCTTTGATGTTGAGTATGAGACTGGTACTCCACCAAATATTACTAAGCGAGTGCTATTTCGCATTCAAATTCGCCTAATGAAGTTACCAACACAAGCAACTTCAGCCACGATTAGCCAGATTATTGACTGTATTGAAAATTATCTCGGGCCTGCAGATGAGGAGGATAACTGGCAACCTACCATTCAAGGTCGAGTTGCTTATATGCATTGGGATCAGAAGGCTAAACCGACGCCTTTACTGGTTCTAGAACAGTCCAATGAAGGTGTGAATGTGACTTTCCGCACTAGCCGCCAGCCAAGTACTCCCAAAAAGTAAAACATCAAGCTTTGATAGGAAATCATCATGCCTTCAGGATGCATCTATCCAAGTCATTCGATTTTGGATGTTAGATTTATTCCACAGTCAAAATTTAAAATCGACTCATTCCCATGCCTGATGGTGCGGGTGAAGTCGTAGCATTGACAGAAGGTGTGACACGAGTTAAAGTAGGCGATCGCGTCGCTGGCATTTTCTTTTAAGACTGGATTTACGGTCAACTCACCTGCCAGAAAAATTCTTGCAAAGTGCGGCTCACCTTGGAAAATTGGTGATTCAAGTTAATTCGTGACAACTTTTGGTAGTTTTTTTATTTCTCATTACTCATGACCAAAACATTGCCCATGTAGAGAAAAAATTACATTACGTTAGTAATCAACAGGTTGACAGCCTAATTCTTCCAGCTTTACTATCATATCTTCGTAGTTTTTATAGTAGAAGTATTGGCGATTTTTTAAATCAACAACATAGTAACCCTGTTGTCCGCCATAAAGCTCTAATAATATGCTAAAAATTTCTTTTCTTGTTAATCCAAAATGTTCTTCAACAGCATCATGCATCAATTTCGCTGCTTCAATTTCTGATTGCTTCAAAGATTTTCCTAAAGTTAATGTAGTTTTTTCAATTAAAAAATCATTATCTTTTCTCCAATATGTCACTATATGAAGTGGTCTAGTATAAGATTGCCTAGTAGGTATTTTTTTTAGCTCTTCAGATGAATTGATGATTTGATACCTTTGAGTGAATTCTTCTTCCATAGTTGCCTCTCAAGCAGTCTTTTTGTATTACCCCCACAAGGGCTAAGATTAGGCGTGGGGATAAATATTCAGTTAGTTAGGACTTACTTTTACCAGAGCCATTACCCTTTTCGTCTTTATCTTCTTTCACGATTTCTTCCCTCTCCACCGGATTACCTGAACTTTCTTCCATATATTCTCCGCCTCCTAAAGGAGTAAATTTCTCACCAATATTCCTTTCATGGGCTTTTCCGTTACTTTCACTTTCTTTTCTATTGCTCATATCTCAAATTCCGCGCTTTGCAATTGGATAACAACAAAGTGATAGCAAGTAACTTACTACCACAAAGTTTTGTGTGCAAATTTACACTGAGTCTTAGCCAAACTCAGAAAATTCACGATTAAGCAAGCTGATCAACTGCTTTGCTTGTGCAAAAATTATTTTGGCTGTTCTTCCAGAGGCTCTATATTCACCCGCTTTTAAATCCACTGCTTCTGGAACGAATATGATGCTGTCAATTGAACATAGTACTATATTTTATATTTGAGCTTCTCTACAGCCACAGGTTAAAATTTTTTGAGCGTCCTTTGTTGTTGATAAGGCTGAAGGCATAAGAATTTTCATGATCTGCAAGGCGGCTAAGAATTGCGCGAGTGCGATCGCTGTTCCCTAGTAAGTACTCAGGACGCATTAAACGCAACAGCGGTGAAGGGGTCGCAGTCTTGGACGCCACGTGCTAAAAGCCGGGAAACCCGTCCAACGCAGTGGCTCCGCTTTCTGTCACCTAGACGCGCTTATAGGCTTAAGGTAGAGTACCCGCAGGGTAGACCAGGAAGTAAAAACAAAACAAGAGAAATTGAACATCCGATTCACCCGTCAAAATTAATATGGTCGAGAACTAATTATCGTCGGTTTGTGTCGTTTCCTCACTATTTTCTTGTTTAACTTCCTTTTGTGGCTTTTGTCCTGATTGACTATCAAAGTTAAAGTTTTGCTTGACTTCCTGGGTTGGAACTACTACCTCTGGGGGATTTGACTGTTTTGACCCTCTGTTGGGCAAGATTGGCACAACAACTGAACTAGAATCATTTGTTGATGGCGGTGGTGGAGAAAGCTTGATTTTAACTGAAGATGGTGGTGGTACTAACTGATTTACTGGAGATGGAGAAGGAGAATTTTGACGAGAGTTACGTATTTCTCGCAGTTTTTCCACTAGAGATGGTGAAGAAGAAGTACTGGGCGTGGTGGGTGATGATACTTGTTCTGAAGATTGCCCCTGTTGTAAATCTTCAGTTTGAGAATTATTTCTAGTTGATTCTTCTGTGGAGTTCCGATTTGAAGTTTCTGGTTGGGGATAACGCCGATTGCGCTTGCTGCGTCGCCTGGAAGTAGTAGAGACGGGCGCAGAGCTGACGGAAGTCTCAGAGGGTGTCGGCGAGGGTGTATCGGTGGATCGTATTTCGGCTGAAGTAGTTTGATTAGGTTGTTGAAAAACTGGTTTAGGAGTTGGTTGCTGTGGCTTGTTAAACATGGTGGTTATACCAAAACCTGCTGTGGCAGCAATCACAGCTACACCACTACCCAGAAGTACTTTTGGCGATCGCAGTTTTTTAGTAGCAGAATTAAGCTTGGCAAACAGTGATGAAAATTTTTTTTGATTGGCTGTTTTTTGTTTAGGTAAGTTTTCTTGGTGCAACTGGGCAGATAAATCAATAGTTGGCACTGTTTGCGTAACCACGGGCACTGGTATCTGATTTATTCCTTCTCCTGGTAGTAGCTTCAACCATTCTGCCACTGTTTGGGGGCGGAACTTGGCTTCAATTGCCATACCGCGCATCACAGCTTGATTCACTGCTGCACTTAAGTGGGGTTGCAATTCGCGGGGTGTGGGCATTTGTTCGCGATCGCGCAATAATGCGGGCATAGGTACTTGCCCTGTCAAAAATGAATATAACGTCGCTGCTAAACCGTAAACATCCGTTGCAGGTGTGCGTGGTGCTTGCGATAAATATTGTTCAATTGGTGAATAGCCCTCAGACACCATACCTGTATGAGTCTGCCTCACCCCACTATTAAATTCGCGGGCAATACCAAAATCAATCAGTACTACTTCCTGAGTTCCTTGGCGGAGAATTATATTATCAGGTTTGACATCTCGGTGCAGCAGACCATTTTGATGCACTACTTGTAAAGCAGCCCCGATTTGCCGAATGTAATGAATTGCTGTCGCCTCTGGTAGAGGAATTCCTGGTAAAACGTATGCTTCCCCTAAGGTTTCACCTGGAATGTACTCCATCACCATGTATGGCAGCCCATTCTCGACAAAAAAGTCGCTGACCCGGACAATATTGGGGTGGACACATGTAGCCAAGCGCCTGGCCTCATCCTGAAACTGACGCTCAAACTTGGCAAAATCAGGATGTTGTCTTAGCTTTTCATTCAGGGTTTTAATCACTACTACATGGTTTAAAAAGTGATGAGTAGCTTTGAAAGTAATGCCAAAGCCACCCCGACCAATTTCTTGGTCTAAGGTATACTTTCCACCCTGCAATTTTGTACCAGCTAGCATAGTGTTTTGATTTGGGATTTGAGATTTAGATCTGGGCATCCATTTTTAGATTTTAGATTAGCGTCAAATATTATCCTAATAATCTAAAATCCGAAACTGAAAATCTCGATCAGAATCGGGGGTTGGAGATGGGGAACTCGGGGCCCCTGGTGGGGATTAGGGGCAATGGGGTGGTGGAGAGTGTGAGGAGAATAACATAGTAACCAATTCCCCCTTGTCCTCCCTTGTCCTCCTTGTCCCCAATCCCTTAAAAATCAAAAACGCTGACCGATACCAAAGTGAAATTTACCTTCACCTTGGTCATTGATACCGTAGTCAGCACGAATTAAGCCTAAGGGTGAATTAAAGCGTATACCTGCCCCATAACCAAAACCAATACCTGGTTTACCACGCACTCCCGCCGGGCTGCCAAGTACAGTGTCACCAGAACCTAAATCAGAAGCGAAGTCACCAAACACAACGCCACCAAAATTTTGCCACACAGGAAAGCGGTATTCTGCTGAAGCTAATACGTAACTCCGACCACTACCAAGCTGGCCAGAATCATAACCACGTACAGAATTTGGCCCGCCCAAGTTAAATGTTTGATAGGGTGGCAAATCACCAATCACGGTTCCAGCTTGCAAATTCACAGCAAATACCTGTGGCTGTTGAGAGTCAAATAATTTAATTGGCACAAATTGACTATAGTTCGCCTCCAGGCGATTCATGGAAATTTCACCCTGACCGATGGGAATTGATTGTTCTGTTTTCAAACGTAAAACAGATCCTTGAGTTGGGTTAGCGGGATTATCCCGATTGTCTTTGTTAGCAGTAAAAGATACAGTTGTCAGGTCGTCAATACCCGTACCACTAAACGATAAAGGATTACCTTGGGCATCTACAGGGGTAATTTTACCGTCGCTATCGCGGATGCTAGTACGGCTGTAATTAAATCCTAAGCTGGTATCCCAGCCTTCAATTGGTCGCTGGAATGTTAAACTACCACCAAATTGTCCTTCCCGGACTTTATCGCCATTGGCTAATTTAATTTCATCATCAAAGGTATTTGACAACTCCCGATTACGGAAAGCACCTACACTGTAACCAAGGGCATCAGGGTTATTGCTGCGATAGGGATTAGTAAACTTAGTATTAAACTGGAGGTCACGGGCGCCTATTTGCAGATTAGCGCCAAAAGAGTTGTTCACACCACCGACGTTTTGGTCTTGAAAGGAAAGACTACCTACTAAACCTTGGTCAGCGTTATAATTGCCCCCGACATTTACAGAACGTGCGCCCCTTTCCTGGAGTTGGTAAATGACGTCTAGCTTGGTTGCATCGCCTTCTAGGGCGACATTGACGCTGTCAAATAGTCCTAATTTATATAACTGTTGTAAGTCTTGTTTAACTAAATTTTCTTGAAAAAGTTCACCAGGCTTGAGTTTTATTTGTTGTCGGAGAAAATCTGTTTTCGTCCGCCCTGCTATTGGTTTACCTTGTTCATCTACTGTTTGACCTTGATCGTTGACAAAGCGAAACTTAATATCGCCTACTAACCCTTCTGCGACATCGACAGTTAAAATTCCTTCACGACTAGGTGTGATTGATAATACCCGGGCTACTTTGTAACCGTTGTCAGCGTACCATTGATTGATTTGCTGTACTGCTTGCTGCAAGTTTGCAGGGCTAATTGGCTTGCCGATTTGAGATTGAAATGGTTTTAAGGCTTGCTGATAGTTAAGGGCTTTTGCACCAGAAAATTGTAGCGATCGCACTACGACAGGTTGCACTTGATAAACTACATTTAATCCTGCTTTGGTACTGCTGCTATTAACGCTGGCATTAGCAAATAAACCAGTGTCTAAAATTGCCGCCACATCTTGTTGTAACTGAGTTTGGCTAGTTTCGCCGCCAACTTGAGTTTTGATAATCTTGCTCACAATCTGCTGCAATTCTGGTGTTGCACCAACAATTTGTATATCCGTCGCAGTCACAATTAAATTATTGTCAGTAATTTCTTGACCTGTGTTTTTGTTTTGGGAAAATTGGGAAACGACAACTGTTTCCGGTGATGCGATCGCATTTACCTGTGCAGGTGTAACTTCAGTTACTGGTATTACTACATTTGCTGTTTTTTGATTTTGAGTAAAATTATTGGCAGGCGCAGCTGTTGCTTGCTGAGTCACATTGCCAGTGGCTAAAGTAGCTAAAGTAAAAATTGCAGCAGAAGAAATTCGCATAATTATAGAGCCTGATTGACAGGAAGTTAGCTTGTACTTGTTTACCGAGGTTAGGCAATGGCAATAACACTAACTACCAGTCCCCTCCAATTATTTCGGATAGATACGCCATTTATACCTCTTGCCCTTAAAGACAGCTAGAGGTAATTTTTTGTTTCTTGAGTTTTTAAAGAAGTGCTAAAGCGCTGATTACAAACACATTATTTATGGGCTTTTCCCTTGCGAAAAAACTGCTGTAAAATTTCCCCAGGTTTTCGATCCCAAGTGTCGATATGTTCATATATCAAACCATCTTGGTTGAGTTTATAGGTAGAATATGCATTAAACAATATGTGTGCTTGCCAAGGAACACGTAATACACCACGCACAGTCCATGTTGCTGTGATGATATCTTCAGCTGACTGATAAACATCGTGTAAATCGAAATGAATATCTGTGAAAAATAAGCGGGCGTGAAAACGCAAAGTCCAAAAAATGATGCGATAATTTATTTTACCTTTAAATTTATTAACAGGGTCTTGAAAATATATATCTTGTGTATAAATATTGTAGGAAATATCCTTGACAAAAAGTGTGGGTAAATCGCGTTTAAGAGTTTCTATAACTTGAACAATTTGCGTTTGATAATCCACGCCTATAACCTCTAAAAAATAGTGTGAAAAAGTCTTATTAATCTTTGCCAAATAGAAGATAATCCTATTCGATTTTCACTTAATCTATTCAAATCCGCAACAGAGGGGAAAGTCGCTGATTGAGCATAAGGGCCTCTTTGTAACACCTTCGCTAGAGCATTATTATTTTCTCGTAAACCTTCGTAGAAAAAGAATACTTCTCCTGAAATACCACAAGCACGATTAAACTCAATTGCCTGTACAAGTTCGTTACCACTGATTTGATAGGAACCAATTTTCATTAAAATTCCTGGCGCTAATCTTGCTAATTCTATACCTGCTAATTCCTTGTGAAGCAGCTGCTCAAGTGTACATCGATAGCTAAAGATGTTACGGCGATATATCTGTGGATGCAAAATATCTACTAACCCTCGTTCCAACCAAGTCCGCGAGTCTTGCAGATACTCTTGAAATCCCCAGCCAGGAATATTAGGAGCCATTGATACTATTAAATTGGAATTTATGGCTTTGACTGATTGATACAAACGGGCAAGAAATTCTGTGAGAATGTCAGCACGCCACTTTAACCACTGATAGTCTTTGTAATTTTGTGGGGGATGCTTACCAACCTGCTGGCGATAACGTTCTACAGTAATTTGATCATAACCGCCTTCACAAGGTAATGCGGGCAAGCGGTCATCACCTTGAATACCATCAACCTCGTAATTTCGCGCAACTTCTAGTATTAAACTCAACATAAAATTCTGAACTTCTGGGTTGAGAGAGTTCAACCACTCAAAGCCATTCTTTTTGAGTAAATTACCCTTGCAATCACGGGCAGCCCATTCTGGTTTTTTTGCTAACAGTTGTCCCCCATTCATGTTGTAGGAACTAGCAAATCCGTATTCAAACCAAGGGATGACTTTTAAACCCACTCGATGCGCAACAGCAACTACTTCTGCTAGCGGATCACGTCCCAGAAATGATTGGTCTATTTCTATACCAAAAGTCTGTTGCATAACCTGACTAGGGTATAGCGTTGCTCCCTTACCCCAGACAACTGGAAAGACAACATTAAACCCTGTCTCGGCTAAAAAGTCCATTGCTGAAGCAATGCGTTCTTGAGAACGAAGAACCTCGCTATCGGTAGTAGTCAGCCAAACGCCTCGAGTTTCAATGATAGTCATCTTAGGGAATGGGGAATAGTGAACAGGGAACAGGTAACAAGGAATAGGCAATAAGCAAAGGAAAGGGGTTGTTCTTGTGAGGTTGTTTCATGCCTAGCGGTGAAGCGAGTTCCATCGGGATCCTTTTGCGTCTGCCTTCTACTTAATTGGCTGCTAGATGGTGTATAAGTTGCTGTGTCATAGTTTTTGAATATATTCATAGCTATGTTTCTAGCAGGATATAGCTATGTTTTTCATCCATCTCAAGGAGAATTGCATATTTTTAAGTGGTTGATTTATTAGTTTAATATAGTTGCTGATAAAGTCAGATTTTTGCTGTTTTAACGAACCGCCAAGATGCCAAGAGCGCTAAGGAAAGATAGATTTTAGTTTGCATTTTAAGATGTTTACTTAATCAAGAACATTATGTTACACTAGATGAAAATATAGTTAGCTTTAAATTTAGTCGACATATTATTATATTTAGACAATTTAATTGTTGTTTTGAGATTTGTTTTTCGAGTTGAGAAATTCACTACTGGTGAATTTAAATAATTAGTAATAACTGCAATTTAATAACTATTTTTTAGGAGTCATATCTGTGATAGAGACTAGCTGGAAGCACGATTACATTACTACTGATGGAATTAAGCTGCATTATGTCACTCAAGGAGAAGGAGTATTGATGTTGATGCTGCATGGCTTTCCTGAGTTTTGGTATTCGTGGCGGCATCAAATTCCAGAATTTGCTAAACATTTTAAAGTTGTGGCTGTAGATTTGCGTGGGTACAATGACAGCGAAAAACCTCAAGAGCAATCTGCCTATGTAATGGATGAATTTATTAAAGATATTCAGGGTTTAATTAAGGGATTAGGATACGAAAAGTGTATTTTGGTTGGTCATGATTGGGGTGGTGCGATCGCTTGGTGTTTTGCTTATGCTCATCCAGAAATGGTAGAGCGATTAATTATATTAAATATCCCTCATCCAGCTAAGTTTAGTGAAGGGTTACGTACACCCGGACAATTACTCAAAAGTTCTTACATGTTTTTATTCCAACTGCCCTGGCTACCAGAACTCTTGATTCAATCGTTGGATTATCAACTACTTGAAAATGCTTTTAAAGGCATGGCTGTGAATAAAAATACTTTTAGTCAAGTTGATATTGAAGCTTATAAAAATGCTGCTGCCAAACGTGGAGCATTGACAGCAATGTTGAATTATTACCGGAATATTTTTCAAGATAAAATGTTTAATAAAAGTTGGGGAATCTTAGAAGTTCCAACATTAATGATTTGGGGTGAAAAAGATACTGCATTGGGAAAAGAACTCACATACGGTACAGAAGCTTATGTAAGAGATTTACAAATTAAATATATTCCCGATTGTAGCCACTGGGTACAGCAGGAACAACCAGAATTAGTAAATCAGTATATCCAGGATTATTTGGGGCTTTAAACTATGTCTATTGCTCCTTGGCGAAATGCGATCGCTCGCGCTCTTCATCGTAACCGTAGCCTTGTTTATGCTCGTTACTTACAACTGGCAACGGTAAGAAGTAATGGTCGTCCTGCTAATCGTACTGTGGTATTCCGTGGCTTTTTAGAAGATACCAATAAGCTCAAATTCATTACTGATGATCGTAGTGAAAAAGTTGACCAAATTCAACAACAACCTTGGGCGGAAGTTTGTTGGTATTTTCCTAGTACACGTGAACAATTCCGCATCAGTGGCTGCTTGACTCTGGTGGGATGGGATAATTTTGACCCAGTGTTACAACAATCCCGCACTACAACATGGCAAGAACTTAGTGATGCTGCACGCATACAGTTTGCTTGGCCTCATCCTGGTAAACCCAGGAGAATGGAAGAACAAAAAACCTTTATTCTTCCCCAACCTGATCGGATGCAGCCATTAGCAAATTTTTGTTTGTTGCTACTCAATCCGGTTAAGGTAGACCACTTAGAATTGCGTGGTGAACCGCAAAATCGCTGGCTTTATTGTTACGATGATCAACAAAAAGAGTGGTTCATCCAAGCTATCAATCCCTAGCGAAACTCTGCGTTCCTCTAGGTTTAAAAACTTTATACTCATTCTGGATGAAAATACACTAACGGGCAAAAAATAAAACAACAAAGTCTCAAATTCCAGCTCCATCCAGAAACTCTTGAATAGCCTTATCTCTGAGATTGCAAGACAGACCATCTTGTAATTTTTCACTTTCTTTATTAGCGGGCAATTGATTTACAAAAACAAGAGTTTTGGTGTCAGATTGATTCTGCTGTAGGCTTTGTATTTGTTGTTCTAACAATTCAATTCGGTCTACTAAAGCGCGAATTACTTCTGCTTCCGAGTCTGGTAAATTATTGTGTTCCAATGGAGCGACTCGCACACCAGAACGATAAATAATGCGACCGGGTATACCAACAACAGTGCAATTAGAAGGTACATCCCTCAAAACAACTGAGCCAGCACCAATACGAACATTATTACCAATTTGGATATTACCTAATACTTTTGCACCTGCACCAACTACAACATTTTCACCCAAAGTCGGGTGGCGTTTACCGCTTTCTTTACCAGTACCACCCAGAGTAACGCCTTGATAAATCAGCGCATAATCTCCCACAATCGCTGTTTCGCCAATTACTACCCCCATCCCATGATCAATAAATACACTTTTACCAATCACAGCACCGGGGTGAATTTCGATTCCGGTCAAAAACCGGGCAAAATGGGAGATCAAACGGGGAATAAAGGGGATACCAACATGATGCAGCCAATGAGCCAGCCGATGAAATAGCAAAGCTTGTAAACCAGGGTAGCAAAACAATACTTCCAACCAGTTACGGGCAGCTGGGTCACGTTCAAAAATAATGCGAAAATCAGCAAGGAGTGTAGACAGCACGCTCAATGTACCCTCTGTTTTGCCAAACAAGCTACACTCTATCTTAATATTTGTTGGTTGTTGTTTGTTAGTTGTTAGTAGTTAGTTGTTAGTGGTTAGTATTTTTCCCTTTCGCCACCCCGATCCCTACTCCTGAACAGAAAGTGTGTAGTTCTTTTTGACTTGAGAGTTAAAGGTTGCTACCCAAACTTTATAAG
Organism: Fischerella major NIES-592; assembly: GCF_001904645.1. Lineage (NCBI taxonomy): Bacteria > Bacillati > Cyanobacteriota > Cyanophyceae > Nostocales > Hapalosiphonaceae > Fischerella > Fischerella major. The sequence continues at coordinate 624,362 of NZ_MRCA01000001.1, read as the reverse complement.
TTCCTGCTTTCCAGTCTTTGTCGTCAATACTGGCATCTTTACTGTTACCTGTATCATCACCACAGCGAATAGTGTTATTGTCTGGCCCTTGAATGAGTAGAGTGGTATCGTAACCGCCACTGTTGACGATTATTTTCAGGCGGGGAAAGTTTTCTTTCAAAATTAAGATGTGATCTGGAGTTGGATCGGCAAAGCCAATACAGGCATTTTTGTGGCGATCGCGATTGCTAATTGCTGATAGAGAATAAGAGCCACCTGTATAACCTGTTACTGTCCCTTCTGCTGGTTCAAAGTTGGGTGATAAAGTAATTTTACCAAAGTTAGATGTATTTGCTGATATAAGTGCGGGGGAAATAAATAACAGTATAGCTAAAATCCAACCCCCTCTTAAGAGAAGTCGGGGGCAACGTTTATCCATAGAAGCCCTCCAACGCAGAAATTATAGTTATATTGTATACACAAAGGTAACAACAATCACCTTGTAGTCATTTCGGTGCTGTGCCACATTGGAAGGTGACACAAGGGATGGGGAGATTGGGAGAAAGCAATTAAAAATTCAAAATTCATTAGGAACAGAGTAGGGGTGTCAGTTCATATCTTGCACCAACTTTTCGTACCGCCAAGAAATTTATTTCTTGGCTCATAGCAAAATTCAGATAAATCTGACTAGGAAAGTCTTTGAGTTCGTTTAAACAGACTTGTCGAGAATTTATTCTCACAACGGGATATAGGGTAGGTGCAAAATAATGAATGCTGGAAATTTCAGAATTCAGAATTCATAATTTTTCCTGTGTTTACAATCGCTGTAATAGACTTAAACCATGAGTATCAGTACCACAGGTGTTATAGAGTCCGTATTCAGCAGCTAACTGTTGGATTTGTTGTGATTCTGTCACACTAGGTTGCCAAGGCTTTGGGTTGTTGTAGGCGTAGAAAGTTTCCACACCATTAATACCTAGTTCAGCAGCAGCAGGAATCAATTCTAAATGGGATTTTCTATAACGTGCTGGGTGAGCAAGTACAGCTAATCCACCTGCTTTTTGGATAGCAGTAATGACGTTAGCTGCTTGATATTCTTCACCTGTGGTAACTCTTCTTTGAATGTATGGCTTGATACTTGGATGTGTAGTATCAAAGGCATAAGCCAAAATATGAACTTCTATACCCAGGAGGTTGGCATTAATTTCTACACCACTCCACAGGTGAGGAATACGTACACCTGGATTGCTCCATTGCCAATCTTCCAACCACTGTTTTGCTACTTGGTAGCCAGATATACTATGATGATCGGTAATGGCTAGCCCTTCTAAACCGATAGCGATCGCCTGTTCCATTAACCTACAAGGATGCAATTTCCCATCAGAGTAGACGGTGTGCATGTGAAAGTTGAAGCACTTCGGACAACTTTGAGCATTGATGTTTTGAAATACTTCTTCTAAGAATTCTCTAGAGGCAAAAGCAGTCCGAATAAAATTGACAGTCATAACCCCCTCTTTTTTGTCATGAGTGATAGTTAACACTCCAACACAACTATCTATAGCTCTGAAAATACCAACACTTCTATATAGTGCTAGCAAACTTTTTGTAAGCTTGGTTAGTAATATTTTTCAATATGTTAAGACTACGTTAGCAAATTCAAACGCAGTCGGTCATGAGTATTTTCGATTGCCAACCTCAATAAAAGTAATAAATATTGCTCAAAATCTCAGTTTTTCCCACAAGAGTAGATATAGAAATAACGATTAAGATACTTATTGAGTCATCTCATGTCCACTCGAACATTCATATCATTGGTGATTGGTAATTGGTAATCTGATATCTTGCACCAAATAAATTTATTGGCTAATAGTTAAAGTCAGATAAATCTGACTAAGAAAGTCTTTGAGTTCGTTAAAACGGACTTGTGTTATTAGCCTTGGAATTTATTCATTGGCGGGATACTCAAATGTATTAATTTTGTCTTTTACTCTGGTAAACCTAATAATTCACCGGAGCCAGTAATGACTTCACCAATCGTATAGGTTGCAATATTTTGTGACTCAAAATGATGTATTGCTTGTTGAGCTTGTTGCGGAGGTACAAGTAAGACAAAACCTATACCCATGTTAAAAGTGTTATACATCACTTGAGGACTAACTGAACCAATCTGGGCTAACCATTGAAATACAGGAGGAATAAACCAACCGTCAGGGTTAATTTTAATTGCTTGTCCTTGTCCTAAGCATCTAGGTAAATTTTCTGGTAAGCCACCACCAGTAATATGAGCCATACCGTGAATTTCTAAACCCGCTTGGCGTGCAGCGAGAACAGGTTTGACATAGATGCGGGTAGGTGTAAGGAAAATTTCTCCTAAAGTTTTCCCACCAAGTAATTCTGGGCGCTGCTCCCAAGCCAACCCACGATCAGAGATAATCTTCCTAACCAAACTATAGCCATTACTATGGACACCTGCACTAGCGAGTGCGATCGCCACATCTCCTACTTGTACTTGCGAACCATCAAGTAGTTGGCTTTTTTCTACAACTCCCACACAAAAACCAGCCAAGTCATATTCACCTGTTTGGTAGAAACCAGGCATTTCTGCTGTTTCTCCCCCCAATAAAGCACAACCAGCTTGTTTACAACCAGAAGCTATACCCGCCACGACTTGGGTTAACTGCTCTTTCTCTAACTTACCAGTTGCCAGATAATCCAAAAAAAATAGTGGTTCCGCGCCAGATGTCAACACATCATTAACGCACATCGCTACCAAATCAACCCCAACGGTGTCATGGATGTTGAGAGTGTGAGCAATTTTAAGTTTTGTGCCTACACCATCAGTACCAGAAACTAAAACTGGTTCCTGCAAACCAGTTGGTAACTGAAAGTAGCCACTAAAGCCTCCCAATCCACCCAACACTTCTGGTCTGAAAGTGCTATGAACCAAATTCCGAATCTGAGTTACAAAAGCTCGGCCAGCCTCAACATCAACTCCTGCCTCTTTGTAATCCATTACTTACAACACCGTTATCAATGCCCCAACCACCTAGAGTATCACGTTGGGCGCCTTGTGTGATCACTAGTCATTAGTCCTTTGTTGTTTGTCATTTGTAATGAGTGCTAACTATTAATCAATGACCAATGACCAATGACTAAGTTAAAACACCTCATCTTCTCTACCACGCCACCATTCACCTAAATTCATTAAATCTTGGTGAATATCAGCCAATGTATCAGCGTATTCATTTTCTGAAAGTGCTTCGCGCAGTTCTTGCAGTTTCTTCAGTCGCAGTTGTACCATCAACCAGGGTTTGGCAATGCTGTCAGTCGCTTCCATGTACTGGGCTAAGTCTTTGCTATCCATGTCTTTTGTTTCTCAATTGTTGAATATATAAGTTGCTTTCATACAATGATGAATCAAAAACAGTCACGATCGGAATCGTGACTGTCTTAAGTTTTAGTGAACCAATTGATATTTCGGCAATTAATTAGTTATCAGTTGTCAGTTATAGTTTTTGACACTTTTAACTGATAACTGTAGCCTGCGGCAAGCCGCTACGTGTCTACACTGATTTAAGCCGTAGCGTATTGTTCAGCTACAAAGTCCCAGTTCACCAATTGATCCAAAAAGTTCTTGATAAATGCTGGACGAGCATTGCGAAAATCGATGTAGTAGGCATGTTCCCAAACATCTAGGGTTAGGAGTGCCTTCTTACCGTGAGCAAGAGGATTCTCAGCATTGGGTGTCTTCATCACCTTCAAGGTGCCACCATCATCGATTAACCAAGCCCAACCGCTACCGAATTGAGTCGCTGCGGCATTAGAAAACTCTTCTTTGAATTTATCAAAGCTACCAAAATCTTTTTCAATTTTGGTAGCTAAATCACCTGTAGGTGCACCGCCACCTGCTGGCTTCAGACAGTTCCAGAAAAAGGTATGATTCCAAACTTGGGCAGCATTGTTAAAAACGCCTGTTTTGGAGGAATCTTTAAAAGAAAGCTGGATTACTTCTTCCAAGGACTTATCAGCAAGCTCTGTACCTTCAGTGAGTTTGTTGAGGTTATCTACATAAGCTTTGTGATGCTTACCATAGTGGTACTCGAAAGTTTCAGCTTTCATACCGTATGGCTCTAAAGCATCAAATGCAAAAGGAAGGGGGGGCTGTGTAAATGCCATTTTGTGAAATCCTCTCTTTACCGTTATCCAGTTTAGAGCTTCTGCTGAAGCTTCGGAAAATAAATAACTAAGTGTTCAGCTGCTTGTAACAGTTATCAGTTATCAGTAAAGGACACATCTTCGCTTGGGTTTAAGTCCCTGACCAATTGGTCGAAAGCGTTGGTAGCGCTTATCTGAGCGTCACAATACGTCTGTTCACTAATAACTGTTCACTGTTTACTGATTTAGGTTGCTGAAAACAGGCAATAAAACTTAATAACTCGATTCTACTAGCAAACGTGGTAATGGAAGCGTCAATCTCAGGTTACATAATGACGAAAATGCTACCAAAAAACTTGTATTTGGGTATTAATACTAAAACATCTACCGTAGGTTTGATTTTAAACCCAGAGCAAATATTAGCTAGCAAACTCAGCAAATGTGAATCTCACTAGCAGAGAGCTTTGCTATGAAATCTATTAGTTATTTTTATGACTCAATAGTAATTGATATTGAAAGCAAAAAAATCCATAACGTCAATATAATAATTTTTACTAATATTTTTTAAGTACAAATGATAACTGAAGTAACAAAAACCTTGACATTTGAATCAACATATGTATATGAAACTCAGTAAAAGTAACTTGTTTTAATATCAAAAAAAGAGCAGAGTTATAGACAGCGATCGCTATCAAAACTAAGTCATACTCGGGAATATACTTATTGATAATAAATATATTGAATCAGATACGAGTCTTCTTTTCACTAACTTGCCAATTAATGAAATAATTCCTGACTATTTAAACAGAAGTAAAACTTTTGGCAGAAATAGGACTATGAAAGAATTTAGAGCTTGGATTCGGAGACTTAAATAGTATTTTTATCATGGATATGAATACATCAAACATAGTAAAACAATTACAAGCCCAATTGATAACACCAGAAAACTTTGCCCGTTATGGACAGGTAATTTTTCCTAGTCAAGATGGTAAAACCTTCGACACAGAAGATGCTCAATTAAAACTAGATCAAGGCACACCCCGTTTTTACATTATGCATTTGGAAGGTCGGGGACGGAAATTTCACAAAATCACTCGCCATGTCCAATGCACTCAATGTCTGGGTTCATTAGAAGGTAAAGACTGGTTAATTGCGGTTTGTCCTCCTAATAATGATATGAATGAACCAGATTTAGAAAACATTGCAGCTTTCCGTATTCCGGGGAATTGTTTTATCAAGTTAGAAGTGGGAACTTGGCACGCAGGGCCATATTTTGAGCATGAGAGTGTGGATTTTTACAATTTAGAGTTGAGTGATACGAATTTAGTGGATCATTTCACTCATGATTTTTTGACGAGTCGACAGATAGAGTTTGAGATTGTTTAGGGATTTAAGTAAGTCAGCACAAATGTAGAGACGCGCTGTTTGAAGCGTCTCTACAAATTGGGGTCTCATTTATTATTTGTCATTGGTAAAATTACCTCCTCCATCACCTTCCAAGTTCATGTCCAGTTATGACACACGTCTTGCTGTTGGCGATCACATGATTATTTTAGCAACTACCAGAAGTTTACAAAAAGTAGAGCGATGTGAATGATCTCCTCGAAATTGGCATGTGCAAATTGAAAAAGCTTTAACTTCCGATGCAATTTTTGATGATGCAAATGCCATCAGTATTATTTCTGGGTGTAGTATCGGTACAGCCAGACAACTCATGAAGAACTTACCTGGCAAGTTACCATTGGGGTTATATAAACAACAAGCTCAGCGCTTAGTATTCAAGCTTAGTAAATTAAGAGTTATAGCTAGCTTGCTACCCGTCAACACTGACAGGGTAAATTAAATTACGAGTCGTGATGCGTAAACATGCAACGCCAATCCTCTTTTTGGTTTACCCTCTAAATCTACAATTCATGCTGCCACAGGAGCATTTGCTAACCTGCCATCTTCCATATAAACAATGCGATCAGCTATGTCTAAAATCCGGTTGTCGTGGGTTACTAAAAGAATAGTACAACCCTGCTCTTTGGCTAGCTTCTGCATTAGATTAACCACATCTCGACCAGATTTACTATCCAAGGCTGCTGTAGGTTCATCCGCAAGGACTATTTTCGGATGACTCACTAAAGCACGAGCGATCGCTACTCGTTGTTTTTGTCCTCCCGATAAATCATCCGGGTAATAATTCAGACGATTACCCAATCCTACCATCTCTAACATCTCGGCGGCGCGAGTGTACATTGCTTTTGGGGAAAGTCCATTGTGCAGTTCTAAACCCATCTTGACGTTCTGGACAGCTGTCAAACTACCATGCAAATTATGCGCTTGGAAGATATAACCATTATTACGTCGCGCCAGCGTCAGTGCTTTGTCATTTGCACCACAGAGTTCTCTTCCCAACACCCGCAAACTCCCTTCTTGAGCAGAACGCAACCCACCAACTAAGGTTAGTAGGGTAGTTTTGCCAGAACCAGAAGGACCTGTCATGATCACAATTTCACCAGCGTTAATCTCTAAATTAATATCAAATAACGCTTGTTTGCGGAGTTGTCCTTTACCAAAGTAGTGATTGAGATTTTTAACAGAAATGACCATAATTGTTGGTGGTTGGTAGTTGGTAGTTGATTGTTTCAAACAACAAACAACAAATTAAGTTAAAACATATCTGCGGGGTCAGCAGCTAAGACTTTACGAGTAGCGATCGCCCCCGAAATCATACACATAATTATTGTCATAATTAATACTTGTACTGCTGTGGCTAAAGTCATGTATAGTGGCAAATTTGTCGCGCTCCGGGTGAGGGCATAAAGTCCTGTAGATATGGCAAATCCAGGTAAAAAACCGAACATTGCCATAATGATGGCTTCTTCAAATACCACACTCAACAAGTACCTATTTTGATAACCCATAGCTCTGAAGGTGGCGTATTCTTTCATATGGGCGTTGACGTCGGTAGATAGGACTTGATAAACGATAATCACCCCGACAATAAATCCCATCGATACACCCAAACTGAAGATAAAGCCGATCGCAGTGTTGGTTTGCCAGTAATGTTCCTCAAATTTGACAAATTCTTCTTTAGTTAAAACTTTGACGTCTTGCTCATTAGCTAGATGTTTTTGCAAAGCTGTCGCTACTTGTTGCGGGTCGTAGCCTGGTTGAACTTGAATTAATCCTAAATTAACACTACCTGGTTCTCGTCTCGGAAATAACCGCAAAAAGTTCTGGTCGCTAGTAATTAAACTACCATCAGCGATGAAGGAAGCACCGATTTTAAATAACCCGCTGACGGTTATTGTCCGGCGTTCGATTTCAGTAGTGACGGTTTTACCTTGTTCAATTTGCGCGATCGCTTCTTGGTAGTCTCCCCTAGAACCACGATCAAATAAGACGGTATCTGGTAATTTAATTTTGTCTAGTTGGCTATTGACTTCTGGTAAATTAAATGCTGGTTTATCTGGATTGAAGCCGATCACCAAAACCATTGTCTCTTTGCGAGTCTGGGGATTCTTCCAAGAGACGGTGTTGATGTACATCGGTTCTGCTGACTTCACTCCTGGTACGTCCATTGTTTGGAATAGTCGCCGCCGGGTAAATGTCGATAAGTTGGCGATGTTACGTGCTTGGGGATTAATTAAAACAATGTCTGCTTCTAAGCTGCGATGCATTCTGGTATTACTGTTGTATAAGGCTGCTTGGAAGCCTGTTTGCATGAAAATTAACAGATCCGCGAAGGCAATGCCTGATAATGCTACTAGAAAACGACTTTTATGACGGTTGAGTTGCAGCCATCCTAAGGGTGTGCGTCGCTGTAATTGCTGAATAAATCCAATCACTGTAGTTTCGCTCCAAGTCTACTTAATGTTTTAAAAATCGAACACCGATGCACACTTATGGAACACGGATAACACGGATGGGTTTATCGAGGTGCATTTACGTTATTGTTCGATGACTGCTTTGACTTGCAGATTGGTAAATTTTGCTGCTTTCTGACTAGAGGCTTTGTCTAACTGGGCGTGGACTTCTACGACTCTGGCGTCGATATTGCTGGAGGGATCGCTGTTGATGACGTTTTGCCGTTGGATTTGCCAGCCTATTCTTTCTACGGTTGCGTACAATTGACCAGGGATGGAGTCACTCTCTAAGCGGACTTTTTGCCCGGGATGTACTTTACTGATATCACTTTGGTAAACTTCTATTACTGCATACATCTGGTTTGTTTGTCCTATTTCGGCAATGCCGTCATTAGATATTAATTCACCCGGACGGGTATATAGTTTGAAAACTTGACCATCTTGGGGCGATCGCACGTAAGCTTGTTTTAAGTTGGCTTCTGCTCTTTTCATGGATGCGATCGCTTTGTTGACTTCCGCTTGGGCGGCTGCTATATCCACAGGACGGACTTCGGCGATGCGATTGAGGGTAGCTTTACCTGATTCGATTTGTTTTTGTCCAGATGCTTGAATGCGTGTCAGGTTTGCTCTTGCTTCTGCTAATTGTTCTTGTAACGATTCTTCTATGCGCTTGAGGTTGGCTTTGGCCTGTGCTAGTTGTTGTTGGGCTGTTTGCAAAGTCAGGCGCTTGCTATCCTGGGAGGATGCCGAAATCGCTCCCTGTTGATACAAACTTTGATGGCGTTGATATTCGGCTTGGGCATTATCTAGCTGTGCTTGCAACTGAGCGATGGTGGCTTTTTGGGCTTCGATTTGCGTGTTTTTTTCTGCTTCCAAACGGGCGATCGTGGCTTTTTGGGCTGTGATTTGGGTTTCTCTTTCTACTTGCAGGCGATCAATCTCTGCTGTCTGGGCTGCTATTTCACCTTGCTTTGCGCCTGCTTTGACTTGCAACAGATTAGCTTGGGCTACTTGTACTGCTTCTTTGGCTTCTTCCAACGCAGCTGCTAGGCGATCGCGACTGTCTAAAATTGCGACTACTTGTCCTGTTTTGACTGTATCTCCCTCTTTCACCAACAATTGTTCTACTCGACTCCCTTCTGAGGAAGCAGGCGCAGACAGTTTGATCACTTCTCCTTTTGGCTCTAGTCTACCTAAGGCTGTGACTGTTTTGACTTCTGGTAGTTGCACTAGCTGTTGTTGTGCTTTCTGTTGTTCAGCACTCCGAGACTGCTGAAGCGCGTAAACACTGATCCCACCCACAGTAAAAGTTACAACTGCTGCGATCGCAATTGACGGACGAAATATCGATTGTGGTAAGAAAGAACTCTCTTTGAAGTTTTGCAGCATAGTACCCTTGCTCAAAAACTAAACAGTTTAGTTTTATAATATAACTAAACTAAACCGAACAGTTTAGTTTGGCAAGCACTATAATGTAAATAAACTAAACTGTATCGTTTAGTCATATTCCTTGCAGTTTCTTGACAAACACGGCACGGCAAATATTAGGGAAAAAGTTAAGGGCTAACCTCTGGCTTCTCCAGAAATACTATTGTCGTGTGCGTGTTTCTCTCTTTGAGCATTACAATCTATAGACAAAAATTTATAGAAAAAATAAGGTACGAAGGGTTTAGGGTGTAAAGATATAAGGAAGAAAGGGTGTAAGGGTATAGGGTGTAGGGGAAGAGAAATCTTGCTTTTTGATTGTGAACTCTGTTCATAGTGTCTCTTACAGAAGTCAGGATGCACGTAACAGGAATGAAATTTTCCTTTACGCTTACCCTTTACCCCTACCCCAATACTTCTGGTACATAGCAGGAATCAGCAAAAATGATACGTGCAAAAACAAATGAAATGGAGCGTGAGACTTCACCTGAGAAAGTAGAACAAATTCTGCAAGGAGCAATGCAGGAGTTTCTGGCCCATGGCTTTGCTGGTACAAGTATGGATAGGGTAGCAGCAGCAGCAGGTGTTTCTAAAGCTACTGTTTACAGCCACTTTGCAGATAAAGAGGGGCTATTTAAAGCATTAATCGAGCGACTAGCACGCAAGAAGTTTCAGTTGATATTTGGTAGCGAACCTTTGGAAGGCGAGCCACTGGAAGTTTTGCGCCAGGTAGGAACTAGAGCTTTAGAACAGATGAGTACTGACCAAGAACATTCTGCATTTATGCGCGTGTTAATTGGGGAATCTGGTCGCTTTCCAGAGTTAGCTCAAATTTGTGTCAATTCCATGATCAAACCAACCCTGGTGGCTCTCAATAAATATTTAGCGTCTCATCCAGAACTGAAAATAAGAGATCCAGAGGCAATGGCGAGAATTTTACTTGGATCTTTAGTGCATTTCCATATTACGCAGGAAGTGCTGCATGGTGAAAATATCATACCAATGAAAGGCGATCGCATTATTGATACTATGATTGATTTGCTGGAGAAATCTGTTCGAGCCTCATAATTTCTGCTTGCAGGTTTTGGCGAGCGGATGATTCAAATTTATGAAACATCACATTTGTTAAGTAAATGCGATCTCTGTGTAAAAACTGGTACAAAACTTGCTTTCTCCCTGTAGCATACTCTACATCTGGCACCCACAAATATTCTTGACGAATCAAACGTGCATATTGATGGTAGCGTTGGGGATTGCTACCTAGAATTTCTAAATCTGCATCCAAGAACACCTGAGCATCAAAATCATCTGGTTCAACTTGATGATGCTTTGTGCCTAAAATTAGACTTGCGACTCTAGCAATAATACTGTGAGGAATTTGCAGCGAACTTAAAATTTCAACAGCATAGCTAGCGCTCTGTTGTTCATTATCTTGTGCCTGAGTATCATATACAACATCATGAAACCAGGCAGCAAATTGAATAGCAGGTAAATCTTGAGCCTGGTTTTGTAATGTCTCTATAGCAGAGAGTACATGGTAAATGTGTTCTAGGGTGTGATAATAGCGACCAGGAGTCGAATAAGCTGCAACTAGTTGCCAAAAGACGTCCTCAGCAGCAGTTTGTTCTACTGGAAAAGATTGGAGCAACTGCCACCACTTAGTAAGCAATTCATGATAAATTTTTCCCACTACTAGTAAAATTACGGTGAATTATTAATTTATAGATCAACTTTAACATTACCTTAATCCCCATTTGGTTATGGATTGGTATGTTCGTTTTGCATGGTCAAATTACTTAGAAACGAATTAATTAATATTACCAAGTGGGGCACTATGAAACTGATGGATGGCGATCGCTTGCTACCAATCCGGTGCAGACGGCGGAATTTTTTACTGGGTGCAGGATTTTTCACAGGCTTAGCAGTAATTAGTCAATGGCGTCCAGTATTGGCACAGCCCAGGTTTTCTAGCTATCCATTCAGTCTTGGTGTAGCCTCTGGTGATCCATTACCCAATAGTGTGGTGTTATGGACGCGTCTAGCGATCGACCCACTTAATGGTGGGGGAATGCCACCAGAAAACATTATAGTGCGGTGGTCGGTTGCCGTTGACAAAAACATGACCAAGATAGTCAGAAGTGGTCAAACCTTAGCAACTCCTGAACTAGCCCACTCAGTACACGTTGATGTGCGCGGACTAGAACCTGAGCGTTGGTATTGGTATCAGTTCCGAGTGGGTAAGGAAGTTAGCCCGATTGGTCGGACTCGCACAGCCCCAGCCCGGAATTCCTCTATTCCACAACTCAACTTTGCTTTTGCCTCTTGCCAAGATTGGCAAAACGGCTATTACACAGCCTACAAGCACATGGCGGAAGAGGAACTCGATTTAGTAGTGCATTTGGGTGACTACATTTACGAGTACGAAGCCCAACCTGACAAGCTACGCCAGCATATTGGTTCTGAAATCTTTACCCTAGAAGACTATCGTAACCGTCACGCTCAATACAAAACTGACCCAAATCTGCAAGCAGTTCATAGCAAGTTTCCTTGGATTGTTACCTGGGACGATCATGAGGTAGAAAATAACTACGCTGGTTTGATACCAGAAGAGAATCAAAGTCAGGAAGAGTTTGTGACTCGGCGGGCTTACGCTTACCAAGCTTACTACGAACATATGCCCCTGCGCCGCTTTTCGTTGCCTAAAGGGCCTGATATGCAGCTATATCGACGGTTTACTTTTGGTGATTTAGCTGAGTTTAACGTGTTGGATACCCGTCAATATCGTACTGATCAACCTTGTGATGATGGACTCAAGCCCCGTTGCTCCCAAGCTTTGGCTGAAGAAGCCACGATGACAGGCCAAAAACAAGAGCAGTGGTTGTTCAAAGGTCTAGATAAGTCATCAGCACGCTGGAATGTGATTGCACAGCAGACTATGTTTGCGGAATACGATTTTGATCCTCGCCCAGAAACAGGACTGTTCAACGTGGATCAGTGGGATGGTTACGTAGCTGCACGGAATCGGATTTTGAATTTTTTAGCTCAACGCCAACCTTCTAACCCAGTGGTGATTACCGGAGATATCCACTCTAGTTGGGTAAATGACCTGAAAGTAGATTTCCAAAACCCAGATTCAGCTACAGTCGGTACTGAGTTTGTGGGAACTTCAATTTCATCAGATTTTCCAACTGAATTTATTGCTCCAGTCAAAGCTGCTTTGAGTGACAATCCCCACACTAAATTTTTTGATGGTGCTTACCGGGGTTATGTTCGTTGTAACCTGACGCGCGATCGCTGGCAAAGTGATTACCGTGTTGTCTCGACAATTACTGATGAAAACGCCTCCATCAGCACCCTAGCTTCGTTTGTAGTTGAAAACGGTCAGCCAGGCGCACAAAAAATTTAATCAAAATAATGTTTTGGTCGGTTACAAAAAGATTCGTAGTAGTATGAATTTTGTAGGTTGGGTCAAGTTTACCAGACCCAACCTTGTATATTGAGGGAAGTAGTAGTGTTAGTCCATTACTGACTTATAGCTTCTTTGACGGTCAAACCATAAATCAAGGATTTCAGGGCAAATTTAGGTAAAGCCAACATGCGTCGCCAACGCCAAGGTTCTTTGTATAGCCGATACAGCCACTCTAAATGGTTGTTCCCCAACCAAGCAGGAGCGCGAGTTTTTGTCCCAGACCAAATATCAAAGCTACCACCAACGCCGATCCAAATTGCTTGGGGACACAAATGGCGGTTTTGGGCAATCCATAACTCTTGACGTGGCACACCTAAACCAACAAAAATAACTTGTGGTTGGACTTGAGCAAGAGTTTGTCGTAATTGTTCTTCTTCTGCTGGGGAATGGAAACCCGAATGTGTACCTGCTATTGCCAAACTCGGAATTTGCCTGTGCCAGTAATCTGCGGCTTTGGCAGCAACTCCACTAGCACCACCATAGAAAAATACTTTTGCATCCGTTTGTTTTTCTCCAAGTTCTCGCAACAGTGTCTCTGCTAGCTCGATTCCTGGAATTCGCTGCACTTTTTGCCGCCGCAGCCACCGCAAATACAGAACTACTCCCGCTCCATCTGGAATAACTAGCTCGGCAGTTTTTATTACCTCAGCTAGAGATTTGTTTTGTTCTGCCTGCATGGTCATTTCGGCATTAAGCGTAATTACATGCGCTCCCATGCCTTGCTTCAGGCTTTCCAGCAACCAGTTTGGATAATCAGTCATGATATGAACTGGTAGCCCCAACACCGAAAATACTTTAGGCGGTTTAAACATAGCCTATTTTTGAGTAGCCTCACACCAATGTCCATCGAACGATAGTCTAACAAATTTTTGCAAATAGAGAATTCCTGAAAAATGCGTATTTTAGATCACAAATTTTGATTAGATAATTTTCGCTACATTCCTCCTAAAAGCAGATGGCAACTCTGCTCAAGATACTTTAGGTCTAAATTTATCCTGTATTAATAAATACAAAGTAATTTATACTACAGTATTCTTAAATTGCCAAACACAAGATGAGGGTAGAAAGCATTAGGCATAAAAGTAAAAATAGAGAGGGCTTTATCTTCACCCCTTAACATCAAAGTATTGTGCAAACTCATGATTTAAGTCGTTTATTTTTAGTGCAGCATCAAGCAACTAAACTCAAACTAATTCAGGATTCGCTATTGGCTATTCTCAATTTGCAAGTAGTTCACACTCCATCTTCTAAAACTTTTTAGTAAACTCAATCATACACAGTTAAGAGTGCAACAGGCAGAATTGACTATGAATAAAATTCGTGTGGTATTGATAGAAGATCATGACCTCACCCGTGTAGGTATCAAAATAGCACTACAGCAAAAAGAAGAAATAGAAGTGGTGGGAGAAGCTGCTAACGCTGCTGATGGGATAAAATTGTTAAAAACTATACAACCAGATATTGCAATTATAGATATTGGTTTACCAGATAAAGATGGTATTGAACTCACACGAGAGGTCAAAGCATTTAACAATGGGGAAGATTCGGGAGTAAAAGTATTAATTTTGACTCTGCGTGATAACAAAGAAGCCGTTTTAGCAGCCTTTGCAGCTGGGGCTGACTCCTATTGTATGAAGGATATCAAATTCGATAACTTACCAGAAGCTGTACGTGTTACTTACAATGGCAATGCTTGGATTGATCCAGCGATCGCCCGTATTGTATTACAACAAGCACAACAAAATCCATTGAAATTGGAGGGGACAACAGAGAATAAAGTTTCAGTGCCAAGTTTAGAAAACAATGGTACTGAAGAAGATATAATTGACCCCTACATACTCACAGAAAGAGAATTAGAAGTACTGCAACTGATTGTAGAAGGTTGTAGTAATGCTGTAATCGCAGAAAGGTTATACATTACGGTTGGTACTGTCAAAACACATGTTCGTAACATTTTAAACAAACTATGTGCTGACGACCGTACCCAAGCAGCGGTTAGGGCTTTGCGTTCTGGATTAGTTGGATAGGCTAGACAAACTGCTCGGAAAATAATTTGATTTCCCTATTCGCTAATCAGTATAATTACTACTTTTTTCCCATAAATATGTGTTAAAAATGAGTTGATTACCCTGAATACGGTCTTTCTTAATGTTCTAATGACGATTAGGTGTCACAGATGTGATTACGCCATTCCGCCATTGAAATATCTGGAATAGTGAAGTCAAATATGACTGAGACAGATGTAGAAAAACTTAAATTGATGGTTGTAGACGATGAGCCAGATAACCTAGAACTACTCTACCGCACTTTTCGGCGAGACTTTCAAGTGTACAAAGCAAATCACGCTATGAAAGCACTTGAAATTTTGGACAAAGAAGGCGAAATGGCTGTGATTATCTCTGACCAAAGAATGCCAGAGATGAATGGCACGGAATTTTTGAGTTTGACAGTAGAGCGCTTTCCTGATACAATCCGCATATTGCTGACTGGTTTTACTGATATTGAAGATTTAGTTGATGCCATTAACTCTGGTCAGGTCTTTAAATACATTACTAAACCTTGGAAACCAGATCGACTCAAAGAAATTGTTGAGCAAGCAGCAGACACCTATCAGCTAGTCAAAAAGCGTACTCAAGAGTTACGTCGCGCCCTACGACGAGAATCATTATTTAATGCTGTTACCACTGCAATACGTGAGTCTTTAGACTACTCCAGCATGTTGGAGAAAATTGTTGCCACAATAGGTCAGTCTTTTAAAACTAGTTATTGCTTGCTTAGACCAGTAGAAAGGAATTGTTTGACAGCAGATGAATTCTCCTACTTAGATCCTCAAATTACCTATTCCTGTGAATTTTTCGATGCCAGTTTTTTGATTGAACAAGTTCTAGAAACTCAGCATTATCAGCATAGTTTATATAATAAAAATGATAATCCTTGTTACCAATTGGCGGTGCCACTGATTTATCAGCAACATCTCCTTGCTGTTCTTGCCCTCCATGAAACAGGACGAGATCAACCTTGGCAAGACGAGGATATCCAGCTAATTACAGGTGTTGCGGAACAAGCAGCTTTAGCCCTTTCTCAGGCAAAACTCTATCAACGTCTTCAGGAAAAACAACAACAGATTCGGGCGGAATTAGAGATCGCTCGCCAAATTCAAAACAACTTGCTAGGTCAAAGCTTACCTGATATCAAAGGTGTAAAGGTACAAGCTTGTTGTTACCCCGCCCGTGAAGTCGGCGGAGATTTTTTTGAAGTGTTTGTCCATCCCAAAGGAGATTTATGGTTAGCAGTGGGTGATGTTTCTGGTAAAGGCGTCCCTGCTGCATTGTTTATGGCTAGTGCAATTTCGGTGTTACGCCGGGAATTATCTCAGGAAACACCAGCCATGCCCAACATGATAATTCAAAATCTGAATAAAGCTTTGGGTGATGACTTAATTAGTAGCAATTGCTTTATCACTCTCATCTTAGCCCGATATACTCCCAGCACCAGAGAACTTGTTTATGCCAATGCAGGCCATATATATCCTCTGCTGTGGTCTCGTGAAACTGATATAGACAATCCCCAGTACCTAAAAATACGTAGTATTCCTTTGGGTATTTTACCCAAATGGCAAGCAGATTTTGGGCAATTGTTTCTTGCTCCCAAGGACATCCTACTGTTTACCAGTGACGGGATTACTGAGGCGATGGTGACAACAAAGACCTGTGTTCCAGAAAACTCAGTGAATGGTTTTAAGCCAAATCATCGTTCCATGCTACATCTTGATGGTCTTTGGCAACTTTTGCAACAAGAAACTCAACCACTATCCCTCAATCATTTGTTAGCTCGTATCCAGGCTGACAACAATATTCAAGAAGATGATCAGACTATACTCTCACTGGAGGTTTTTTAAATGATGAAAAGTGAGCTTCATGTACCAAGCGACCTGAAGTTTTTAAGCATCGTAGAAAACTGGTTGTTGGGATGCTTGGAAATCCAGTTCAAAGAATCGATTGATTGGTCACGACAATCAAGTCGTCTACGACTTGCTTTGGTAGAAGCTTATTCTAACGTCGTGCGTCATGCCCATAGAGATCAGCCCTCTTTACCAGTTTTAATCCGTTTAGAATTTAAAGACCGAGATATAGCCTTGGAAATTTGGGATCGTGGTGATGGCTTTGACCTATCCAACTATTTCCCTCCTAGCCCCACGGATAAACAAGAAGGTGGTTATGGTTGGCTAATTATGAATCGTCTCATGGATAAAGTTGAGTACAAGTTACAGGTTGATGGTTACAACTGTCTTAAACTAGAAGTGACTTTGCCAGATTCTGCTTAATTAGTACATTATCAGCGAGTTTAAACGCAGAGTCTCGCAAAGATGAGCGCAGAGAGGCGCAGAGTGTTTACTTATAGAGAATTTGCTTATACTAAGTGTATTTTTGAGCAGCCTTGATATTAAGAAGTGTTAATTAGTTTAATAACTTTTGCTAAATTTATTTGATTGATAGGTGATATTTATCAAAAAATAAAAATATCGCTAAGATGACCTTGCCGTCCATTTTCCACAAGTGCAACTCCGAAAGTTTTTTTGGGGGTGTGCTTGACTCGGTAGGGCATTAATTATGGATATAACGGGTGCGATCGCAAGTTCAACAATCGACTTTGCACGTGTCCGGTGATCAATCTCACTCAAAATATTGCACAACAAAGTCACTGTTTTACCTATGGAAGCCTTGTTTTGTTTGTCACCACGCTATCGTCTTGATGATGAATTACCTTGGTTAGAAGGAATTGACCCCAGTCGTCACTACTGGATTATGGTAAATGGAGACAAAAATTTAACAGTAGCGCTTCCTGGGCTGATTGTGTCTGCCAAAAGCGAACTCAAACAAGTCATGCAGCAATTTCGTTCGCTACAACCAGGAGAACAAATGACCTTGGCAAGAATTGCTGATACTTGTAAGATTCACTGTGTTAGCTCTAATTGTTATGCCATAGAAACAGAAATCAATGGCGCCCCTGTCTGGCATTTATTCGATCAAGAAACTTTGGACAGTTTGCTCATGACAGCACATCCTGATTGGCAGTGTGCGCCCAAAGATATAGAGTTAGGACGAAGATTATTACTGCGCTCTTTTGAACAAATGGCAGCAATAAAAAATTAGAATTTACGTCTAATGTGAATTAACAAAGGCGCTAATAGATCATGGGAAATACTCAACAAACCAATGACCACCCAACCACCCATGAAAGATCCATCTGTGTTATCTGTGTTTATCGGTGTGTATCGGTGGTCGATTTCTAAAAAAACGTTTTTTACCAGGCGCAAGGAATATTGCGTCTCCATATTCAATTCACATCAGGCGTAATTTGTTAGTGGTTGGTAGTTAGTGGTTAGTGGTGAACAACTAACAACTAGCAACTAACAACTAACTAACCTCGTCGCATTTTCAGCAATTCTTGAGGAGAAGCTAACAATTTAATTTTGGTGTAAAGAATTTCTCCTTGCTGATTGAGGACAAACTGCCATAAAACGTTAACTCCACACCAAGAAGTTTGCACTTTTCCTGTCACCTGAAATTGAATTACACCTTCTTCCAAAGTCTCAGATATTCCTTCGCGGGGATAAACTTTAATATCCACAGCTTCTTTTTTTAAATAACTAGCGATCGCCTCTGGTCCTACGATTCCAGATTCAAAAGGTGGATGCATTACACCATCATTTGCAAATAAATTAGCAGTAGCATCAAACTCTCCTGCATTCAACGATTGAAAGTAACACAGGATAGTTGGTTCCGTAATTCCCTCAATAGTTAATTCTTGTGTAGTATTTCTAGATGATTGTGATAAAACCATAAAATTAACTCCAGATTATATTTCCATTAACTTACAAATAACAATCAAATTAATCCTGTTGCTGGAGATGTATTTTTGATGTTGGTTAGTGGTTAGTTGTGAGTTGTTTGTTGTTAGTAAGTGATAGCTCAATATAACCGAGTACAGCACTCCATCAATTCGTAGTGGATTAAATTTACCGATACTCTGCGTCCCTCTGCGCTAACTCCGCGATCCTCTGCGTTTCAAAAATAACAACTTTGTAGTTCCTGAGTATAAAAAAGACTCTTTATATTACCCAGATGGGAATATAAAGAGCAACTTGGTAGTTGGAAATAAGGGGAGATAGAGAAAGATACTTACAGAACCTAAGCAGGATGCCAGAACGTCTTAAATGGTTATAATGGAGTGTATACATCAGAAAGCGTGCAAAAATCTTACTTGCTTTTTCCTGACTCCTGCCTTCATAATGCTTAGTCGGCGAGAGGGTCAACACCCATGTCAGTTACGACTTTACGGAGAACGGTGATTTGTTGACCAAAATCGAGTTCTTTTAGTGTTTCCAATACCTGCACGCCATCACGAGACAATTGATAATTAGATGGCATGGGAACAACAAAACCTTTAACCATCAATTCAGACAGTTCGTACCAAAAAGCTAGCTTGGTGTTAGCGCTCAGGATACCATAGGAACGGCAGAACTTGGTATTTTTCTTGGCAGCCAGATCACGCATTACCTGTAATTGCTCTTCATGAGTCATCTGCTTAATTTGATTCAGCAGACCTTCGGCTAATTGCAAACGAGCAGCGCCTGTAGCAGCTGGCGTAATTGAACGCCCCATTTCAGTGTAAGCATACCAGAGTACTGCCAGCTGATCATCTACACTCAAGCTTGTAAATACAGCCACAGTGGATGCAACTGCATCAACTGCTTGGGTGCTGTAGTTGAAAGTGTTAGAAAAGCGGTTTTGTGCTGAATCAGTAGTAAATGTCATGATTGCACCAAAGTCGATAGTTTGTACGCTGGGAACTACTAAAAGCATTATTTTTGCTCTCGATATACATCTTGCATCATTTGTTTACAAATTGCAAATAAAATTTACAAATACCATGCCTAAGAAATGGCAAATGTATGTATTGACTAGGTAGTGTATAATGATAACGCCGTAGTTACGGCAAATTTCAGATAAGATAAATGAATCAATTGCCGGGAACAAGCAGTGCTGAAGTTAAACAAAAAGCTCTGGAGTTAGGATTTCACAAAGTCGGAATAGCTGCTGTAGATGGGGACGATACAGAGATAAAGCGGTTGCAAGCATGGATCAAGCTTGGTTATCACGCCGACATGGAATGGATGACTTCTCCTAAGCGCCAGGATATTCGGTTAGTGATGAGTGATGTGCGATCGCTAATCTGTGTAGCCCTCAACTACTATACGCCACACCAACGCCCTGAAGGCAAGGAATACGGTAAAATCTCTCGTTATGCTTGGGGGCGGGATTATCACAAAGTCATGCACAAAAAATTAAAAGCACTCTCGCTTTGGTTGCAGGGATTAGGTGAAAACATTCAAGCACGCTATTATGCAGACACAGGTCCGGTACAAGATAAAGTCTGGGCGCAAAAAGCCGGAATTGGTTGGATTGCCAAAAATGGGAATGTGATTACCCGGGAATATGGTTCTTGGGTATTTTTGGGACAAGTGCTAACCAACTTGGAGTTAACTCCAGACAAACCCCATACACAACATTGTGGTAATTGTACTCGCTGCCTAGAGGCTTGTCCTACAGATGCAATAACTAGTCCATTTGTAGTAGATGCCAATCGTTGCATTGCTTATCACACGATTGAAAATCGTCAGGAAAAGCTACCAGAGACAATTGCATCTAATTTACAAGGTTGGATTGCAGGTTGTGATATTTGCCAAGATGTTTGTCCTTGGAATCAGCGTTTTGCCAATCCAACTGATGTGGAAGAATTTCAGCCATATCCTGGGAATATTGACCCTAAACTGATAGAATTAGCCCAAATCTCAGATCAGGACTGGGATCAACAATTTCCGGCATCGGCGTTGCGGCGAATTAAGCCAGAAATGTTACGACGGAATGCCCGTGCTAACCTAGACGCATTCCAGCAGGCACAAGAATGACCCAGAAAGTAGTTATTTTTGATTTTGATGGCACAATCGCTGATACGGTAGACGCACTTGTAAGTATTGCTAACCGTTTAGCTAAAGAGTTTGGTTATGTGCAAATTACTCCAGAAGAACTAGCTTTGTTGAGAAATTTAACTTCTAGGGAAATTATTAATTATTCAGGTATTTCTGTATTTAAAATACCTTTTTTAGTCAAAAAAATCAAAGGAGAATTAAAAAGTAAAATACCAGAGCTAAAACCAATTACAGGCATGAAAGAAGCCTTAATAAACTTGAAAAATGCAGGTCATCGTCTAGGAATTATCACGTCTAACTCTAAAGACAATGTGACGGAATTCTTGAGAATTAATGAATTAGATAATTTATTTGAATTTATTTATTCTGGCATAACTATTTTTGGTAAAACAACAATTATTAATAATCTGCTTAAACAAAAACAACTGAAACCAGAAGAAGTAATTTATGTGGGAGATGAAACTAGAGATATTGAAGCTTCTAAAAAAGCTAATATCAAAGTCGTAGCAGTCAGTTGGGGGTTTAATTCTCCAGAAGTTTTAGCTAAACAAAATCCAAATTATTTAATTGACCATCCAAGTGAACTGTTAGATGTAGTGAATAATAGTTAAATATCAAAAGTCAAAAGTCATGCAATTTTGGATTTTGGATTGACACGTTAGTTAATGAGAAACTATCAACTACTATCAATTAACTAACCCTTCACACTTCAGTTAACGTCGCCATACGATTCAAATCAGCCGGGGTAAGGTGCGAGTGTACCACTTGTCCATCACGAAACCAGACAATACGTTGAGTTTGACGGGCAACATCTGGTTCGTGAGTTACCATGACAACTGTAATCCCAGTGGTATTTAGTTCGGTAAAAATATCCAATACTTCTTGGGTGGTACGTGAATCAAGCGCGCCTGTGGGTTCATCTGCTAGCAGCAACACCGGACGATTGACAATCGCACGAGCGATCGCTACTCTTTGTTGTTGTCCTCCAGAAAGCTGATTTGGTTTGTTGTTGATACGTTTTTCCAAGCCAACGCGTTTAAGTGCTTCGACGGCGCGATCGCGTCTTTCCCCGGAGTCCACACTAGCATACACCATTGGTAACATCACATTTTCTAGTGCTGTTAGTTGGGGTAAAAGGTGGAATTGCTGAAAGACAAAGCCAATTTTTTTGTTACGAATGTGGGCAAGTTCAGTATCATCCATTTGTGCCACATCGAGATTATCTAAATAATAATGTCCTGATGTGGGGCGATCTAAACAGCCAATAATATTCATCGCTGTGGATTTACCAGAACCAGATGGGCCCATAATTGCACAATATTCGCCCTCGTGGATTACTAAATTCACATTGTTAAGTGCTTTGACTTCAGTTTCACCACTGCCGTATATTTTAAAGATATTTTCTAACCGAATGATTGATGATTTGTGATTTGTCATTTGTCATTTATCCCCTATTCTTTATTATCTCCACTCATTTCCTCATTCGACTACTTCCTATTTCTATAGACTTTTTGCAAAAAATCAGGCTTTAGGCTTTAGATCAAACGAACACAGATAAACACAGATGAACACAGATGAACACTGTTTTAGTTCGTTCAACAAGCAACCCAAGGTATGGTAAACCGTACCACCAGATGAACACAGATGAACACTGTTTTAGTTCGCTCAATTCAAAGCTGAAGCGCTGACTACGAACCTTTCACAAAACTAAGCGCTTCTTAAAGCTACAATGGGGTCTAGTTTCGCAGCACGACGCGCAGGAACAACGCCAAAGAATAAACCAATACCACCGGAAACGCCGACTGAGAGAGTGATTGCGACTACAGAAATTCCTGCATCTAAGGGTGTTAACGCTCCCACTAACAAAATACCACTCACACCGATCGCAGTTCCGATTAAACCACCTGCGGCGGAGAGAATCACAGCTTCAATCATGAACTGTAATAGGATGTCTTGCTGGGTTGCACCTATTGCTTTGCGCAGTCCGATTTCTTGCGTGCGTTCGGTGACAGAGACAAGCATGATATTCATAATGCCAATACCACCGACAATTAAAGAAATAGCTGCGATCGCTGCTAGCATAATTGTCAATGCACCTGTGATCTGGCCGATAGTCTGCATTGCATCTTTTTGCGTGCGGATCGTAAAGTCGTCTTCGCCGGTAATTTTGTGTCGCTGACGCAGCAAATTTGTAATTTGAAACTCTGCACCATCAACACTATTCGCATCACGAGCCGAGACAACAATGTAATCTAAACCAATACCATAGGGAGAATTTCGTCCCACTAATCGGTTTGCAGATGTGGTGATTGGTATCAAGGCTGCTTCGTCATAATCTGCACCTAGGCTTGAGCCTTTGGCTTCCAACACACCAATGACTTGAAAACTGGAATCTTTGATTCGCATCTGTGCGCCGACAGGATTACTTTCATTGAAAAGTCTTTCTGCTAATTTCGCACCCAGTACCGTAACTTGATTATTGCGCTTAATATCGACTTCGGTGAAAAACCGTCCTTGAGCCATGTCAAAATCCCTTACCTCTGGGAAAGTGGGAGTTGTACCAATAATGTTGACGTTGGTGTTGCGGTTGCGGTAAGTTACCACTTGTCTTCTGTTCAACTCTGGAGCAACTCCTGCTACCGTTGGTACTTGAGTTGCGATCGCATCTGCATCAGCTAAGACAAGAGTTTTCGGTACTTCAAAAGAAATGCGCTGAGTTTCGCGATTTCCAGGAAGGATAAACAGCACATTTGGTCCCAAAGATTCTAACTGCTTATTTACATACTTTTGTCCAGCTTCACCAATCCCAATCATGGCAATTACGGAAGCATTGCCAATGACAATACCCAACATGGTGAGAGTACTACGTAATTTATTTGACAGCAGGGTTTTCCCTGCCATTTTGATACTTTCTACTAGGTTCATTGTTGTTCTTTTGCTTGCTGTTCGCGTTTATAGTCTTTGGGTGGGTTGAGAAATACGCGATCGCCTTCTTTTACACCAGACACAATCTGAGTCTGATCTTTTACCTGCGCTCCCACTGTCACTGGACGGAAAAGAGGTTTGTTTTGAGCATCCGGGACAAGTACTCCAGTTTCGCCTTTTTCGGTAACAATTGCCACAGTCGGTACTAAGAGGGCATTATCTAATTGATCGCCTAAAAACGTCAAATCAACATTTAAGCCAGAACGTAGCACTTCTTGTCCCGTAGTAATAGCTACTCGTACTTGGAACAATGTCACACCTTCTTCCTTCACGGCTTCGGGAGCAATCAGGCGGACACGACCTTTAAATACTTGGTCTGGGTAAGCATCGGTAACAATTTCTACCTGTTGTCCTTTTTTAATTCTGCCAATATCGGCTTCAGGAACTTGTGCTAACACCTCTAAACCCTTAGCTAGAGCAACGATCGAACTG
Organism: Fischerella major NIES-592; assembly: GCF_001904645.1. Taxonomy (NCBI): domain Bacteria; kingdom Bacillati; phylum Cyanobacteriota; class Cyanophyceae; order Nostocales; family Hapalosiphonaceae; genus Fischerella; species Fischerella major. The sequence continues at coordinate 600,070 of NZ_MRCA01000001.1, read as the reverse complement.
GAAGTAGCCGAGGCACTCGAGGAAGCAGAAGTAGTCGGTGCTACATAGGCACCGTCGTTAGCATATTTCTGAGTCACAATTCCTGCGAAAGGAGCGCGGATGATTGTGTCTTGTAGCTTCACCTGAGCCGCCTTTAACTGTGCTTCTGCAACACCTACGGCTGCTTTGCGTTGGGCGATGATTTCCGGACGAGTTCCATTTTCCAACAAGCGTAATGCTGCTTGGGCTTCCGCAACAGCAGCTTCTTGGCGGGCGATTTCTTCGGAACGAGAGCCGCTTTCTAGTAGTGATAATCGGCGTTGAGCTTGTTGAAGAACGGCTTTTGCCCTTGTGTCTTCACTCACGTACTGATCTAATTGGTCTTGAGAAATGGCTCCTTGTCGTGCCAATTCTCGATATCGCCTGACTCGTGCCTGTGTCAAGTTTACCTGTGCTTTAGCATCATCTACCTGAGCTTGGGCTTCTTGAATCTCCTGGGAACGATTACCAGCACGGGCTTGATCTAGTTGTGCTTGGGCTTGTGCTAAACGCGCTCTGGCTTGGGCAATTTCTTGGGGGCGGCTCCCGGCTTGGGCTTCTGCTAACTGTGCTTTGGCTTGATCTAGACTGGCTTGATATTGCAGAATTTGGGCATTGACATCTGCACTATCCATCACAGCAAGAACTTGTCCTTTCTGGACGCGATCGCCTTGTTCAACTCTTAGCTCTGCCACAATTCCTGGTTGTTTCGGGCTAATATTCACGCTTTGAGCTGGTACTACCTTACCACTGGCAGTAATCCGTAATGTGACATCTTTTGCTTCTACAGGAATAGTGAGCGCTGCAATATCTTCTCTACTTGCCCCCCGATTTACCAAAGTATAAGTTGTAGTGCCGCCAACAACCAAAATCCCAGCTGCCATTAGCCCAATCAGCCAGCGTTGGGGGTGCTTCACTTTTTTGCCTATAACGGGAATTTCTATATGAGTATTCATCACAGCAGCCTTGAAAAATAACTTGGATTTCAGGATGGTAAAACGGGAGACAAGAAAGAAATATTGATGAAAATTTTCTATCCGTTGCCAAGATCGTTAGTTTCCTATTGAACTTAAGTTCCGTTAGGATGCATCTTGCACAGGAAAGAGCATGTGTATAGATAAATAATTAACTTATAGTTTCTTAACTTTCCTTGATGGTATCCTGCGCCAAGTATTTTTTACTTCACCTGAATGGGTGACTTTAGTTAAAGGGGGATTGGGGATAAAAGATCCGGGAACGGGGATCGGGAATTAATTCGACATCAGTGCTGCTTCTAGCTGCTCCTGGAACCACAAATAGATAAGTTTACGTTTATTCAACCCGAAGAATTGCCATCGCATGTCGATATTAGAAGACCTGTCGCTCCTGCAAATGAGCTAATATTTCCTGACGCTGACGCCAAACTGGATGTAATTGTTTTTTGGCAAACATCTGTAATTGCTTACCACCATCAAATGAATTTGGTTGCGATGCATTACCGTAACTAGTGAGTGCCATTGCTCGTACAGGATTGGAAAATTCAATGACAGCAACATAGGAATCACCTGCAACGGCTTGGAAGCGATCGTTTTCACTAGGAGCAAAGTTGAGTACACGGAAAATCCCCAAATCACCATCTCCACCATTGGCAGGTAAATCAATATCACCCACCCTTACCCGAAAGACATCCCCCCAAGGAACATCCAGCGCCCCATAAGTCTTTTCTACCTGTGCTGCTACTGCTTCGAGTGTTGCAACTGCACTTTTCGGATTAGCTAAGCCATCAGGGGTGGTGCGTGGGGAGTTTTCACTCCAAGGTTTACTAAATGCCTGCTCCCAGTCCATCTTTTCTACCCAAAGGGCAAATAATACTGCTCCCCGACTATCTGCATTGGCTTGCCGATCCCAGGCTTCTAGAATATTGGCTGCTCGCCGTCCTATGTCCTGACCATATTTGCGGGCAGCGGGGATTAAATCATCCAAAAGCCGATCAGCCAGTTCCATACGGGTAGAGTGCTTATATGCAATCATTTCATCAAAAGAAATTTTTTCATCTTCATCCAGCATTCTTACAGAACGTTGGGAGCGGAAATCCATGAAACGAGGCGCCATGTAAGGTGGGTAATTATTTGCTTTGATGGCGGTTGGAAATGTGGTTGTCCAGGGTGGATCATTGGTATTTTGTAACCAACCGCTCTTGGGGTCAACTACGCGCGGTAAATCTTGATATGGATGCATTTTTGTCCACAAGGTTTTAGATGTATTGCCTGGAATAATACCTTCCCAGTAAGTAAAATCACCATTTGATCGCACTGGAACTTGACCGTTGAATAGGTGCATAATATGCCCTTTTCTATCCGCGTACATTACTGTAAACATTGGTAATTGCAATCGCTTGAGTACCTTTTCAAACTGGCTGAGGTTTTGGGAACGTGCCATGTCCCACCATTGTTGAAGGGCACCTGGTCGGTCAAGACCGACAACTCTCAGGGCAAAGGCTTTATTATTTTTCTCAAGGACGACGGGTCCATGGACAGAAGTTTTCACTACTAATGGTTGTTCTTGCAAAGAACCATTTTTCTGCTTCACCTTCAAGGAGAGGGTTTTGGAAAGGAAGTCGCGAACTTTGCCATCAAAGCGATAACCATTACCTGCCAATGTCAGTTCATAAACATCCCAGCCATCGTGGGTGTTAACAGTGTGAGTCCAACCTAAGTTGTCGTTAAATGCGATCGCCAACACCGGAACACCCACAAGTGTTGCTCCGTAAGCATCAATTCCAGGCGCGGTGATTTGAGCTTCATACCATAGGAATAAATCTGACCAGGGTAGGTGTGGGTTGGCTAAGAGCATTGCGTTTCCACTAGCAGAATGACTGGGTGCGATCGCCCAACCATTAGACCCTGCTTGTAATTTTTGTTTGCTTAGTCCTATGACTTGTTCTGGATTGACTACAAAAGTGAAGTGGAGTACCCGATGCAGGTGAGCCATGACATCTTCTGGTTTGACTGGTAGCACCACCTCAACTTCATCATTAATCAAGTTACCGTGTTGGGAAGCATAGGCATTGATCCCAGCAGCAAAACCATCTAGATAACTACGAAAAGTAGGATTCTGTACCTTGTACCAACTAAGAGCGCGTTCTGGTATTCCTGTCGTCAACACCCATCGGTCTGAGTCTAGATATTCCTCTCCCCAGTATTCGGCTGCACGTCCCCGTGCTTGACCGTAGAGACGTAAAAGCAAATCTCCATGACTTTGCATTTGCGCCCAACCGAAGGCATAAAATGCGCTCCGGTTATCTTTACCGTGGATGTGCGGTACACCATAGGTATCCCATAATATTTCTGTAGATTTGGCTGATACAGCTGTAGTCTGGCTCCCTACAAACAAAATAAGTATCAAAGCGAGTATCAAGGGTAAAACGCGTCTTGATACTCTTTTGTAAACCCTGGATAAAAAGTCAATCCTCATTACTACCACCGTGTGCAGGTATAACGTCTGGTGACTGAAACTGCTAAGTAAATTGTGCGTATAACTTTTAGACCTCTTGCAAAATTATCTTTTGCAAGAATTGGGGTGCATATTAAAGGGGAAAGGATGTTTTAATCCCTTTAACCCTTTCCCCTGACTTCTGCAAGAAGTGTATTATTTCTATGACCGTCATTTGACCAATGATCAAGCAGATTCTCGTTGCTCTAACAACGCCACCTTGTTGAGAAATTATATCAGGATTTACAAGAAACTGGAATGGTATATTTATTGCTATAAAAAAAGAGGAATTAGCTAAACAATCTACATAATAATGTAATCTATATATAAATTTATCAAGAAAGATTATCAAATTAGTACTTTAAAAACTGTTAAATATTGAGAGTGCAAATTACAAAACAAATAGCCCACAGAGTGTAAAGTTTTCAAGCACAGCAAGATAATGACTAAAGCGACCACAGTGTCACCAAGAGGATTGAAAAAGCGACAAATGCCAGCCTTACTTGGTCTGGTTCTGGGATTATGTATCCTGCTAATTTGCTTGGTATACAGTGTCACTCTAGGTGCAGCAGACATTCCTCTGGACAAGATTTTGGCATCTTTTATTGCCTTTGATGGTTCCTATGAACACTTAGTCATCCAGACAGTGAGATTACCGCGTGTACTCATTGCTATCCTTGTAGGTTCAGCCTTGGCTGTATCAGGAGCATTAATGCAAGGTTTGACACGCAATCCCCTAGCAGATCCAGGGATTTTAGGTATAGAGTCAGGAGCAGCACTGGCTGTAGTTGCAACAATCTTTATTTTTGGCAGTTCTAGCTTGAGTGTTTTAACTATTGTGGCCTTTTTGGGTGCAGGAGTCACAGCAACGTTAGTCTACTTTTTGGGTTCTCTGGGACGGGTAGGAGCTACTCCACTGAATCTCACAGTAGCAGGTGCAGCACTCACGGCTCTAATTTCTTCTCTCACCACTGCTGTTCTGATCGTCAGTCAACGAACTTTAGAAGAAATTAGATTTTGGTTAGCTGGTTCACTAGCTGGACGCGATATCAATATACTCTTGCAAGCACTACCTTTTGTCATGGTTGGATTAGTAGTTGCTTTTGCCCTTGGTAGGCAAATTACTACTATGAGTCTGGGTGAAGATGTAGCTAAAGGCTTAGGTCAAAAGACAGCTTGGGTTAAAATAGTTACTGCCATTAGCGTAGTTTTACTAGCAGGCAGTTCAGCTGCTCTTGCCGGACCGATAGGTTTTATTGGCTTAGTAGTTCCCCATATGGTGAAATTCTACATCAAAGCCGATTATCGTTGGATTTTACCCTATAGTGCTGTTTTAGGTGCGATTTTACTCTTGATAGCAGACATTGCTGCGCGCCTGTTGCTCAAACCCCAGGAGTTACCTGTGGGTGTAATGACAGCACTGATTGGCGCTCCCTTTTTTGTGTATCTGGCTAAGTCTAAGGTGAAAAAATGAAGGTTGATTGGCTAGTCATTCGTTCCCAGGCTATATCCTTCCGTATCGACCGACGCGTACCACTGGTGCTGCTATTTCTGGGATTAACCACTATAGTGGCGATGGTGATGAATTTGGGCAGGGGTGAATATCCAATCTCATCCTTGGATATCATCAAAACTGTATTGGGTATAGATACGGGAAACCCAGATCATGCCTTCGTGATTTACAATTTGCGTCTATCCCGTACTCTTGTGGCTTTGATGGTGGGAGTGGCACTGGCCATCTCTGGCACTATTTTCCAAGGTTTAACACGTAATCCTCTGGCAGATCCTGGAATTATTGGCATCAATGCCGGAGCGAGTCTCGCAGCTGTTATAGTAATTGTACTGTTTGATGTAGCGCCAATTTATACCTTGCCATTGGCGGCCTTGATTGGTGCCTTATTGATGAGTGTTTTAATTTACTCGCTAGCTTGGAACAAAGGTAGCTCCCCAGTTCTATTAGTTTTAATGGGTATTGGCTTGTCTGCGATCGCAACTGCTTTCACCAGCTTGTTGATTACCTTTGGGGATATTTATAACGTCAGTGACGCTTTAGTATGGTTGGCTGGCAGTGTCTACGGACGTACCTGGGAACAAGTATTTTCCTTCTTACCTTGGTTGATTGTTTTCGCACCAACGGCGTTGCTCCTAGCAAGGCATTTGAACGCTTTGAACTTGGGAGATGATGTCGCCAAAGGTCTAGGTACTCGCGTGGAATGGGAGCGTGGTTTACTAGTGCTAGTGGGTGCAGCCTTAGCAGGTGCAGCAGTCGCCACCGCGGGAAATATCGGTTTTGTTGGTTTAATCGCACCCCACATAGGAAGACAGTTGGTGGGTGCAAACCATCAAGGATTAATTCCTACCTCAGCGCTGTTAGGCGGAATGATTGTTGTGATAGCAGACTTCCTGGGAAGAACACTGTTTGCACCCATTGAAATACCTTGTGGGGTGGTGACTGCTGCGGTTGGCGCTCCTTATTTTCTGTATTTGTTAATTCGTAATCCTAAAAAATAAGAGACTGGGGACAAATTAATTCATAATTCATGAAACTATGGCAACAATCCTGTTTTTAAAATCGAACACCGATGAACACAGATGAACACGGATAACTTATCTGTGTTTATCGGTGTGCATCTGTGTTCGCTGATCAAATCAATTCATAATTCATAATGGTTTCAATTATGAAAGGACTATCAACCAAAAGCCTGTCTTTAGCTTACGATGGTGTGCCAATTATCCGTGATTTGAATTTGGCAATCCCCAGTGGACAAATTAGTGTTTTAGTTGGTGCGAATGGTTGTGGTAAATCAACTTTGTTAAGAGGTTTAGCCAGGCTGCTCAAACCCCTTGGTGGCACGGTATATCTTAATGGAGAGTCTATTTTTAAGCTTTCCACTAAGGAAGTAGGGCAGCAGTTAGGTATTTTACCCCAAGGACCAGTTGCACCAGAAGGGTTAACAGTAAGAGATTTGGTAGCACAAGGGCGTTATCCTTATCAAAATTGGTTGCAGCAGTGGTCAGCAAAAGATGAAAAGATTGTACAACAGGCACTAGAAATCACAAATTTACTGGATTTGGCAGAGCGAGAATTGGACACTTTGTCTGGTGGACAAAGACAACGAGCTTGGATTGCAATGGCATTAGCACAGGACACAGATATTTTACTTTTGGATGAACCGACTACTTTTTTAGATTTGGCGCACCAAATAGAGGTGTTGGATTTGTTGTATGAGTTGCACCAAACTCAAGGACGGACTATTGTCATGGTGCTGCATGATTTAAATCACGCGTGTCGTTATGCTGATTACTTGGTTGCTGTCAAAGATGGTCGGATTTTTACGGCGGGGGAACCAAAGCAGGTAATGACTGAGGAGATGGTACAAGAGGTTTTTGGGTTAGAGTGTCGTGTTGTTAATGATCCAGTGGTGGGAACACCGATGTGTGTGCCGATAGGACGTAAAGGAACAAGTAAATTACAATCAAACAGGCCGAACTTGCAAAGAGAGTTGGAGTGAAGTTTTTCGTTGTTAGCGTTTTCTCCTGGTTCAACTAACGAACACAGATGTAGACGCGCTCATAGGCTTCCCCGTTACTGCTAGGTTGAAGCTGAATAAGACCCGCAAACCTGCCCCTTACTGCGTAAGCGGAAGTGTGGGTAGTTCACAATTCATACAAGAGGTCTAAATCTATCTGCATTTATCGGTGTTTATCGGTGTTTATCGGGGGTCGATTTCTTAAACATACTATTGTTCACAGCTTCACATCAGGCATTATCATTAACTCTTCACCTATTGCCACACTACCACTACTAATTACCTGCGCTAAAACACCAGTCTGGGTATGCTGAAATTGCTCTTGCAAAAGAGACAGTAACCTCATATCTCTTTCTCCGGTTTCAGGATGAACATCTATATTTAAGCAGCGATTAATTCTAACTGTCACAACAATTTTGGCTGTTCCGAGTTGTATTTCTTTCCCCACCCAGTCAAATTCTCCCCAGGCAGGGACACCTTCTACAACAATATTTGGGCGGAAGCGCCGTACGTCTATTGGCTGCCCAGCTAATTGACTTAAATTGTCAATAGTTGCTTGACTGACGAGGGAAATATGTACTGCTTCCCGGTCGGGATAGCGAGTTTTGTCAAATTCCCCAACTAGCTGTAGAGGTGCGCGGTTAGGGTGTCTCGCAGCTTGACTAGGGTAAATTCCTGCTAGGTAGCCAGTGAAAAAAGCTGATATTAGATCCCTTCCTTTACTAGTTGTAGTATCAGCAACTAATAACTCTACACCTTTGTGCTTGACTGTGAAAGTACCAGTGTCTGGATCATAGAAACAATGTAAAGCAGCGAGTCCTGGCCAGTCGTTTTGCATGGCGAAGTTTTGCTTCTTCATCCAAGACACAGTAGTCAAGCTAGTATCTGTGGCATTTTGCTTATACATCAAAGCAAAAGCGCGATCGCCTGGAATACCATGTCCGACTTTGAGATAGACGTGATCGCACTTGTGACTACTTAATCCTTTGACAGGGTAAATCAATAATTGCTGAACGGATATTTTAGTCATTGGGGATTGGGGATCGAGGACAAGGGAAGGGAGAAAAGCAGGACAAGGAGGATAAGGGGGACAAGGAAGTATTTATCTCTTATCTTCCCCTATCCCCAATCCCTATTCCTTAGCTGGACTAACCGATTTTTGTCCTGCTGAAATATTCTTACTATCTTGAGCAGAACCACCCATAATACTACGGAAATATAAACCTCCAACGGTCAATAAAAATACAACATACCCTACTGCCTGCACAACATAAAGATGTTCTCTGTAGCCAAACAAGGCTTTGAGTAGAATACCGGGGAATTTTTCTTCAGGTAGGATATTGGCTGTATTCCAAACCATTGGCCCTAGTATACAAGAATGAATTTTGGTAAACCTTTCGTAGTAAAAACAAAGGCTTTCGGAAGCACGATTACTGAGGGCATAATTAGCTGCGGCTTCGTCAAAATTATGTAATGCAGAAATTACTAATCCACCAACAATTAATACCAACAAAACACCCATTACTTGGAAAAATTGGCGGATATTAATTTTAACTCCCCATTTAAATAAAAGCACACCAATTGTTGCTGCAAGTGCAATCCCACCAATAGCCCCAACAGCAGGAATTAGCCCCTGTTGAAAATTAGCAGCAATGAATAGAACTGTTTCAAAGCCTTCGCGGACAACAGCAATCAAAATTAAACTAAAAACACCCCAGCCAGCATTAGTATTATCTTTTAAAGCTTCTGTTACCGCTCCCTCTACTTGAGCTTTCATAAATCTAGCTTGTTTGGTCATCCAGATCAGCATCCAGCTGAGCATGATAATGGCCAGTACGCTAAATACAGCTTCCATCAATGGTTCAACAACAGATGTGTACTGGGGATTAATTGTTCCCAATACTTGTATTACCCAACTAAATAACACGCCAATCAGCGCACTTAAGGCAATACCAACACCGACACCAGCATACACCCAAGGATTGAGTCGGGATTGTTTAGCTTTTTTCAACAAAGCCAAGACAATACCAACTACTAAGGCTGCTTCTACTCCTTCTCGGAGTGTAATTACAAAAGTAGGTAAAGCAGTACTAAAGTTCATCAGTTGTCCTTTTTCATTTGTTATTTGTCATTGGTAATTTGTCATTTTTATGTTGCTTGTTATTTGTTATTTGTTGTTTGCAATTACAACCAACCATCAACTACCAACAAATAACTAATGACTAATGACCAATGACTTGTGACTCTTAACTAAAATCGCGTAACATTTTCTTCAGTTCAAGATTATGCATCTCTTCTTGACCGATCATAGTTCGGGCGAATTCTTCTAAGTAAATACTTGCATCAGTTACCGTATCAAGCAACTTTTTATACAAATCAAGTGCTTTCTTTTCGTGTGCCAAGCTTTCTTCCAAAATATGTTTCACTGAATGCTTGTAACTTTCTTCTATTGGGGCAATTTTTAGGCTAGGATGTCCATCTAACCCTGTGAGAATTTCACCTACTTGTTGAGCGTGCAGCAAAGATTCGTTTGCCTGGGCCTTAAAGAAAGTTACAATCGGAATCCGATTGGGGCCAGTTACCATCAAAGAGTAGTGAGTGTAACGCACAACTCCTGCCAATTCAAACTCCATAATGGCGTTGAGCAGGTCAATTGTTTTCTTTTGGTCAAGTTCTTGCATTAGTTCTTAATTTTCGTTAAAAGCCAGAAGTTTTTAGTTATGAACTATAAGTTAGAGATGTCTAACTTTTGATCCATTTCTCAGTAAATTTTAAATTCATAGTTTGGAACAAAAAGTCAATAGTAATCTAACCAGATGTACTATTGTGTTTGTAGTCAGGACTTTTGTCCTTGTTGAGCGAAGACAGCACTGACTACAAACTTAATTATCGCTGTGCTTGGGTTTTGGTAGCATCAATGACTTTTTGAGATGCTGATTCTATCGCTTTAATTTGTTTGGTGACTTCCTCAGGAGTATTGACTGGCTTGGCTGGTGGAATCACACTTGGCCAGGTTTTTTTCAGTTGCGCCATACTCGCCTGAATTGCTTTGTCTGCTTCCGGCTGATCTTTAGCCATTTGGCTAGAGATGCTTTTATACAACTCGTCCGCGTAGAGTACAAAGCCACGGGAATCTTGATATTCAATGGCTGCGGTGATTTTACCGTCGGCGACAGCTGCACCATATTCTGAGTTAGCAGAATCCAACAGGCCATTAATTACCTGGAGGACAAATGATGGCTGGGTACGCTGAGTTTCCGGTAAGGCTGCGATCGCTTCATCCACAGACTGCATAGAAGTAGTAAAATTAGTCTTGACTCTGCCGTCTTTAGGATTAGATTTCACCAAATCTTGCAAACTCACCAAAGTTGTCTTGAATTCTTTGACTTGACGCTCATTTAATTGGTCTTCCACATCAACATAAATCTCTTCGACTGGATGACCTATATGAGGTTCTGCCTGTTTCGGTTGATTCAGATCCAGCAGTTCTTGCGCTACAATCAGATGTCCTTTCATCAACCCTAGCTTAGTCATGTAATCTATATCTTTGGCTTCCCCAGTCAAAACCACTTCCTGAACAGTTACTTGATCCTTGATTTTGTCAAACTGTTCTTGGGTAATTACCTTCTTACTGACTAATTCCTCTGGACTAGCATAGGGACGATTTGCCTGAATTTTATTCGATAATGCTGGTACACCTAGCTGCGCTTCAAATTTATCTAATTCAGACAAAATAGCTGTATTGATGTTAATTTGTTTTTTGCTACCATGACCGCTATGGCTTACTGCCTCAGTTGTTTGTGCAACTGAGTTGGGACTACTAGCTGCGGGTGAATTTTCCGTGGTTGAAGTGTCACTATCATTACAAGAACTCAAAGTCACAATCGCACAAGCAGCGACTGCCATACACAGATAACGGAATTTTTTCATCTTTGCTCCTGAGGATATTTATACAGTTATCAGTTTCATGAGTGGGTATAAGCTCCCTATCATATGCCTGATAACTGGGACTGGTAATGTTCACTGATATAAAAGCAAGTACCTAAAAGAGTTTTAAGCTATATCAGCAGTGAGTTATAGCAAATTGTCACGGTTATATTTGACATCTTGTCTTAGATTTTGCTAAATTATTCTTGCACCTAGTGATAGTTTTTATCAACTATTTCCCCATTAAATCAACTTAAATTTAATAATTAGTTTCAATTTAATTTGTATATAATTAATATTTATTATCAATAATAATTAGCCGAGAGGTACAAATGCTGCTAACTTCCCTGCTGTGATTGCTTAAGCTGCTCAGTAAAATTATCTTGGTACATCATTTCATTTATTCGTAGCAAATTATATGCAGAAAGACTCTGCGTCCCTCAGCGCCTACTTTGCGTTCCTTGGCGTTTAAAAACGCTACGATTTTACGCTTTTCACTGTATTTTGATAGTCTTTCTCAGCCACAACTTCAAATAAGCCCATACACCCGTTTTCTGCGATCGCATCTTGATGCGGATGAAACATATACTTACCTGGATAGCGAAAAGCAAATTCTAAGATGTGCCTTTCTGCTACACCCATCGTCACTACATCACTTTTTTGGCTAGGAGTCAGAGTCATTCCAGTCGGATAAACATCAAAGAAATTGGCGTGCAAGTGAAATGTCACTGCGGGGTCGAATTCAATAATATTGAGGACATACAATCGAATCAACTGATTTTGATAAATGCGGATAGGGTTATCCATGTAGTAATGGGGTAAACCATTAAAGGCGTAATATTCGTTGTGGTTATCGTCATTGACGTCATACCCAGCCATCACTAATACAATTTCATCCGCCCCTGGGCGAGGCTTGGGTGGATCGATGATAAACATACCATATAAACCTTTGGCAATATGTCGAGTCACTGGTTCAATGTGACAGTGATAAAGATGAACACCAAAGGGTTCAGCATCAAACTCGTAAATTGTGGCGCTACCGTTACTAACTGGACGAACGCCGTCCATCTCGGCAGGGTGGACACCATGAAAATGTAAAGAGTGCGAATGTCCAGCTTTGTTGAAGAACAATATCCGCACGCGATCGCCTTGTTTTGCTCTCAGTGTCGGGCCAGGAATGCGACCATTTAAGTCCCAGATGTTGTAAGATACAGCACTATTGAGTTTAATCGCCGAAGTTCCAGCAGTGAGACGAAATTCCCGAATTGTTCGCCCATTTTCTTGCTTCAATGTCCCATAATCAAAATTCCGCAATACTTGTACCGGGTTCACAGCACTATTAAAATTTTCCTCTGTCTCCAAAGGTGGTACTCTTACCAACTGCTTTTGTGCTGTTAATCTACTCCATAGCACAGCTGCTCCTGTAACACCTGCACTGATTAATGCTAGTTTGAGCAGTTGACGGCGATTCAACAAATTTTCTTGGTTGAAAGCAAAGTAGTTAGGCATGGTAGTGTCACGAATATTTGCAGTCCAAGACAAACTGCAAATATTTTGCAATTACTTTTTATTCATATAGGAATTAAAAATTATTGTCAATTGTTTTTGAGTGACTTTCAAGTCGCAAATATAGCGATTTTCCATTGCATACAATACACTTTTACCTCACCCCGCCCTATCGGGCACCCCTCTCCTTGCTAAGGAGAGGGGCTGTTCTTGTGAGGTTTGCAGTGAATGTTTAATTTTTTATTTATAAATGCATCTACCATAGGTAAGAATATACAAAATTTAATCTATGTTTTAGAGAATGATAATCATTATATAATCAACTTGAAGATTAAAAACTGCCAATATAAACTAAGTCCTTATACATAATTTATGGAATGGCTGATTTTGAGAATAATTCTTCAGGTGAAACGTCTATTACCCATTTTGCCGGGGATTTTTAGCTTTTATATAGTCGTAAGTGCAGCTGCACCAGCCTACGCCATGCACATCATGGAAGGCTTTCTACCCGTGGAATGGGCAGTATTTTGGTGGATAGTAGCTTTACCTTTTTTTGTGTTGGGGTTACGACGAATATCACAGATTACCCAAGCAAACCCGCAATTAAAATTACTCTTGGCGTTGGCGGGAGCATTCACGTTTGTGCTATCTGCCTTAAAAATGCCATCGGTGACTGGTAGTTGTTCTCATCCCACAGGTACAGGATTAGGAGCAATATTATTTGGGCCTTTAGCCATGTCTGTATTGGGTAGTTTGGTACTACTGTTTCAAGCGTTGCTGTTGGCTCATGGTGGTATAACTACACTAGGAGCGAATACATTTTCAATGGCGATCGCAGGGCCATTTATTGCCTACTGGATTTACCGCTTGGTTGTACCAACGGGTAAACAAAGGCTAGCAATCTTTCTCGCCGCCGCGATCGCAGATTTGGTGACTTATATTGTCACCTCTATTCAATTAGCTTTGGCATTTCCTGCGGCTACAGGCGGAGTCGTTGCTTCTTTTACCAAATTTGCAGGCATTTTTGCCATTACACAAGTTCCTTTAGCAATTAGTGAAGGATTATTAACAGTACTAGTGTGGAACTGGCTGGCTAACTATGGTCGTCAAGAACTAGAAATGTTGCAGCTAATCAAGCAGGATGAGTAAGTCCACACAAATAAAGTTAACTCGCTGGGGTCGTCATTTGTCATTTGTTATTGGTAAGAATTTGAGGTATGTCTAATTTTCGTAACTCGTATGATGTTTATTGCCACCGACTTACTTAATCACTGATCATTCAACAACTTGTAATAACTTCAGACGATGGGTTAGGATGCCAACATAATACATGAACAGGTGTTCATGTATTTTTAGCTGATATACGAAGTTTTTTACCACCATAGCTAGCTATCTATGTCCATGCATCACCACCACGGCCATCACCATCAGCCTACTTATAACCGTGCTTTTGTCATCGGCATTATCCTAAATATGGGATTTGTGATTGTTGAGGCAGTATTTGGTTTTCTGACCAACTCCCTAGCTTTAACTGCTGATGCTGGTCACAATCTCAGCGATGTACTGGGGTTAATACTTGCTTGGGGTGCTAGTTGGCTGGTTCGTCGTCGCCCAACAAAGCGCAATACTTATGGATTGCGTCGTTCTTCGATCTTGGCTGCTCTTCTTAACGCTTGTTTGCTACTAGTAGCTATGGGCGCGATCGCCCTAGAAGCGATCGAACGCTTGGGTAGTCCAAAGCCAATTGTTGGAGGCACAATCATTACTGTAGCCCTTGTTGGGATTGTGATTAATGGCATTACAGCTGGGATGTTCATCTCTGGAAAAGAGCAAGATTTAAACATTAAAGCAGCATTCCTGCATATGGTGGCTGATGCCCTAGTATCTTTTGGTGTAGTTTTAGCTGGTATTGCCATTATCACAACTAACTGGCTATGGTTCGATCCAGTGATCAGCTTAATTATTGTTGTGGTAATTTTAGTTGGCACTTGGAAGTTGTTGACTCAGTCACTGGATTTAGTACTTGATGCCGTTCCTCAAGGAATAGATTTGTTAGCAGTCCGTACTTACTTAGCAGAACTTCCTGGTGTGGTTGCTGTGCATGATTTGCATATTTGGGCAATGAGTACTACTGAGTCAGCACTGACAGCCCACTTGGTTATGCTTACTGGTAATCCTGGTGATGCTTTCTTATCTCGAATCACAATGGATTTACATGACAAGTTCGGCATTGAACACGCCACAATTCAGATAGAGACTGGTAATTTTCTATTACCCTGCGTTCAGAAGAATTGCTGTGACTAGGGATATAAATTTACAAATAACTGTGGGCTATTAACTTATGACTAATCCAAAATCAAAAATTCAAAAACATCGATGGAATAATTGGTTATTACTATTAGCAGTAGTTGCATTATCAGTAATACCCTTAATGCTCATTAAAGATGCAGAATTTGGTGGAGCAGATGGTCAAGCTGAAGAAGCAATTAAAGAGATACAGCCTCAATATCAACCTTGGTTTAGTTCATTAATTGAACTACCAAGTGGAGAAGTTGAGAGTCTATTATTTGCAGTGCAAGCGGCTGCAGGTGCTGGCGTAATTGGTTATGTAATTGGACTGTATAAAGGACGCTCAGAACAACAAAATCGTCGTAATGAAAATTCAGATTGACACCCTAGCTTATACTAATCGTTTATGTTGGTTGCCACCAGAACAAAAACTGCTATTTGCTAGTGTCCTACTAATAATTTCTGCCTTTGGTCATTCTTTTATACAAATCATGATTGCTCTTTGGATGACTATTTGGACAGTAATTTATGCAAAAATTCCTAGCAAAACATATTTAAAATTGATTTACGTCGCAACTTTTTTTTGGTTAACAAGTTTGCCAGCTTTAGTCATCAACGGGATTGACATATCTCATTTAAATTTAGTAGAAAAAGACTCAATTGCAGGATTAAATTTTAGCAATTATTACTTATACCTTAGTCACCACGGTGTTGTACAGAGTTGGGCAATTTTAACACGAGCTTTAGCTTCTCTTTGTTGTTTGTATTTCATAATTCTGACTATTCCTTTTACTGCACTCTTGCAAACTTTCAGACGCA
Source organism: Fischerella major NIES-592 (assembly GCF_001904645.1). NCBI lineage: Bacteria > Bacillati > Cyanobacteriota > Cyanophyceae > Nostocales > Hapalosiphonaceae > Fischerella > Fischerella major. Next base: position 584,510 of record NZ_MRCA01000001.1, on the reverse strand, counting down.
TCGGCTGTCCAGTAATTATTACTGAAATTTTATTACTGATGTATCGTTTTATTTTTGTACTGTTAAGCACAGCTTCTGAATTATGGGTTGCTCAGCAAGCTAGGGGAGGATACCGTACTTTTGCTACTGGAATGAGAAGTCTAGCGCTGTTAATTGGACAATTACTCAAACGTACAATAGACAACTATCGTCAAGTTTCCTTGAGTTTAGAATCCAGGGGTTTTAATGGAGAATTGCGGGTTTGGCATCCCTATCGTTATCATCAATCAAAGCGATATATAATAGAGGCTATTTTTGGCTGTGTTTTATTAATAGCATTAGAATGGGGGCAGAATGCAGGAATGGTTACTAGAATTTGAACAAGTACATTACACCTATCCAGGAGCTAAGCAAGCCGCTATTAATAATCTTAGTTTAAAAATTCCTACTCAAAAAAAGTGTGCATTAATTGGTCAAAATGGTTGTGGCAAAACGACCCTTTTTTTATTAGCAAATGGTTTATACAAACCAGATAAAGGTAAAATTATTTGGCAAAGTAAACCACTACAATATGATCGTAAATCCTTAGTGCAATTGCGTCAAAAAGTTGGTGTGGTTTTCCAAGATCCAGAACAACAACTAGTTGCTTCCACGGTAGAAGAAGATATTTCTTATGGACTGTGTAATTTAGGTTTACCAGAGATTGCAATTCAACAGCGAGTCGAGCAAGCATTAATTGAATTTGATTTAATCGAACTTGCGCAAAGACCTGTACATCACTTAAGTTTAGGTCAAAAAAAGCGAGTGTCGATCGCAGATGTGATGGTGCTAAAACCAGAATTATTATTGTTAGATGAACCAACAGCCTATCTAGATAGACTGCATACTCGTAAGTTGATGACAACTTTACAAGATATCCATGCTACTGGCACAACAATAGTAATGGCAACCCATGACCTTGATTTAGTTTATCGTTGGGCAGATTGGATGTTTGTGATGGATCGGGGACGGTTAGTGTTGGAAGGAGAACCCAAGGATGTGTTTTCTCAAGGTGACACTCTTGAAGAGTTACAGTTAGGAGTGCCTTTAATTTGTGAGATGCTACGTGCTGTGGATGAAGTAACTCAAAATGAAACTATTTTAGAGCAATTACAACAGCGAATATTAAATAAATTTCTTTATTTTTAGAGATTTGTAAAAAACAAGATACCCGACTTTTTTAAGAGGTCGGGTATCTGATATCAAGTCCGGCTAATTACTTACGATATGGTTGGTCTTGTAGGTAACAGGTAATTGGTTTTTCCCATTACCTATCACCCATTACCAATTACCGGCCTTCACAGATATGATAAGTCTTCAAACTGACATGACATGACTCTCTCAATTTTCACAACTCGTTGAGGATTGCTACGCATTTTAATTATTGATTTTTGATGTGAAAATTTATTTATTTTAATTTTTGATTTTTTTAAATTTCTTAACTTTATTATATGCATTGAAACATAAAATTATGTATGTGTTAGACAACAAATTGTAACGCAACAAAATTTATTTGTTTTGTATGTTGTTAACTTACAAGATTTAACAATCAAAATAATAAGTAAATCATTTTATACAAACTTTGTTGTCAATAATCCTGAAGTAAGAGTATAAAATCCCCCGCGAGGGCATTGCGCAAGAGGAGCAAATTTTGTTTTTTATGAATTAGTTTCATGTCTTAGTTATAAAAATTACTCTGTACAAAGAAAAACACAAACGGGAGATACCTAATGCATATTCCTGATGGTTTTATTTCTCCACCAGTAGCTGCTGCTACTGGTGTGGCAAGTGTGGCTGCACTAGGTATTGCATTGACGCGATCGCGAGATGCTTTTGGAATTAAACATGCACCTATTTTGGGTTTAACTACTGCCTTTATTTTTGCTGCCCAAATGATTAATTTCCCAGTTGCAGGCGGTACAAGTGGTCACTTATTAGGGGGAACTCTAGCAGCGATTATTCTTGGTAATCCTTGGGCAGGTACGATATGCATTGCCACAGTTTTAATTATTCAGGCTGTGTTGTTTGCTGATGGGGGAATCACTGCCTTAGGAGCGAATATTTTTAACATGGCAGTAGTGGGAGTCTGGGTAGGTTGGAGTTTAACCCAAACCCTACAGCGATTGTTTGGGGGTTACAGAAGTCGCTTACCATTAGCAGCGGGGATCGCTGCTGCTGTGAGTGTGGTTGTAGCTGCGATCGCCTGTGCGATTGAGTTAGCTATTTCGGGAACTGCACCTCTGGGCCTAGTTTTATCGGCCATGACTGGTGTACACATTTTGATTGGGATTGGCGAGGGTTTGATTACTGGGGGTGTGTTAGCTTACCTAGCCACAGTTCGACCAGATTTGTTACCTGGAGAACAACGCCAGTTACAAGGGTGGGTAGTGCCAGTAGTCATTATTCTTTTGATTTCTGGTTTACTTTCTTTAGTAGCCTCCGCTTGGCCAGATGGTTTGGAAAGAGTAGCAGAAAACTTAGGCTTTATTAACCTCGCCGAACAGGTAAGAGTAGCAGTACCAACACCTTTTGCCGACTATAGTATAGAAGGATTGGGCCCCATCGGTACAAGTATCGCCGGAATTATTGGTTCGATTGTTTGCTTTGCCGTTGCCTTTGGCATTGCACAGGTAGTAAAACCAAAGAATGCTTAAACTATCATTACCCTTACGCTTACAGCTATCTCTGGTAATTGTCATCGGGGCAGCTTTGTTAAAGTATGAAGCTTGGTACTGGCTAGCTGCATATGCTTCCATCGCCCTTATTTGGACTGTCTTCTTACGCGCACCTCTGCCTCAACTAACAGGCTTTTTAGGTGCAGAATTAATATTTCTGTCATTGATGGCTTTACCTTTGGGATGGGAACGGGCCAGTTTTCTGTTGGTTCGTTCTCTTGTTTGCTTGCTCACAATGAATAGTTTTTTGTTAACCTTACCACCACACAGTTTTGGTATTGCTCTGAAGGCTTTGCCTGTTCCTGGTGGTTTGAAGCAAAGTTTACTACTGTCTGGACAATATGTAGAAATTTTATTGGCAGAAGTACAGAGAATGCAGCGTGCTGCTCAATTACGGGGTCTGAGTGGCCCAGCTGGGTGGTTACGTTACGCCAGTGCAGCGATGATTGGTAGTTTGTATCTCCGCAGTTTAGAAAGAGCAGAACGAGTTTATGCAGCAATGGTAGTTCGTGGTTATACAGGAAAACTACCTGTAGATTCAATATTAATCACAAAAGAGCGAATGATTTTATTTGCTGCTTGTGCGATCGCTGCTAGTTTAACCATAGCTTCCCATATCTGTCGGTAAACAGATGTGGGTCATGATAAATAAGCGATCGCTCAACACGAGCCAATTGTTGGTTTAATTTAGATTTTAGAAAAAAGGAGCATCCTAAATCTGTAACTTTAATTTACATATGGGATTGTAGCTGACCCACGAGAATGAAGAAACGAACCGCAAAGACGCAAAGTACACGAAGATCACGGAGTTGTAAGGGGTTTTTGTGTCGTCCCATGAATTTTTGAAAAAAAAGAAAGCGATATTGCTGAGATTGTGAATCTTGATTATTTTCAAAGGTTGCAGCAATACGCTGAGCAGTTCAAAAACAGAGATAATCTTACTTGAAAATGGGTGTGGGGTGTAAGGATGTAGGAGTATAGAGGAGTTAAATTTTTATCGCAAGGTTCGTGGGGCTTTACCATGATTGGCTTGAAAAACTTCACACTTCTTTATCACTCAACTTCATTCCCAGCAATTGCCGTACAAGATTTTGCCTTAACCTGATATTTGAGAGTAGAAACACAGGTTAAAATTCATGGCTTATTCTTGGTTTAAAGCATTTCATATAATCGGCGTTGTGGTTTGGTTTGCTGGGTTATTTTATTTAGTGCGTCTTTTCATCTATCACATCGAAGCTGAACAAGAACCAGAACCAGCAAAGACGATACTAAAAAATCAGTATCAAATTATGGAAAAGCGCCTCTACAACATCATCACAACTCCGGGAATGCTAGTGACTGTAGCGTGTGCAATTGGGTTACTGGTGACGCAACCAGAGTTTTTAAAACAAACTTGGTTACACTATAAACTCGGATTTGTGGCACTTTTACTTGTTTATCATCACTACTGCGCTCGTTTGATGAAACAGTTGGCAGAAAATAGATGCAAATGGACTAGTAAACAGATGCGTGCGATGAATGAAGCACCAACAGTTTTATTGGTGGTGATTGTGATGTTGGTTGTCTTTAAGAATAGTTTGCCTACAGATTTGACTGCTTGGGTTATTTTTGGCTTGGTTGTGCTGATGGCGGTGACTATTCAGCTTTATGCTAGAAAGCGCAGACTTGATAAAGAAAAGCAATTAGCACAAATGACACAGATTCCTCAGCAGCAAGCTTAAGTAATTATGCCTGAACACCCCTTTGCATCTAGATGGAGTACACCCCACCCTAATCCTCCTCACTTGCGGGGAGAGTGCGCGTAGCGCGGGCGGGGTAGCAAAGAAAGACACGGAAGAAAAACAATAATTAACCACAACCACCAACAATCAACAACCATAACTAACCTAACTAACTTGACTGCTGTATCACCCTAGAGTGAAGATAAAATGGTTAGGCCCCTTGCCAAAGCAACAGGTGATTTTAGATGTCACCTGGTTCTCTTATTCTCCCGTCGATTGGAAAACAAGGGTTTTAGACTAAGAGAACGAACCATATTCAAGCCTGCATAGGCAGGCTTTGTTTGTCTAGGTAGTATTAAGGCGTTAAATCACGCTTCAATACTGCTTAGAAGCCAAAAACAACTTTTGCAAGCAGTCTATGTTTTATCAGCAGCAAGTTCAGTGAGGGATGGCAGTGGAGACACTTGTGGAAAAGCAGAAGCTAGGTGTAAATTCTATTATGAAGAAAGGCGATCGCGTTCGTGTTAAAGAATCCGTGGTAGTGTACCATCATCCCGAGCATCGTGGTAATGCATTTGATCTAAAAGGTACAGAGGGAGAGGTAGTAGATATTGTTACCCAGTGGCACGGTAGACCAGTTAGTGCTAACTTGCCTGTTCTAGTGCAGTTTAGCAAAAAATTCAAAGCTCACTTCCGTGAAAAGGAGTTAGAAATTATTTAACGTCCCTCATTGGCGGCGAACAAAAAACTGCATTATATTCAATTCGCCGCGCATTTTTTTTAGGTCTTGACGATGCTGTTCTGCTGTTGCGTAATACCACTCACAGTATTGTTGATAATCTGCTCTGGTTTTAACTTCGTGATAAAATTGGTGAGTTGTTTGGTAGACAGCAAAACTTTCCTCAATTTGAGGTTGAGGACAAGGAATAATATGTGGTAAGTCTTTAGACATAACTTGAATTAATTAAAAGCAAAAATTTAAGAGTGAAAGTTGATAATTACTTATTCAACTCCTCATTTATTATTACAGCCAGCCTCTCAAACGATAGACAAACATACCAACATACTCTTTAGCTGCCACAGTAAACTTATGTAAATTAGAACTATCTGGTAACAAACTCAAAATAGCAGCTTTAGGAGTATGGCCGAGTGCTTTGATTTCAGTGTTAGTTATCAGAAAATCAGTAGGTGCAGGGATAGCCTCAATACCCTGACGCTTAAAAATTAAAAATGACCGAGGCATATGCATAGCGGAAGTCACTAGTAAAATCCGGCCAATCCCACGAGTGTTAAGTATTTTTTTGACATTTACTGCATTTTGATAGGTATTGAGAGATTCAGCTTCTTGAACAAGAACTTCTGATGGTATACCAATAGAGGTAAGGACTTGGGCCATATCTTCAGATTCTGATAAACCTTGATTGTCGCCCCAATCAATGCGCCCACCACTCAGAATAATTAAAGGGGCTTTGTTTTGGCGATAAAGTTGAGCAGCATAAATAACGCGATCGCCACTCTCATTTAAATCTACACTTGGTCGTGGTGGCAAAGCTGGTTTAGTAGCACCGCCTAACACAACGATTGCTTCTGCATTTGGTAGTTGTGCAGGTGGCAAATACTGCCATTCTAGCGATCGCACTAGTAAATTAGCAATCCAGGCATTACTACTTAATAACAATATCACTAGCGCCAACGTGATAGTGATCGCTGCTGTACGAGGACGTTTCCACAACATGAACAGTGCTACCAGCAAACAAATACTAGCTAGCCCCAAAGGATAAAAAAATAGTGGTAGCAACTTTGAGAGAAACAAGAACATAGGAGATGGAGAGACGGGAGGATAGGGGAGAAAACAAACCACTAACAACTAACCACTAACAACTAACAAAATTTTTTACCTCCGCCAAAATTGTGGCCAGTTAGAACCTCCAGATGAACGACGGTAGCGACGTGTAGGCTTTCTGACTCGTCGCTTGACAGTTGGGGTAGGAGGTAACTCTAGTTGTGTTTCATCTATTAATTCGTCCGGGATTTGAGTTCTAGTCTCTTCCTTACTTTTCCACCAAGCAATAATCCAGCCTCCACCAATACCGGCTAACGAACCCAGCAATATACTTACGGATGGTTGATATCCCAGAAACACAAAGCCGAGTAAGAAGAATAACCAGTATTTTAAACCCGCATCAATACCCTCAGAAGAGGCTATTGAATCACCTTGGGGAGTACCTTTACTAGCTGTTGTTAGCCAGCCTACAGCTAAGCCACCTAATATACCCAAGAAAAGACTTACAGGTAGTGGGTAACGTACCACTAAAAAAATGAGTGTTAAAAAGATCCCAAATAGTATCTGATTTAAAAAATTGGGCGATATCGATAGAAATTGCTTGAAATTGTTCTTCTGTGGTGTCATAAGATCAACCGATTTTGAATTTTGCGAAAAGTTTGAGCGGAGGAAACCTCCGTACTCTTACGAGAAGTCGCTTACGCGCCTACGCGCAGCGTCCCGGAGGGAACTTCAAAGCTTTTCAAGATGGATTTCGGATTTTGGATTAATCAGCATCAAGCCAATTACAAAAATTACTTTCCTAATCACTGAAATCCAAATCCCAAAATCTAAAATTCACTGTTAAGGCTTTTTGTAAATCTTTACCTTCTGCCTTCCTTCGTAAATATTTCCTTTAATTGTGCCTGTATTGGTTGAGTTGTGTCCAAAATTTTCACAAATGGTTTTTCTTTTTCAGTCCAGCCCTCAGCAGTATCAAGTTGTGACGCTAATAAATCAGCAGTTGCATCAGCAATATCACCAGTACGCTGTTGCAGACGTTGTTGTAAAACATCCAGTGGTGCTGTACAATACAAAATCTGCAAGGGTATTTTCTTAGCTTGGGCTTGAGCGATCGCTTCTTGTCGTAACTGCTGGCGATCATACTTGGCATCTAAAATCACATTAAAACCTTGACTTGCCAGCATTATCCCCAACTCCAGCAAACGTGTATAAGTTTTCTGACTCATCTCAGGGGTATACAAATCATCTCCACCACGTTGCAGCAAGGGAATACCCGCCAAATGCTTGCGCACTGCATCGGAACGAATGTGAATTGCTCCTATCTGTTGAGCTAAATACCGAGCCGTTGTACTCTTTCCAGAACCAGATACGCCCGACATTAAAATTAGCTGTCCTTGACGCGGCTGAGTATACTCCCACGCTTGCTTGTAATAAGCAGCAGCAGTTTTCGTCGCCTCGTGCTTAGCTTCTGTTGGTACACCCGGATCATCCAGCAAAAACGAAGTGACTTTCGCCCTGACATAAGCTTGGCGACTTAAATACAAAGGTAATACCTGTAAACCTTCCCAATCCCCAGTTTGTTCAACATAAGTATTCAAAAACACATTGGCTAAATCTCGAGACTGTCGCGCTTCCAAATCCATTACCGTAAACGCCACATCGTACATCACATCAACAAAGCGAAACGGCTCGTTAAACTCAATGCAGTCAAATAGCAAAATCTTATCTTGCCATAGCGCAATATTTCTCAAGTGCAAATCCCCATGACATTCCCTAATATAATCATTAGCAATACGACTTTTAAACAGTTCCCCACGCTCTGCAAAAAATTGACCTGTATATTTCTTCGTTTCCTCAAACTGCAACTGCGTCTGTGCTCCACCAATATACCTTTCCGTTTGATGATAATTTTCCTCAAACGCAGCCCGGACTTGTGATACTTCTCCAAAAGAACGAATGTAATCATTACTAACAGTTTTCCCATGAAATTCTGCCACTACCCGTCCCAATTCCACCATATGCCTCTGTTCTAACTTCCCCTGTTCAAACATCTCACTCAACAACGCCTCTTGGGGAAACTGACGCATCTTTAGTGCATACTCTACCACTGGCGTTCCCCCCAATTGATATTGCTCACCCACCAAAGCAACAGGTAATACTTCCAAATAAAGTTCCGGCGCACCCCGTTGATTTAACCTTAACTCCTCCTCACAAAAATGCCGACGCTTCTCCAAAGTCGAATAATCCAAAAAGCCAAAATTTACTGGCTTCTTCAACTTATAAACAAAATCCCCAGTCAATAACACATAAGAAACATGCGTTTGAATTAACTTCACTGGTTCCTGCACCTGATGAGGATAAAACCCAGGCTGCAACATCTGCTGAATTAAAGGTGGAACTAAAACCTCTGTCATCTCCTTCCTTTGCGTCCTTAGCGTCTTCGCGGTTCAATCAATAAAAAACCAGGGTGAAAACCCTGGTTCCATCAGCAATTATGACAAACTGTATCAACCTTTGCTGGAAGCAAAAAAACTCAAATGATAAGGTGTCCCTTTTGCTGGATGAGTTTGAACCTCTCGGATCACCGTTGTACCGCGCCAATCCAAATCTGTTACATTAAGTTCAAACTCAGTTTTGTTGACACGAGCCTTTTTAAGCAACTGCTCAACAGTTTTAGCATCAACAACTAAAGAAACAGACTCGCTACCTTTGTGACCGTACAAATTAGCAGGTATTAACCCAGAACGACGCAAAGCATTGGGCTTACTACCTTCTGGCCGCTTTTTACACTCAATCGTAAGTTCCATAGAAATTGTTAGTAGTGAATCGACAAATTGGGCTAGCCTAGGCACTCAGCAAGGAAGCAGGAGAGCCATCAGCATGTAGCAAAGCCCGTTTAGGGCCATGTATGGGATCTTCGACAATGATAGTTTGATCGCGGCTGGCTCCTAAAGAAACAATCGCGATCGGCACTTCCATTAATTCTGCCAAAAATTTCAGATAATCCAATGCTTGTCGTGGCAAATCATCTAAAGAACGACAGTTACTTGTAGACTGTTGCCACCCAGGCAAGGTTTTGTAAACAGGACGACACTGAGCAAACTTACGGGCGCTGGTGGGAAAATGTTCACAGCGATCGCCGTCTATTTCATAAGCAACACAAACTTTGATTTCCTCTAATTCATCGAGGACATCTAGTTTGGTGATTGCCAAACAGTCTAAGCCATTGATACGCACAGCATAGCGACCAATAACCGCATCAAACCAGCCACACCGACGTTTGCGTCCGGTGGTTGTACCAAATTCTGCACCGCGGTCACACAACAATTCTCCCAATTCCCCATCTAATTCTGTGGGGAAAGGCCCTTCACCAACCCGAGTGGTGTAGGCTTTTGCTACCCCAATTACCCGGTCAATCATTGTCGGGCCTAGTCCTGTACCAACACAAGCCCCTCCCGCTACTGGGTTAGAAGAGGTGACGTAGGGATATGTCCCGTGATCGAGGTCGAGAAGTGTACCTTGTGCGCCTTCAAACAAAATATTGCGCCGCCGCTGAACCGCATCGTAAATTTTTAGCGAGGTATCGACCACATAGGAGCGCAACCTTTCTGCATACCCTAAGTATTCGTCTATTACCTTTTGGGGTTCTAACGGTGGTAAGTTATAAAGCTTTTCTAAAATTACGTTTTTGTAATTGATAGTCCACTCTAGCTGGTCACGTAGCCCTTGGGGATCCATCAAGTCTAACATCCTGATGCCTGTACGCTCCGATTTGTCGGCATAGGTTGGACCAATGCCACGACCAGTCGTCCCTATTTTATGATTTCCTCGCCGCTCTTCTGATGCCTGATCAATCAAGCGATGATAAGGCATCGTCACATGTGCTGTTTCAGCAATTAATAAGTTTTTGGTAGAAATACCAAGTTTTTCTATTTGATCGAGTTCTGCTATTAAAACCTGTGGATCAATGACTGTTCCACAACCAATAATACACTCTGTATCCGGGTACAAAATACCAGAGGGAATCAAATGCAATTTAAAGGTTTGACCCTTGACTACAATTGTGTGTCCGGCATTGACACCCCCTTGGTAACGTACTACGACATCTGCGGAGCGGCTGAGTAAATCAGTTATTTTTCCTTTTCCTTCATCGCCCCACTGGGCACCTATAACAATGACGTTAGCCAAGAGTTTATTTTAAAAAGCTAAAGTTTTCACAAACGTTAATTATCGACAAATTTGGGAGCAGATGTCAAGCTTTGAAAGCAAAAGTTTAGTGGAGACAAACGTAGGTGCGGTATACATCCTGAAAGTACTTGGTTGTTGAGAGGAGCGAAAGTGACCAAAGTCCAAGATATGGCAGTCAAAGCATTTTTGTCTAAACTTTGTGGCGAATTTTAGCAAATCAAATTTAGATGTACTCAATGCAAAAGCGCTACATCAAAAACAATGGCATCGCATTTAGGTAATTTTAATTGTATCGCTTGTACGCGAATTCAGTGAAGAGACTAGATATTTTATTTCGGAGTGTCGCGATCAGCACACTACAAAAAATAAATCCCAATGTCAAAATTATTGCTACTGGTAGACTGTTGTCCCGACAAAATCTAGCCAAATCACAAGCTGTAACAGTAAAAGCATTTTTATCAAAACTGTGTACGGCGAAAGAATTATTACTGATAATTACCGTAGTTAAAAAAGTAATTAAAGAAACTTACAAAAAATTTATCCAAAAGCAGGTTGTTTTTTTATTTGTTACTGTTAATAATAATTAAAATTTATTCTAAATACACTACTATGGCTTTATATGCAGAGTTACACAGACACCTTGGTGGCTCGGTCGTACCAAGAGTTTTATGGCGATACTTTGAACGTCATTCTTCTGAGTTCATTTCTCGGTTTGCTAACTATGGAGATTTTGAAGAGTTTTACACACGTCCGCGTAATACTTTGGATGAATATTTAGAGTTACACACTCTTGTTGAAAGTGTCCAAACTGTAGAGACTCTACCCTATTTTATTTATCGTCTGCTGCGGGGTGCTTATATATTTGAAAATTTGGCTTATTTAGAATTACGTTACACACCTTATCTGCGAACACCAGAACACCTGAGTCAATCAGAAAGAATTGACAAAATGGCGGAAATTGTTGAAGTGGTGGGTAAAGCGAGCAAAATATCTGAATATCCGATTGTCACAAGTCAAATTCTTTGTATGCATTCCCGTCTACCCTATGAAGTGAACCAAGCGATTGTAGATTTAGCCGCACAAAATAGGCAGTATGTGTGTGCAGTAGACGTGGCAGGCGGGGATAGCTATTATGGCGATCGCCTAGAAGAATGGGTAGATTTATACGAATATGCCCTGTCTCTGGGAATTGGCACAACAGGACATCTTTACGAAACAACCGCTGGTTGCTACCCAGAACTGTTACCTTATTTGATGCGAATTGGTCACGGTATCCAAATTCCTTTATTATACCCCGAATTACTTCCAGATTTAGCCAAACGTAATCAGTGTTTAGAAATTTGCCCGACAACTTACCTAAAAACAGGTACTTTAGAGGATATCCGGCAACTTAAAGTTGTTTTTGACCGTTGTTTTGATGCTGGAGTAGATATCGCCATTTGTACAGATAACGCCGGGCTACATAACGTCCGTTTACCGTTTGAATACGAAAATCTTATCACCTACGACATCATTAACTTTCAACAGCTCCAAGCTTGTCAAGATGCAGCTTTTCGTCATGCTTTTGCTTGGCCTTACGGTCAACGTCCAGCATCATTGTTAAATGGGTTGCTAAATCATGAAGATAGTAAACTTGTAGCGATGCAACATTAGATCGGGGACAGGGAATTGGGTATCGGGAATTGGGAAGAGACTTGTTAAATCATTCTCCCTTCCCTTATATCCGTTTCCCTTCCCCCTTATACTTCTACTGTTGCACCTCCAACTGACTTCCAGGCAGACAAGCCACCTTTGATTTCAGTAACATGAGCAAAACCTGCCTCTTTTAAAATCTGTGTAGCTTGGGCAGCCTGATCATCGTTTTCACCATAAACAAAAATCTCACGCTTGCTGTGGAAAGCAGTTTTAGCACGACTTGCCAACTCAGCTAAGGGAATGGGTACTGCTCCTGTAATATGACCTATATTGTAGCTGCTGCGATCGCGTACATCCACGATCGTAAAACCAGGTTGACCAAATTCCAGACGAGATTTCAAGTTGTGTGCAACAGAATCAAGCATAATAGCCTTGCCTAATAGTTAGTTGATTTTCATCGATTTTCACCATAAACAGCAATCTATCAAAAAATTTATTTTTCTCGAGCTTTTTTTAAAAATAATAAATATTTTTATTAAGATTGACAAAATTGAATAAATTTAATTTAAAAAATATAAATTTTTATATAGAAATAAAAGGAAATTTATTTAGATGCTAAATTAATTAACTCCTCGCCTAAACTAGACTTTATGGTATCCACAATTCAAGTTTTACCAAAAGAAGTCGTACACTTAATTACAGCTGGAGAGGTAATAGACTCTTTAGCATCTGTAGTGCGGGAACTAGTAGAAAATTCCCTTGACGCAGGGGCAACACGGGTTGTGGTTTCTTTATGGCCTGAACAATGGCGAGTTCGAGTTGCTGATAATGGCTGTGGTATGAACTTGGAAGACCTACAGCGAGCAGCATCAGCTCATAGCACAAGTAAAATTCGTAGCTGTGCAGATTTATGGAAAATCACTAGTTTGGGATTTCGTGGTGAAGCCTTACACAGTTTAACGACCTTGGCAGAATTGGAAATCTTGAGTCGTCCATCTGCACGTATACCTGTTCCGTTGACGGGGGGGACGGAAGAAGGCGTCGGTTGGCGAGTAGTGTACGGCTATGGAGGGCAAATACTAGAGCAACAAGTCGCTGCGATCGCACCTGGTACAGTTGTCACAGTCTCCAATCTCTTTGGTAGTTGTATAGCCAGACGTCAGGGATTACCAGCACTAGCACAGCAAATGAAAGCAGTGCAAGCAACAATCTACCAAATTGCCCTTTGTCACCCCCAAGTTGCTTGGCAAGTTTGGCAAAATGACCGGGAATGGTTCACTATCTCTCCCGCCCCAACAATGGGGAAACTCATACCGCAACTTCTCCAGCAAGTGCGTCCGGGTGACTTGCAAGAATTGCAACTAGAATTGCCCGATTCTTCTAAAGAACTTACATCTAAGGTCTCTACACTGAATTTAGTTGTGGGATTGCCTGATCGCTGCCATCGCCATCGTCCAGATTGGCTGCGGGTAGCGATAAACGGCAGAATGGTCAAAGCACCAGAATTAGAACAAACTATCTTACGAGCATTTCACAGAACATTACCACGCGATCGCTACCCTGTTTGTTGTCTACATTTGTTGATTTCCCCAGATCAAATCAACTGGAACCGCAACCCAGCTAAAACAGAAATTTATCTTAATGACTTGACTTACTGGCAAAAGCAAGTTAATCAAGCGATTGAACAAGCACTCCGCATCAACTCTGACACGATTCAAGAGGCAGTTCACACTAGTAGAGTGGGAAAATTAATCAAAGTCGCAGAAGAAACTGGTGCTTATAACACCAATCCTTCTATCCCTCATACTCCCCCCACTTCCCCTGCTTCCCGCACCCTCAAAGCCGTAGGTCAAGTAAACAATACTTATATAGTTGCTGAACATCCTGGTGGTTTGTGGTTAGTGGAACAGCACATAGCCCACGAGCGGATATTGTACGAGCAATTGTGCGATCGCTGGCAAATCATTCCCATGGAACCGCCGATCATTTTCTATCAATTATCATCAGTACAAGTATCTCAGCTACAACGTATTGGTTTAGATATTGAACCCTTTGGTGAACAACTTTGGGCAATTCGCAGTGTACCCGCAATGTTACAGCAGCGAGATGACTGTGCAGACGCAATTTTAGAACTGAGTCGGGGAGGTGACTTACAAACTGCACAAGTTGCTGTTGCTTGTCGCAGTGCCATTCGCAACGGTACACCCCTTTCCTTGGAACAGATGCAGCAAATTTTAGATGATTGGCAACGCACTCGCAACCCCCGCACCTGTCCCCACGGACGCCCAATATACTTATCACTAGAAGAACCTGCTCTAGCCCGTTTCTTCCGGCGTCATTGGGTGATAGGAAAAAGTCACGGTATTTAAATCAGTTATCAGGCTAAGGAAAAAGGAATGAATTATGACTACTTCATTTTAGTTAACACTTAGATAATATGATAAAAAATTTACTAATATTTAATTAAATTTAAACCAATTACTCCTACAAAAATTAAGCCAATACATAAGACTTTAGCTAGGTTAATATTTTCCTGAAAGATAATTGCACCCAAGATAGATGTCCCAATAATTCCTATTCCAGACCAGACTGCATATCCCACACTGATTTCAATTGTTTTCAGAGAGAATGCAAAAAAGCTAAATGCAAGAGGATAACCAATTATTGACCCCATTAAGTAAATCGGTTTTGAGAAGCCATCTGCAAATTTTAGAGAAGTGGTTGCAAAGATTTCACAAGCAATTGCTAGAAACAGAAAAAACCAAGCCATGAAAACATTCTCTAGTTCATAATTAGTAATTTAACGTGATGTGTGACTGATTGTAAAATCAATTGCTCAAATCCTATTAGTTTGTCATCGCAGGGCTAGGTACTATAAGTCTGAGAAATTGGGTGGTCAGGAGATAAGGAGGACGAGGGGTTGCTGAATTTGGTTATGAATTATGTTTGCATACATTTTTGTAGATCTATGCCAAATCATTGTAGAGACGTAGCAATGCTACTACGTCTCTACTAAATTCTCTCAACGAAGAGCAGAATCACGCATCATAGCGTTTATTTACCGAGAAAAGACTTTTGACATACCTCCTGCTCCTAAAGGAGCGAGGATTCCTTGACGCTTCACAGAAACTTGCTACTAGGTAGTCTTACAGTCTCTCCACGTCCGTTTAGAGTCTCCCAATGCCCTATGGCGACTTGTTTCTATGGTAGCAAAGATATCGGTTCCTTTTAAAACAACAACACCCAAGCATCTAATCGCTGAGAAACTTCCTCTCTTTGTTCATTTAATTTAGGGTTGTACTGCCTGAAATTTGCTTAGAAACAGTCACATTGCCCTCAATTTACTACTATGAGGAAATATCAGCGTTCGAGTTGGGTGTTGGTGTTAGCTGACGAGACAGACTGGAATAAAACAGCTTTTTTACCTCTTAACTAAATTGAACATTGGCTGTTAAATCTGCCAGGGAAGCTTTCTAGCTTCAATTAATAAGTTATCACTCCTAACAATCAGAATAAATTATTCTGCAACTAAACTTTACTTTTTTACCAAAGTGCTAGGAATGCGATCGCTTTATCTAGTTACAACCCTATCTAAAAGCACAAGCGATCGCTAATTCTGCATGTTGCTTGAGCGTATCTTGGTCAAGGGCAGAAACTGAGTATTGCGGTGTCATGGCGATTAAGCTATCAATTCGCATTTTTGCTGCTTCGACAAAGCGTTCATCTAGGCTACCATTACTTAGAGAATTTACAAAATCTCGAGCGATCGCAAAGGTGCGTTCCACAGATGATGAAGGTAGATTGCGGGAAACGATGAATAAATCACAGCCAGCATTAAATGTCTGTGCTACAGTGCCACTTTTAGCATACATACTTGAGACTGCTTTCATATCCAGGTCGTCAGATACAATCACCCCTGCAAACCCAAGTTCTTTCCTAAGTATGCCCGTTAAGATAGTTTGTGAAAGTGTCGCAGGTACACCAGCATCTATCTGTGGAAATAAAATATGAGCAGTCATAATCATCGGCACTTGTTCGGCGATCAGTGCTTTAAAAGGTATAAGTTCCCGATTTCGTAATTCTTCTATAGTTAAATTCAGAACTGGTAACTCCAGATGGGAATCTGTGCTGGTATCTCCATGTCCAGGAAAGTGCTTAGCACAGCCAATAATCCCAACTTCGCGCAGTCCCAGAAAATAATCACGCGCACCAGCAGCAGCCGTATCCGGAGTAGTACCAAAAGCGCGAGGTCCGATAATTGGGTTATCTGGATTAGAGAAAATATCTGCTACAGGCGACCAGGATATATTAATTCCCAATGACTTCAATTCTAATCCTGCTGCTTTTGCGACTTCACGCGCCCGGGACTGCAACAAGAAAGCATGGGGAAAGCGAGTTATTGGTAAATATGGACGATGGACAGTACCACCTTCATGATCGATGGTGATTAACATCGAGTTACGTTCAGCATATTGCCGAATCTGATTAACTAGATCCTGATAGATTTGCAGCCATTCTTCGTAGTGGACACCGTAACGAAAGTTCTTAGCATAAAATATAATCCCCGCTGGCTTTATCTCGCTCAGTATGCGTTTATCTTCATCGTTTAATTTAGTACCAGAAATACCGACGATGACGTGATGTCCAAAGCGATGCATATCTTGCGCTACTGCCATGATGGGTTCCTTGTGCTCAACCGACTGGAACACAAATTCTAACCCGCATGAGCGGTTTTGAGCTATTAGCCGGAACTTTAGTTCACGGCTTGTTGATAACTTGCTCACAAATCGGTGACAATTGCCAGCTTTTTACTAGGTTTCTGATTTTTCAGACTTAGGTTCAGATTTTTGAGAGTCATTTTCGCTTCACTTGGTTGCATAATCACTGCTTCATAGGGTACCACTCCAGCAACTTCACTATTGATACAACGAGCTGCTACTCGTGACAAATCTAGACTTCGAGGGGGAATATAAGGACCGCGGTCATTTACCCGCACAATTACCGCTTTGCCAGTTTGCAAGTTAGTGACTTTTAAGAAGGTGTTAAAAGGCAAAGATTTATGAGCAACTGTCAATTCATTTTGATTGAATATTTCACCATTTGCCGTTAAGCGACCATGAAAATATGGACCATACCAAGAAGCTAGACCATACATTTTTTTCTGGGAAGGCTTTAAACCATACATCTCTAATTGCCCTTCCACAAGTGATAATGTCGGTGCATTCATTGCCATACGTAGGTTATTAGTCCATTCAATTGCTAATAATTCGCCACTACGATTGGCTTTTTGAGTAATTTGTTTGTTAATGCCAAACAGATAGCGATTTCCTGCCATTAATGCTGGTACACCATCTACTAATGCTGGCTGCAGTTGCAATGCATTGAGATTGGGTGATTGCAACAATCGTCTCAAGCGTTGTTGCATCAAAGTTGCTTGTAACCTATTAGGTAAATTTGCAATCAAGCGGTTATTCACCCAAACTTCGTAATTACTTTCGCCACGATGCACTACACCCACCGGTAAACCTGATGAAGAACTAAACAAAGACTCGAAAGGCGTGGAAAAGTCGAAAAAGTTATGCAGCGATCGCAATATTTTATCTGCTAGAAAAGCTGGTTGAGTAGAAGTTGCTTCTATCAATGTAGCGGTTGATAAATTACTGGTAGGTTTGACAGAAGGCTGTCGAACTTCAGTTACCTGGAGGGAAGGACAAAATTGATTTTTGTTGCTTTTAGTCCTTAATTTCAAAGCATTTGACGATTTATTTACAGTAGGTTTTGCTGCTTTATCTCCCCAATCTATCTTTAAAAAACGTGTAGGTAGTAGCGTCGTAGTCCAAAATTTTACTGGTTGCCTTGGCTGCACAAAAAATGGATGAGACTTACTAACAAATTTACCTAAATTAGCAGCAACTTTTGTCGAATCAACTGTTGATGCAATGCTTGGTAGCAAGCTTTGATTCAGTGACAAAAATGAACCAATCCAGGATGTAGCCCAAAGTAGTCCAAACAATATCATGGTTATTGTCAATGTTCAGAATAGTGCGCCTTTCTACAGGTGCAAATTATTTATGTTTTCCTAAGTTTTTCAACAACTATTTGTGCATATATTCTTTCCTTTGGAAAAGAATATACATCTGTTTAGATACACACCAAATGAGCGATTACCAGCAGGGATCATCTTATACTGTTAATGCTCATTAAGCAAATCTATGTTTCATAAAACTTTCAGATATGAAAAGCAAACTATACTGGTTTTTCGATTTAAATTTTTTATAAGACAGGCAAATAAAATCTACAAAATATGCAAAAATCTGCTCATAAAGTCCAGTCTAAATACGTAAAATACAAAAATGACTAGTCTTAAATTTTACATTGTTGACGTATTTGCTGAAGCAAAATACACCGGTAATCAACTGGCTGTTTTCCCCCATGCAGCTAATCTTTCTACAGAACAAATGCAGCAAATAGCTAAAGAAATTAATTATTCTGAGACTACGTTTGTGACTTCAACCCAGACAGTATCTGAGGGCTATGATGTAAAAATATTTACACCAAAACAAGAACTTCCTTTTGCAGGTCATCCTGCTTTAGGTACAGCATATATCCTCCAAAAAGAGATTATTAAAAGCTCAGTTAAAGAAATTTTATTAAATTTAAAAGTTGGGCAAATACCAGTAAAATTTTTGGATCAGAATGGTTCTGGAAAATATCTATGGATGCAGCAACAAGCGCCTACTTTTCATCAAGTCTTAGATAGACACAAAATAGCTGAAGTTTTGAGAATAGAGTCAGATGAGATAGATGATTGCTTTCCTATTCAAGCAGTTTCTACAGGGGTTCCCTTTATTATTGTTCCTCTGAAAAATCTGGAATCTATAAAGCGAATTCAGGTTAATAGAGACAAATATTTTGAACTGATTAACACCATAGATGCTAAATGTATCCTTGTATTTTGCCCAGAAACATACAAGCAAGAGAATGATCTGAATGTGCGAGTGTTCTGTGATTATCTAGGCATACCGGAAGACCCTGCTACTGGCAGTGCTAATGGATGTTTAGCTGGTTATTTAGTTCAATATTCTTATTTCGGCAAATCAGAAATTAATTTACGAGTTGAGCAGGGGTACGAAATAAACAGACCTTCTTTGATTTTGCTACAAGCAGAGCAAAAAGGTATAACCATTGACGTGAACGTGGGAGGACGAGTGGTTATGGTTGCGAGGGGGGAGTTTGTTTGAAGAGGGGTGTGAGGGGTGTGTAGACGAGGCAGTGCGGTGGACGGGTTTCCCGGCATAAAGCACGTGGCGTCATCTGCCGTGCGCTCATAGGCTTCCTGCAGGGTGGGGTGTGAGGGGTATGTAGACGCGTAGCGGCTTCCCGTAAGGGTGGGGTGTGAGGGGTGTGAGGGGTGGTAAATAACTAACCACTAACAACCAACAACCAACAATCAACCATCTTCTGCAAATGTAACGGTTTGCAAAGTATAATGAGTACGGCAAAACCCTTAAGAAATATTGAAGAGCAGTAAAGTTAAATGCGAGTAGCGATCGCCGGAGCAGGTTTAGCAGGACTTTCCTGTGCTAAATACTTGACAGATTTAGGTTATACCCCCATTATCTTGGAAAGTCGGGATGTACTGGGAGGGTTAGTAGCAGCTTGGCAAGATGCAGACGGTGACTGGTACGAAACTGGTTTGCATGTCTTTTTTGGGGCTTACCCCAATATGTTGCAGCTACTCAAAGAACTGGGAATTGAAGACCGTTTGCAGTGGAAAAAACACACTATGATCTTCAACCAGCCTGAGAAGCCGGGAACCTATAGCAGGTTTGATTTTCCCAATTTGCCAGCACCGTTAAATGGCATCGTGGCAATTTTGCGCAACAATGACATGCTCAGTTGGAGAGAAAAAATCGAACTAGCAAAGGGATTGGTTCCCGCAATGCTCCGGGGACAAAAGTATGTTGATTCCACAGATCAATATACTTTTTCCCAATGGCTGAAACAGCAAGGGGTGAGTGAGGATGTCCAACAAGATATTTTTATTGCGGCCTCGAAATCGCTTAATTTTATCAATCCTGATGAAATTTCGGCAGTAGTATTATTGACTGCCTTGAGTCGCTTTCTCCAACAAAAAGATGGGTCCAAAATGGCATTTTTGGATGGTTCACCCACAGAGCGTTTGTGCCAACCACTGGTAGATTATATTACAGATCGAGGAGGAGAAGTACGTATAAATGCTCCATTAAAAGAAATCTTGCTGAATGAAGACGGTACGGTGAAAGGATTCTTGATGCGGGGACTCAATGGAGCAGCAGATTACATAGAAACTGCTGATGTTTACGTTTCGGCAATGCCAGTGGACGTCATGAAGGTGATGCTACCAAATCCTTGGAAGGAAAATGACTTCTTTCAAAAGCTAGAAGGGTTAGAGGGCGTGCCTGTGATAAACTTGCAGTTGTGGTTCGACCGCAAACTTACTGATATAGACCAGTTGCTATTTTCGCGCTCGCCTCTACTCAGCGTTTATGCTGATATGAGCAATACCTGCCGTGGGTACGCCAATCCTGAGCGCTCAATGCTGGAATTGGTTTTGGCTCCGGCAAAAGATTGGATTGCCAAATCCGACGAAGAGATTTTGCAGGTAACTCTTGCCGAGTTACAAAAACTCTTTCCCTCACACTTTAGCGGAGACAATCCAGCAAAATTGCTGAAATATCATGTAGTCAAAACGCCGCGTTCAGTATATAAAGCAACTCCTGGTCGCCAACAGTACCGTCCTTCTCAGCAAACACCGATTAGCAACTTCTTTCTGAGTGGGAGTTACACTATGCAACCCTATCTCGGTAGTATGGAAGGTGCTGTGCTTTCTGGTAAGCTGACAGCGCAGGCGATTGCTGAAGGACGCTTGGTGGCAAATTCATCAAACCTGCAAATGCAAACCCCTCAGCCCGCAACGAATGCTGCAACTGTCTGATTCCCCCCCGCGCATGAAACCGCCGGTCTCTGTGGATGAGTCCTATCAACTTTGCCGTCAAATCACAGCAAAGTATGCCAAAACTTTTTACCTTGGCACTTTGCTGATGAGTAAGGCAAAACGTCCAGCTATTTGGGCAATTTATGCCTGGTGTCGCCGTACCGATGAACTGGTAGACGGCCCGGCGGCTGCTATTACCACACCAGAAACCTTAGATAAATGGGAGCAGCAGCTGGAATCCATTTTTGCGGGACGCCCAGTAGACAACTTTGATGTGGCTTTAGTGGATACCCTCCAGCGCTTTCCGATGGATATTCAGCCCTTTCGGGATATGATTGCCGGTCAGCGTATGGACTTACACCGCAGTCGCTACGAAAACTTTGACGAGTTATACCTGTACTGTTACCGTGTTGCCGGTACAGTAGGGCTAATGTCAACGGCGGTCATGGGAGTAGATACCAAGCAAAACACTGCTCCTTGGAACCGCAATCAACCACCTTATGTGCCTACAGAAGAAGCGATCGCCCTCGGAATTGCCAGTCAACTCACCAACATCCTGCGGGATGTCCATGAGGATGCACGGCGGGGAAGAATTTACATTCCTCTTGAGGATTTAGCACGATTCAACTACACCGAGCAAGATTTGTTCAAAGGCGTGGTGGATGAACGCTGGCGTTCCCTAATGCGTTTTTTAATTGCTCGCACTCGCCAGTTTTATCAAAAGGCAGAAAAGGGGATTAGTTACCTTTGTCCAGATGCACGGTTACCTGTGTGGGCGGCTTTGATGCAATACAGTCAAATTCTGGAAAAGATTGAGCATAACGACTACAACGTATTCAGCCAACGTGTTTATGTGCCGCAGTGGCAGAAGATACGTAGTATTCCACTGGCGTGGTTGCGATCGCAAGTACTTTAATTACTTGTTGGTTGTTGTTTGTTGTTTGTTGTTTGTTGGTAGTTCAACCAACAACTAACCATCAACCACCAACAAGATAAAAATGACTCTTGACTCTACCAAAATAATCTGTTAACATTTAGGTTCTACATAGTGGAGAGGTGGCTGAGTGGTCGAAAGCGGCAGATTGCTAATCTGTTGTACGGATCGAAAGGCCGTACCGAGGGTTCGAATCCCTCCTTCTCCGTTTTATATTAGAGACGCGATAAATCGCGTCTCTATTTGTTAGGGGCACGACAAACTCTGTTTGTAGATATCTAGAGAAATACTCCTTTTGGCAGATGCTATTTATTATTTATGCTTTGAAGTGATTACAGATTAAACTTATTTTGCAATTACAAAGTAAGTTTACTGAGCCAAATAAGGAGTGGAATTTAAATATATGAAAAAAACTATTAGTGCTTTTGCTCTAGCTATAACCACCTTCACAACAGGCTTTTTAGTAGCGGCTTGTGATGGCAACACCACCACAACCTCCAACACAAGCACTGATGGAACTACTAGCACTCCAGCAGGTTCAACAACTACAGCCGCCAGCAGCACTCAAGGATTAAAAATAGGTTCGCTGTTACCAACAACAGGTGACTTAGCTGCGATCGGACAGCAGATGGTAGAGTCTGTTCCCTTGCTTGTAAATACTGTAAACGCTTGCGGTGGTGTGAATGGACAACCCGTAACCCTAGTGCAAGTTGATGATCAAACCGACCCTAAAGCAGGTGCTGCTGGTATGACTAAACTGGCAACCTTAGATAAAGTTGCAGGTGTAGTTGGTTCCTTTGCTAGTAGTGTCTCCAGTGCTGCTATCTCCATAGCTGTGCCAAATAAAGTCATGCTCATTTCTCCTGGTAGTACCAGCCCTGTATTTACCGAAAAGGCAGCAAAAGGTGAATACAAAAACTTTTGGGCGCGTACTGCACCTCCAGATACCTACCAGGCTCAAGCTTTAGCTCAACTTGCTAATCAAAAAGGTTTTAAGAGAGTTTCCACTGTCGTGATTAATAATGACTATGGTGTGGGCTTTGAAAAAGCCTTTGTACAAGCATTTGAAAAATTAGGAGGAACCGTAGTCAATAAAAGCAACCCTGTTCGCTACGACCCCAAAGCCACGACATTTGATACCGAAGCACAAGCAGCTTTTGCAGGTAAGCCAGATGCAGTACTAGGCGTATTTTACGAAGAAACTGGAGCCCTATTTCTCAAATCTGCATATCAGCAAGGTGTAACTCAAGGGGTGCAGATAATGCTGACTGATGGTGTAAAATCAGATACATTTCCAGAGCGAGTCGGTAAAACTCCTGATGGCAAATACATCGTTGCTGGAGCTATAGGTACAGTTCCTGGTTCTAACGGTAAAGGATTAGAAGCTTTCACCAAACTTTGGCAAGAAAAAAGAAAATCCCCACCTGCACCATACACTCCCCACGGTTGGGATGCAGCTGCTTTGTTAGTTTTATCTGCCCAAGCAGCGAAGGAAAACACAGGGGTTGGTATTGCCAGTAAAATTCGTGAAGTTGCTAATGGCCCTGGTGTGGAAGTTACTGATGTTTGTGAAGGTTTGAAATTACTCAAAGAAGGTAAAGATATCAATTACCAAGGAGCTAGCGGTAATGTAGATATTGACGAAAACGGGGATGTGGTTGGTGTCTATGATGTTTGGACAGTGGGTGATGATGGCAAAATCAAGACCGTTGAGCAAGTTAGTCCAAAGTAGGAACTAGGTATGAATGATGAATTATGAAAATTTCAGCATTCATAATTCATCATTCATCATTTTCACAGACCGAAGTTATAACCAACTCCGAGTGTCAAACCGATGTCAGTGTCATCAAAAAATGCTGCATTCACAGCGGCTGTCGCAGTAAATTGACTGTTGAGTGGGAAATCTACACCACCAGATAACAAGAAGGAAAACTGAGAGTCATCACCTGTGTTAATCGCTGCACCAGCACCGACGTAAGGGGCGATCGCAACAGGTTCACTGAAAGGATCTCCTAGCTGTTGGAAGGAAAAATCGTAGGTGACAGGGACGAGAATTGTGGTGTTGTCACCCACGACTACTGAAGGTCTAACAGATAAGCTTCTTGATAGTCCTACCTTACTGATCACCATAAAGTTACCATCACCTAAAGAGGATTCACCACCAGCCAAACCAATGTTTGCTGCTATACCAATATAACTAGATCCTCCACGGGTAGCTCGACCTGGAAGAATATCTGATTGTGCAACTTCCTGAGTAGCAGTAGATGGTTGAGAAGTTGAGTGTTGATCTTGAACAGTAGTAAGTCCTGTAGATGATGTTGCTACTGTGCCAGGAATCGGTGTAAATGTAGGATTATCTGTCTCTGGTGTAGCGACGTTATAGAACTGTTCCTGAGTAGAAGTAGAATTAGATACTTCTACTGAATTTTCTACTGGAACGGGTGATGCAGTCATGGCTTCTGCTTCCAAGCTAGTAGAGTCAGCAGTCTGAGCAACAGTAGGCAAACCACCAAATAAAACAGCGGTAGTTGCTATACCAACTAAACCAACAAGTTTTTGATTAAAAAAAATCGTATTCACATTCACTCCTCAAACAATATTGCCTTTATAGATAATGGGTTTTGCCCATATTGAGCCAATGGTTGGCAATATCTACATTTAACATCAAAAAATCTATTTCTACATCCCTATTTTCAAGGTAGTACAAATTTTTGAATAGTCACTATATAGAGGGATAGATCCTCAATTCAACGGATGACAAAAATTATTCAAGAAATAAAAATAACTTTCTACCAATCATCAAAGTTATTTTTTGTCATTAATCATTAATTGCTATTCATGTATTCTTGATTATTGATTGCATAATAGACCTTTTGTACAAATATTTTACCCCACCCTAACTCTAAGCGAAATTGGGGAGATAAGTAAATTTTCTCCTTGTTCCCGGGGGAAATTAAGGGGGGTTTAACAATTCATGGAACAAGCCTAATAAGCACTGAATAATGACTAAGACATAACTTCTAACTAACGTTAATAAAATACAAATAATTTATATAAATTAATAGTAGTACTGCTCATAAAAAAGTCGTTCTACCTTTACCTCATGGCGCTCTACATCTTGTAATTTCTGTAGTAAATGCAATGGTTGTTCGACTTTTTGCCTGACTAATAAGTCAGTTACTTTGATAATCTCGTCAAAGCGAAAATTATAAGTGAGTTGCCTTAGGACTTGAATTAAATTTGGAAATTGTGTGGGAATTTGAGCCAATAGCTGAAGAATACTTTCATCATTGCACTCTTTAGCTGCTGTGTGTAGTTTTTGTATCCATGCATCTGGCATCTTTGCTAGGTCTTCAGGAGTTAAGCTTCCAGATTTCACATCCTTATTTTGGTTAACTATACCTGGTTCAAAGTAAATGTAGCGTACGCCTAAATGTTTTGTAAGTTGGGCAAAAATTTCTTCTTCAGAAAATGGTTTGCTAATAAAGTCATCACAACCAGCAGCTATCATTACTTGGCGCTGTTCCTCAAAAGCATAGGCCGTGAGGGCAATAATTTTGGTATGAGATGGGAGATGGTTCTCCCTATCTCCCCAGCTAGATTGCTCCCTCCTTTTAATTTCCCTGGTAGCTTCGTAACCATCCATAATTGGCATCTGCATATCCATAAATATGATATGGGGACACCAACTTTCCCAAATAGCTATACCTTGTTGGCCATTTTCTACTTGTTGTATTTCAAAACCCAAAGGTTTTAAGAGTTTGATGATACATTGGCGATGGTCTTGATTATCGTCCACAATTAGCAGACGATAAATTGGTTGGTCTGGTGCTAGACACTTAACCCGTTGACTTGACAACTGTGGTAGCTGTGTCATCTCTGCTAAGCTGACCTGAATGTCGAATGCAAATATACTTCCTTTTTCTACTACGCTGTTAACAGTAATATCTCCACCCATCAACTGTACAAACTTACGACTAATTGCTAATCCTAAACCTGTTCCTTCTTGCGCTCGCTTACCTGTTTCCGTTTGGACAAAAGCTTCAAATAAATTGTTGATTTCTTCTGAAGCAATACCACAACCTGTATCTTCAACCTCGAAAATTAAGAATTGAGGATTGGGAATTTTCGTTTGTCTTGCTTGTCCCATTCTCACACGTAGAGTCACGCTTCCTACTTGAGTGAATTTAAGGGCGTTACTCAACAAGTTCAATAAAACTTGCCGCAGTTTACTTTCGTCAGCAATTATGTATTGTGGTACTGATGGCGATCGCTCAAAATTGAGAGTGAGTTTTTTGGCTGCGGTTTTGGGGCGCAGCATATCTTCTAAGCTATCTAACAGACTATATAAATCTAATTTTTTTTCATTGAGCTTAATTTTACCTGCTTCAATTTTGGACATTTCTAGTACATCGTTAATTAATTGCAGCAAGTGTTGACCACTTCTGTTAATAATGTCGAGATACTCCCGATTTTCACCGTTGCAGGAAGTATCGTCATACATGATTTGAGAAAAACCTAAAATACTGTTGAGGGGGGTGCGAAGTTCATGACTCATTGCTGCCAAAAACTGGCTTTTAGCCTTGTTAGCTGCTTCGGCTGCTTCTTTGGCATGTTGCAATTCTATTTCAGCTTGCTTGCGATCGCTGATATCTCGTGCTACCCAAAGTACTGATTGGTCTGAGATAGGGGAAATACTAGCGCTAAACCAAACCTGACGCCCCTGCCGAAACAAATTGTAATCAAAATAAAGTGTCTGCTGTAAATCTAAAGCCTGTCGAACTTTTTCTAACCACAGCTGAGCGGTCTGTTCATGAAAAAATTGTTCTACCGTCTGACTAATCACATCAGTATCATCTGTATGTGTTTGATTGGGTTTTGTTGGTAGAATTTTTATGCTTCCAAGTTGGTTGCTGTGAAGATTAATGATCAGCACTACATCAGTCATTGCCTCAAAGACAGCACGCATTTGAGCTTCAGAAGTCCGTAGCTTTTGCTCAAGTAACTTGCGCTTGCTTGTTTCCTTTTGCAGCTGCTGAGTTAAGTTTCTTAATTGGCATTCCGGGCAATCAACTAGATTCATATATCTTTAAATTTGCGAATAATGACTAGTAAGAAGTTAGAGATAAGGATTTATGCTATGTAAAAAATAAGTTTTTATATAAAAAAATACTTCATATTAAGTATATTCTTGGATACATCATTAGTCACTACTTAATTTTTGCAGAGGACGCGCAGAGAGAAGAGATGGGCGACGCGGGGACCAACAGCAGATGCTTCGATTTGAGAATACGCTCCGCGTCTCTCTTTCTCCGCCTCCATCTTCTAATTTAAACCGGCAACTGCTTCGGCGATACGCTGAGAAACAAAAGGCAACAGATTACGATTTTTAGCGTGCGTTTTGCCTTCAGTAAATACAACTACAAGATAAGGGCGAAGATTGGGTATTTCTATGTACGCAGCATCATGTCGGACTTGGCTAGTCCAACCCGCCTTTGACCAAATTTGTGCTGTTTGGGGAAGACCTGCACCTAAAAAGCCTGTAATTTGGTCTTCCTCTACATCTTGCGGCAATTCATCAGCCTTGAGACTACGTTTGAGTATACTCATCATCGCTTGCGATCGCACACTAGATACTGCTACACCACCAACAATACTATGTAACAGCCTGGCGGTAGCATTAGTTGTCAACATATTGCGATTTTCTAGCAATTGTCCATAAAATGCCCGTTCCCGTCCGTAGGGGCCATCACACCAGGTCTTTTGGCAGACGTTAATACTTTCCATTTCCGGCCATCCCAAGGATTGATAGTAGCGGTTAACAATATGGCGCTGTTGCTTCCACGTCTCAAATGGTCCTGGTGGTAATTCTGGCCCGGATGTAGTTCCTGTCAGTATATCTACTATTAAGCTAGTAGCATCATTACTAGAATCGATAATCATATCACCCATGGCTCTTTCCAACTCACCAGAGGTCTGAATCATACCTTTTTCTAGCCATTCCTGGACTGCTACCAAGTAAAATAGCTTCACAACACTGGCTGGGTAAATTCGCTCTAAACCTCGATAGGTAAAACCACGAACTGGATGGTTCCAAAAAGCATCTGGCGTCAAAGCACCACCAGTATTTACCAACACAGGTGGATCGTAGACAATCCAAGTCAAAGCAATTTGGTTAGGGGCTAAGGTCGGAAATTCTGCCCAAGTTGCTTCTAAAATGCCATTACCTAGTTTTTCCAGTTGTTCTTCTTGATTGAAAAAAGTCATTGTTGTGTTTGCAGAATGTCCCTAAATCTCAAATCCGAAATCGAAAACTTAGAATCAGGTGAGTATGAGTGTCTAACTGACCTGAATATATATGATTCTCCAGAATGTACACGCTTGGCTACCCAAGCCCAAGCTGGGCGACACTTGTGGTTAACATCAAATTATCAGGATGTGGCAGTAGAAGTGTGTTTGTGTGAGGATGACTATCCAGGTTGGTTGTCGGTTGTAGATTTGGTTTTTTTACAGACAGCTACTGTACCTTATCAGGCTAAATCATTTTCCGAATCAGAAATTAAAAAATTGCTACCAGAAGTGATTGCTTTTACTCATAAAGCGATGCAACAACCTAATTATTATCTCTGGGGTGGTACAGTTGGGCCAAATTATGACTGTTCAGGGTTAATGCAGGCAGCATTTCGTTCAGTGGGTATTTGCTTACCTAGAGATGCATATCAACAGGAAGGCTTTACCCAACCAATTGACCTAGCACTGCTGCAACCAGGTGATTTAGTATTCTTTGGGTCTCCCCAAAAAGCCACTCATGTGGGACTCTATTTAGGAGATAGTTTTTATATCCATAGTTCTGGTAAAGATAAAGGACGTAATGGTATTGGGATTGACATTCTCTCGGAACAAGGTGATGAGGTGAGTCGGTCATACTATCAGCAACTACGCGGTGCTGGCAGAGTGGTGAAGAGTTATGAACCGCACAGTCATAGAGGATTGAAAGAAAAAATATGAGGAGTGGATTAGTTTCTAATGGGTTAGCTGGACAATATGAGGTGGTTTCCTCACCAGTTCCCAGTGTTTCAGTGGTGGTTCCTGTACGTGACGAAGTGGAAAGTTTGCCTCATTTACTAGAGGCGATCGCTTCTACCCTAAATGCTATTAATCTTAGTTACGAAATTATCTGTGTGGATGATGGTTCTACGGATGGTTCCGCGCAGTTGCTCAAAGAACAAGCACAAAACCGTAATGATTTAAAAGCAGTAATTCTGCGGCGTAACTATGGTCAAACTGCGGCAATGGCAGCTGGATTTTACTATGCACGTGGCAAAGCAGTTGTAACTTTAGATGCCGATCTGCAAAATGACCCAGCGGATATACCAATGTTGTTGGCAAAGCTAGAGGAAGGCTACGATTTGGTGAGTGGTTGGCGGCTAAATCGCCAAGATGCAGCTTTGACAAGGTTATTGCCCTCTAAAATTGCCAACTGGTTAATTCGACGGATAACCAGCGTAGACATACATGATTACGGCTGTTCATTAAAAGCCTACCGTGCGGAATTGGTAGCAGATATGAACCTCTACGGTGAACTACATCGATTTTTACCAGCCTTGGCATATATCGAGGGGGCAAGAATTACCGAAATGCCCGTACGTCACCATGCGCGCCGCTTTGGGCGGAGTAAGTACGGTTTGTCGCGGACTTTTCGGGTGGTAATGGATTTATTAACGATCGCTTTTATGAAAAAGTTCCTTACCCGCCCAATGCATGTTTTTGGGCTATGGGGCTTGATTTCTATGCTTTCGGGAGGTGCGATCGGCATTTATTTGACTTGGGTAAAATTAGCTTTGGGTCAAGATATTGGCGATCGCCCTTTGTTAATTTTGGCTGTTCTTCTGTTAGTGACTGGGGTACAGTTATTCTGCTTTGGTTTGTTAGCAGAGTTATTGATGCGTACTTACCATGAATCCCAAGGACGTCCTATCTATCGAGTACGAGAGATAGTGACAGCCAAGGAAGTTGAGTAATTCAGTTATCAGTTTTCAGTTACCAAGTTCTATTAATTGCAGTTGGCTATTCACTGATTCCTAACTAACAACTCACTACCAATAGACTTCTTGCAAGAGGTCTAATAAATAAAAAAGGCGATCGCTTTTCCGTCGCCCTTTTTTATTTTAGTTTGTAGTCAGCACCAAGCGTGCTTATATTTACTAAGAATTAAAGACTTAGACTTGTGCTAGTTCTGGTGTGGGACGCTTGCTGTTACGAACAGCTGCGATCGCCTCGCCATAATCCTTAGCGTTAAACACAGCCGAACCAGCTACAATTGCATTAGCTCCGGCTTCTAAAACTTGCCAAGTATTATTGGCCTTCAGCCCGCCATCTACTTCAATCCAAGGGTCAAGACCACGTTCATCACACATCTGACGCAGTTTGCGGATTTTGGGAACTACCGCTGGAATAAAGCTTTGACCACCAAAGCCAGGGTTGACACTCATTAGCAACACTAAATCGCAAACTTCTAGCACATACTCAATCAAATCCAAAGGTGTAGATGGGTTAAGTACCACACCAGCTTGCTTGCCAAGTTCTTTAATTTGGCAGAGAGTACGATGTAAGTGTGGCGACGCATTATGTTCACAATGTACAGATATAATGTCTGCCCCAGCTTTGGCAAAATCTGCAACATATTTTTCTGGTTCCACAATCATCAAGTGGACATCCAGTGGTTTTTTCGTCACCGGACGAATCGCCTCCACTACCAAAGGACCTATCGTAATATTAGGTACAAAGCGACCATCCATTACATCAACATGAATCCAATCTGCCCCCGCCTCGTCTACGGCGCGTACTTCCTCTCCCAGGCGACTAAAATCGGCTGATAGGATAGATGGAGCAATTACAATCGGCTTGTTAGATAGCGTTTTGGTCATGGCTAGTGGATATTTAAGCGTCCTTTTCTGTAAACATTGTAACAAAACTTGAGCAAAGGCTCACAAGGGGAAAAGGGGATAGGGGAAAGGGGATAGTTAATATTCAACCACCAACAACCAACCACCAACAACCAACCACCAATGACAAATGAGTATGGTAAAAAAAATTAGCTGGATAATTTGGGGCTTAAGTGTTACCTGTCTGAGTGTGCCGGTGTTAGCTTTGGAAAATACCCTTAGTACTAACGGCATTGATGCTCTTAAGTTACATAAGCTTCCGTATAATCTCATAGGTCGCAAGATTGCCATTGGTCAGGTGGAAATTGGACGTCCTGGTAAATTTGGTGTAGACAAAGCGGTTTCTAAAAATCGCTCTGTGAATATAGCAGGTGTCTTTTTACGCAATAGTCCTGCTAAGTCAAATAGTGGTGTTGATTCTCACGCCTACAATGTTGCTGGTGTCATGATTAGTACAGATAAAGCTTTTCCAGGAGTTGCTCCAGGAGCGCGCTTGTATTCATCTGCTGTGGGCTCTACTAAAATGGGTCAGCCAGAAGAATGCTTGTCTGCACAGCACATAGCCTTACAGAACAGTGGTGATGTTCGCGCCATTAACTTTAGCTTTGGCGAACCTCTAAACCGCGATCCGCGACCGGATGCTGTTTTGGATGGTAACGCCTTACTAACCCAATGTATTGACTGGTCGACTCGCGCTCACAACGTTTTGTATGTGATTGCTGGCAACCAGGGTAAAGGAGGAATTCCCATCCCTACCGATAATTTTAATGGAGTTAACGTGGCTTTTTCCTCTCGTCGGGGAGGAATTTTTAATAAAGTAGATGTTTCTAATTTAGTAGCTACATCTGAGGCAATGACTCAGCGTCTATCTGGCAAGGAAATTAATCTTGGCCCACGTGGAACGATTGGTATAGTTGCTCCTGGTAGTAATATTCCCATGCTTAATCCTGATGGCAAAATCAACAAAGTCACAGGCACAAGTTTTGCAGCACCCCACGTCACAGCTACAGTTGCTCTATTACAAGAATTTGGTGACAGACAATTACGGAAAAAACAACCTAATTGGAGTCTTGCTTCTCGCCAACATGAAGTCATGAAAGCTGTCTTATTAAACTCAGCCGAAAAAATTCAAGACATGGGCGATGGTTTGCGGCTAGGAATGACTAGAACACTCATAAATAAACAGAATCAAGACTGGCTAGCTTCTGAAACCTATAAAAATCCCAAAAAACCTTTAGATCCTCAAATGGGAACAGGACATCTCAATGCTTACCGGGCTTACGAACAATTTAGTGCAGGTCAATGGCAACCATCACAATCTGTACCTGCAATTGGTTGGAATTATAATACTATCAACGCTGGTTCATCTGTAGAATATGTTTTAGCTAAACCACTACAGCAGAACAGTTTTGTCTCCATAACCTTGGCTTGGGACAGGTTAGTAGAACTCAACGATAAAAATAAAAATGGTCAATTTGATCCAGGGGAAGATTTTCGCGATCGCGGTTTAAACAACCTTGATATCTATCTAGTTAAAGCCGATGACAAAAGTCCAGACACAGGAACTGTTTGCGCCTCCATTAGCGAAGTTGATAGTGTAGAACACATTTTTTGTCCTGTCCCTACCACTGGTAAATATAAAATCCGTGTCCAGTTTCAAAACCAACTCAACGAAGCCACTCAACTTTATGCCTTGGCTTGGTGGACTCGGGCAAATAGGGACTAGGGATCGGGAAGCAGAAGGGAGACAAGGAGGACAAGGAGACACGGATAAATATCTCTCCCCATCTCCCCATTGCCCCCCAACCCCACAAAGTGGGGACCCCTAGCCCCCCATCACCCCATCTCCACATCCCCGATAAAATGGTTGCCAAAACTGTAACCACCAAATGGCTGTGTCATCTGAAATGTCATAGTCGATAGATAGACTCTGCCTTTTGGTGTGATAACATGAAGCAGAAATTTGGTAGTTCTTGGGAAAAATTTCTACAAAGACGTTATGCCGTGCGTTTAGGAAGGCGCTACGCTCTGGCAGCTGCTAGTGTGGTTTTAATGGGTGTGATCGGATGTACTCAAGTAGAAGGTAATACAAAAGTTTATGCCCAATCCGGTGTACCTCGCTCAGAATCTCTTGCTCAAAAATCTGTCTTGCCTGATACTAAACTTATTCTAGCTAACACCAAATTTGGCTTTAAACTTTTTGAAGAAGTTCTCAAACAAGAGAACAATAAAAATGTATTTATTTCACCTGCTAGTGTAGCGATCGCTTTAGATATGACCTACAACGGTGCTAATGGTAGCACTCAGCGAGCAATGGCCAAGGCACTCGAATTACAAGGGTTAAGTTTACAGGAAATTAATTCCTCTAATGCAGCATTAAAACAGCTTTTAGAGAATTCAGACCCAGAAATTCAATTGAGTATTGCTAACTCACTTTGGGCAAATCAAGAAGTTAAATTTAATCCTGATTTTCTTAAAAAAAATCAGGATTTCTATCAAGCAAAGGTAACGAATTTAAACTTTCAAGATCCAAATTCTGTTAGCAAGATTAATAACTGGGTAAGCGAAAGTACTCGTGGCAGAATTGACAAGATAGTCGAAAAAATTGAACCAGATCAAGTATTGTTCCTGCTGAATGCCATTTATTTTAAGGGCAAATGGACAAACGAATTTGACAAACAACAAACTGTGCAACAGCCTTTTTATCTGACATCTAGTACTCAGAAACAACATCCCATGATGTCACAAAAAGGTGAATATAAATACTACGAAAACGAACAATTTCAAGCCGCGAGTCTGCCTTATGGTAAGGATGGAAAGTTCAGTTTTTATGTCTTTTTGCCCAAAAAGAATTCTAATTTGAAATCTTTTTATGAAAATCTCAATGCTGATAACTGGGAAAAATGGATGTCCCAGTTTAGCCTACGAGAAGGTTTGATTCGCCTACCCCGCTTCAAAATGGATTATAAGGTAACGCTTAACACTGCTTTAGAAGCGTTAGGCATGGGTGAGGCTTTTACCAACCAAGCTGATTTTTCTCAGATGGGACAAAACTTTCAAATTAGCGAAGTGAAGCATAAAACTTTTGTGGAAGTCAACGAAGAGGGAACAGAAGCTGCTGCAACTACTTCTGTAGCTGTTACCGCAGTATCTGCAACAGTTAATCAACAACCATTCCAAATGATTGTTGATCGTCCGTTTTTCTGTGCAATTCGCGACAACCAAACTGGAAGCATTTTATTTATGGGTGCAATTTTAGACCCTTAATTTCACAACCAACAACTAACAACTAACCTTAGACTAAGCAGTCGGAGGAGATGCTTCTGGTGTCACAGGTGCACCTACTTCTCGCGATCGCACATTTGGTGTTTCACCTATTTGTTTCCGACAAGCTTCTTCCCCTTGATCATGACTGTGAGTGGTGACATCTCCCGTCTCGCTATGACCAGATGCAACATCAGGACGCAAAGCACTTAAAGCTGTCTTAATGACAACAGCAGTAGGTACTGCTAAAATTACACCCAACAAACCACCTATTCTTGCTCCTGTTAAAACCGAAATTAACGCCCAAACAGGATTTAACCCTGTGAAACTACCCAAAATTCTTGGACCTATTAAGTTTTCCAGAATTTGTTGCACTATAACTGCTGCAATCAACACTCTTGCTCCCATCCAGACATCTTGTAGCGATACCAACAAAGTAGTTAAGGCAATACCCACAGAACCACCGTAGGGAACAAGAGCCATAATCCCAATACTTAAGCCAAATAGCAAACCAAATGGTACTTTCAGCCATAAAAAAGTTGGAATTAGGGCTGAAGCCATACAGGTAGATAAAATTAGCTGAGTAATAAAGAAATTTTGAAAGCTCAGACGTACAGTTTGAGAAAAAGCCTCACGAAATTTGCTGGGTAGCCAACTAACTAAACTTTGCCAAAGTTCATCCCCATGCTGCAACAGATAAAAAGTCAAAACCATTGTCAGCAGAAAATCCAGCAGACTGGTGAAGGTGACAACCGCCAGATTTAAAACTTGTCCAGCGATCGCCTGTAATTGTCCCTTGACACGATCATTGATTTGCACTAGTAAAGCATCAAGGTTAATGGGTAAGCCCATACTTTCAGCTTTTTCGTTCAAAATCATCAACTGAGAGCGTCCAGAGTCAATTAACTCCGGTAAACGCGCCACCAATTGTTGGGCTTGGGTTAGAGCTAGTGGAACAAGAGTCAAACCTAATGCCAATAAAATCGACAAAGCCAGTAAAAACACCAAAATGGCTACTTGCTCTCGCCTAGCACCATGACGTTCCATCCAACTTACAGGATAATTGAGCAGAAACGCTAGTACGGAGGCTCCCACCAAGATAACAATCAGCGAGTGAAAGTAATGGAAAATGACTGAAAGCGCCCAGCCATTCAGCACCAGAAGCGGAGCAAATAAAGCGATCGCACCAAATCGTGCTAATGGTGTGAGTGCTTGCCACCAGTTTAAGAGCTTGCGTGTCTGCATCTGCCGATTGCGGGATAACACAAAATTATGATCCTTATTTAAAGATTATTATCTCTAACTACATCAATATCATTCATCCCTCTAATTTAGGATTACACTCAACCAAAATGGATAATTTTGAATCAAAGTACAGGAACGCAGGGGCAAAGGGACAAAAAGACACAGGAAACAAGGGGACACACAGATACGAAGATATTATTAACAATTTCTCCACGTCAGCGCCCCCTTCACCCCCTAAGTCTTCTTCTGTATACCTAGTTTGGTATCTTCTTCCCATTATCGGTTTTTTCCCATCTCTATGGACTCTTTATCGCCGCCAGGGTAGCAGGGAACAACTTGCTATCAGTCGTATATCAATTACGTTGGCTATTTCCTGGTTGTTAGGTTATCTTTTTTTAGCAACTGGGGCAGCAAATTTCGATTTTTTGTCAGTGCGCCTACTGATACTTAATAGTTTTCTCACCTCTGGTTACTTTTTGATCAGTTTGTGGTTAATAATTGTCACCATCCGAGGCAAATCTCAACGTATACCAGCTTTTAGCCGTTTTGCTGAAGAAATCGTTGATAAGTATCTTTCATAAAAAGAGGGGAAAAGGTTGTTTTCACTGATCACTCAAAATTTCTAATTTCTCCTCAAGCCATCTAGTCAAATGCCGCCTAATATTGCCATACTTCATAAATAAAACACCTAAACCATTTCAAATGAATCAAAAAATTAAGAAAAATACGGTGGGAAGTGTTACGTGAGACACTTAATCTATGAATTTGGCACTAATAATTAAGAGTTAGCTATTATAGTCTGATTCGTCTATTTTCCCAAAAGTGGATTCACCAAGTATTATTCAGTTAAGTGTGAGGAAGTCTGTGACCATTCAAAGAGGTTCGGCGTCAGAAAACCATTCTAAGCCCCGCCCTAAATCCAGCCGCAGAAAGGTTCATCGTCCAAAATCGGGACGTTGGCTATGGTTTTGGTTGGGCGGCATCGCGATGCTGTCAGCCACCGTTGGAGCATTGCTGGCGAATTCCTTAAGTAGCACACCTCTCATGCAAGCCAATCTGAGTGCGGACGAGGCAGCTGTTTTTGGTGGCGATCGCATTTCTGGAGGTGGGTTACGATTCTCAGAATTAACTCGCCCCGTTAATATCCTAGTTATGGGAATGAGTGTACTACCGCCAGATGTCCAAAATGCGCCAGAAGAAACCAAAAATTTGGGATATCTACCCCAAATTAATTCCTTTGATGGTCTTACTGACGTCATGCTCTTGATGAGGTTTGATCCACAGACAAAAAAATTGGTCATGCTTTCCATCCCCAGAGATACCCGTGTAGAAATTGAAGGGCATGGAATTAAGAAAATTAATTCTGCTAATGTCCAAGGTGGACCTGCTCTCAGTGCGAAAACCGTTAGTAACCTCTTGGATGGAGTAGGAATTGATCGCTACGTTCGTATCAACATCTTAGGAGTTGCCAAGCTGATTGATGCTTTGGGAGGTGTAACTGTTTATGTCCCCAGAGATATGAAGTATCAAGATGATTCACAGCATCTATACATTAATCTAAAGAAAGGAAAGCAGCATCTCAATGGCGATCAAACACTGCAGCTTTTGCGTTTTCGTCATGATGAAAATGGGGATATTGGCAGAATTCAGCGGCAACAAATGGTGATGCGAGCATTGATGGATCAAGCTCTCAACCCCACAACAATGGCACAACTGCCCAATATTCTCAACGTAGTTAAAGAACACATTGATACTAACTTGACTGTTGAAGAATTAGTAGCATTGGTGGGATTTGGAGCAAGAATAAATCGTTCTAATATGTTGCAGTTGATGTTACCCGGTCGGTTTAGTGAAAAAGGAGAGTATAGCGCTAGCTACTGGATACCAGATAGCGATCGCATTGCCACCACAATGGCACAGCATTTTGACTTACAATCATCTGAACAACAACAAGCGGTAGATCCAACATATTTGCGAGTAGCTATTCAAGACAGTACCGGTAGCGATAACACTAACCTCCGACCACTGATCAAAAGCTTGCAAAAAGCTGGTTATCGTAATGTCTACATCGCTAAAAGCTGGGGTGAACCATTAGAAGTCACTCACATTGTTGCTCAACAAGGAGATGGTAACAGTGCCGAATCAATTCGTAACACTCTAGGATTTGGAGAAGTGCGAGTAGAAAGTACTGGTAATCTCTATTCTGATATCAGTATTCAAGTTGGTAAAGATTGGTTAGAACAAAAAGATTTGTTTGAATAGCCAATTCAACCCTGATATCAATTTTGGATTTTGGATTTAAAGTCTCCTGCAAAAGGTTATTCCAGGAATCTCAAATAATACTAACTATCCAAATGTCATACGAGAAGGCTGGAGGAATAGGAAAGAACAAACTTTTATTTAAAAGCTAAACTATCCGATTATCCATTACTTACTTTCCAAGTTCTGAATCCTGAATTCTTGTTCTTTCCCATATCCAGTCCTGTAAAATTGGATTGACCAACTCCGGGGCTTCATCCTGGGGACAATGTCCTACGCCTTCCAGAGGTATAAACTTTTGCACTTGTGGAAAGCTCGCTAACTCTCTGCCTAACTCAATCGGTTCCCAACGGTCAGCTGTTCCCCACAAAATAATTGCTGGACAAGGCAGTTGAGGTAAAAGGTCTTCTGGTAGGGGTCCTTGGGAATAAGAGGTAAAAGCAAGAAACACTGCTGCTGCACCTGGGTCACTCGCAGGAGAGGTAATAATATTTACCAGTTCTTCTGTCACCATTGCAGAATTTGCATAGGCTTGCAGTAGAACTTTACGCACAGTTTTTGGTTTAGCAATTTGATTGAAAAAAAATTCGCCAATTGGTTTAAAAGATAGTAAACGTTGCAGAAGAGGCGCTCCTAAACGGCGATGCCAAGGTAAAGCCCCGCGTTTGCGATCATGCAACAGCCGCAAAGAACAATTTAATAACGCTACTCCCAGAGCAATTTCGGGGTTGCTGACAGCTGTTTGCATCGCTACAATACAACCGATGGAGTTCCCAACCAAAAAAGCAGGCTCTCCCACCACTTCACGGCAAAAATCAGCTACTTGTTGTCCCCAAGTTTCAAAGGTATAAGTAATATTCTCACCAGGTTTAGGTTTAGCTGAAGCACCAAAGCCGATCAGATCAATTGCATAAACACGACAATTTTGTGCCAGTGTCGGCATATTTTTCCGCCAATGCCACCACGAAGCTCCAAAGCCATGTACAAAGATCACGGCTGGACCAGCACTTCCTTGAGATTGATAGCAAATAGAAAAGCCTTGCCAAATCCAGGTTTTTGTTGGAGTCAGTGCGATCGCTGAAATGGAGGAAGCCATGAGTATTTTATGAATATAAGTATGAAAATCAACAAATTAGAA
Source organism: Fischerella major NIES-592 (assembly GCF_001904645.1). Classification (NCBI taxonomy): domain Bacteria; kingdom Bacillati; phylum Cyanobacteriota; class Cyanophyceae; order Nostocales; family Hapalosiphonaceae; genus Fischerella; species Fischerella major. The sequence continues at coordinate 545,725 of NZ_MRCA01000001.1, read as the reverse complement.
AAAAGCAGATATATTTATTTTTATTTTTACAAAAATTTACGTAATTTTACAACTAAACTTTCCTCCGGTTAATATTGTTAATTTAAGTAAAATCCTAAAAATAATGTAGTTCTGACTACTGTTGTTGCCACTATTCCCTCAAAACTTTAGAACTTTGTACATCTGTCTTGAAGATAAGGAAAGGTGCTTGAAGCCCGATTTTTGTTTTCTATCCTCAAGACATTGTACAAGTTAATGAACTGTAATTTCAGTAGTTTCACAATTAACATCAGCAAAATTGGTTTATAAAATAGTCTAGATACAAAGGATTTCCCTGATACCGTTTCACTATAAGTCTGATACATTTAGTGGTTAAGGAGACAAGGAGGACAAAGAAGATAAGGGAGAGAATTTACAGCAAAAATTTTGTGAAATGGTATGAAAGGTGGTTGAAATTAGAAAAATAAACCTAAATTTGGCTATATTTTATTTTTAAAATCTAGGGTTGCATAACTCAATATCTAGTTGCAAAATTTTAAAATTTATTTTTGGGTGTAGTGCAAAATTTAAGTCTTTGACTAGTAGCAATTGCCACTATTAAAAGATGAAAAAACATAATTTTTCTCCTACACCCTTACATCAGCCAGTTGCTACAAAGGAACGGTTCCTTAACTGGAGGAAACCTTCAATGGCTCACTGGTTACCCTATAACCCTATACAGCCTGTGTTTCTTGAGAGGATATTTATCTCTCTGCCTTCTGACTTCTGCTTCCAGCATAGCTATCCTTGTATTCTTAGTTCCTGTGAGTCAGAAAATATGAATAAAGTAGAAACAATCAATACTCCTGTGGGAAGTTACGCACCAGATTTTGAACTACCAGGAATCGATGAGCAAGTACATCACTTGAGCCGTTATTTAAAGAAATTTCATGCAGTTGGTGTCATTTCGATGTCTAACTATTGTCCCTATGTAAAATTGTATCTAGATAGGCTTAAAAAAATTCAACTAAAGTTTTACACACAAGGTTTTACACTTATTGGTTTGAATGGTAATGATGCCACTCAATTGCCAACAGAAGGTTTTGAAAATATGAAAGCTTTCGCGAAAGTCAATGAGTTGAACTTTCCTTATTTATGGGACTCCACCCAAGATGTAACTCGTAGCTTTGGTATTAATAAAACACCAACGGCTTTCTTAATAGACACCGAAGGTATAGTTCGCTACAAAGGTATGATTGATGATCAACCCTACAACCCATCAGTAGTGAAGGAAAATTATCTAACTCAGGCGATCGCATCACTCATGAAAGGTCAAGAAATTTATCCCATGGAAACGGAACCTACAGGTACTTATTTGCTATGGCGTAAGTGAAGGGGAAAGGATTAATTTTTCTGTTTAACCTTTAGCTGATTAACACACGTTAATTTTAGGATGGTGAAGTAGTAGAGACAGATAATCACACTACTGTTATCTTAAATTGGAGGTAATTAGCATATTTTTTGATAAAGCGTAACTTCATGGGAACAAATTACCGACGGGTTTTACTTAAACTAAGCGGTGAAGCCTTAATGGGCAACATGGGCTATGGAATTGACCCAGAAGTGGTCAAAGAGATAGCTCAAGAGGTAGCAGAGGTAGTAGCCACTGGTGTTCAAATCGCCATTGTCGTTGGCGGGGGTAATATATTTCGTGGTGTCAAAGCGGCATCGGCGGGGATGGACAGGGCAACCGCTGACTACATAGGTATGATTGCCACGGTAATGAATGCCATGACGCTGCAAGACTCGCTGGAACGAATAGGGGTACAGACACGGGTACAAACCGCGATCGCCATGCAGGAACTTGCTGAACCATATATACGTCGTCGGGCCATCCGTCACCTAGAAAAAGGACGGGTGGTCATTTTTGGTGCTGGTTCTGGTAATCCCTTTTTTACAACTGATACCACCGCAGCTTTAAGAGCTGCCGAAATTGAAGCCGAAGTCATCTTTAAAGCCACTAAGGTAGACGGAGTGTACGACGCCGATCCGCATATTTATCCTGATGCCAAACGTTACAAAAGTCTTACATTTGGACACGTTTTGGCAAAAGATTTGCGGGTAATGGACAGTACCGCGATAGCCTTATGTAAAGAAAATAATATCCCAATTCTTGTTTTTGACTTAGGCGTACGGGGTAACATCCACCGCGCAATCATGGGAGAATCTATCGGCACCCTTGTGGGAGGTTCTTGTGAAATTAGCTGAAGCTGAGAGTACGATGCAAAAAACTGTTGAGGCGACTCAACGAGCTTTTAACACAATTCGCACTGGTCGCGCAAATGCCAGTTTGTTAGACAAAGTGACAGTGGAGTATTACGGTACACCTACACCTTTGAAGTCACTTGCTAACATCAGCACACCGGATGCTACGACGATTTTGATTCAGCCTTACGATCGCAGTTCCTTAAATTTGATCGAAAAGGCTATTTCTATGTCAGATGTGGGTTTAACCCCCAGTAACGACGGTTCTGTCATTAGACTGAACATTCCACCACTGACAAGCGAACGCCGTAAAGAATTGGTAAAAATCGCTGCTAAGTACGCCGAAGAAGGGCGTGTTGGCATTCGCAACATCCGCCGCGATGCTCTAGAGACCATTCGCAAAATGGAAAAAAACTCTGAGGTATCCGAAGACGAAGCACGCGATCAGCAAGACAAATTACAAAAACTGACGGATAAATACACTGCCAAAATCAATGAATTATTGGCAGAAAAAGAAAAAGACATCACCACTGTCTAATCAAAGTCCAAGGTAAAAGAGAAAAGGTAGGAATCAGGACAGTAAATTTTTACTTTTTCCTTTTACCTTACTTAGGTAAATATGAGGCAGTAATTGGTAAAAGAAAGGGAAGAAGAGATAATATAGGTCGTTTTTTCAAAAAAACAATAGGAGTCTCATAGTGAATCTTTCGAGCAGATGAGTTAGTTGAAATCTAGATATTAAATAATTTTTATCAAAAAATTCACTAAAACTTTATAATCTATCTTAAATATTTGGCAGAAAATTTGTAATTAGTGAAACTAATGAATTGTAACTTTGTAAAGGAAGCCTGATTTTGAATTGTTTCTCTTGATTAAAAATCAATATTCATGAAGCTAATATTACTAGCTTCAAATGATGTTCAATGCTGATAGATTAGATTTATTAAAAGTGAAATTAGGAGTTACGTATAATTTATCTTTTCCAAATTGATGAGAGCTTTCATCAAGTTTCCACCCCTATATGTCTAAAATATTGTTAATCCCAGAAAACAGTAAAATGTAATCAAAAATAGTCCGATTAAATTGCCATAAAATATCCATATATATGAAAAATAAAAGTAAAATACAGTTTTAAATAATCACTAAACTATTGGATTAAAATTATAAATATTTACCAATGAGTATAGTTAGGAAAAAATAAATATTTGTTCAGAAAAAGCCTAAAGAAGCTATGAAGTTTTGCACATAAATCCAAACTTCGGTTAAATTTTGGTCACACCGTCTTCAACAATCAACTAATTCAAAAGCAAAAATATAGACATTATGTACGACTGCATTATCGTCGGCGCTGGCCCAGCTGGTGGAACAGCTGCATATCACTTAGCTAAACAGGGTCGGTCTGTGTTAATCCTGGAAAAACAATCTCTGCCAAGATATAAACCCTGTGGTGGGGGCGTATCACCTGCGATCGCTGAGTGGTTTGACTTTGATTTTAGTCCAGCAATTTCCATTAAAGCAGATACCATCCGCTGTACTTGGAAAACAGGCGATCCAGTAGAAGCGAAACTAGAAACTCCCGAACCAGTGTGGATGGTACGACGTGATGTTTTCGACCACTTCCTAGTGCAGCAAGCCCAAAAACAGGGGGCGGAACTCAAAGAAAACACAGAAGCTACTGGCATTGAGTTTAAAAGTGACCATTGGCAAGTCAATACAGCCAATGGCCCAGTGATGGGTAGATATTTAATTGCTGCTGACGGTGCAAAGGGACAGATGGCAAAATGGCTAGGTTTTAAAGAACGCAAACGCCGCCTAGCAGCAGCCTTAGAAGCAGAAGCACCAGCCAAAGTAGAAAACGGTAATATCGCCCATTTTGAATTTGGCATGGTGAAAAATGGCTATCTCTGGAATTTCCCCAAAGCAGACGGTTACTCTATTGGGGTTGGTACGTTTATCGGTGGCGAACCGCAGGACTTCAAGAAAATTTTGGATGAGTATGGCAACTCCTTTGGTTTGGATATAAAAACCTGCCAGCAATATGGTCATGCTATTTGCCTATGGAATGGTGAACAAAAACTGCATACTGAAAATGCAGTTTTGGCAGGGGAAGCAGCTTGTGTGGTTGATCCTTTTACCGCCGAAGGTATTCGTCCCTCAATATTCAGTGGTTTAAAAGCATCAGAGGCTATCAACAAGGCCCTCTCTGGTGACATCAATGCCTTGGAACAATACTCCGATATCATTAATGCTGAATGGGGCGGTGATATGGCTTGGGCGCAAAAATTAGCCGGGCTATTTTATCGTTTTCCCGGTGTTGGTTACAGAGTTGGCGTCAAGCGCCCCTCTGCACCTCAAATTATGGGTAAAATCCTCTGCGGAGAACTGCGTTACAGTGATGTGGCAGGTCGGGCAATTAGGCGCTTAACTCCGTTTGGTGGCTAGGGTGATGGGGTGATGGGGTGATGGGGAGTATAAACTACAACAACTAACAACTAACAACTATTCCCATAATCGCCTACCACTTTTCCCTTTTAACCTTTGATGGGTATCTTTCAATAAAGCGGGGATATCTAAATTTTGCGGACACCTGGGCAAGCACTCACCGCATTCTGTACAGCGATTTGCTTTCATTCCAGGAAACCAGTGACCGGCGTTTTCAAACATTCCATAACGATATTGTCCATAATCGGTCATGTCATAGGCTACTGCCAAATTTCTTAGCCGCAGCACTTCTGGAATGTTAATATTTTCTGGGCAGGGTAAGCATTCATAACACTGACTACATTGCTCAGTACCCAAAACCAAATTTTTGTAATTTTCTAAACTTTCAAAAACAGTAATTTCCTCTGAGGTTAATTGTCGATCACAGTCAGCAACCCCAGATATATGAGTTAATTCTTCAGGTTTTGCTGGCCCCACACTCAAGGTAGTAATCCGGGGGTCACTCAGTAGAAATCGATAGTTCAACTCTAAAGGCGAGAAGGGATGACACAAATTAACTAAGGTTGGGGGTGGAGTGTACAAACGTCCACCCTTATCGGCAGGGGAAATAATAAATATGCCCATGTCCTTGGTTGCAGCCAATTCAATAGCTGGGGCATGACGCTGGAAAAAATAGTAGTAGTGAAGATTGACAAATTCAAAAAAATCTGTATTGATTGCTGCCAAAATCACATCTAAGGAACCGTGGGTAGAAAATCCAACGTGTCGCACCCGACCATCGGCAACAGCTTCTTGAACAGCTTGCATACAGCCACCTTTAGCCTTGACCCAATTAAGATGTTCCCAAGTGTTTAAACCGTGAATCCCCAAGCAATCTAGATAGTCTAGATGCAATCTTTCCAGAGATTCATCGATGCACCGACGCATTGTATCTGCATCTACTGTGGGAGGGATTTTTGTTGTAATGTAAAGCTGCGAACGGGGTATCGGCAACCCCAAGGCGATCGCCTGACCAAGATACTCCTCACTTTTGCCGTAACCTCTTGCAGTTTCTATATGATTAATTCCCAGCGCTATAGCTGTTTGAATTGTTTGCCATACATTGTCTGGTGAAGCTAAATAGCGCATTGTTCCCAAAGAAAATACCGAAAGGCGCAGTTCGGTTTTTCCAAAGCGTCGGTATTGCATCTTAGTGTTTGTTGTTTGGTGTTTGATGTTTGTTGTTTGGTGATCCTACCAACGACCAACAAGCAACAATCAACAACCAACTCACTTAATTTCTATGATTCACCATTGCCAAAACGCTTAATTAAATCTTCAGGACGGAGATTGGAGATAAATTCACGGAAGGCTTGCTGTTCAGCTTCATCAGCATCCCGATCTACGGGTATAGATGCATCAGCTATGACTTCTTCCATGACCCAAATAGGCGTATTTGTACGGAGAGCAATGGCGATCGCATCACTAGGACGTGCGTCAATTTCTTTTTTGACTTCGCCTTGTTTAATAATTAAAGCTGCATAAAATGTATCCTTTTGTAAGGAATGAATAATAACGCGCTCTAGAGTCATATTCCACACCTCTAGAATATTTACTATTAGGTCGTGGGTTAAAGGTCTAGGAGGCTTTTGATTCTCTAGTGCGCCCATGATCGCCCTAGCCTGTTCCTGACCGATATAAATAGGTAAAGCACGCCGATCTGAAGCATCTTTTAAAAGTACAATCGGGCTGCGGGTTATGGCATCTAATGCTATGCCAGCGACTTTCATTTCAATCATTGGCTAAGCCTCTACAATCCTTTGAGCGTTAGAGGAATCTGTAACAAATCATACCCTTGATTGGGCAAGGTTGGGACTATCAAAAACATAGGTCTTTATTCTATATAATTGCTTCTATTAAACTCCCAAATGGTTGTGAATACCAGAGTAAGTCGAATTAGTTTTTTCTCGCCATAATGTAATTATCTAAATATGCCTTATCTTTACTGTAAATGTATTGAAATCTTGATACAAACAATGGTTGAAAATTATACTTTGAGGATTGAAATTCTTGTGAGAATTACCAATTACTTTTAGTCAAAATAAAGCGTTAAATTGAGTTGAATTGAGAAAATAGTCGTGTTTACAGGAATAATCCAAGCATTAGGAACCATAAGACCCTTAGAGGGAGATTCTTGGCAAATTAGTTGTGTTAGCCACCCATGTGGAGTCATTATGGGGGACTTAGGTTATGGTGACAGTGTAGCAGTAGATGGCATTTGCCTTACCGTAGAAGAAATTTTAAAAGACGGTTTTATCGCAACAGCATCACCAGAGACTCTGCGCCGCACAACTCTAGGGAAAGAACACACGGAACCAAGATATGTAAATTTAGAAACTTCCTTACGGGTAGGTGGCAAAGTCGGCGGTCATTTTGTGATGGGACACGTAGATGGTATCGGTTGCATGGTTTCGGCACAACAGACAGCAACCGCTTGGGAAATGACTTTTACAGCTCCTGATGCGATCGCGCGTTATATTGTTCCCAAAGGCAGTATAGCTGTGAACGGTATTAGCCTTACAGTAGCTGATTATAATCCAGAAATTTCCCAGTTTACAGTAGCCGTGATTCCCCTCACTTATGCCGAGACTAACCTCCGCTATCTAGTAAATGGCAGTTGGGTTAATCTCGAAGGTGATATTCTCGGAAAATACGTAGAAAAGTTTCTTAAATTTCCCCCAAATGCAAATCGTGAGGAAATAACACCCGCATTCCTTGCTGAACACGGGTATTTGTGATTGGGGATAGGGAGATGAGGAGTATGAGGAGTATGAGGAAGGAGTGTGAGAAGTGGGGATTGGGGAAATATATGGATAAATACCTCCCTGTCCTCCTTGTCCTCCTTGTCCTCCTTGTCCCTACTCCCCGATTACCTGGGCTGTCTGTGTGCTTTGTTGTAATTGACCAAGGGCAGATTGTATTTGTGGGCTTGGATCGACAGCAATCCATCCTTGAGGTGTCAGTTGGCGGACTTCAAAGTGGAGGTGAGGACCTGTAGAGTTACCTGTACTGCCTACTAAACCGATTACAGTTCCCCTTTCTACCCGTTGACCTGGTTGAACAAGGATTTGGGACATGTGACCATATAGGGTTTGTAGGGCGTTGTTGTGGTTGAGGATCACAGCTTGACCATAACCACCAACCCAGTCAGCAACTTCTACTTGACCGGAATATGCTGCTAAAATTGGTGTTCCTGTTGCCGCCCCGATGTCCATACCAGCATGGAAACGGCGATCGCCTGTAATTGGATGAATGCGCCAACCAAACAATGAGGTAATCGGGGAGGGAATCGCCAGGGGGTACATCAACCCTGTGCCAGCAATTGCGACTCTATTACCATAAATGGCTCTGTAGGCGATCTGTGGTAATGTTGTGGCTAGGGGAATGTCGTAAGCTACCACGCTAGGACGGGGCGTGAGATTGTCAGCGGTCATCGGTGCTGTTAAAGTTCCAGCACTGGGTGCGATCGCCACATCACTAACTCTAGTTGTGGGAAAAAAGTTGTCAGGAGTAGGAATGAAGCGGTTGGGGTGATAATTATTCTTGGTAGTACCCAGATTAGCAACTCGGTTAGAACGCAAACCATTACTAGAGATTATCTTTGAAACAATTCCGGGTGGACGCCAACTAGGATTGCTTTCTTTTTTGGTAGCCAGCCGTTTTGTAACTGGAATCGCGGCTATCTGGACATTTTGACTTTTCTTTAGCCAACTAGGTGTTCCAGTATTGGCATTCACCCCAGACTGATTACTACCACAGCTGTTGCTAGCAACTCCTTGCCGCAATACAGCTTGACAACCACTGGAACGCTCTGTAGCTATGACGCTACTAGGAGCTTCATATTTAGCTGTGGGATTATAATCTGTGGGGTCAATATAAGCGTTATTGTAGTCTTTGGGTTTTCCTGGTGTGGTACTAGTAGAATGAGGAGAATTATTAACAGGTTGGGCAACTTCAGGAAGTTTTTGTTGTCCTGGACGAGGTTGAGTCGGGGCGGTAAATTCTACTTGTGGTTTTTCCTCTGTGATGACAACAGGGGCATTATTCGGTTGAGAAATTCTTACTCTCTGTGGCGATTGAGAAGTTGACACCTCTGGTTTGGATTTCCTGACTCTGACTGTTGCTGGGGTTTGGGAAGCCTCCTCCTGTCGCAATCTTTGTCTGAGTCTACTCCGGCGCTGGGAAAATTCTGGTTGGGAGTCAGGTTTTTCTGGAATGACAATTTGACTACGCTCAACAGTATTTTTTTTGACAGTTGGAGAATTTTCAGTTGTGGGAACAATGTTATCTATAGCCGATTCGCTTTGGGCAAGCACCATGCCACTGCTGATCAGGCTGAAGCTACCAAGCAAACAGAGACTCTGTGCTGGCAGCGATCGCCGCCATAAGTAGTGCAAGCGTTTGGGGGCAGAGTTATTGCGCTGCGTCATTTGTTTTGGTATTGGGTGTAAGTACGTAGTTTGCCTAAACAAATTGTTTAACCAGTAATCAGTTTTTAGTTATCAGTTAATCGAAATGAAATTATGGGTTTGCTTATCATTTTTTAACTTGATAACTGTTTACTGTTCACTGACTCGGTGATGTACAATAGCCCAAGCTGATTATACCGGGCTGGAGGTAAATTTCTGGTTTTGTTGCTTGTGAAGATTCGGATGTGTCCATGATTACATGCAGTTCCCCAGTAGGTGTGACACCAACTATAGTGCCTGCAAGGTTATTGACGTAGACGCGATCGCCTACATTTGCAAGCAACTGTTGATAGCGAGTCAATAATATATTTACTCCTTCTTGCAAAAGACTCTGTATACCGGATTCTATTCCTAGTAAGATTTTCGCTGCCAGTACTTCTAAACAGGGAATTAGTTTAGGTTCTTTTGCAGCTTGCCACATTTCCAAATTTATCCCAGTTTCCGGAACTGGGTTCATCCAGTTAATACCAACTCCAATTACTGCTTGGGTAATTCTGCCTTGATGGACTTTTGTTTCAGTCAAAATACCGCCCAATTTACGCCTATTGATCACTAAGTCATTGGGCCACTTGATGCCAACATCAACACCACTTTTTCGCAATTGATTGGCAATTCCCCAAGCGGTTGCCAAAGTTAGCTGGTAGCTGTGACTAGCCGCAATGTTAGGAGTAATTAAAACTGAAAGATATAATCCTCCCATGGGAGAAATCCAATTTCGCCCCCATTGTCCCCGTCCTGCTGTTTGCTGAGTTGCAATTGCTACAGTCCCATCTTTTGCTCCTTGCTCTAGCAGTTCCCATAGGGTCTGATTAGTTGAAGCAACAGATTCAAATATATGCAGGTGAAAAGGTAAATAAATATACTGACGTTCGCTTTTTAAGGCTACTTCCAACCGTTGCTGATCCAATCCCACAAAGTTTCCCCAAATTTGCTTGTTCAAGTTAGCATTAATTGGCTGATTTTTATGTTGTTTTTAGGCTTGGTTGAAGATGCACACTTGGCATTGGCAGACTTGGGAAGAGATGTCTTACCTGACTTGTAGTCTTCTCGAAGCTTGGCCACATGGCTTTTTTACCCAACATTTTTGGCCTCGTTCTCCAGAAGAATTAACGATAGTACTGCATCCAGATGCTTCAGGATATCGGTTAAAACAGGTGCATGGCAACACTGTTCTCACACCCTCAGAAATAACGACTCAGTTACTCTCAACTGACGATGGGGTAGATCAACAAGACAATTGTGTCCTGGCATCAGCAGATGGTTTAGTCAGCGAACAGCCATTACAAGCCCTCTGGGTCGCTTCTGCTGATTGTACACCCGTGCTGATTGCCGATGAAAAGACTAGTCAGGTGGCAGCAGTACACGCCGGATGGCGCGGTACGGCAGCAAAGGTCGTACCGCAAGCGATCGCCCGCCTGCAAGCCCAAGGCAGCAAAATCGAAGATTTGCGGATTGCTATGGGGCCAGCGATCGCTGGGGAAGTATACCAAGTATCCACCCAAGTTGCAGCACAAATTGGAATAACAATTATACCACATGATGACGAGAATGCAATAGTTGAGGCGTTACACAAACTACCCAATTCACCCTTATTTCCAGACCCTAACCCTGGTAAAGTCCGTTTGGATGTAAGACGGATAAACTTTTTACAGATGGAAAAATTAGGCATTAGTCCCGAACAGATTGCGATCGCTCCTTATTGTACCTATCAAAACCCTGAACATTTCTTTTCCTATCGTCGGGAAAAACAGAAGAAGGTTCAGTGGTCGGGGATTGTGAGTAGGTAGGGGATTGGGGATGGGGAGGTGTGGGTAGTGGGCATTGGAAATAACTAACAATTAACCACCACTCTACAACCATCAACCACCAACCACTAACAACTAACAAATGACAATTGACAACCTAAAGCTGTTGATAAGCCTTGGGTGTCACTCCTGTAATTTGGCGAAAATGCCACAGATCCAGCTAAGTCAGCCAATTTAATGTCTTGATTGAGATGGGTATGAATGTACTCTAGGGTCTTTCGCAGCTTGTGTTTAGGTAAACCATCACTATTAGTTGCAATTACAGGTTGCTTAACACAATATTTCTTTAACAAATGAATAACTAATGTTGTTGTTAACTGCTCTACATACAAATTATTTGCCTGAATATTCGAGTTTAGTTCTTCTTGAAGAGATAACAAAATACCTTGCATTTGTGTAAAATTATAGCGACTTTAAACGCAAAGGGACGCAGAGTAAGCGCAAAGGAACGCAGAGTCTTTTTTTAAAGAGAATCAGTGTTTTTTCTTTGATTTGGCGATCGCAACTGGACATTAAAGGTATTTCCTTAAATTAATCTATGATTTTTCATACTCATAATGAGTACATATTCTATAATAGTCATACTCATTACGAGTACGCTTAAAAATGAGAACTCGGAATTATTACCTCACAATAGTTATTCCGAAAAATTGTCTTGTTCAGTGGATTCACAAGAGGGAACACAATGGATTTATCGAACTCCAACACTGCTAACAACCTGAGTGAAGCGTTTGCAGGGGAATCTATGGCGAATCGCAAGTATCTTTTCTTTGCAGAAGTGACTCGCCAATTAGGAATGAGTGAACTGTCAAAGCTGTTTAGGGAAACGGCAAATCAAGAGACTGAACACGCATTTGCTCACTTTCGGTTAATGCATCCAGAGTTGGTAGTGGGTGATGTGGCATCCTTAACAGAGGAGCAAAAAAAAGCGATCGCATCTCGCTGTTTAGAATTAGCCATAGAAGGAGAAACTTACGAGTACACAATTATGTACCCAGGCTTTGCTGAACAAGCACGTGCAGATCGAGATGGGAAAGCCGTCGTCGAGTTTGAAGCACAACAAGCCGAGTCTCGCGAACACGCTGGCATATTCCGCAAAGCCGCTCATAATTTTGGCTTACTAACACATATTGAAAACCATCACGCTCAGCAATATACAGAAGCACTACAAGCCTTAGAAGGAGTCAAAGCCTCTCCCAAAGCAGCAAGTAGTGATCCTGCTACCCAAAAATGGATTTGCCGCCAATGTTCAATGATCTACGATCCAACAGAAGGTGATCCTGATTCTGGTATTGCACCAGGTACGCCCTTTGCAGCCATCCCAGAAGATTGGCATTGTCCAATTTGTGGCGCTAGCAAGAAAACGTTTGTTCTCTATGAGGAAGCCGTTGCGGCTTAAGTAATTTCGGCAGGTTATTAACCACAAAGACACTAAGACACAAAGAAAAGATCACTTTGTGTCTCTGTGTCTTGGTGGTTTAATCATGATTTTTATTTTTCCAGAGTTATAGGTAAAGTGACAGTGACATTAGTACCTTTACCAAGGGTACTTTCAAGTTGAATTTGACCTTGATGATTTTCTACAATCGCTAAAGCGATCGCTAAACCTAAGCCTGAGCCAGTGGTATTTTCTGTCTTGATACTACCATTGGGATGGGTACGCGCTGGATCTACTCGGTAAAAGCGATCAAATAACCGGGGTAATGCTTCTGTAGGAATGCCTATACCAGTATCACTGACTTTAATTTGTAATTGGGGATGACTAGAACGTAGTCCTGAAGTACGGTTTGTTGCTTCGACTCGTGCTAATTCTACGTTTACCTGTCCAGAAGGTGGAGTGTAGCGCAAGGCGTTACTAATTAAGTTTGTGAACAATCGTACTAATTGATTCCAGTTACCTGAGAGTGTGAACCAATTTTCTAGTATTTCGGGGTTAGTTTCTGTGGTTGGAGGGTCAATTAAGTTGAAGGTGAGGGTAATATTTTTTTCAGCTGCTAACAGTTGTTGTTCTTCTACTACTTCCATGAGTAAAGCATCGACAGGACAAGCAGAAAAGTTTTCTTGGCTAATACCACTATCTTGGCGCGCTAGGAAAAGTAAATCATTAACTAATTTACCTAAGCGTTGGGTGAGTCGTTCTACCACTTGTAACTGTTGGCGATAGTGGGAAAGAGTAGCATCTTTTACCTCAGCAGTTTCTAAATCTGCAAGAGCAACTTGGACATTGGTTTGAATCAAAGCGATCGGACTTCTTAGTTCATGAGAAGCGTCAGCAGTAAACTGTTTCAGGCGTTGATATGACTCGTATACTGGCTCCATAGCTTTACCAGACAGAAACCAGCCGCTTGCAGCCACAGAAAGTACCATCATCCAGATGCCTATTGCCAAATCAAGTATTAACTGTCGGCTGGGTTTTGTGACTTCAAACCAAGGATGACTTACACGCAGATATCCCAGTACTTGTTTGCCTACTTCTACTCGTTGAGTTACCTGGCGTAGAAGCAGTGAAGAATTCTCTCTATCCCCCCATCCCCCCATTCCCCCATCTCTCTGTCTCGTCACATGCACCGTCTCACCTGTGCGGTTGACATGAATGGGAATATCTAGAGGTTCTGAAAGAGTAGACCAGAGTAGTTGTCCAGTGGGACTAAACCATTCTAAGTCTATGTGGTCATCTTCGACAGTTTCTACTGTATCGGTGTTATCGCGAAAACTAGCTTCTACATTAATACGGTATTGACTGGTGTTAGAGTTAATTGGTTCAATGACAAGAGAGCGCTCCACTACTTCCACCACATGATTTAAAGTATCGTCAATCCGCTCCACCAAAGTATTACGAACATACAGATACACACCAGTAGCAAATAACAGCAGCAGTAAAGCAGTTACAGCTGTGTACCACAAGGCTAGGCGACGACGAGTTGTTTGAAACATAGATGTAGCAAGTCATAGCAAATCTATCTGATATTCATATCTTGTCCATATTTTGTACTAAGTTTTAGTATGCCTTACTCTCTCAAAACTCTTGTAAATGACATAATTTTTGTGCAGATTCACAAAATCTATGTCATTAAAACCGTATTTACACTTAATTTTTATAATTTTTATATTTGTAAATTACACAATATTACGGAAGTAATGATTAAGACATAAGAGCTATATTCTGGTTGTTGTAATTTGGAATTAAATTCCTAAATAATCAAGACAAACAATAGATATTTTCTTGTTCCCAGAAAGTAACTTTACTTATTTACTAGTAAGTTATACACACATATCAGCTTGCTAAGTAGGTTGAAAAATCAAGATATTTAGTAAATTAAGCTACAAATTTTTGTAAACAATCAATCTTGGCATCTACATACTTAATGGGAGCTAAGACATTTATTGACTGAATAATTCAAACCCATAAAAAGTTTGACTTAGTTTTGATCACCTCATCAGGGACTGCTGCCATCAAAACTAAAGATAAAAATAATTTTTGCAAGGAGTCGATAGACTTTCATGGCAACATTTTCAGGATTTCCAGACCCAGGGAGTACTAGAAGTACTGCTTTAGACACAACATCAGCATCCTACATTGGTGGTTCCCTTAGTAGTACTCCTAATATCTTTCAAGACTCGGTTAGTAGTTCTGACATTAGTGATTATTACAAAATCAGCATTGGTGGCAGCAGTGCCAGTCTCTTAAGCATGACTTTGGATGGTTTAAGTGACAATGCCAGTTTGAATCTGTATACTCAAACCGGTACACTTCTACAGACAGCTAACTCCACTGGTACAGCGTCGGAGTTACTCGCTCGTACCTTAAATCCTGGTATTTACTACGTCCGTGTCGGTTTAGTTAATGGTGCTGTAGGCACTAATTACAACCTCAGCTTTGCTGCTTATTCAATTCAAGAAAGTGGTATTTCTGATAATACACGAGCTACAGCCCAAAACATTGGCACGCTTAGTAGTAGCTCCCCTACCACTTACATTGATTTTGTAGGTAGTAAAGGTGTCCTTACCGACAGTAATGATTACTACAAATTTAACATTGCTACTGACGGTAAACTCAACTTGAGCTTACAAGATTTAGTGGGCAATGCGAATGTTGAACTGTACAACAATTCTGGCACTAGAATAGCATTTTCTAACAACCCATACACCACTTCAGAGTCAATTATTAAAGACTTAACTAGTGGTACATACTACATTCGGGTTTATGATAATACAGGTGCAACTAACTACACCTTAAATCTTTCCTTTGAAAGTAAAAAAGGTAAACGGCTGGATATCTGGTCTGGTGCCAACAGTTCTAACCCAGATTCTCTGACAGCATTAGGAAGCACGCTCTACTTTACGGCCAATGATGGCAGCAGTGGTGTACAACTGTGGAAGAGTGACGGTTCTGTTGCTGGTACAAGCCGCATCACCAATCTTAATCCCAGTGGTTTCAATCCAGCGAATCTGACAGCTTTTGGTACTACGAAGCTTTTCTTCACTGCTGATGATGGTAGCACTGGTAGGGAACTGTGGGTTTACGATAGCTCCACAAACACAACTACAAGGCTGAGTGACATCAATCCCTCGGCTGGCAACGCTAATCCGCAAAATCTCACAGTTGTGGGTAACAAGCTGTTTTTCACTGCTGATAATGGCAGCAATGGTAGAGAACTTTGGGTGTCCGATGGCAATACAGTTAGTCTAGTTAAAGATATCTACACTGGTGCTACTAGTTCTAATCCATCAAGCCTGCTTGCTTTTGGTGGCAAGCTTTTTTTTGCTGCGAATGATGGGGTCAATGGTACCGAACTATGGTCAAGTGATGGCACGGCAGTAGGTACAACTCTCGTTAAAGACATTGCTATAGGTGGAGCAAGTTCTGTCCCTGCAAATCTTACGGTTGTTGATAGTACTCTCTACTTTACTGCTAACGATGGCAGCACAGGTATAGAGTTATGGAAGAGTGATGGTACAGCAGTAGGAACTTCTGTTATAGACCTTACTCCAGGGACAGGTGGATTTGGACCAACTCTACTTACAGCTGTAGGCAGCACCTTATATTTTGTACTCGATAGCAACAACGACTTTAAACAAGAACTGTGGAAGAGTGATGGTACAAACACAGCGCGTGTCAAGAGTGATTTGAATGCAGCGCCGAATCTCAGTTTTGGCCCCATCAATTTAACTGCTGTTGGTAACACGCTTTACTTCACTACCTACGACCCCAACAATGGATTTGAGTTGTGGAGGAGTGATGGCAGTGATGCAGGAACATATTTAGTTAAAGATATTTGGTCTGGTTCTGATAGCAGTCTCCCTGGAAGCCTCGTGAATTTTGGTGGCACTCTCTACTTTGCCGCCTCCACTTTCAATGCTTCTGAGGAACAGACTAGTCGCGAAGTATGGAGCAGTGACGGCACGGAAGCGGGGACGCAACAGGTTACATACATAAACTCTGTAGATTATGCCAACCCTGACAAGCTGACTGTCGTTGGTGACAAGCTGTTCTTTATTGCTGACGACGGAATCAACGGAACAGAGTTGTGGGTGCTTTAGTAAAGGAGGTGGTGTGGAGAGACAAAATTAAGCAAGTTATTGAACAAGAAAAAATTGATTGCAGATTTGCTAACAGCTAGTAAATTACTACGAAATAGTAAAGTCAAAATTACCTTTGTCTGCCCAAGAGGGCAATCAGAGAGATTTGCAAGTTACGTATTTAACACAAACATGAGGAGCAATTTTTAATCATGAAGAACAAAATTCTCACTATTGCTGCTGCTGGTACAGCCATTTTGGGCAGTTCTCTGTTTTCTACACCCGCTCAAGCTTTAACTCAAACCCAAGATGTAACTATTAACTATACAGTACCAGAAATTTTGTACCTGCGGACTTTCCAAACAGTTAACATGACTCTCGACACGACCTTATTGGGTGTAACATCATTAACAGCACAAGGCACTGGCTTTGTTGGCAAAGACTACGACCCTACTAGTCCCACAGTCACTATAGATATCGCAGGTAATGCTGATGTCACTCTTGATCCAACCAGTCCTTTTGGAAATTTGGCAGCCATACAACAAAATATTCCAGAGTTATACGCAGTTTGGTCTAATTCTACTGGTAATGTGGATGTCAACCTTTCAAGCACAATTTTAACTGAAATGGGTGGTCAAACTATAGGAGTGAATAGTATTACTCCAACTGTTGATAACTTTACTGCACCTGGTCTAGATACACCTCAGATAGGGGGTGCAGACTTGGATTTAGACTTAACCAATGCCACAGTAATGGGAACCTACACAGGCACAATTACCGTAGATGTGTCAACTCCATAACTATTAATGTATAGTGCGGGCATCTTGCCTGCTCTTTTCATCAGGTGGGCAAGATAACCACCACAAAAAGCTATAGATGGGGCATCTACTCATCATTTATTTCTTGATTTGTTTCAAAAACATAGCCACATGGTCAGTGATCGGCAAGTAAACTACAAATTCTATATTCAACGCTGTCTTGGTGTCGTAGCAGCTTTCTTAACTTTGCCGCATTTCCAGTCCATAGCACAATCTCTAGATGTGTCGGAGCCAACGCAAATATATCAGTTAGCGACTCCCCAAAAACTGACCATTCCTCCTCAAGAATTAGGAGGGATTTTACCTAATTCCTTTGGTGAGAAGGTAAAAGATGAACAAGACTTGCTGGCTCCACCTCTATTTAATCCGGTAGTGATTCGTGAGTTACCAGGTCTATGGCAGATGCGGGTTCCCATCGATCAGGTCGGTTCTCTCTATGCCACCTACGATCTCAAGGGAGTGAACGGTCAGGTGGACGGGTTTAGTAACAATCAACGTGGTGATCAGGCAATGCAAGTTTCTGTGGAACCATTGCCAATTATTGAAATATCGCGCGATGAAGCTACTAATACAGCTTTGGTGCAGGGAGGTGTGCGCTTGCGATTCGACCTTTCAACTGCCCGTACAGCAGGGAGCTATGGGGGTGTGCTGTCGGTAACGGTGAATCGGCGTGAGTAGGGGATAGCGCTTTACCTAAAACAGGTGTGTGAAGGAGTGAAAATTTCATAGAAATGTTCGCAAAAGCAACAAAAATAGCCTTAACTTTAATTGGAACATTTGCCTTGGGGATACCAAGTGCGATCGCAGCAATTAATATTGGTGTCAATCCGCCTCGAATGGAACTGGAAATTGGCGGCAAAACACGCACACAAACGATTCGTGTCATCAACGTTTCCTCTCAGCCTGTGGAACTCAAGGCTTATGTTCGCTCATGGCGGATGAGTGAAAATAATAGACTCGAAGAAATTCCATCTGGCGAAGAATCATTGGCACGATGGATTGTTTTTACGCCCTCGCAATTTACTATCCCACCTCGTAGTTCTCAAACCATACGCTTCAATGTCCGTCCCAGAACCAAACCAAAATCAGGGGAACATCGGGCGATTATGTACTTAGAAGAACTTCCCTCAGCAGCTGAGAAAGCGAGTGGTATTAAAACTGTTGCCCGGTTAGGCGTGGTAATTTATGGTTACGTAGGAGACATTAAAAGGGTTGGCGTCCTCAACTCCATTACTGTAGATACGAAGACACAGACTCAGCCAACAGCAGTATTTGATGTTTCTAGCCAAGGTAATGGTTACGTACGCCTTACAGGGCAATATTCAATCTGGCCTGCGGCAAAATATCCAGGCCCTAAGACAACAAAACCCATAGATGGTTTGGGAAGACCAGGAAAAAAAATCCCAGAAAATATTCTTGATGCGGGAATGTTACCAAACTCCCCCGTTTTACCTGCGGAACGTCGGCGCTTATTGCTACCTATCACCAAAAAATTACCTCCTGGTAACTACATCTTAGACCTCAACGGTGAGTTGAATGGCATAAAAATTGACCAAGGTATACCCTTTACTGTTTCAGCACCTACTACCCAAAAGTCTCAAACTCAGCCTAATACTTCTCGTGATTTAAAAAATCCTCTTGGCAGCAGATAGTGATTGTTGTTTTCAAGCAAAAATTATCTGGATAAATCCGCATCTATAAATTCTTCATTACTCTTGCTTATTTTCCTAGCAAATAAAGTTCCTAGCTACACAAACAAAGTCCATCCAGATGGACTTTAGAAAAGTCTAAATTCATTTACTGCCTAGAAATCCTCTAGGCGGTGATTCTTTGCTTGCTTAAACTTTCTAATCTAATACAAATTTTGTGCTTGAGTATGCTCTATCCAGCTTTACCACCTGCACCACCAGTCATTTCAATTACATTACAGCCAGAGCAGGTCATTGAACGAAAAATTACAGAAAACCAGCTTTTTTCTGAGCAACTAAAAATTATTGCAGAAGCCGCTTTGGAGAATAGCACTAATGATATTACTTCCAAAGCACAAAAATCAGAATTATCATTAGAGCAGGAAGAAATTGATTTTCTTGATGGTCAGATTGATTTAGTAGAGAAACACTATAAATTGTTAGCAGCTATATTTAAAGCCCAAAGTGTTCCACCGGAATTTTCTAATAGCCAAGCTAATTCAACAACAGTTTTATCAACTCCAACAGCGTCTATGAATACGCCTGTTTTGGTAAATCAATCTCCCAAAGTTCAGGTAATTGCCGATCTGCCACCAGATTTAAATAATAATCAACAATCTTCTAATAATTCTGCTACTACAGAAACTCCAGGCAATACAGAAGTAACTACAAATAATATCAAATCTGTGGAAGATGCTAAGAATGATTATGCATCTGTGAATAGAGATTCTAGCAATATTGCTCAAAATATCAAATCTGTAGGAGGTACTTTTTTAGTCGGAGTAATTATTAATCGGCGAGAGGTTGGTGGTCTCGAAATTCGTCTTGATGGAAATACTATCTTAGTACCTTTAGAATCATTTGCTGAAATTGCTAATTTTACGGTTACTAATGTTAATGGTAAAATCCAATTAAAAACTCCTTTAGGAGTAGTTGATATAGCTGAAAATAGTCTGAAAAAAATTGATGGAATTACATATATTAGCGATGTTTTACTAAAAGAAAAATTAGCTACACCAATTGAATTTAAAACTTCAGATCTAGCTTTAATTGTTAACTTACCTTGGCAACAAGATAATAGAGAGTCTGGGCAACCCACTCCTGAATTAGAACCAGATGTCAAACCTCCTAGCAGCGCCCTATCAAGTCTAAGGCAAGAATTATATCTTTATAGGAATTCTGAAGATACAAATCTACGCAGTTCTACTCTTTTGGGAGGAAGGCTGGCAGGAGGAACATGGCGTGTTCGTCTAAATAATAACTTTGAGAATGTACCAGATGTTTCTGAGTACTTTTTCTATAAACGTGAAAATCGGTTTCGCTATCAAATTGGTCGGCAACAAATAGGTTTACATCCTCTACTCAATAGTATGGATTTGACAGGAGCGCAAATTGGTTTGACTAATTTGCCTGCTGATAGCTTGTATCAAAGTTACAGTGCTTCCGAACTTTTACCCAGACGTTCTCGACCTTTACAAACATTTCGGGGAGAAGCACCACCCGCAAGTTTTGTGCAGTTAAGAGTAAGTGGAATTGTAGTTGCCCAGCAACAGGTCGGATTGAATGGAGTATATGAATTTGTTGATGTCAGATTGCCTGTTAGCAATAGCAATGAAATAGAACTATTAATCTACGATCGCAACAATATTAGCGTACCAACAGAAATTCGCTCTTTAAGACTTAATACTTCTGACTTATTACTGCCAGCTGGTGGCAATGTGCAATTAGCTGGATTGGGATTAAGTGGTAATTTAGCCCAAAATGCTTTGTTTTACGGTTTCGATGGTGATGCTGGAGAGCCAGTCGGATTTTACCAGTTTCGTCAAGGACTTTCTAATAACTTAACTTTTGAAGGAGCAATTCAGGCTATCCCTGATACCTTGCAAGCACAAGCAGGCTTTGTTTGGCGACCAGCAAGTCCTGTAATTCTTGCTACAAGTCTTGGTACATCACGTGGTGAATTAGGTTACACGGCAGATTTAGATGCAGATTTTGGCAAGTTAGAAATCCTGGGTAATTCTCAGTTATTTCCATCAGGATATTACTCTAACAACGGATCAGGCGATCGCTACAATCATAGCCTAGAAGTTAATTACCGTTTTAGCAATACTTTTAATTTAGGATTTCTTGCTCGTAGCCGTCAAACTGATGGTGATGATGCAACTAATTATATTTTGCCTACGTTTGCAGTAAATCCTTTTTCGGGCGTATCTTTAAGGGGCAGACCAGACACTGAAGGACAATATATATTCAACGCTTTTTATCAGATATCTCCAGTAAGCAGACTATCTTTTAATACTTTTGGTGATATTTATACTTCTGATTTTAGCTACAATCTGAACAGAGCATATCAATTGTCTCTAGGTGGTGAATTTGGTGGCGATTTGTCTCCTCGTTATACTGTTGCCGTCAATCGTAGTTCTCTGAGTTTGGGTGGTTTGAATTGGAGATTAGGACTTGCGTACAGTGATGGAGATGTAGGGCCAGTTGTTGGGGCAAGTATGCAAGTACTTCCAGGCTTACTCGCTAGAGTTGATTACCAAGGCATTCCTTCCAGAAGTAAAAACATAATTGGAGGATTTGGAGATGATCGTCTGACAATTTCTTTGGTATCAGATTTGTCTTTTGCTGGTGGTAAACTTACTCCTGCTAAATCTTATGGTTTGGGACGTGAAAGAGGTGGAATTGCCGGACGAATTGTTGTCGAAGGAGAAAATAAAGATTTTAATTTAGCAGGAGCTGCTATTCGTGTAGTTGATAGTCGTAATAAAATAGTTGGTGGATCTCAAACCGATTCTTTTGGTAACTTCTTTGTTAGTAACTTACCAGAAGGCGTGTATGTGGTTGAACTTGATCCAAACAAATTACCAGTAGAACTTTCTACGGTCAAAACTAGCATAGTAGCGGAAGTTGCCTCATCTGCTGTAACTCGTCTAAATTTCCCTGTGCGAGAAGAATATGGTATGGCTGGAAAGATCACTGATACTGCTGGTCAAGCTGTGGCAAAAGTTAAGGTGGAATTAATTGGTGCTGACGGTAAACCTGTGACATCTGGTATGACAGACGAGTTTGGTTTTTACCGCTTTGATAATGTTCCTGTTGGTAAGTACACGATCCAGGTTCCTTCCCAGGATGCTACTGCACCAAGCGATAATCTTGCCAAGCGAGTAGTGCAAATTAAAAATGAGTTTGTTTTTGATCAAAATCTGCAATTGCCAATCTCGGCGGCGGCTAAGAAAAAATAAGTTAGAAGTTTAAGGTGTTAGATTCCCTTCTGTTTACGGGAAGAGGGGAATATTTTCTGGATCTAAATCTAGCTACAAAAAGTAAAGTTACGTTTGATGTGAATTACAGCAGATTTCAATTGATTTGACCACACTCGAACCTCACCCCTATCCCCTCTCCGTGAGCTCGGAGAGGGGTGCCAGAGGCGGGGTGAGGTTGTGTTCTATTTAAATGAAAATGGCTGTAAAAAATCGAACACCGATGCACACTGATGCACACCGATAGACACAGATAGATTTTCCGTTGGTGGTTGATTGTTAATTGTTGTTAGTTGTTAGGTTTGGCTTTAGGTGAGTTGATTACTGATTTTTCTGGAATTTTTCGAGAAATAACTGTATCTATGTTGAAATAAATACTATGTAGGAAAAAGTATGAACACACCGACGCTGTTAAACAATCGCTACAAGCTTTTGGGCGTGCTTGGTGGTGGTGGATTTGGAGAAACTTTTTTAGCAGAAGATACTCAGATGCCTTCTGGTCGTCGTTGTGTGATTAAACAACTCAAACCTGTGGTTGATAATCCGCAGGTTTACCAACTGGTGCAAGATCGGTTTCAACGAGAAGCGGCGATTCTAGAAGAATTGGGTGATGGAAGCAATCAAATTCCCAAGTTGTATGCCTACTTTATTGAAAATGGACAGTTTTATTTAGTTCAAGAATATATTGAGGGTCACACTTTAACCCAGATAATACAACAACAAGGGTTGATGAGTGAAGCTTCGGTAAAAGATATTTTGATCAATATTTTGCCGATTCTCAATTATGTCCATAGCAAGCGCATGGTACATCGGGATATTAAACCGGACAATATTCTGATTCGTAGTTTTGATGGCAAACCAGTTTTGATCGACTTTGGCGCAGTCAAAGAAACAATGGGTACGGTGGTAACTCCTTCTGGGAATTCCACTCGATCAATTGTGATTGGTACACCTGGATATATGCCAATGGAACAAACTGCTGGAAGACCTGTGTTTGCCAGTGATATTTATAGTTTGGGGTTAACAGCAATTTATTTACTTACAGGTAAGATTCCGCAACAGTTGGCAACTGATCCTGCTACGGGTGAGATTCTATGGCGACCTTATGCTTTGAATGTCAGTCCTAGTTTGGCAATGGTGTTGGATAAGGCTATTCAACAATCACCACGCGATCGCTATCTCAGTGCTAGAGATATGCTGGCAGCATTACAAAGTGGATCAACACCAGTAGCACCTACAGTACCAGTTTTCCAGAATCCAGTACATACCGTACCAGCACCAGGGCAATATGTACAGCAACCGCCAACAATCAACCACCAACCACCCACCAACAACCAACAGCAAGTCGCTTACCCCCAACCCACTACATCCCCAAACCAAAAGGGTTTGGGGACTTGGCAGCAAGCTGTGATTTTAGGCAGTGTCATCGGCGTATTTATCGTCGGTGGTTGGTGGATGATGGAGATTTTGAGAAATAATTTTTCACAACAAAATCAGTCTGTGACAAGAATTAGTCCTTCACCAATTGCATCTACCTCACCGTCTGTCACCCCTCCCACAAATCCCCAACCAATATCAATTTCTACTCCAGAACGTAATGTTATTCCTGATTCACCCACACCGATCATAACTTCATCTGCTGAAACTACTCCGATTGTTTTACCACCTACAAATGCCTCGATTTCCCAAACAGCAGCTGTAGAAGTATTGAAGAATTGGATCACAGCTAAGCGGGAAATATTTGCTCCTCCCTACAGAACAGATATAGGAGAAGAATTACTCACAGGTAAAGCCTATAGAGACAATATAAAAAAAACAGATGACCCTGATCTATGTTTAGCAAATGGCGGTAAGGAAGAAGAATGTCTCAGTTCTGTTGATTGGTTGCAGAGAAATAATGCTCACTACAACTATGGAGTACAAAGTCTTGATGCAGTCAAAAATTTCAAAGCTAGTGGCGATCAAGCAACTATAGAAGTGGAAATTACAGAAGAACGGACGCTGATCAAAGATGGCAAAGTAGATCCAACTAATACTTCCTTTGATACTCTGTTGGTACGCTACTCTTTAGAATCCGAAAACGGTCAAGTCAAAATCGCAGATTATAAAACTATTAGAACTCTGCGTAAAAGTTAATTTTTTGTAGTTTATACCTTATAATTTCTGCCTTGTAGTGATTCAAGGTGTAGCTTGTGGATCAGCAATCCAAACGACAACCAGATAGCCGCGATCGCAAAATCGCCGAACTTGAAGCCAAGTTACAACGTGCTTACCAAGTTATTGGAAATTTACAACAAACAAATATTGAATTACAAAGGCGGATTGCAGAATTTAATAGTGCAGGAAATCAAAAATCTGTTTTGTCTACAAGTCTTATTGATGTTTCATCTCCACAAAAGGTACATGTCCGAAACAAAGGAACTATAGCTAAACGCCGAAAAACTCCACTTCCAAGCAAATATACTGCAAATATGAATAAATCTCGTTTCAGGAAATTACCGCACTTACAATTTTACGGACTCATTGCTTTAGTTGTACTAACAATAGTCAGTTTGTTTGGCTTTAGCTCATTCTTAGCACAAAGAGCGAAGAATAAAAATTCTGAAACAGTCAATAATTTGCCTATACAACATCAACCTAATTTTCCAACTCAGCCGCCAATTATTAGTACTCAAAATCCTGTTATTAATCAACCTGATTCATCTAATCAACCAGTTAATTTATCATTAGACTCATCTGCTCAATTAGCAAACAGAAATTTATATTTCATATATAATATCAAAACACCCCCTAATTTAAAAAAAAGTGATGAATTAAGTGGCATCGTGAAAAATATATTAGATTATGTCAAGGATAAAAAACTACCAACAGAAAGTCTATCAATTACATTAATAGACTTAAATAAAAATACAATTGCAGGTTATCAACAAGACATGCCTAGATATCCTGCCAGTGTAGTTAAACTATTTTGGATGGCTATACTTGAAGCCAAAATCAAACAAGGTTTAATTCCACTTAACCACACTATCAATTCTGATTTAAATGCAATGATATTGAAATCAGATAACGATGCTGCTAGTCGTATAGTTGATGTTATTAGTGGGACTTATTCTTTTGAAAATAAATTAACAGATGAACAATTTCAAACATGGAAAAAACAGCGACAATCGTTAAATTATTTCTTTCAAAAAGCTGGATATAAAAATATTAATGTTAGTCAAAAAACTTATCCGATTACTTACTTAAAAGCTACAGAACCCAAAGGCGCTGATTTACAGTTACGTGGTGATAATCCTAGTCAGCCAAGGCGCAACAAAATTACAACCTACCAAACTGCCAGATTGATGTACGAAATTTTTACAGGTCAAGCTGTTGGACCTGAATATAGCGAACAAATGGCTAGTTTGTTAACTAGGGATTTACATCCTGAAGCGTGGAAACTACAGCCACCGAATCCAGATGAATTTAATCCTGTAGAGAATTTTTTGGGTGAATCTTTAGCCACTGATGCAGATCAAATCGTTTTTGCTTCTAAAGCAGGTTGGACTAGTGCATCTCGTCAAGAAGTCGCCTATGTGGCAACTAAAGACCGCCAGACTCGTTATATTATTGCTCTTTTTGGAGAAGATCCAGCCTACGCAGCTAGTCAAAATGCTTTCCCAGATATTTCTCGGCTTGTATTTGAGCAAATGAGGAATCGTAAATAAACCTGATGTATTTGTAGTACATAACTACGTTAACCATACAAAGCCGAGATCAAGTGCATGGATAGGACTATTTATCAGGTGAAGCAACCAACTCTGCAAACCCAAAGACTTACTTTGAGACCATTTTGCCTTGCAGATGCAGGTGATGTTCAAAATTTGGCTGGTGCGCGGGAAATTGCTGCAACGACTCTCAACATTCCCCATCCTTATGAAGATGGTATGGCCTTAGAGTGGATTAAAACTCATCCAACAGCATTCAGCGAAGGTAAAGATGTCAACTTTGCGATCGCCCTAAATAATACAGGTAAATTATGTGGTGCGATCGGTTTAGGAATTAACCAAGAACATAACCACGCAGAATTGGGTTACTGGATTGGTAAACCTTATTGGGGACAAGGTTACTGTACTGAAGCAGCCAAAACAGTATTGCGATATGGCTTTGATAAACTAGGACTGCACCGCATCTGTGCATCTGATTTTTCACATAATCCCGCATCTGGGCGAGTTATGCAAAAAATTGGTATGACTTATGAAGGATGTCGCCGTCAACACATATGCAAATGGGGTCAATACGAAGACATTATTGATTATGGAATTCTCAAAAGTCAATGGCAGAATTTAGAAAGTTAATAGAACCAAATCTTCCCCTCCTTTACGGAGGATTAAGTTAGTTTAAGAATTGATGCAACAAGTCTACAGCACTGCGTAAAATCCTAGACTAACTCAGATAACTAAACTAAATAAACCTCTGATATAGCGCTTGTCTGAAACAGTGTACTTATTTTTTAGAAAAAACACTTACAGATAACATCAAAGCATATGGATAATCTACCTGTATGCATCTGTGTACATCTGTGTGCATCGGTGTTCGTTTTTTAAAACTGAAATCTTGCAGCATATCAAAAACTGCCATAGGTTTTTAACCTATAGCTAATAGTAAAAGTCCTCTTAAGAGGACTAAAAAGATTTTTTAGCATGGATTTTAGCCTACTTTAATAGACTTGGACTCAAAGCCCTTGAAATTTATTTCTTGGCGGGAGATTCAGTTAGTGCAAGTCTCAGAAAACATAATTATCTGTCATAGCTTTAAACCATATTAATCTCATACATAAAACTAGCAACGACTTCTATTTTTAAGGTAGTTGTTGACAAATTAATATTGGTAAATTTTTGCGTAAATCCTAATTAAAAAAATCTTATTTATTAAAGTATCCAGTTAACTTAGAGGAGAAAAAATGTACCGCATCCTATGTATATTGACCCTGATTATTACTCTTGGCTTATCAGGATGTCCTTCTGTAAAGTTACAGAATTCTGCTACTGCCCCGCTTTTTGATAATCTGGGCAACTATCATCATCCAATTTCCACAAAATCGCAACTTGCCCAGCGCTACTTTGACCAAGGTCTAATTCTGACATACGGTTTTAATCATGCTGAGGCTGAACGTTCTTTTCGAGAAGCAGCTAAACTCGATCCAAACTGTGCTATTTGTAACTGGGGAGTAGCCTTTGTCCTTGGTGCAAATATCAATGCTGCTATGACTGATGAGGCTGTGTCTCCTGCTTGGGAGGCCCTACAAAAAGCACTGCAACTGAGTGATCAAGCGAGTGAGAAAGAAAAAGCTTATATCCAA
Organism: Fischerella major NIES-592; assembly: GCF_001904645.1. Lineage (NCBI taxonomy): Bacteria > Bacillati > Cyanobacteriota > Cyanophyceae > Nostocales > Hapalosiphonaceae > Fischerella > Fischerella major. Next base: position 518,117 of record NZ_MRCA01000001.1, on the reverse strand, counting down.
GCATTGGCAAAACGCTACTTTGCAAAACCAGTGGAAGACCGTAAATCTCTAAATATCGCTTATGCAAATGCAATGCGAGAAGTAGCGAAACGTTACCCAGACGATTTAGATGCAGCGACTTTGTTTGCTGATGCGGTGATGAATACTATGCCTTGGGATTACTGGCAAGAAAATGGCGAACCCAAGCCAGAAACTCAAGAAATTTTGCATACACTGGAAGCAGTATTAAAACGTAATCCTAATCATCCCGGGGCTAATCACCTATATATTCATACTGTGGAAGCTGTAAAACCTGAATTAGGGATCGCAGCAGCCGATCGCTTGGCTAATTTAGTTCCTGGTTCTGGACACCTCGTACATATGCCCTCACATATTTATATCCGTGTCGGGCGGTATCACGATGCTGTCGTCGCCAATCAAAAAGCTATTGCTGCTGACAAAGAATACATTACCCAATGCCACAAGCAAGGTATGTATCCTCTAGCCTACGTACCACATAATCATCATTTCCTCTGGGCTGCTGCCACAATGGAGGGCAACCAAAAACTGGCTATGGAAGCTGCCTATGATACCGCCGCTATGGCAGATGAACAGAAAATGCGGGAACCTGGATATGGAACACTACAACATTACTATTCCATACCACTTTATACCATGATTCGCTTTGGTAAGTGGGATGAGATTTTAGCAGAAACAGCCCCAGCCAAAGATTTGCAGTATGTAAATGGAGTTTGGCACTATGCGCGGGGAACAGCTTTCGTAGCCAAAGATCAATTTCAGGAAGGTACCCAGGAACTGGAAAAGCTAAAAGCGATCGCCACTGATCCAGCATTGACAAAAGTGACAATTTGGGATACTAACACTACTGCCGATCTCCTGAAAATTGCTGTTGAAGTTTTAACAGGTAAACTCGCTGCGAAACAAGGTGATTATAATCAAGCGATCGCTCACCTCAAAACAGCTGTAAGTCTGGAAGACAAACTCAATTATGACGAACCCCCACCTTGGTATTACCCCGTCCGCCAATCTCTGGGAGCAGTTTTACTCCAAGCTAATCAACCAGCAGAAGCTGAGATTGTTTATCAACAAGACTTGCAGTACTTTCCAGAAAATGGCTGGTCGTTGGCAGGGCTTGCCCAGAGTCTAGAAGCACAAGGGAAAACCGAAGCAGCACAGGCAGTACAAAAGCGTTTTCAAGCTGCTTGGAAAAATGCCGATTTACCGATGACGGTAGCGCAACTTTAATAGTTAAGCATCTATCACGCCCAGAACTAAAGTTCCAGGCTAATAGTGAAAGTCCACTCAAAGTGGACTGAATTTTTCATTTAGTCCTCTTGAGAGGACTTTTGCTATGAGACTCGGAATTTATTCCGAGGCGGGATAGATGCTACGTGGTAAGATTTGTGTTTAGGGATAGAGGGGGGTGGACACAGATGAATTATGCGTTGCTAGCATGTCTGTGAGAGAACGACTAGAAGGTGGCTATTGCTGTTAAAAACACAACTCTCTCCAGATATTAGGGGAAAGTTTTTTATGAGTACTGAATAATTTGGTAGACTTGGCATCAGCCAAGTTTTATACTTGGAAGCATAATGGGAAATAGCGCTTTGCGTTGTTTTTAATTTGACAGCCAAAGGATGTCAAGCACATGCTGCTCAATAACCGCTATCAAGTTCTTAAGACTTTGGGAAGCGGTGGATTTGGTGAGACTTTCTTAGCGGAAGATACTCAAATGCCCTCCCACCGTTGTTGTGTAATTAAACAACTCAAACCCATTCAGAATAACCCCCAGATTTACCAACTTGTACAAGAGCGGTTTCAACGGGAAGCAGCTATTTTGGAAGACTTGGGTGGTTCTAGTGACCAAATTCCCACACTGTATGCTTATTTTCAGTTAGATAGTCAATTTTACTTAGTCCAAGAGTGGATTGAAGGTGATACGTTAACTTCTAAGCTCAAAGAGCAGGGCTTATTTAGTGAAGGTGCTGTCCGGGATATATTAGTCAATTTGTTACCAGTTTTAGAGTACGTACATTCCCGACAGATTGTTCACCGCGATATCAAACCGGACAATATTATTTTGCGTCATCGCGATCGCAAACCTGTGCTAATAGATTTTGGTGCAGTACGGGAATCGATGGGAACGGTGTTAAATTCTCACGGTAGTCCTACTAGTTCGATTGTGATTGGTACACCAGGATATATGCCCAGTGAACAAGCAGCAGGTAGACCTGTTTATTCTAGCGATTTATATAGTTTAGGCGTAACGGCTATTTACTTGCTCACAGGTAGACAACCCCAAGAACTAGAAACAGATCCACGCACTGGGGAAATCATTTGGCACAATCATGTAATGGATGTTAGCCCTACACTGAAATCAGTAATTGATCAAGCAATACAGTATCATCCCCGCGATCGCTTTGCTAGTGCCAAGGAAATGCTAGATGCTTTACAGGGTGTAGTCAGTCCAATTCCACCTACAGTACCTTTGCTGACTCAACCACCGACGTCATCTCCACCACCTCCAACTATCAATTTAGATACACCACCCAACCATAAAAGTAATAGCCGCAATAGTATTTTGATGGCAAGTGTGATCACAGGCGGTTTCATCGGTGCATCTGTGATTATTGGTTTGACCTTAACAAAGTCTTCTCAACCGTCTTTGGACAAGCCACTAGTAACTTCACAGATTCCGCAAACCTCTAAATCTCAAGTTGCAGAAGAAAATAAAGCTTCCTTATCACCTTCTAGTTCATCTATAAATAAAATTCCTCAACCTCAAAAAGAGTCAAATCCTACCACTGTTCCCAGTTCTTTTTATTTCCTAGCAGATTCTGCTTATTCAAATTCACAAACAGCTGCTAAGCAAGTCCAAGCTTTACAAACAGCAGGTTATCCCCAAGCAGGAATGTTTTGGATACCAGAATACCCAAACTTGTCAGGACAAGAATTATTTGAAGTTTATGTAGCTAAGTTTAGCGATCGCAACAGTTGCATCAACCTACTAAAAACTTACGGACAAGACAACTCCCAAGCCTATTGTGCTTTTGCTAGTCAAGATGCCAATACATCAGCAGACAGCTTGTATTTCAAGGATATTTCTACTCCATCAACACCATCAGTTGCTACTACCACTGTCAAAGATTATGCTTGGCTTTCTGAAAGACTGGTGACAGACTCAGATTTAGATGCAAAAGATGGATTTGAGTTAGATATTATGCGAAATTCTATTTTTGCCCGTCACGGTCGGCGTTTTGATACTCCCGGCTTGCAAAAATATTTTGATAGTCAGCCTTGGTATCGTCCCAGATATTCACCAAAGGAATTTCCTGCTAACTTACTATCAGAAATAGAGCGGCAGAATGTTGAGTATATTGCAAAATATCAAGATCGTTACAGGCGTAGACATTTTAAGAAATAAGTAAAATCGTATCCGCTTGAAAACTCGTATTATCTGTTGAAGTCGGTAATTGGTAATGTAGTCTAGTTTATTTCATGTACACTTATAGTACATAAATACTACTATTGGAGATCGCAATGTGCCAGCTGTGTAATATCATCTCCGTTTAAAGACTTATCATATCTGTGAAGGCCGGTAGTTGGTAATTGGTAATGGGTAATGGGAAAAATCAATGCCCAATGCCCAACTGCATCAGAATAATATCGTAAGTAATTAGCCGGACTTGATATAAGTCCTGAATTATGAATGAATGACGCTTTACATTTTGGCGATCGCCACAATAACAATCGCAGTATAAAAATATAAAAATATGAGTACCCTACGGGAAGTTGCTTGCGCGTCTACACTGTCCACTGTAAACTGATTTACGTCTAATGTGAATTAACAAAGGCGCTAATAGATCATGGGAAATACTCAACAAACCAATGACCACCCAACCACCCATGAAAGATCCATCTGTGTTATCTGTGTTTATCGGTGTGTATCGGTGGTCGATTTCTAAAAAACGTTTTTTAGCAGGCGCAAGGAATATTGCGTCTCCATATTCAATTCACATCAGGCGTGATTTCCAACCACTAACCAATGACTATTGGCTCAAAAAAGCTTCCACTTCCTCTTTTGTTGGTTGAGATGCGATCGCTCCTGGTTTCATTGTCGTTAAGGCTCCGACAGCGCTGGCATAGGTGACAATTTGTTTAGCTTTTACTGGATCACTCAAGCTTTTGATCCCATGCGTTAGGACTTGATAGATGAACCCAGCAACAAAACTATCTCCTGCTCCAGTTGTATCAGCAACAGCAACAGCAAAGGCGGGTAATTCACCATCTTGTTCTTCAAACGAGTAAGCACAACCGTGTTCCCCATTTGTTACTATCACGCCCTCCACGGAGTCGAGACGGTTGAAAATTTCCCTGGGTTTTCTAGTCTCAAAAAGCCATTCAGCTTCTTCTAGTGAAAGTTTGAGAAAATCGATTTGCTTGAATAAAGTGCGAATTGTCTGCGGTGCAATGTCAGGGTTAGTCCAAAATACAGGACGCCAATTCACATCCAGTAAAACCTTGAGATTATACTCTTGTGCTAGTTCCAAGGCGTGATGAACTGCTTTGCCACTTTCTGGATAAGCTAATTCCAAAGTACCTAAAACTAGAAAATCTGCTGCCTCAAATAGCTTGATTGGCAATTGCTTGGCTTCCAGGCGGGTATCAGCAAATTCTGTGGTGTCGTACTGTCCAAATCCGGCAAAGTGGCGATCGCCTCCGAGAGAGCGAACTACATAAACTTGTCGCGTTGGTGCTGTAGGATGGCGCTGTACTCCAGTAGTATCTACACCGACTCTTTGCAATAAGTCTACCAGTTCATTGCCTGGCTGATCTTCACCTACACAACCAATAAATCCCGTTGGTATACCGAGCTTTACTAAGGCACAGGCTACATTAGCTGGCGCTCCCCCCGGATAAGGAGTCCAGGACTCCACCTCCTCAAGCGATCGCCCCAACTGATCAGCTAAACAATCAAACAAAACTTCACCCAGGCATAAAACACGGGAATTACTCATCTGATTTTAAATTTTGGAAGATGATTTTCCAGTAAAAAATCTACAATAATTTCTATTATTTTGGCGGCGATATTTAATACAATTAAACAGCTTTTTTTATACTTATAAAAATATTGGTGACACGCTTGCTAAAAATTACTTTTTAGGCTATAATAAAGGGTTTTATTATGTATTATGTGAAATCAATGAACTCTCAAAAAATTACTAAATAACCCATTTAAATAAAGATTTATTGAAAAAGGAGCTATAAAGGTAGAAATGGTGTATTGAGAAAGGGCTAGAGGGTTAAGTTAACAATGATTGTACATCCTAATTGCCAATCTTTATTCCCAATTTCCTAGACCTTTGTGAAAAGAGTATTAATACTAACACTTGAAACTCCCACCAGCTAAAGAATCTTCTAGAATGATAAAGAGTGATTGAGTACATATACCAAGGAGGATAAAATAAAGCATGGCTGGTGGCGAGTCTCAGACACCTGTAAGTCTGTCAGACAGAGAACTGCAAATTATCGACTTAGTGGCCGCTGGCTTAACTAATCAGGAAATTGCAGCAAAGCTTGAAATTAGCAAGCGTACAGTTGATAACCATATCAGCAACATTCTCACCAAAACTGGTACAGACAATCGAGTAGCCCTTGTCCGCTGGGCTTTGCACTGGGGCAAAGTCTGCTTGGATGATGTAAACTGCTGTCCTTTGCCTAATCCCAATAATGAATAAACTTACTAGTATGCTGTCAAGCCCATTTTGATCGGTTTTTGTTCATTTTTCTCCTCACGCCTGATGTTAAGTGTCAACCTTTCAAAATTCAGCGCCACATACTACTGGAAGATTGGTTAAGCTTAGGAACAGTCTTTACCCAAGGATGAGAATTAATATATGCCAGGTTAAGCATCCCGACTGTACGAGTTAAGGTATTGGGCATTGGGCATGGGGCATAGGAAAATCATCATTATCTTAATTACCCTTACCCATTACCCTTACGGGTTTGCCAGTTGCTCATGGGGAAACCCCCATAGACGTGCAAGCGGTGAGCTAGTGTGGTGGACTATTTCCCCGACATAAAGTAGCCAATCTGCCCTTGGGGGTTCCAAGAGTTGTAGCACGTGGCGTCACCTGGCGTACCCGTAGGGCTTCCCTACGGGTAGACCGCGCTGGCTAACCGATACCCATTACCAATTACGAGTCTACGCAACAGCATAAGTATTCAAGTGAATGTAATGTTGTTAAAACGAAAAATCTAGAAAACCTACCCTTGAAAGCTAGCCCCTAGTCAACAAAAATTAGCAACAATCTATAGGCTGAAAGGGTACATTTGAAAGAAATATGTATTGCTCCATCAGTTTAGCGAGCAGTGTTCTTATGAATAATTTTGCTTATGCCAAAATAGATGGGTTTCCCTTAGACTTATTTAATTTTGATTTAACAGCACCTCAACCCACCTTAGATGCTGATTTACTTAAACAGCTATCTTTTATCCCAGGGTTGAAAGAAATTCTCATGCTTCGGCAAGTTCATGCTTTAGAACATGCCACAGTGTGGATGCTGAGCGAATCAAAAAGTACCCATCCTTCCGCATTCATCTCCAATAATGTTCAGATAGATAACAAATTATTGGGTGGATTGTCCACAGAGCAAGGTTTCTATCTTTATGGAGAGGTAAATATTAGCGACTTGCGGCGTGCAGCCACACTTGCCTTACATCGATTGATCAATGGGGAGTGGCATTTAGCTATACATCCTCGCTGCGGTACAAATGCATCAGTAGCAATGCTGTTGACAGCAGGATTTGCAGTTGGTATGCATATATTGCTACCACTAGGCATAATAGAACAACTCGTAGGTTTAGGTTTGGCAGCAACGACAGCAGCAGAATTAGCCCCTGATGTGGGTGCTTTAGCACAACGATACATCACAACTGCCATTCCCTTTAATTTGAAAATTGAAAACATAACGCGTACAACAGATGTATGGGGAAAGGAGGCGTATTTTGTAAAAGTATACTGGCAGGAGGAGTAGGAAGAGGTGGGGACAAGGAAGACAAGGAAGACAAGGAAAACAAGGAAGACAAACGATATAATGGATTCCCAACCAACCACCAACAAACAACAATCAACAATTCAGCTAATGAGAAAACTTTACTTTTTACTTCCTGGGACAGATAGAAAGTTTGCTTGTGGTGGTCTTTGGGCAGAATTAAAAACATTTCATCTTGCCAAACATCTTTGCCATGCTGATATCGTTACTTATCGTCAAAAAGAAGAAGGAAAACTTTTTATTGATGACTTGTTGCAAGAAAAAAAATTAGATGATGTGATTTTTGTGATCAGCTGGGGTTTTGATGTAGCCAGACTTGCTACTAAACTCAAGCAATATAATGTTGTTTATCATGCCCATAGTGCAGGTTATGGATTTAAATTGCCTGCAAGTATTCCTATCATTACTGTTAGCCGCAATACCATGGGATATTGGGGACAACATTCACCCCATTCACTGATATATTATTTACCCAATCAAATTGGTAACGAGTTTCAAAATATCCACTTAGAAAGAGATATTGATGTGTTAGTTCAGGCTCGGAAATCTTCGCAATATTTGATGCAAGAATTGATTCCAGCCTTACGACAAAAATGTCAAGTTTTTGTTGTTGATTCCTATGTCGAGGATTTACCGGGACTTTTTAATCGAGCTAAGATATATCTCTATGATTCTGCTGAATATTGGACACAGCAAGGTGTAAGTGAAGGATTTGGCTTGCAACCTTTGGAAGCTATAGCTTGTGGATGTCAGGTTTTTTCTAGTATTAATGGTGGTTTATCTGATTACTTAGATCCTGGTTTTAATTGCTATAAAATAGCTGCTTATTCAAAAGAATATGATATTCAACGCATTCTGAAACTATTGAATAATTGGAAAGTACCGGTATTATCTGAAGAGTTTTTAGCAGAATACAGGCATGAAAATATTATCAAACGTTTAGAAGTGATTTTAGATGATTTAAATGACTTTTTTGATCATAAAAAAGATTATCCTGGTAATATCAATAATTTAACAAAAATCCGTGTGACTCAATTACGGTTACAAACACTGTTTAATAAGGTGAAAAAGAAGTATTTCAAAATTTAATAATTAATTATTTATGTAATTGAACGCGGTGAGCAACATAGAGAGAGGCAGATCCCCAACTTCTTTTCAGGGATACAGGTGGCGAATAGGGGTTATGATCCGAATAGCACTAAGATAAGCGATCGCCTCAAGAGGGAAGATAAGAAATGCCAGAATCGGTAGGAAAAAATAAGTCAAAAAATCACAAAATTCATACAGTAGAAAAAACCTCTCTAGTCCTTCAACCTAACCAAAACCTAAACTCTGCGTCCCTCTGCGCTTTCCTCTGCGTCCCTTTGCGTTTCCAATTCAACCCTCAAACAGAATCAGAATTGTTTGCCAAAGCCCGTCTTGCTAATTTTGCATAAGTCTTCACCGTCTCATAAGGTATCCCCATATCCTGGGCAATAACTTGCAAAGATTCTCCCATTTCCCGACGTGCCAAAATAGTAGCCCATTTAGCTGCTATCTCTTGCGCCCGCACTCCTCCTGTCCGCTTGCGTTGCGCCTTAAAAATATCTGTTAAATCTTCAATTCTTTTTGCCAATAAACTTTCCACATTTGGCACTTCTGGCGTTGCTTGTAATGACCAACCTAAACGTGTTTGTCCTAATCCAAAGGTAGTTTTGTGACCAGTACCACAGTAAGGTGCAAGCTTTCCCAAAGCATAAAATAACTTATAAAACTCTGGTTGCTTAGCTGCTTGTTTACTTAAACCAAATTCTACTGTGCCTGTAAAACCTGTAACAGCACCTTTCTTTCCTGCTAGCACCTTTGCGGATGTCAGTTGGTGACGAGTAATTAATACATGCTCATCCACCCAAGCCAAAAATGTTTCTTGGTCAACAGGTATACCCGAAAAGTCATTCCAACGACGCAGATAACTGTGGAAGACATTCGTAGGCATTGGCAAGGGTAGGTGATGACCCTTGCGACGGAAACTTGTTGGACTTAAAAATTGCAGTGCTATTGTGTCTTCATGGTCAGAGTTGAGTAACTCAGCATATGTGACCGCATGAGTAATTTGATACGATTTAATTTGCAGAGGTGCATTCCGTAAATTTACTTCTGTGGGTGGGTTTTTCAGCCATTGTGCTAGCCATGTTACTAGCCGCTTTGATAAAGCTGTAACATACCAATGGTAAGTATTGCTAGCAAAAAGGTGTAACTGTTTACCACTGCTGACCAATTTTCCATCTAATGCAGAGATTGTAAATGGTTTTTCTGACTCGCCATCATGGAGGTAAGCAGAAAGTTCTGGATCTACAGCACGCACTTGATCCAGAAACCAAGCGTGCAGTCCAATGGTGTATTGGGGATAAATGGAAACATCTGCTTTGGGGGCTAATTCAAATACTAATCCTACTAGTTCTGTGTTGGCTGACCAGCTGAGGTGAGATTCGTAGTTATTAATTATGCTTGGGTGACTGCGAGGCATTGTTTAAAATTTAGAAGAATTGGTTTTTTATTCCCCAGGAGGGGAACAAAAGGTAATTTTAACAGAGCGATCGCTTTTGAAGTTTGAGCAGATAAAATTTTTACACATTGCAGGTGACAGCATAAAATTCATCAGTCTTTGGACAGATGACTTGCAATCACCCTAGTATAAGAACCACATGATGAAAGTTAAATATTTTTCTAATCATTAGTCTTAACTCCTAACTCTTAAAATAAGAGTAGACACTGTTGAGATTTGTATAGTTATTAGGGATTACCTGTCATGGCTCCCGCCGTTTTAATTGAAAACCTTAAAAAGCGCTACGGTTCGGTTGAAGCCGTCAAGGATGTTTCCTTTCAGGTAGAACCAGGAGAAATTTTTGGTTTACTTGGCCCCAACGGAGCCGGCAAAACTACTACCCTACGTGCTTTGTGTACTCTCACTACACCAGATGCTGGTAAAATCGAAGTATCTGGCATTTCCGTGATAGATAATCCGAGAGCCGCTAGAAAAAGACTTGGTTATGTAGCTCAGGAAGTAGCTATAGATAAAATATTAACTGGACGCGAACTCCTGCAACTGCAAGCAGCACTCTATCACTTAAACGCGGCGGTGGCAAAACAGCGCGTTGAGGTGGTGCTAAATTTACTCGGTTTGCAAGAATACGCAGATCAAAAGACTGGCACATACTCTGGTGGTTTACGCAAACGCCTAGACTTGGCAGCCGGATTACTACATGCACCAGATGTTCTAGTTTTAGATGAGCCAACAGTGGGGTTGGACATAGAAAGCCGTTTTATTGTCTGGGAATTTCTGCGTAAATTGCGTGAAGCTGGAACTACTGTAGTGATTACCAGCCATTATTTAGAAGAGATAGACGCTTTAGCCGATCGCGTGGCGATAATTGACCGGGGTGTAGTCATAGCCAATGGTACACCCTCAGAACTCAAAGATAAAGTGGGAGGCGATCGCATCACCCTGCGTATCCGCGAGTTTACACCCACAGAAGAAGCAGAAAAAGCCAAAAACTTACTTACACCTCTGGCATTTGTGCAAGAAGTAATCATCAACAGCGCTCAAGGAAATTCTCTCAACTTAGTGGTAACACCACAAAATGATGCTTTGATAACCATCCAACAAGCGCTAAATCATGCCGGATTACCTGTATTTGGGATTGCCCAATCTCGTCCTAGTTTAGACGACGTTTACCTCACCGCCACAGGACGCACCCTCATGGATGCAGAACTAGCAGCCCTGGGAAACCGTGATCCCAAAGCAGAGAAAAAGCAAAATATGAGATAAGTGTTGATTGTTGTTAGTTGTTTGTTGTTTGGAACAACCACAACTATCAACCACCAACCAACAACCAACCACTAACTAACAACCAAAATAGATATGAGTGGTACTGTTATACCTCCCAAATCACAAATTAACTGGCAGCAAGTGGCTGCACCACAAGTTTACGCTGATACAGCTCCTAATTTTGTTGGTGAGCTAGTTCAAGAAACCGTGGCTTTGACACGCCGCTTATTTATTCAATTGCAGCGCCGTCCTTCCACCTTAGTTGCAGGTATTATTCAACCTGTAATGTGGTTAGTGCTATTTGGCGCTTTATTTCAAAACGCACCCAAAGGCATTTTTGGCAGCACAACAAATTACGCCCAATTTCTCAGTGCTGGTATTATTGTTTTTACTGCCTTTGGTGGAGCGTTAAATGCCGGTTTACCAGTCATGTTTGACCGTGAATTCGGCTTTTTGAATCGGCTGTTAGTTGCTCCTCTGGCATCACGATATTCAATTGTATTGGCTTCCGCCATCTTTATCATCAGCCAAAGTTTGCTGCAAGCAGCCGTGATAGTCGCAGCAGCAGGGTTTCTCGGTGCAGGAGTACCCGATATAGCTGGTTTGGCAACTATTGCTTTGATTGTCTTTCTTCTAGCTTTGGGTGTAACAGCCCTCAGCTTAGGTTTGGCTTTTGCCCTACCCGGACACATCGAACTCATAGCAGTAATTTTTGTTACAAACCTGCCTCTATTATTTGCCAGCACAGCTTTAGCTCCATTATCGTTTATGCCCCAGTGGTTGCAGGTTGTAGCTACCCTTAATCCCCTTAGTTACGCCATCGAACCGATTCGCTATCTTTACACCCATCAAGATTGGGGCTTAAGTAGCGTGGTGATGCACGCCTTTTGGGGTGACGTTACCTTTGGTAGCGCCCTAGCTGTATTGTTAGGCTTTGCTCTCCTTGCTTTGTTAGTTATTCAACCCAGACTGCGGCGGACTCTTTCGTAGAAGGGGTGAGAGGGTAATACGTTTGTAGTTGGCGCTTTAGCGCTAACTACGAACCTAAATTGCTAAAATAATTTGGATTTAGCAGGTATAAAAATGAGAGTTTGGCTAGCTTGCTTCGTAGTGCTGTTTGCCCTAGCACAGTTATTTGACTGGGTACAAGGATTGCAATTACCGCTACCTATTTATATTTTGGGTGGAGCATTCTTAGCGGTTGCATCCAACTATGACAAACTGTTTGGTACATATTTTAGTGATGTCACTGATACCAGTATGGAAGCATCAGTAGAACAAGTTCAGTTAGACTCTCAAGGCGAAGCCACTGGTTCGATGATTTCTCCTGCAACTGAAGATTAGTACAAATCTAGCGTTGCTGAATAATGCGATGATTTAGGCTGACACCCAGACGCGGTTATTATTTTTGATGCAAATTCTCAAATCACCCCGCAAATATGCAACGCCAAAAATATTAACAGAAATCGAACACCCTATAAAGTAATGAACTTGTAGAAGAATCGGTGTTCATCTGTGTTCCATGAGTGTTCGTTTTTCCTCCACTAGAATTCATCGCAAACCACTATATCTTGGGTAACTCTAACACCGATAAACACAGATGACACAGATGGATTTTCCGTCGGGGGTTAGACGGTAGGCTACTTAGAACTCACACCACCGCGATGATGCCGGAGTTACTTTCCTATCTACAGGGAGAACAACTCATTCTCCACCCTGGTATTTGTTATCGCCGGGATGTGGTGGATGGCATGTGGGTGAACCTCATCAAATGGACCTATGGTTAATTGGTAATCGCGTCTCTCAAGTCCAATTCCTTGAAAGCATTCTTGATGCTGTGCTTCCAGGAGTATCCTACCGCCTGAACGAAACCTCACATCCCCACACCCGCAACGGGTTAGAAATTGAGGTTTTAGTTGATGGCAAATGGATTGAAGTAGGAGAATGGGGGGAAGTTCATCTTGATTTGTTGCGATCGCATTCTAGCGGTTTAGCATCAGGATGGGGACTAGTATCGTTTGGTAATGCTGGTAAAGGGAATAGATGATATTCGCTGATTACGAAGTACCCTTATTTTAAAGAAAGGAGATAAACCAACATATATATTATTATCGGGTGTAAAAAGCAGTTCATTCTCTCATTCTTCCCATTGCCAATAAAGCTGTTCCATAAGCTGCCTCTGTATTCATAGAACGCATCACCGGGACTTGTAAATACCGCCCCCTAATTGTCGTCCAAGTGTCATTTATTGCACCGCCGCCGGCTGTATAAACACGAGTTAACTTATCTGCTCCCAATTCTTGCAATAACTCATATCCGCGTGCCTCAATTCTGGCAATACTTTCTAATAACCCATGTAGAAATTCCACAGGATTATCTGGACGTGGTTCTAGTCGTGGCTGTAAATTGGGGTCATTAATCGGAAAGCGATCGCCTGGTTTCAACAAGGGATAATAATCCAAAGCACTTGCTTGGCTAGTATCAATTTCTTGGCTCAAACTTTCTAATTCGGTGTTAGTAAAAAATTGCCGCAGCACAGCACCACCAGTATTAGAAGCACCTCCAGTTAGCCATAAATCCCCCAAACGATGGCTATAGATACCATATCTGACATCTTCTACACGGGTACGGCTTAAAAGCTTCAGTACGAGTGTGGAACCAACAGAAGTCACTGCTTCTCCTGGTGACTCTGCACCACTAGCAAGAAATGCTGCAATACTGTCTGTTGTACCTGCACACACCAAGCAATCTTTGGGGAAATTATATTTAGCAGCAATCTCTGGGCGTATTTCTCCGATGGCACTACCAGGAGTTACTACTTTAGGTAGATGAATAGAAATTTGCAGTTGCTCCAACCATTGTGGATATTGCAAAGTTTCTACGTCATAACCCAGTTTTAAAGCATTATGGTAATCGCTAATACCCAATTGTCCATGCAACAGAAATGCTAGCCAATCTGCTTGATGCAGAAAATATTTAGCTTGGGTGAAAAAAGCTTGCTGTGACATCCACAAAAGTTTTGCCAGGCTTGAGGTTGTACTTAAAACAGTATGATTTGGGGGTGCTGCACTCTTTAACCTATCCATCACCACAGCACCCCGTCCATCGTTGTACAGCAAAGGCGCATCTACAGGATTGCCAACAGCGTCGCACAACAAGACAGTTGAAGAAGTACCATTGATAGCGATCGCTCTAATTTCTCGCCTCAATTCCCCAGAAATTTGGTCTAGCAGCCTAAACAAAGCCATCTGCCAAATATTTGCTAAGTCAACGCGAGGGTACATCTCAAACGGGTATATCACCCGTTGTTGCATAATCCCTACTTCATCAATCACCATACCTCGTGCGCCAGATGTCCCAAAATCAATACCCAGATAAAAACCCATATTCACATCAAAATTTTCTTAACAATCCTTTATTAACAACCAACCACGAACAACCAACCCATTTGTTTTGTTTCATCTTGTAACAACCTATTCCCCATTCTTGGCAAAACAAGGAAAAGTAGTAAACGTAATCAAAATTTGTTGAGATTAGGAGGTTTGAAACCATGAGTATATCCGATACTCAAGTCTACATCGCTTTGGTTGTGGCTCTGGTTCCAGGTTTTCTGGCTTGGCGCTTAGCAACAGAACTTTATAAATAAACCATTGCAATAACCAAAACAAGTCGAAATTGGCGAGCAGCAATTCGGATAATCCTTCATTCTGAGTTTTGCCCGCCTGATTTCGATTTGTTGTATAGTTTGCACAGATTCCCTTCACAATAGCTGCCTTCTGACTTCTTCATGTACTTTTAAAATCGCATATAAAAGCCAATAAACCTGGCAATACGGGTGCATTTGCCGAAGGCTGACGGTTGAAACCGTAGTACTTGATGTGCAGTTACGTACGTATACCAGGTTTATTTTTGACTAACTGCATACGTGTAGCAATTTCCAAAAAATGAAGTAATATGACAGCTAAATAAAACCGTAAACAGCGCAGGAGCATTGTTTGCGGTGCATCAATTTCATCAGCGAGGTTCTTTTAATTATTATGAATGCGATTCAACCATCCAGACCCCCGCTACAACCAATACCAAGACGTCAAGTTGCTCCCAGACCAAAGCGGCATCTACGTCAACGTTCTTACCAAGTGATGGCGTTGGAGACAACAGCAAAGATAGGGGTTAATATTGTGATTTCAGTAGCAGCAGTAACTGCACTGGTAAGACTTTTACCTTATCACTGGTCGCGGCAAGCTAAGTTACAAGAAATTAACACAGAACTTAGGCAGGTAGAAGCACGAGTAAATGCTTTGAATGTAGAATTTAGCCGTAATTTTGATCCGCGTCAAGCTAAAAGCATTATGCAAGAGCAAGGATACCGATTTGATCCAAACCAGCGTCCTATAATGCTTATAAAGCCGAAAGCGGTAGAAGTTGAACAAGTAGAATCTTCTCCTTAAATAGAATTTCGGTTTAACATTTAGACACTTATAGGTTTATTTCTAATAACCTACGTATAAACACGTAGTATATCAAAAAATAGTTAACAGCTAATAGTTAATAGTTAGTAGCTCTCGTTTAGGAGTTACGTAGTTATCATCTATTAGCTATTAGCCGCTGCAACAGTGATCAGTTATCAGTCAACAGTGATCAGTAAAATAAGGATTTAATTTGTATTTTGATACGATTGAATTCACTTTGTTATACCTAGTTTTCGGCTGATAACTGTTTATTGCTTACTGTTCACTGAATTTTGGTTAACTCGTTGAACCAATTTTCCACTTGTAAACGCAAGCGCGAGTCCGGAATTTCCTGTTTAGTATCAAACGACGGTAGTAAAAGCAAAGCACGACGATAATCAGCGATCGCACAATTCCATTCACCCCAGAGATGATAAGTTCTACCGCGTTCTGCTAAAATACGACCTTCTAACTGACCAAACAGCAGCGCTACTTCAAAATTATCAATAGCCTCTTCATATTGTCCCAAGTCGCGTAAAGTAATGCCTCTGTTCAACCATGCTCGGACATAACTAGGGTTCAAATCTAGTGCTTGATCGTAGTCAGCGATCGCTGCTATTAATTCCCCACGAGCAGCATAGTAATTAGCTCGATTGTTATAAGCACTAGCCAACTTAGGATTAAGCTGCAAAGCTGTATTGTAATCGCAAAAAGCTTTTTGGCTTTCGCCGCATTGAAAATAAATTAGTCCCCGGTTGTTGTAATCAATCGCATTTTGAGGATGACGCTTGATCAGCTGACTCAACAGCGCGATCGCCTCAATGTAGTCTCCTTGTCGGGCTGACTTCAAAGCACAAGAGCGTAAGTAGCTGTCACCGAAAGCAGATTCGCCGCTACCGTTATTTTCTCGCTGCTGAAGATTTTTGGTAGTTTTTAACACGTTGTTATATCTGTGATTTTGCTGTTCACCAGATGCTAAAAATGAGTGGCTGTTCATATCTTCCTGCCTGAGCTGCTTGCTCTGTGAATCAACTTATAATAATTTGTAGTGCTTGTGGTTCTGCCCCTGTGTCACTTACTAAGGTGTCTATGAGTACATAGAAAAGCACCCTGTATGAATATTACCCATCACTAGACGATGAATAACGTCATATTTAAATTAATCCTTGAGTTTAATAGTAGATACTTCATCCTCAAGGTCAATTCCAGAAACAGCAAATATCAATCTAGTAGACTAGTCAAGTAGTAGAAGCAACAACTTGTTAGAATCCTGGGTAATTTTGATTCTGGCAACAACTGCCCTTTTAAAGCGATCGCAACTATTAGCACTACCACCAAACGTAGAAGCATCGATCACAAAGATTTTAGTTGGATTGCTAGGGTCGCTTAAATCCAACACATCAAATGTATATCCAGTAAGCTTTAGCTTACTGGATATACATTTTGTAGAGACACTGTATTCCCCATGAGAAAGCTAGCACCCCAAAAGGGAAGTGAAATTAAGGTTAAGGGTATGTTGCTAGGGAAAGGTGTCAGCATGACACCAACAGTCCACAAAAGAATAAATGAATTCCAAGCGATTGCAAATAGACTTCCCATCCCAAATAAAGGATAAAAACCAACTGGTGGGATAAAAATTTTTAAATAATTCCCATCTTTTGTTAGTCTGATTTTGCTAATAGCTGGTTTTTGAATAGCAACAGGCGCAAAATCTCTTTGCAAGACAGTAATTGCTTCTTGGGCAGAAGTCAAACGTCGTTCTAAACTAGGCTCAATCATCATTATTTAATTCACGAGCTAGCTATATAATTTCTAATTCAAATTCAACAAAGCCACCTTTACCACTCTAGTATTAAAATGCTGTGGGATAGTTGCTACAGGAATGGACGGAGGGAATCTCAACAGTGGAAATTATCGATATATTTCGCAAAGTTGGGCCAGTGATCTGGCCATTACTTCTGTTTTCGGTGTTGGCGTTAAGTGTGATTTTAGAGCGTCTATGGTTCTGGTTCCGAATTTTGAATCAGGAAAAAGAAACTGTTAATCGCATTCTAGAAGCTGCACGTAACAATTGGGAAATCGCTAGGGATATTGCTAGACAAGCAATTGACCAGCCTATAGGTAGGTTTTTGTATGCTCCTTTAAGCCAACCAATAAGCAATCCAGAACTATTTCGCCTCGCACTAGAGTCAACAGCAGAAACCGAACTAGCTCAGATGCGACGGGGTGAAAAAGTTTTAGAACTTGTGATCGCTGTTTCTCCGTTGTTGGGATTGTTTGGTACAGTTTGGGGTTTGATAGGGTCTTTGGAATCAATTAAGATTGGTGATTTGGGAACAGAAGCAACAGCAGGAGTGACTACTGGTATTGGAGAAGCTCTATACAGTACAGCATTAGGAATGGGAATCGCGATCGTCAGCTTGATTTTTTACCGATTCTTTCAAGCTTTACTGGTTAATCAAGTCAAAATATTCCGCAAAGCGGGGAATGATTTGGAAATTCTTTATTTGCAATCACCGCCTGATTTAAGCAAAAGTCAATCTAACCTCGCCCAGCCCGAAGTGATTGTTCAAGATTCTACTGGAGGAAAATTCCTTCCTCCGCGCAAGCGAACTCAAAATAAGTTTTCTGAACCTCCAGAAATTTCAGATTCAGATAAATCAGATTCTGAAAATTGAGTTATGTGTTGTTGGTTGTTTGTTGTTTGTTTTTAGAACAATCAACCATCAACGACCAACTCTCAACTAATCTCAACTAATCACCAGTTCACCAAACAATTTAATCTCAAAATACTAGCTTATGAAAGTTAATTTACATACTCCCATTGAAGATGCTCAAGTTCAGCTCATTCCCTTAATTGATGTCATTTTTTGTATTTTGACGTTTTTTATCTTGGCATCTCTACAATTTACTCGACAACAAGCAATTAATGTTGACTTACCTAAAGCCAGTTCAGCAACAGGAAGTGTCAATGCAGTGCAAGGAAAAAATATTTTACCTGTAACTATTGATGCTGTTGGTCAGATCTATGTAGAAAAACAACCAATTAAACGTGAACAACTAGCAGGGATTTTAAGAAATTATTTGCAGCAAAATCCTAATGGTACTTTGGTACTAAATGCCTCTCGCTCAGCAACTTATAACGATGTCATAGAAATATTAGATTTGCTGCGACAAGTGGGAGGCGATCGCGTATCTTTGGGAATTATACCCGGTTCTTCAGACAGACCGGCTAATTCTCTACCTATTACTCCTCCATCTTTTCCAGTTAACCCTGGTGCAGCACCTCTACCCAACACTGCACCAGTGGCTCCATTAAATCCTCAAGGCGATTTTAACCTCAATTCCCCTTCAATTCCTAATTCCGTTCCCTTTCCTGCTGCACCTGGTCAGCCGAACACAGGTACTTCTCTCCAACAACCCCCAGCATCAAGCAACACTAATCCTGCTCCACCAAGATAAGATCAACAGACGTGCCATAGCACGTCTCTAAATTTCTAAACCTAAAAATAAAATAATTTTTCACTTCCGAATATTTACTCCTTCAAACCATCGTTCAATAATTAATATTTTGTCTAGATATTAAATAGATTTTAGTTTATAGTTTCTAGCCCCAAACTCTCCCGAATATTTTGCACAATTACCTCTGGCGGTGCTGAAATATCTACATACAAAGCATCAGCAGGTTCTTCAAGACTATCAAACTGACTTTTGAGGAGTTTTTCGGACATAAAGTGATTTTGACGCTGATTCAGGCGTTTTTGAATTAAATCGAACGAACCTTTGAGATAAACTAACTTGATGCGTTCATCACCGATGAAAAAATACTGACGATAGCTAGATTTAAGTGCAGAACAGGCCAGTGCTACATTCTGATTGTCTTCCAACCATTCTTTGATTGCTGCTTGTATGTCTTGCAGCCAAGGTAAGCGATCGCCATCATCCAGAGATATACCACGCCGCATTTTGTCGATATTTTGAGGCGAATGGAAATTATCAGCGTCGCTAAATTCCCAATGCAAAGAATCTGCTAATAGTTTAGCGATGGTGCTTTTACCCGAACCGGAAACACCCATGACCAGAATTATCATTTATTGTTTGTATGCTTATTGATACAAATGTACTTATACTAGTAAAAACTATTTACTTTATGAAAAAATCGACCACCGTGCAAGGCGATGCACACCGATGGACGCAGATAGATTTACCTTATGCATTGATGCTTTCGACTTTTAGCTGGCAGCGACTTTACTCCAACTCAAGTACGGTAATTTTGCTGCCGTTGCCCGAATTTGATCCGCGTGTGCGACCAACTGCCCGCAAGCATCCCAACTACCGGAAACAAACATATTTTTCGCAGCTTCTCCCATTGAAATGGGGGCAGAAAAATCACCAAATTGTACTTGCATAGTTTCTAAATTCACCGTCACAGACGCTTGAGGATTAGTGGCAATGAATTCTTGCAGTTGTTTGACGGTAGTAGAATCAGCGGTAACACAGGGAATGCCCATTGCTACACAGTTACCAAAAAAGATTTCCGCGAAGCTTTCACCTACTAAAGCTTGAATACCCCATTTAGCGATCGCTTGGGGTGCGTGTTCCCGTGAAGAACCACAACCAAAGTTACGGTTTACTACCAAAATCTTCGCGCCTTGATACTGCACTTGATCAAAAGCATGTTCTCCTTTGAGTGCGGCGCGATCATCAGCAAATACATGCTCACCCAAACCATCAAAAGTAACACAGCGCAAAAAACGGGCAGGAATGATGCGGTCAGTATCAATATCATCACCTACCAAAGGAATACCACGACCGGAAACAGCTTTAACTTCACTTACCATAAAAAGTACTTTTTGAGGTTTTATTCACAAAATTTCCTTTGTGTCTTAGTGTCTTTGTGGTTCAAAAAATACGTTTTATTAACCACCAAGGCACTAAGACACTAAGAACTAATTCAACAACTCGCGCACATCGAAGACTTCACCCTTCACCGCCGCCGCCGCCACCATTGCCGGACTCATCAATAAAGTCCGACCAGAGGCGGAACCTTGCCGACCTTTGAAGTTGCGGTTAGAAGAAGAAGCGCTGAGTTGTCGTCCTTGGAGTTTATCGGGGTTCATAGCTAAACACATCGAACATCCGGGTTCGCGCCATTCAAAACCTGCTGCTTGGAAGATTTTGTCTAGTCCTTCTGCTTCTGCTTGTTGTTTCACCCGTTCGGAACCAGGGACAACAAAAGCTTTGACTCCTTGAGCAACGTGACGCCCTTTGGCAACTTTGGCTGCTTCTCGCAAATCACTAATCCTGCCGTTGGTACAGCTGCCAATGAAGCAGACATCGACTTTTGTGCCGAGTATGGGTTGACCTGGTGTTAGATCCATGTAAACATAAGCTTCTTCGGCAATTTGGCGGTCTTCTTCTGGCAGTTGCTCGGCGGAGGGTACAAACTGGTTAACGCCGATACCTTGACCGGGTGTAATACCCCAAGTGACGGTAGGGGGAATATCGGCAGCGTCAAACACTACGACATCATCATACTCAGCATCGGCATCGCTCTTGATCGAATCCCACCAAGCCACTGCTTTGTCCCAGTCTGCGCCTTTAGGAGCAAAGTCTCTTCCCTTGAGGTATGCGTAGGTGACTTGGTCGGGATTAATGTAACCGCAACGTGCACCGCCTTCAATGGACATGTTACAGACGGTCATCCGTTCTTCCATGTTCATTTGCTCGAAGGTAGTGCCTGCGTATTCATAGGCATATCCCACACCGCCTTTTACACCAAGGGTACGAATGATATGGAGGATGACGTCTTTGGCGTAAACACCTGGTTTAAGAGTGCCGTTAACTTCGATTTTACGGACTTTGAGTTTAGACAGGGCTAGGGTTTGGGAGGCGAGAACATCACGGACTTGACTAGTACCGATCCCAAAAGCGATCGCACCAAATGCACCATGAGTTGAAGTATGGCTATCTCCACAGGCGATCGTCATCCCTGGCTGGGTGAGTCCTTGTTCTGGTGCAATCACATGCACAATACCCTGATTACCAGAACCGATATTATGGAAGGTAATGCCATTTTTTTGGCAGTTCTGCTCTAGCGCTTGCATCATTTCCTCTGCTAGGGCATCAACAAAAGGACGTGCCTGATTAGTTGTCGGCACAATATGGTCTACTGTCGCGACTGTCCGCTCTGGAAATAATACTTTTAAACCCCGCTCCCTCAACATAGCAAAGGCTTGGGGACTAGTAACTTCATGAATCAGGTGTAGTCCTATCAATAGTTGTGTCTGCCCTGAAGGAAGTGTACCAACAGTGTGTAAGTCCCAAACTTTATCAAACAATGTGCCTTTGCTCATACTTAAACCCATTGTAAGCCGTAGCATTTTTTAGATGGTATCAAAAATTTATGAATCACCCACCGATAAGCTAAATGCCTATGGCGAGAGCTTTTTCTTACTCTTCCTAAATAGAGGGGTTGCCTCTGGTTGCACCTCTTGCCTTAATCACCACAATAAAAAAGCTGGTTAATAATGTCCAATATATTTTTGTTGTCTAACTAATACTTAAAAAATATGAATTGTTCCCTATATCTGAAGAGTTAGTTTTCTATACCATAAAATGACATTTTCTGTAGTCTACTTAACGACAATTTTATAAAAAATAGCATACACTAGGAAATGTAAGCCTTTCCTAAGGCATGAAACGCAGAAGGATATCGAGAAGATCGATATACCAGGAGGAAAATTTTATGCAAAGAGTCCTGGGATCAACAGAATTGGAATATGCCTTTTTATTTACTCTTAGAAAGGTAAACTCCATAAGCACAGAAGGTTTTCAACCATTTTTTAATAACTTACCTGTTGACCCTTACATTAAAGGTAACTATCGTACCAGGAGGCTATCTCGTTTCATAGTTTCTCAAGATAAGTTAATTAAATTGCCTCATGGTTATTTATTTCAAAGCAAAGATTACAATCCTTTAGTAGGTGATATTAAAAGAGAGTTTGCAGAATTAGATGATGCACTCATAGAACTAGATATATTTAAAAACCTAGTTTTTGCATTTAGTGATTCTTGTAAACTGCATCCAGAAGCAGAAATAGGAGTGCATCAAATTAGAACTAGTTGTTCACCAGATAATTTTGGTAATCCTGCACCTGAAGGCATCCATAGAGATGGTACTGATTTTATCGGTATCTTTTCTGTTGATAGACAAAATATTCAAGGTGGGGAAACCCATTTATACACTGCAAAAAAAGAAAAGCCTGTTTTCAATAAAATTCTCTATCCAGGAGAATTACTACTAATTAACGACCATCAATTCTTTCACTTCACTACTCCTATTAAACCTATGACTGATGGTGTAGGGATAAGAGATGTTTTTGTATTAACTTCACCAAGTTTGCTTTCTGATTAGTTGGTTGTTGGTTGTTGGTGGTTGTTTGTATTACCAATCAACAATCAACTAACAACGAACAACAAAATTAATCAACAGCAAATATTTTGCAATCTACAAGATATGGGGAATTGAACGCAGTCATTTCCCCAGCTTTTTTACCTGGAATTGGAAATAATCTTGCAGATAAAGGTTTATCTAGTTTGATGGCTAAAGTTGCTATATCCATTAATATTGCTGCAATCTTTTCGATAGAAATATCTCCAGGTATGGGAACTGTATCAAGTCCACAACCACAAACGGCTGAATATAGTAGTAAGTTAGTAATATCGTAAGTTTGTTCATTTGCTCTGGCTGCCAAGCCTAGATCTTCGCAAACAGGAAGCATCAAACCAGAATAACCACAGATTTTCACTGGTACACTTTTTAAAACACGAGTTAACATCCCGGAAATTGTTAGTGTTCCTTGATAGCCGAATTTGCTACCCATCAGTTGTTCATAAGCAAAGGCAATACTTGTTTGTTTATCCAATGGTGGTGCTAATGATGTATCAATGCCGTTGTAATTAATACCCAATTTTGCTGATATTTTTTCAGCATGATCTGCTAATTTTGTTAATTCTTCTGCTAGAAGCGATCGCAAACTTTTTTCTGCTATTTGAATATTATTATTAGCGAGAGCAAAACTTTGCATTACCAAGTCGCTACACTCTATCCCAAGAGCAAAAGATGTATCACCTTCATGGTATGCAGTAGGGAAAAATGGTATACCTGAATTGCAGTTTGCCCAAGCACAAAACCGAAAGTTACCATAACCATTTTCAGTTTCTTGGGAAATACGTTTAATCGCTTTTGCAGATTCTAAAGTACTCTCAAAGTTAATACCTGTTTCTTTGTCAGCAATCTTTGAAGAAGAATAAATAATAGATGTGCTTTTGTTAATTTCTGGAATGATAGCTATATTTTCAGGTTTGCTGGCATATCCAATGTTGAAAAAATTTATATTAAGGTCTTCACAGAATTGTTCTATTTTTTGAAAAATATTAACTATCTCGTTTCTATAAAAGTTTTTTAGATATTCTTCCCATGAATTTGTAGCGATTCTTGTTGTTTGAACTTCGTGACCAAATTGCTCAAATAAATTTTTTGCTTGCCGATTAAATTCTGCTGCTTGCTTGATTTTTTTCCTATCATGAGGAGAGTCTAAGGAAATACCTGTAGTAATCGCTCTAATTATCATATTTAAATTAAGTAGGTCGTCACAAATAAAGGTAACTATTCGTCATTTGTTATTTGTCATATCATGTCCGTTTTAAGACTTATCATATCTGTGAAGACCAGTAATTGGTAATTGGTGAGACTACTTGCCGTCTTGGCTTATGCCGAGATGGCAAAGTAGCGAACCCGAAGGGTAATGGGAAAAATCAATGCCCAATGCCCAACTGCATCAGAATAATATCGTAAGTAATTATCCGGACTTGATATCATTTGTCATTGGGTAGAGTCACAGCACTTGTATTGGTACATTCTATTTTGATGTCAAGATACACATACAAATGCTTTGCCATTAAAAACATGTTTATTTCCACTTACATACTTGTGAATCCACGAAGTTAATAATGGGTAATGGAGAAAACCAACAATTTATTAGCAGTTGCTAATTACTACTTTAGCTACCAACAGGCAATTTATCTGTATCATCGGTGTTTATCCTCCCTCTGTCGAAGGGAGGAATGAGACATAAAAACATTTAAGTTTACCAAAACATATGATTGAGAAAGTGGTGTAATAACTTCGGTTCCTTTGGTTCTTGATAGTCTTTTGGTAATAAATCCGTTAGCGCCGCTTGTAACTCATCTAATAATGCTTGTACTTGCTGTGCTTTAGGACGTCCAGATTGGGAGAAGATAATCGGATTACCAAAACGAACGGTTAATTCTTTACGGAGATACAGGTCTTGTGTACCAATCAAGGCTACAGGTAAAATTGGTACTCCAGCACGCAAGGCATAAATAGCAACACCACGTTTGAGGGGAATAGATAACTGAGCTTCAGTATTACCTAGTCTTCCTTCTGGAAACAGAATAACGCTTTCTCCACGAGCAAAAATGCCTTGAACAATCCGATCTAGTCGCCGCATAATTTCTATAGAGTTCCCTGTGGGAACATATTTTTCTATAGCATTGGCTAATTCAGCTAGCTCTTTATGTCCAGTCTTCGCCGCTTGGATTACTGCTAATTCTTCTTTCCAAATCCGTTCTACGGGTATGACTCCTTTAGCAAAATGCAGAAATTGCCGTTTCCACCACTGGTTGTAAAGGGTACGAGCATCGCCCAATATATGGCAGAAGGGACACGGTGGTAATTCTGATAGTAACAAAAATGGATCAATATGATTTAGATGGTTAGCTGCAATTAATACTGGTTGAGCAGGAATCCGTTCTGAAAACTCAACTTTCACCTGAAATAAAGTATGAATAAGAGCCCGCAATACGTTACGCCTCAAATCACCACTAACTCTGTGTTCTGAACCACCTTCCGCAAATGCTTCCGCCGACAGTAGCGCTTGGCGGATCATTTCATTTGCGTGGCGATCGCGTGCGTAAGCAACACCTTCTTTTGCACGTTGAATTGTGGCTTCTGTTAGTGGTGGCAAAACAGGTTCTTGTGCATCATGAGAATTTAGGTGAGGAATAAGCGGACTGTTGGACATGAATTTTATGAGCAATTCTTTATATTTAACCCAATAAATAGAGTTTGGAGAGTAGGGACATACAGCTATGCACCCCTACAAACCACAAATACTTAATGTGGTGAGTCTTTAACAAAAAATGTGAAATGGCATGTTGTTATTACTCTATGCTAAAGCTTAGCTTAGTGGTAATTTGATTTGGGCAGTTATTTCTATGTCCTAAGGTACTTATTGACAACAGGCGAGAATTAGACCCTTAGGTATGAATTTTTCGTAGACAGTTAGCCTATTGTCACAATTACAAGCATCATAACCAAGAAAAAAGCTCTCTTGCCTTTAGCACACAAGAGAGGAGCGGTGTGGTGTGAGGAGCAAATTTAATGTTTGCTACCAGCAATTCTACCAGATTTTATCGGAATAATTAATGACAAGGGTATGAAAATTATGTGTAGATACGTAGCAGTTTGTTACAAGACACTATCTGGAATAATCTGCATAGTATGTCTCTGGGCGCTCGAAGTAAGTTTCTAAATTCTGCTACTGTATTTTTATTTGTCAGCAAAATTAATATGTAATTCTTTTTGCAGTTTTGACTTGTTAATTAAGGTGAGCTTTGTGTAAAATCGTAGCCTTGGAAACGCAAACTGAAAACGTGGTTCAAGAATCCATCCTCTTCTGAAAGCACTGGAGCGATCGCAATTTTTCAAACTATAAATTTTGGGACGATCTAGACAATTCATCCCACAAAAAAGCCACTATATCCTTGCTTCTGGCAAAATCAACATCGCATCACCAAATGAATAAAAGCGATATCGAGATACTATTGCTTCCTGATAGATATTCAGCAACCGTTGCCTACCAATTAAAGCACTCACCAACATCAACAAACTGGAACGCGGTAAATGAAAGTTAGTAATCATACCTTCCACTACCCGCCATTGATAACCAGGATAAATAAACAAATTAGTCTTACCACAAAATGGTTGTAATTCACCTGTTGTGGCAGCTCCTTCTAAAGCACGGACTACCGTTGTACCTACAGCAATAATGCGACCACCAGCTGCCTTGGTAGCACGAATTTGTTCTACAGTACTTGGGGGTACCTCTATCCATTCTTCATGCATTGTATGGGTAGTGACATTTTCTACTTCTACCGGACGAAATGTCCCTACACCTACATGCAACGTCACAAAAGCTTGATTAATATTTTGCTGACGTAACTTTTCTAGTAATTCTGGAGTAAAGTGTAACCCTGCTGTGGGAGCAGCAACCGCTCCCGGATTTTGAGCATATACAGTTTGATACTGTTCGCTTTGGGCTTCAGTGTTTGTGATGTACGGCGGTAGAGGTACTTCACCAAATACATCTAGCAATTGCAGCAAAGAAACTCCTTGTGGCAGATCAAATTGCAGCAAACGTCCTCCAGTTGCTGCATCAGTTTCTAGAACAGTTGCAGTCAGTAGGTGATGGGGTAGTGGGGCTTCTGTGATAGGGAGGTGGGGTGGTGGGGTGGTGGGGTGAAAATTTTCTCCCCATCTCCCAATCTCCCCATCTGTTTTACCCTTGGCTGTAAAAACAATTTTCGAGCCGTGCTTGAAACGTTTCCCCGGCTTGACTAAGGCTAGCCAACAGTTATGCTGTCTTTCCTCTAACAGCAAAACTTCTACCTCTGCTCCTGTTAATTTTTCACCATATAACCGTGCTGGGATAACTCGTGTATTATTCATCACTAGTAAATCCCCAGGTCGTAGGATTTCCGGTAAATCTCGGAAGATGCGGTGTTGAAGTGTATCGTCTTTATCGACATTCGGAGAACTTACTACTAGGAGTCTAGAACTATCTCTGGGAACTGCTGGGTTTTGGGCTATTAGTTCAGTTGGTAATTCATAATCATACCCAGCCAATGAGAGATCAAGTTCTGAGTTTTCTATCTTTTGTTTAGATGTTAAATGAGAATTTGTTTTTGCGAGTTGTTCTTGCATTGAGATTTTAGACTTTCTTAAACAAGCTGGTTGAGAATTGTGTCTTCTAAAAGAACTCTAAAGTATTACCTACCAAATTGATGATTCGACTTTAAGATAGATAGCATTAAGTACCACTGAAGCAACTATATAAAAATTGGGTAAACCTCCCTATCCAAAAACGGGGGCTTTTACCCTAGCAGGTTGTGATTCATTCTACCAATAATAGAAATGTAGGATTGGCTTTGATCCCAAGCACCAAGATGGAATACTTGTATTATCTGGCAAATGCCAGTCTCACTCTGAGGGTTGTTCAATTCTTGCACGCCAAACCCCAAATACCTGTTTCCTTCGTCACCGTAATTCATCAAATTGATGGTTGGGTGGTTAGAGTCAAACTTAGAAAACAGGTATCGCCCCAGGAAGATGGTGACATTCGGGCTTTTTTAAATGAATTAGGAATAAGCTACGAGCCGCCAATGCGGGTACAGATGGCACTTTGGAGCTTAGAAGCAGGTCAGTGTCCTGTTGATGTTATGCGTCGCTATCAAGTAGCAATTGTCTCTCATGGTAGCCCAGAAAAAGAAGAAATTGAGGCATTTAGACAACAATTTGTTAGGGGTTTAGGTTACTGCCCAGAAACTTTAGCCTAACCGAAGCAGTAAACAGTTATCAGTTATCAGTTATCAACTTTAGAAATGATAGCTTAGCCTTTAAATATAATTAGACCGAAAAACAAAGATGTAACGGGGTAATTGGTAATTGATAACTAATCGTTGCTTATTGCTTATTTATAAAACATAAAAAAACAATGAGCAACAGCTATTACCCAATATCATTAACTAAATCAAAAGCCGCAGTAATGTATTCTTGTAATGTCAGTGTGTACCCTGCTACATATGTGCTAATTAAGTTTTTTTCTTGAAATTTATCTCCACCAAATTGTGTTGATGTTTGCTGATAACTAACAATAGCAACGTCAAATCGGCAAAGATAATCTGCTTTGTCAGGGTGTGCTACTAAAAACATCTGTGCTGTACGCCAAAGTTTGACTTGTTTTGATGATGCGATCGCATTTCTTCCCCCCGCATCCCAATTCCTGGGACTGCGGGTTTTTACTTCGACAAAAGCCAAAATTGGAGATGGGGAACTCGGGGCTCCCACTCCCCCAAGGGAGTGGGGATTAGGGGCAATGGGGTGATGGGGAGAATCTATAATCAAGCTCTCCCCATCTCCGGTTCTCCCCACCTCCCCATCTTTTATTTGTTCAGCATAAAGTGCAACAATATCGATTTCTCCCCAACGGCAACGCCAGCGACGATCAAGGATGCTCCAACCTTGGGATTGTAACCAATGTGCCACCAGGTCTTCTCCTGCGTTGCCGATATCGAGATAATGGTAAGGAGAATAGTTCGTCATTGGCTAAAAGTTACAATGAGTTCTAAGTTAAGCGATCGCATGAGAATAAGCATACTAAGTGTGTTGTTTTTGACTGTGATAGCTATCACAGTTGCTCTAGCTTTCCCAGAAAGCGCTGTAGCAATTAACTATAACAACCGAACCCTAGAAGCGGCAGATTTTTCAAAGCAGGACTTAACAGATTCCAGCTTTGACCATGCCAATCTTCGCAATAGTAACTTCAGTAATTCTAACTTACGTGGTGTTAGATTCTTTTCGTCAAATTTGGCCTCAGTAGATTTTACTGGAGCAGACCTTAGTTATGCCGATTTAGAATCAGCGCGGATGACCAAAGCCAATTTGACGAATGCAGTCCTGGAAGGCGCATTCACCACTGGCACTATGTTTGATGGGGCAATCATTGATGGTGCAGACTTTACTGATACTTATATCCGTGAAGATACACTCAATAAATTATGTCAGGTAGCTAAAGGCACTAATCCAGTCACAGGTCGGAATACCCGTGATACTTTGGCTTGTCCTTAACTACTTTTTGATGTAACTTGGAGTCTTAGTGTCTTGGTGTTTTAACCACTAAGACACTAAGACACAAAGACAATACTTTTGGGATAGCTAGCTTAAGGCATCAACATCAAACTTTTAGAGGAATACCTAACTGGTCGCGTTGGACTTCTACCTGTGCTTGCAATCCTGGTAATGTAATTTCGCCGCTTTCTTGCGGCCAGGAATGGCAAATAGTGTAAGCGATCGCACTACTTATTATCAAAGTTATAACTAGGATGCTGATGCTAATCAATTTAAGGATTTTGCTTTTGAATAGCTTCTGCATGATTTATTCCGCAGATAAGAAATTTTTAGAATTGTAACATTGTTGATTTTTAGATAATTTTTATACATCTATGTGTTTATAAGTAGCCCAATATAAATATTTCTCGTTGGTTTAAGGCAGATGGCAGATGACAGATGGCAGATGGGAAGAGGGTTTTGAATTCTTAATATAAGTTCATATACTTCTGTTTTTTTGCACCTTTCTACTTAGTTTTTTCAAATGAGCGAACAGGCATATGCTGGAGGATTTAAACCCAAGTGAATATGCACTCCTTACTGATACTGATAATTGTGAAAATATCCTTCTCTAGCAGGGTTAATTTTGCTTAACTAAACTTGTATATTAAATAAAGAAAAAATTAAAATAAATGTTATAAGTAATTATACTTAATCCATTAATATGTAGAGTAAATACACAGCAAATGAGCAGCAAAAAAAACAATAATTTATAGTTGCTAAGAGCTATATATCAAAGTGAATTTGAGCTTTAGTAATCATTTTAATTAATCTTTACAATATACTTTAAAAGTATATACTCACTTGATTGTTGCAAATTATTGAGTTGCCAATTTCTAAGTAAAGTTTATTTTCATTTGATGCAGGAAGAATGAAAGTACTGTTAGCCTGTTTATGTAAGATAAGGCAAGCTTGGAATTTATTAGAGGTAGATTTTTATCTTAACAAAATTTCAAAATTGCCACAGTTAATTAAATTAAAAGAGATTCACTAATTATTAAGATTAAACGAAAATATTTATTTTTTGATTTTCTAATTATCTATGTTGAACTTCTTGAAGCGAA
The DNA here is from genome assembly GCF_001904645.1 of Fischerella major NIES-592. Taxonomy (NCBI): domain Bacteria; kingdom Bacillati; phylum Cyanobacteriota; class Cyanophyceae; order Nostocales; family Hapalosiphonaceae; genus Fischerella; species Fischerella major. Next base: position 487,710 of record NZ_MRCA01000001.1, on the reverse strand, counting down.
TTGGTAGTGGAAATATGAAACATTACTCTGATGCATGGATTGAGGAATGGTGTCAAGAAAATGGCTGGACAGATTTATTTATTGAACGTTGTAATAGTTACTGGGCTTTTCCTCCTGGTGCAGTAATGCCTGAACCAATTCCGATGCAAGTTCTCAGAGTCATTAAAGCTCAAAAGGGATTAACCTGTGAAGAACGTTTTTGGTCAATCACAGCAGTGATTGCAACCATGATTGCAGCTTTTGTTACCTATTGGCTGAGATGTCCGATACCATTAGTTGCTGCTTTCGCTTTTAACGCAGTGACGGTGGCTCAGCTTGAGGTTGAGGATGCGTATTAAAGTAGGGGAATGGTTAAAGGGTAAAGGGGAAAAGAAAAATTTATTTTTGATCTTATGCTCAGAGGGGGTGCTGCGATCGCAGCGCCTTTTTTGATTGTGCAAGTGAGTAGGAAACTAACTCTTCCCCCTCGTTTACGAGGGGATTGAGGGGGGTTTTAGAATTCATGTAAGAAGTCTAATGACGAATGACGACTCTCACGAGTAGAGACGTTGTACTGGATTCTGTGACAAAGAACTAGAAGTATTTCAATGCATTATAGGACAGGATGTCACATTGTTGCAGGTGCTAGGCGTTGTGTTTATCGGGTTTCTTGTTCGGTTTGACAGCCTATAAACTAACGTAAAAATTTTCGCAGAATCAACGGTGTTGAATTTGTTGGTTGGGTTGGTGCTACACCAGGTTTTGGCGAAGTTAATATTATTGGATTTGGTTTGATAACTGATAACTGACTCTGTGCTTTCTCACGTGCTTGGATAGCTTGCTGATAGTCTGGTTTGATTTTTATCGCTTGGTTGTAAGAGGCGATCGCTTCTTGATAACGTTGTAAGTTAAATAGGGCATTACCTCTAGAAAACCAGCTTTCGTAGTGTTGGGGATTGTAGCGTACGGCGCGGTCATATGAAGCGATCGCTTCTTCATATTTTTGCAAATTGTATAGGGAATTACCCCGGTTATACCAAAGCTGATAATCGTTTCGTTTCAATTCAGCCGCTTGATCGTAGGCTGCTAATGCTTCGTTGTATCTTTGCATTTGATGTTGCGACCAACCCTTAGCGTACCATGCTTGGTAATTCTTAGGGTTAATTTGAATAACTTGATTAAATGATTCAACTGCTTCAGGATAGCGTTGTAAACTAATCAGAATATTACCTCTTGATAACCATGCTTGGTAATAAGTTGGATTAGTCTGTACAGCTTTATCATAGGCTGTAAATGCATCTTGATAGCGTTGCAAATTAACTAGAGCATTGCCGCGATGATACCAAGCTTCGGCATAACTTGGTTTGATTTCCACAGCTTTATCGTATGCTCCCACTGCGTCTTCGTAGCGTTTTAAATTTTGTAATGTCAGCGCTTTATTGTACCAAGCTGTGTAATCATCTTTTTTGAGATTAATTGCTTGCTCATAAGCTGATATTGCTTCATCGTATCGCTTTAAACTGCTTAAAACTTCTCCTTTTGTAGTCCAGACTTGAGGAGAGTTGTTGTCTAGTTGTAAAGCTTTATCAAAAGAGGCGATCGCCTCTTGATATCGTTGTAAATTTTTTAATACAAAACCTCTACCTATCCAAGCTTCTAAATAATCCGGCTGAATTTGAATTGCTCTGTCATAGGCTGTAAGCGCTGCTTTGTATTCTTTTAATTTACTCAGCGTACTACCTTGTCCATTCCAAGCTTCAGCATAATCGGGTCGAATTTTGACTGCTTTTTCAAATGCAGATAAAGCATCTTGATAGCGTTGTAATTCATAAAATGTGTTGGCTTTCTTATATAATTCTGTAGCATTTACAGCATTAATACTATTTATAATATACAAAGATGCTCCTGTCGCTAACCCTAATATTATTATTCCAGCTAAGATTTTTTTTGTAATATTTTTTTTGCGTTTATTATTTGTAATTGATGGTTGATTTGTAACAGAAACGCTTAATGCCAAAGTTTGAAAATTCGGATTATGTAAATCTTTTAAAGCTTGTAAAGCTAAAGTTGCTGATGCGTAGCGTTCACGAAAATCATAGCGCACCATTTTGTCTAAAAATTGAGCAAATTCTTGAGTTACTTCCGTATGATTTTGCCAAATAATTTCGTTAGTTTCTGCGTCTTGAGCAAATTCTTCCGGAGATAAACCAGTAAGTGCTTGAATACCAAGAATACCGACAGCATAGATATCACTACTATATTTTGGGTTTCCTTGGGCTTGTTCTCCAGGAATATATCCAGGAGTTCCAATCGCAACCGTAAATTTAGTTTTAGCATTAGGATTAATTACCTGAGTTGTAATTTCTTTAACAGCCCCAAAATCAATTAAAACTAACTTACCATCTAGTTCTCTTCTCAGAATATTATAAGGGTTGACATCACGATGGATAACTTTTTGTTGATGGACAAAATCTAAAATTTGTAAAATTTCTTGCAACAGAGAAATAACTTGACCTTGGCTGAGGGGCTTTCCTGGTATGATTTCCTGGCTAAGATTATGACCTTCAATAAATTCTTGGACAAGATAAAATTCTTCGTTTTCCTCAAAATATGCCAAAAGTTGGGGAATCTGATTGTGTGTACCTAATTTATACAAAACCTGGGCTTCCGTATCAAATAAACGTCTAGCTGTTTGCAAAGTTGTTGGATCTGTTGCTTGGGGTTTAAGTTTCTTAACAACACATTTGGGTTTACCAGGTAATTGAGTATCATAAGCGACGAAAGTTTCACCGAAACCTCCCCCTCCCAAATGGCTGATAATTTGGTATCTTCCAACAAGCATGTTTCCCAGCATTTGGTTTACCCAGTTGAATACGCTACGTTCTGATTCCGATCTTGCCACAGTTTTCTGACGTTGGTTAGTGGTTATTGTTAAATAACCAACAGCTAACAAATAACAACTCATAACTAACAACTAGCAATGATTCCTATCAGTGATAACCTTTTCATTAGTACGCGTAAAAAGCCGATAATTATTTACTGGTTGCTTGTTATTAATATTCTTCTTTTTGTATGGGAATTAAAGCTAGAAATTAGTGGAGAATTAGGACTTTTTATTTATAATTGGGGTCTAATTCCAGCAAAAATATATGATGCGATCGCTAATTTATTAGCTGGTAATTCTGCTGCTGGATTTTTTTTGTTGTCACGTTCTCTCTCTCTATTTACAGCCATGTTTCTGCATGGTAGTTTTAGCCAAATTTTAGGTAATCTACTATTTTTATGGGTTTTTGGCAGAAATTTAGAAAATATTCTTGGACATGGACGATTTTTAGGATTTTATCTGATGTGTGGTGTTCTGACAGGCATAATACAAATTCTTGCTGACCCCAGCTTGACCATACCATTGATTGGTGCAAATGGCGCGATCGCATCTGTTTTGGGCGCATATATCTTCAAGTTTCCTAAAGTGAAAATTGATACTGTTATGCCTCTTTTAATTATATTTATCCCTATGCAAATCCCAGCTATTTCCTATACATTTTGGTGGTTTTTACAACAGTTATTTTATGGCATTGGTAGTTTAAATATTCCTGGTGGTGTCAACCCACTTAATAGTATTAATTACTGGGCGCAGATTGCAGGCTTTATTATGGGCATAACCACAATGCGACAACTACAAAAACGATAAAATTATAATGACTCCAAAAACTCTGCTACATGGTGCGCTTACCTTTGCGTTCAAAAAATAATTATTTAATGCGTAATGAATAATATAAATAATATCCAAAAATTAGAAATTTAAAATATCCAAAGACCCTTCTATTTCTAAATCTAAAATACTTTCTTTGACTTTTTTATATTTTGCTAAATTACCTTCTGTATAATAAATTGATGTAGCTTTCTGAAAATCTGCGATCGCTCCTTGCTTATCTCCTAAACAACAACGAGCGTTACCACGATTATAATAAGCATCAGCATCATTGAAATTAATTTTAATCGTTTCCGTATAATCTGCGATCGCTCCTTCGTAATCTCCTAGATCATAACGAGCATTACCACGATTATAATAAGCATCGGCATCGTGAGAATTAATCTTTATTGCCTGTGTGTAATCTGCAATTGCTCCTTCGTAATCCCCCAAGTCTAAACGAAAGTCACCACGATTCTTGTAAGCAACAAAATCATGACACTTTAACTCACTTGTTTGCAGAAAAACATCACCTTCTCCCTGATAATCTCCAATTTGCATATTTTTTAAATTTAGATCACCTTCTGGATGGGGATACATTTGGCATACTTGGGTGTAATCTTCAATTGCCCCTTGCTTGTCTCCGAGATAATAACGAATATCAGCACGATTTTTGTAAGCAACCACATCATTTGGATTAATTATAATTGCCTGAGTATAATCTGCGATCGCTCCTTCGTAATCTCCTAATTGATAACGTGCTAAACCACTTTTATTGTAGGCTTTGATATAGTTAGGATTAATTGTAATTGCCTGAGTATAATCTGCGATCGCTCTTTCATAATTTCCTAATTGATAATGTGCTAAACCACGTTTATAGTATATATCTGCATCATAAGGATAAAGTTGCAATGCTTGATTGTAATTGATGATAGCAGCGTGATACTGTTCTTTTTCACTGCATTCATCACCCAGTTTTATGTAAATTAAATTTAATTCTTCACTGGGAGAACTTATTTTTGCATTTTTTACTGAATATAAAGAAGATTTTGTTAATGAATTATGGGGTACTTGATAAATTGATTCTGATTTCAATGTCTGTTTGTCATGATAATTTGGAGAGGATTGTAAATTTTCTAAATACCCACGTAAACCACCACCATAGAGTAATTGTTCTATTCCAAAAGAAATTCTCCCAGTTTTCAGCTTAATCATTTGCGTGGGCAGAAAACCAGCTAAAAATAGGTGATACTCAGATTGTGCCTCATTCACTTCCTCTTGAATCAAAACGCAGACTACTGCTGAATTTTTTTCAACTTCTTCTGCACTAATAGACCATCTGACTTTATCAATACTACCGTAACGAGATTTCACTTCGATACCAATTCCTGGATTACCAGTCATCGTAAAATCTGTTTTACCATCTCCGCCAATTCTTTTTTCGTAATCTACTTCCGTAATCAAATCAGCTAAGCGTTCTTTAACAACTTCTTCTCCTAATTTTCCTTTCAGGTAGCTGATAAAAACATCACGGACTGGGGAAACACGTTTATATTTTTCTGCCATCTGCCAACAAAATTCCCTGAGAATTTTTAGCCTTTCTCCAGAGATTATTGTTATTTCACTATATTGCCCCTCTGTTTGACAATGCAGCAGACAACCAGATGTTAACCTTTTGATGAAGTCTGATTGAAGCGATCGCAGTACGGTTATCCAATCCATTGAGATTTCTGTCAATCTTTATGCTCAGGTTATTTTATTTTGCCGCAATTATAAAAGTAATTCTGATACAAGTCGCGGCAGATAAATTTATTCAAAACGTCACTACAGAGCGAATTGATTCACCTTTGTGCATTCAATTCCATGATTGCTCTCCTGTTTTGCTTGCTCAACGAGCTGATCTGAGTGTATTGCACGACGTATAACTGTATAAGGGTAAGTGTACAAGTGATCGCTTGTTGGTGTTTAATTTGAATGAACCACGAAGACGCAAAGAACGCGAAGAAGAGTATGAAAGAAAAGGGGAAAAGGAGAAAAGGGGATAGAAAAAAATCCGACTCTTCATCTTCTTATCCTTCCATGTCTGCTTTTGTCACTCCCCAATTGGAAAATTGGATAGAAATTGGTACGATTGTTGCGCCTCAGGGTTTACGTGGGGAAATGCGAGTTTATCCTGATTCGGATTTTCCGGAGCGGTTTGAGGTTCCGGGAAAGCGTTGGTTGTTACGTGCGGGAGAAACAGAACCGCAAGAAGTAGAATTACTGACCGGGCGTATAATTGAAGGTAAAAATTTATATGTAGTTAAATTGGCTGGTGTAGATGATCGCAATCAAGCGGAGGAATTGCGTGGTTGTAAATTATTGGTTTGTGCCAGCGATCGCCCACAGTTGGGAGAGGATGAATATCATGTATTGGATTTAATTGGTTTGTCAGTGTTTATGCAGGAATCTGGCGAACTTGTTGGTACAGTAGTAGATGTAATTGCTGCTGGTAATGATTTGCTAGAAGTCAAGTTACATCAACAACAAACAGCTGTTTTGATACCCTTTGTGAAAGCGATCGCACCAACGGTAGATTTAGAAGCTGGCAGGATTGAAATTACACCACCACCCGGACTGTTGGAAATTAATAGTTAGAGTATGTAGAGATGTTGCATTGCAACGTCTTGCTTCAGAATTTGGCGATATTTTGAGATAGCAATCAGGGATCCTATCCTGTGGGCGATCGCTGAAGCCGAAAATGCCAACAGATTGACGTGTGAAGTGGAAACTACGCTGAAGGTAATTGGTGGACGTTGGAAAGTATTGATTGTTGGAGAGTTAATGTTGGGGATAAAGCGCTTCGGTGAATTACAACGAGCTTTACCTGGAATCACACAAAAAATGCTGACGCAGCAACTTAGAGAAATGGAAGAAGATGGGATTATTCATCGTCAGGTTTACCCCCAAATTCCGCCCAAGGTGGAATATTCACTGACACCTTTAGGGGAGAGTCTCAAACCAATTCTCTATGCTATGCATGATTGGGCGGTTCAACATTACGGTAAAGTTACTAGATAATTGTTGTTGGTTGTTGGTTGCTGGTTGATAGTTGTTTCTACCACTAACTTTCCTCATTAGCTTGTAGATAATCTATAGCTGCTTCTAATTTTGATGAATATCTTTCAGCAAACCTTTCAAACCATAATCCCTCTGGTGAGAAAGAATCTAGCTTAGCTAGCCAATCTTTAGCGTGTTGTTTTAAAGCCTCTCTGCGCTGAGCTTTAATTTGTTCTTGTCTAATTCGCTTTTGTTCTAATTCTTGCTGTATCCTTAATTTTTCTGCTTGATCTAGTTCTTCAAAATCACTCTTTACTTCTTCTAATAATTCATCTATTAAAGATGCTGATTTTGAGGATTGTGGGTGAATATTTGGTGTTGCTATGCTTGGCTGTTGCTTGGGCTGTTCATTGTTTTTTTGCTGATATTCAGCTTGCAGTTCAGCCAATAGTTTATCAATAGAATCCATGTTATTTAACCCCTGGTTTACTGCATTTGCAATATGATTTTTATATGCAGTTAAAATAATAAATATTTAGTTAGGTGTTGTGTAAAATAAACTATGCTTGAAACGCGATCGCATATGCACAATCAATTACATTTTTTCCCTACTCTTTCCTCTGTTGCGTGGTACAGAGGAAGGGAAACACCTATAGACACAGATTAGATTATGCACTAGATAGTGACGTCATTTGTTCAGCTTTACTTTTTTAATAAAAGTTGAAGATTTACTACAATCTATGTTGCAGGTGTAGGAATTGGCATTTAGACGTTTATTTTGGATATTGATGATTAGTAGTTAATCATTAATCGCATTTAAAAGAACTTCAGATAAACTCATATCTTCCATATCATCCATTGTGATCGTGTCACAAATATCAAACTTTGCACCAGCAGTTTGTAATTCGTCATCTAATACTTTGAGAAAACGGCTTGCATGGGGGTCTTTACCTATTTGAATAAAAGAAATAGCTAATTCTTCATCTCTGTCCATACGCCGAGAAGCTTCAATAATGACCTTCATGACAGCTTTACGGTCATCTGGCTCACCATCAGTTACAACTAAGATTGTTTCGCCATTTGGTTTAGTTTGACCAGCTGTTTTTCGTTCAAAATAATTATCAGTAGCGTGTTTTAACACTGCTGCTAAATCAGTGGTTCCTGCTGGATCATTTTCTTGGAATATTTGTGATACTTTACTTGATGTCACATTTTCGTAGCGTTTGAATCTACCTGAAAACAAATAAACAGTAATACCATCAGGATCAAGTTGTTCGCATTTGCTTGCTAAAGCAAAAGTAGATTCTTGTGCAGCTAACCATCTGCTTCTACCACCTTTTTGATCTGGTGTAGCCATACTGCCACTTTTATCAATAATCAAAGTATAGTCACGATTTTCTAACATTTTTTATTCTCCAGTTATTAATTAGTAGTTAGTAGTTAGTGGTGAATGATTACAACCAACAACCAACAATCAACAAACAACAAATCATTAATCAGTTACCGCATTCATCAAAACATCTGCAAGGCTCATGTCTTCCATGTCATCAAGGGTAATTGTGTCGCAGATATCAAACTTTGCACCGACACTTTGCATTTGATCATCTAAAGCTTTCAAAAATTTGGTTGCTTGTGGATCAGAACCCACTTGAATGATAGAAATTCCTAATTCTTCATCCCGTTCCATCTGGCGAGTTGCACTAATAATGACTTCAAATACGGCTTTGCGATCATCTGGTTCACCGTCGGTGATGACTAAAATTGTTTCACCATTCGCTTTGGTTTTACCTGCTGCTTTGCGTTGAAAGTAATTATTAATAGCGTCTTGAAGTACACCTGCTAAATTTGTTGTGCCAGCTGGGTCATTTTCCAAAAATATCTGTGCTACTTTGGCAGAGGTAACATCATTATAGCGTTTAAATCTCCCAGAAAATACGTAGACAGTAATTCCGTCTGGGTCAAATTGCTCACATTTTCTTGCTAAAGCGAGGGTCGATTCTTGAGCAATCTCCCATCTACTTCTACCACCGGCTTGGTCGGGAGTTGACATGCTACCGCTTTTATCAATGATTAAGGTGTAGTCGCGATCGCTCACCATACATTTCCTCTCATTGTTACTCAACGTTTCTAGTCTAGTCCAGGCTTCTCCAGTATTGCTTAGCTATTCAAGCTTCTTTACGAGTTTTGATACTCATTTGCTACTTACAGCAGATTTCAATAAGCGTGAGATACACAAGAATTCCACCCCTCCTCGCTTGCAGCTACGGTGTACTTCTTCTAGATGCAAAGCGCTATATGTATGACTGTAGTGAGGAGCCTGCTCATAAGAAAAAGCCGTAAGTTTAAACTCTTACACTCCTTTTCAAGCTAGCTTAATAGTAAGCGATCGCTCTCCAAGCTTTTCCGTAAATCTGCTGATTCTCTAATTGCCTCTTCAGATAAATTCAGCAAAAACACTGTTACGCAAATTTGCGGTTCTGATCGAAACTGCAATTATCCAGTTTATTAGGGTAAATATATGACAAACCCTGCAACGACGGTAATCCGAGTCAATCTGGAGATGGCAAAAGAAGTAGCTCAAGAGTGGGAACGAGCTTCATACCAAGAACTCAGTACTTATTGTTTGGAAATCTTAAAGGAAATAGGATTTTCCACTACCGAACTCCCAGAAAACTTGCAATCTCGTGAGCAGCAGCTAAACTTCATCACAGGATTTGCGTCTTACGCTTTTGGAGAGGTGCTAAATGTCCAAACCATTAATTGAAGATAGCTTTGATGAGCCAGAACGAGAAAAAGAGACTTCTTTACCTGCAACCGATGCGGATTTATTGAATTTAATCCAAAAGTTTTCAGGATTTGAAACTCCCACCAAGGTTGTCTTACAGGCTATAGCCATTGCTTCTTACGATTGTGCATCTGCTTTTCGCTACGCTGATAACTATTTGAATATCTTGAAGAATCAAAAGCGGCGGAAAAAGTTACTTCTGCTAGAGTCTGAACTGAAGTTTTGCATTAATCCCAAATACGTAGATTTTCGATATTAAATTTTCGATTGGTTCACCAGACGATTCAGATTTACCGGAAAAGGGAGAGTTCAGTCTACTTTCAGTTCAGTAGACTTGGACTATTAGCCCGCAGTTTACCTGCGGGCTAGTTAGTTAATTACTCTGAATAATATTTATCGAACTCGCGTAGTACAGCACAGTGGAAAAAAGCTTTTTGTCTTTTGATTTTATAACTTCTGCGTAGCGGTATGAGATTTTTTATTTTTGTGGAAACTTCTGCTGTCTGACTTCAAAGCTATAATCCTGTACAGCTTTTGTTATCGTCTCACGTAAATTTGCATACGCCTTGGCAAATGGCGGCTGTTTTTCCGAAAGACCGAGTACATCAGAAGTGACAAGTACTTGCCCGTCACAATGCGGTCCTGCGCCAATTCCAATCGTAGGAATACTGAGTTTGTCTGTAATTTCTAATGCTAAGTCACTAGGGATATGCTCTAAGACTATAGAGAACACACCTGCTTGTTCAAGAGCGATCGCTTCTTGTAGAATCCTCTGTCTGTCTGTTTCTGTCTTCCCTTGTTGACGCAAACCAATTTGATGGACTGATTGCGGTGTTAAACCCACATGACCCATCACCGGAATTCCCGCTTGCACCAGACGAGCAATAGTTTCTACCATTGCTGGGTATCCACCCTCTAGTTTGACAGCTTGCCCTCCTGCTTCTTTTAGTGCCAGTCCAGCAGAGTGCATAGCTTGCTGAATGCTTTCTTGATACGTCAAAAATGGTAAATCTACGACCATCAAAGCATGTCTTACCCCACGCCGTACAGCTTTGGCATGGTGTAGTGTTTCTTCTAAGGTGAGTGGTAGTGTTGTATCATACCCTAATATTACTGACATAGAATCGCCCACCAAGATTAAATCTACACCAGCTACATCTAAAAGTTGGGCGATCGTATAATCCCAAGCAGTCAACGCCACAATTGGACGTCCTTGTTGTTTGTACTGAATTAATTGTCGGATTGTAATTGCCATTTTGGTTGTTGATTGTTGTTGGTTGTTGGTTGTTGGTTGATGGTTGGTAGTTGTGAAACAAACAACTATCAACGATCAACTACCAACAAAACTTCACTTCACGGCGCGAGTAAAAGCAAGATGGGGTTTTGCACTTGTCATTTTTGGCATCAACCAAGCTAGACCTTCGGTAGTACCAATCCACAATTTATTACCAACATCAGGGGCAAGGGCAAGTACACGACTAGAAGGAAGACCAGGAACTTCATCTAGCACAGCACCAGTATTTGGATTCAATCGTAACAAACCATTGTTTGTACCGACCCATACACTACCATCTTTAGCAAAACGTATTGATTTGACGTCACGTCCTCTCAGAGGAGTAACTGATCTGAGTACAGCACTAGTTTTTGGGTTAATCACTAGCAAATTATTTGGCATCCCCGCCCAAATTAATCCATCTGGGCTAGTAGCTAAAGCTTGTACGGTCGTACCAGGTAAATTGTCAATTCGCTTCATAATCAAAGCACTAGCGGTATTAACTCGGACTACTCCATCCAGTGTTCCTACCCAGAGTTGACCTTCCACATCTAAAGTTAGAGCGTTAGCACTAACACCAGGTAATTTTTTTAACGTGGTCATTATCAACCCTTGATCGGGACTGATTAGCGATAAGCCGTTATCTGTTCCTGCCCACAAATAACCCCGCTTGTCAACTAACAAAGATAAGACTCTCTTGGAAGGCAAAAATAAATTTTGAGCTGTAATTTCGTTACTACGAGGATCAACTCGCTTTAATCCTTCATAAGTTCCTACCCACAAGCGTCCGACTTTATCTTGGGTTAAAGCAGAAATAGCAAGATTTGGTAAACTAACGCGGGCTAGTATTTTACCAGTATTGGGGTCTATCCGCGATAATCCCCGCCAAGAAGCTACCCAGAGATTGCCAACATAATCTGCTTGCAATGCACTGACTCGATAATCAGTTTCTTGGACTCTGTCAATGAAATTTCGCTCATCAGGTAAGGGATCTACTCGTCCTGGTGGGGCGATCGCTGGGTAAGAGGGAGTTAATTCAGATGGATCAACATTCAGGATTTTGGGCGTAGGAGTATTGTTATTTTCTGCTGGATTTGCTAGCACCACAGTATCGAAAATTGTCAGGGCTACTAACCCCAGCCAGATAGAACTGATGAATAAACCACCATATTTGCCAAACAACAAGGCGATCGCATTTGCTTTCAAGAGAGTTTCTTGCATCACTTCACACCGAAAGGCTTAAGGATAAGTTCAGTGTTCCCTAACGGTATGAACATTTATCAGTTATCAGCGGTCGCTAGTAGTTTGAAAAATCACCACTGAGAGCTTTAGTCTGCTTCTTATAACTGCTTATGTCTTTCTGTAAAGTATCTGTAATATAAAGTTGAAATTATTCTTTAATAAGAAATTTAAATGTAAAAGTTAAAAACTTCCAAAGAATAACTTATTACATTCTTGATATATTGTGAAACAAGTTACAAATTACGTGGTGTGCAATTAAAGTGTCTGGCTCACCACTCCCTTAAATAAAGAACAAACTTAGGGGAGTGCGAGCAACAGATAAGTAAACAAAAGTTTATTCCTGGGAAAAGGGAAACGTAACAGCGTACAATAGTGCGTGCCTACAACGCAAGTACACTGGTGATAAAATTTCCCCACAGTCCTTAGGGGTGAAGGCTCCAGTCCAGACTTAAGAGGGTTTCTACCAAGTCTTCTAAGTCAAAAAACCACTAACCCTAGTCAAAGACAACCTCATAAAAGAAGATGTTCCGCATCTTCTTTTCGTCCTTGAGGAAAACAGACAAGGTTAGAGGAAGTTGCACGCGGCGTGGTTTGTAAGTAGAAAGAGTGACTTCTTGGAAGGAAATTTATGTCTTACGCTCAAACGAAGACTCAGACTAAAGCAGGGTATCAAGCTGGGGTAAAAGATTACAGACTAACTTATTACACCCCTGATTACACACCAAAAGACACGGATATCTTAGCAGCATTCCGTGTTACACCCCAGCCAGGGGTTCCACCCGAAGAAGCTGGCGCTGCTGTGGCGGCTGAGTCTTCCACTGGTACTTGGACAACCGTGTGGACGGACTTGCTGACCGACCTAGACCGCTACAAAGGTCGTTGCTATGATATCGAACCAGTTCCAGGCGAAGACAATCAGTATATTTGTTACGTAGCCTATCCCCTGGATCTGTTTGAAGAAGGTTCTGTAACCAATATGTTGACCTCAATTGTTGGTAACGTATTTGGTTTCAAAGCTCTACGGGCACTGCGTCTGGAAGACCTGCGGATTCCAGTTGCTTACCTCAAGACTTTCCAAGGGCCTCCCCACGGTATCCAAGTTGAGCGTGACAAATTAAACAAATACGGTCGTCCTTTGTTGGGTTGCACCATTAAGCCCAAACTCGGTTTGTCTGCGAAGAACTACGGACGCGCTGTATACGAGTGCTTGCGCGGTGGTTTGGACTTCACCAAAGACGACGAAAATATTAACTCCCAGCCCTTTATGCGGTGGCGCGATCGCTTCTTGTTCGTTGCAGAAGCAATTCACAAAGCCCAAGCAGAAACAGGTGAAATCAAAGGTCACTACCTAAACGTTACTGCTCCCACCTGCGAAGAAATGCTGAAGCGGGCTGAGTTCGCAAAAGAACTCAAGATGCCCATCATCATGCACGACTACTTAACCGCAGGTTTCACCGCCAACACTACTTTGGCTAAGTGGTGTCGTGACAACGGTCTATTGCTCCACATTCACCGGGCGATGCACGCTGTAATTGACCGTCAAAAGAATCACGGTATCCACTTCCGTGTTTTAGCTAAGTGCTTGCGGATGTCTGGTGGTGATCATATTCACACTGGTACGGTGGTCGGTAAGCTGGAGGGTGAGCGCGGTATTACCATGGGCTTTGTTGACCTGCTGCGCGAAAACTATGTTGAGCAAGACAAGTCTCGTGGTATATACTTCACCCAAGATTGGGCTTCTATGCCTGGTGTCATGGCAGTTGCTTCTGGTGGTATTCACGTATGGCACATGCCAGCATTGGTGGAAATCTTTGGTGATGACTCGGTACTGCAATTCGGTGGTGGTACTCTTGGTCACCCCTGGGGTAACGCTCCTGGTGCAACCGCTAACCGTGTGGCTTTGGAAGCTTGTATTCAAGCTCGTAACGAAGGTCGCAACTTGGCTCGCGAAGGTAACGACGTTATCCGTGAAGCTGCTAAGTGGTCTCCTGAGTTGGCTGCTGCTTGTGAACTGTGGAAGGAAATCAAGTTCGAGTTCGAGGCAGTTGATACAGTCTGACGATTTTAGATTTGCGATTTTGGATTTTGGATTAATCTAAAATCCAAAACTCACAATCTAAAATTCACAGGGGCTGGGGTCAAGCATGAATATTAAACAAATTGCGAAGGACACAGCCAAGACGCTGCAAAGCTACCTGACATATCAGGCAGTGAGGACGGTGTTGGCTCAACTCAGTGAAACCAATCCTCCCTTGGCACTTTGGCTGCATCGGTTTTCCGCACAAGACAAAATCCAGGATGGAGAAGCTTACATAGAAGAACTTTTCCGGGAAAAGCCGGATTTGGCATTGCGGATTATGACAGTCAGAGAACACATAGCGGAGGAAGTTACCGAATTTCTACCAGAAATGGTTCGTGCTGGTATTCAACAGGCTAATACGGAACACCGCCGTCAGCATCTTGAGCGGATGACGCAGTTAAATCAATCAAACCCCAGTTCTGAGTCAGAACAGCAAGCAACCTCAGATCCAAACAATGAAAAGTGAGCAGTTAGCAGTGAACAAATCATCACTGATAACTGATAACTTAATGTCAACCGTTACCATTTTGATTTAGCTATGCAAACTCTACCAAAAGAGCGTCGTTACGAAACCCTTTCCTACTTACCTCCCCTCACTGATGCTCAAATTTCCAAGCAGATCCAGTACATTCTGAATCAAGGTTATATTCCGGCGATCGAGTTCAACGAAAATTCAGAGCCTACCGAGTACTACTGGACAATGTGGAAACTGCCTTTGTTCAGTGCTAGAAGCACTCAAGAAGTGTTGAGCGAAGTACAAGCTTGTCGTTCTCAGTACGGCAATTGCTTCATCCGCGTTGTTGGATTTGACAACGTTAAACAGTGCCAAATTCTCAGCTTTATCGTTCACAAACCCGGCAGATTCTAAAACTGGTAAGCTGTGAGTAATTAATATTATTCCCTCAACTGGAGAGGTAGATCGCTCTACCTCTCTTATTTACTGGGAAGTTGTTAGTTGTTTGAACTACAACAATCAACCATCAATAAACAACTCTTAATAAAGCTTTCAGGTATTTGTATCGTCACTAGAGACTTTTTCACTAGCAACCTGCCGAACTAGTTCAATTTCTATATCCAAAGCTTTAGCAATTTGCTCTACACTTAATCCCAGTGTTAGCAACTGAGGTATTGTTTCTAACTTACCCTCTAACTTACCTTCTAACTTACCTTCCTGAAAAGCTTCCTGATATACCCATGTTTGCTTTAATTCACCCAGTCCCAACATTTGCTCTATCTCCTCCCGACTCAGGCGCGGAAATTTATAGACTATGATCGTTTCTATTAATTGTATGAGTTCTCGTTGAGTAACTTCATTTGCTATCTGTTGTTGATCAGAAGTTATTAGCTTCCTAAAAATTTAACATGATTTTAAGATATTCTATCTATCCCCAAGGTTTATGAGTTACTACATCTCTCCTCGCTTTCTGGACAAAGTTGCTGTTCACATCACCAAAAACTTTCTTGATCTCCCTGGTTTAAGAGTACCTTTGATTTTAGGTATTCATGGACGCAAAGGAGAAGGTAAATCCTTTCAATGTGAGTTAGTTTTTGAAAGAATGGGTGTGGAAGTAACTCACATTTCGGGCGGAGAATTAGAAAGTCCAGATGCAGGAGATCCAGCACGTCTAATTCGTCTGCGCTATCGGGAAACCGCAGAATTAATTAAAGTGCGCGGTAAAATGTGCGTACTCATGATAAATGATTTAGATGCGGGTGCAGGACGTTTTGATGAGGGTACACAGTACACAGTAAACACCCAGTTGGTGAATGCCACACTGATGAATATTGCTGATAATCCTACTGATGTACAGTTGCCTGGTAGCTATGACTCTACACCATTACATCGCGTACCAATTATTGTCACAGGAAATGATTTCTCTACTCTGTATGCGCCATTAATTCGTGATGGTCGAATGGAGAAATTTTATTGGGAACCAGACCGAGATGACAAAATAGGAATTGTTGGTGGAATTTTTAGTGAAGATGGACTTTCGCAACGGGAAATAGAACAACTAGTTGATACTTTTTTGAATCAGTCTATCGACTTTTTTAGTGCTTTGCGATCGCGTATTTATGACGAACAAATCCGCGACTTTATTTATGAAGTTGGAGTTGAACGCGTTTCTAGGCGGGTTGTCAACAGCTTAGAAGGGCCACCACAATTTAGAAAACCAAATTTCAACCTATCTCATTTGATTGAGATGGGCAATGTTATGGTCACAGAACAACAGCGTGTTCTGACTTCTCAGCTAGTCACCGAGTACAATCGTGGTCTATATTCCCGTAATCTATCCCAACCTACTGCTACACCAACACAAGTTAATCAACCTGTTAACAATGGTGGTAACGGCTATCACAAATCACAGTCGTCAAACACTCATCTCACCCTAGAAACTCAAGCACAGATACGCGAACTGCTAGCACAGGGTTACAAAATTGGCATTGAACACGTAGATGAACGTCGTTTCCGCACAGGTTCTTGGCAAAGTTGCGCTGTTGGTCAAATTAATGGCGAGTCTGATGCTATCTCTACTCTCGAATCTTGCTTGGCAGAATACAGTGGCGAGTATGTGCGCTTGGTAGGAGTTGACCCCAAAAATAAACGCCGGGTTATGGAAACAATTATTCAGCGTCCGAATAGTTGATTATTGATTGTTGGTAGTTGGTAGTTGGTGGTTGGTGGTTGTTCCAAGCACCAAACAACTAAAAACTAACAACAAAGTTACTGGAGTTTGAGAAACTTATCCAAAGCAGCCACCATACTCGGAGGCCAGCGACGGATATTTTTTACCCAGTTAATATCCTTGTAGCGAGGATCTAGTCCGTAGGCTGCTACCCAGTTACTTTCAGCTTCACCTTTTTGTCCGTTTACCCAAAGGGCGGCTGTAAGTGCAGCACGTGTATCGGCAAAATTGGGATATTTGCGGACTATATTTTTCATCTCTCGGATGGCTTGGTCTATTTTACCAGTTTCATACAAAACCAAAGCATAGTTTCCACGGGCAATCACTAAATTTGGAGCGATCGCCATTGCTTTTTGGTAATCTGCTATGGCTTGTTCCCATCTTCCCAAACCTGCTTTGGCAGTACCACGATTGTTGTAAGCCATCGCATCGTTGGGATTGACTTCTAAGACATGATTATAGTCTGCGATCGCTTCTTCCCATCTTCCCAAACCTTCCAGCGCTGTACCACGGTTTAGATAAGGATCTGCAACATCAGGGGCAAGTTCTATAGCTTTGTTAAAATCTGCTAGTGCCTGTGGTAATTTGTTCTGACTTACCCTAGAGTTTCCCCGATTACTCCAAATCGCCGCATTATCTGGGAACCTTTCAATAATTTCTGTCCAGTACTGTTCAGCCTTGGCAAAATCCCCTTTACTTGTTGCTGCAAAAGCTGATTTTGCCAAGTTGTCCCATTTTTGTATTTCTTCTGGCGTAAACTTTGGTGTTTGGGGTTGGGCGATCGCTGCTTGATTCCAGCCAAACAGCAGTAGCAGACTCAACAGAATTACAAATAATCTCATTATTCGGGATCGGGAATCGGGAGAAGACAAAGGAGAAGGGGACAAGGGAGACAAGGGAGACAAGGGAGACAAGGGAGATAGGGGAAAATCTATTAAAAATATCTCCTGTGTCCCCCATGTCTTCCGTGTCCGTCATTCTCAGTTCCTCATAACAACGATAACTGTTCATTCGGTGGCTTAAAGCCCATATGCTTATAAGCTGCTGTTGTCGCTACTCTACCACGGGGCGTCCGGCTTAAATAGCCAATTTGCATCAAATAAGGTTCATAAACTTCTTCTATGGTTTGGGTATCTTCACCTGTTGCAGCTGCGATTGTTTCTAATCCTACTGGCCCACCGTTGAATTGTTCAATAATTACAGTCAACATCCGGCGATCCGTCCAATCTAAACCACAAGGATCGACTTGGAATAATTTTAATGCTTCGGCTGCAACGTTTTCGCAAACTTGAGGAAAGGATTTTACTTCCGCGTAATCACGGACTCGCTTGAGTAGTCTATTAGCTATCCGTGGCGTGCCTCGTGATCGCTTAGCAATTTCTTTCGCACCATCTTCAGTAACAACAGTATTGAGTAACTCAGCACTGCGCTGCACGATCAAGCTTAGTTCTTCTACCTCATAAAACCTCAATTTTTGCACTAAGCCAAAGCGATCGCGCAGTGGAGAAGTTAGAGCTCCCACACGGGTTGTTGCCCCCACTAAGGTAAATTTTGCTAAGGGTATACTACGAGTTCGAGCGCTGGAACCCTTACCAATAGTGATATCTAATCTATAATCTTCCATTGCCGGGTATAAAATTTCTTCACTCATCCGCGATAAACGATGAATTTCATCGATAAATAGAACATCCCCTGGCTTGAGATTTACCAATAGCCCAACAATATCTCTAGGACGTTCGAGAGCTGGGGCGCTAGTAATTTTATAGTTCACTCCCATCTCAGCTGCTAAAATCATTGCCATTGTGGTCTTACCCAAACCAGGAGGTCCATACAATAGCAAATGATCTAGCACTTCTCCTCTAGACTGAGCTGCTTTAATAGCTATTTCCAATACATCTTTTAAATCTTTTTGACCAATATAATCGGCAAACCGTTGTGGTCGAATACTTTCTTCCTGTTTACCTTGTTCATCAATTGCAGCTTTGGGTTGCAAAATATTCTCTTCTAGAGACGTTTTTGCCGACTCCCGGCGCTGTTTTGGTTGCTTATCGCCTGATTCGTGAGGCTGTTTTTTTGAGGAGATAATCGCCATATTTTAGCTATTAACTTTTACTTCTACACTGATTGAGGGCAAGTGGTAGCGGCACCAACGGGTATAAATACGGAGGAAAATTTTCTTGGGATAAATACGCTTGCCAATCTAAAATTTAAATTCCGGGGAACTACTTAGGAGGACAAAGATTGTCATGCTAGCTAAGAGAATCTTACCGTGCTTGGATGTGAATGCGGGACGAGTTGTAAAAGGAGTTAACTTTGTTAACCTGCAAGATGCAGGCGATCCCGTAGAACTAGCAAAGGTTTACAACGAAGCTGGAGCAGATGAAGTAGTGTTTCTGGATATTACGGCTACTCATGAAGACCGCAATACCATTATTGATGTTGTTTACCGCACTGCCGAACAAGTTTTTATTCCCTTGACTGTTGGTGGTGGCATTCAATCCTTAGAAAATGTTAAAAATCTGTTACGAGCTGGAGCAGACAAGGTTAGTATTAATTCTGCGGCGGTACGCGACCCAGATTTTATTAATCGGGCTAGCGATCGCTTTGGTAATCAATGCATAGTTGTTGCTATTGATGCCAGACGCAGAAAAGCTCCTCACAACCCTGGTTGGGATGTGTATGTGCGAGGTGGACGGGAAAATACAGGCATAGATGCTCTCAAGTGGGCGCAAGAAGTAGAAAAACGAGGTGCAGGAGAACTATTAGTGACTAGTATGGATGCCGATGGTACCAAGGCTGGCTATGACCTCGAATTGACAAAAGCGATCGCCGAAACTGTACAAATTCCAGTAATTGCTTCTGGTGGTGCAGGAAATTGTCAACATATCTATGAAGCACTAACAGAAGGTAGAGCCGAAGCCGCCTTACTAGCTTCACTACTACATTACGGGGAATTAACTGTGGAGGAAATTAAAAATTATTTGCGCGAGCATCACTTACCAGTACGAACGTACCAGTGATTTTAGCATAGCTCTTGTCTGAAGATACATCTAGTACTCAACACACTTCCTGAAAAGGATGTTAAACTTGGTAAAGAAGCATTAAAAAATATTAATAAATATGTTGATTCCTATATTAGTTTTTGATGTGGCGCTGGTAGCCTGGTCGCTGCATTTGATGGAAAGAGCTTACGAGAGCAAGGAATTCTCCCTCATGTTGGCAGGTTTGTTAGTTGCGTTAGCCGCAGCTGCAATGATGGTAGTGTACTTTTTGATGGGTCATTGTATGAGCTATTTGCTGCATGTTTCTTAATAAGTAAAGATACTTTATTAAATAACAAGACAAAACCAAAATCGCTTTGTGGCATTATTCATTACCCAATACTTTTAATGACCAACAAATAGAAAAATAAACTACCAATATTACATTCAGCCACATGTGAACTGAGAGTAAAAAGTTGGCAAAGTTTTTAGAAGCAAAGGTATTAGAAAAACCTATTCTAAGTATTTCTACTTGTTATCGATAATAAATTCTCTATATATTTAATTAGCAGTAATTCTTAAAACCAAACCATATTTATCTAAAGCTGTCAAGCAAACATCCGGGAGATGGTTTAGCATGTCGTTCCAAGTTATTTAAAATGGAAGCATTGTTAACTTGAAATCATGTGTGGGGTAAATCTGCATGAAAGTCTCGTTTCTGCCGCTCAAACTTATCGCTGTAACTACTTTGGCGGGAATCGGCTTGGCTTCCTTATTAATGCCACAACCTAGCCTTGCTGAACCTAGCCAGATACCGAACTTGCCAAATTACGATCCGCAGAACAATACAGACGACCCATACAACAACAGCAATAATCCTTTTTCTAACACTAACACCAGTGATGGTTTTGGTGTGTTCAACTTAATCCATCGTGCCAATTTAAGTGTGCCGAATCTAGATATCAATGCCCAAAACCAACAACTTGATGAAGAAGCAGAAGCTTTTAAAGCCAGACAACGAGCATTAACACAACAAAATCAACAGCAAACACCTAGTTTACAGATCATTACTCCAGGTGTGAATACTACTCCAAATCGATAACGTTATTTGTTGTGTTTAAGGCAAGTCAAACAATTTTGGATTTTAGATTTGCGATTTTGAATTCACTGCAAGCCACTTTCGGGATGCAGCTTGGAGATTTGAGATTGACAGTTTTAGATTTTTTCTGCCCACAAGGGGGTGGGACTTGAACCGAAAAAATAATCTAAAATCCAAAATCCAAAATCTAAAATTGGCACAGTCAAGAGTCAATAGTTTGGATTATTGACTCTTTAACTGTTGATTCTGCTCAGGGTAATTTACAATCCCAAGGTAGCTAAAATATCGCTGGCATGGGTAGAGGTGTTGACACTAGAGTCAACATGAATAATTTTGCCATTGCCATCTATTACGTAGGTAACACGCTTAGCATAACCACCACCATCGACATCGTAGGCTTTAATTAACTCACCTTTGGTGTCAGCTAGTAGTGGAAAGTTAAGATTATATTTTTGGGTGAATGCTTGGTGTGAAGCTTCATCATCTGCACTTACACCCAGCACCACAATATCTTTACTTGTGTATTGTTCCTTAGCATCACGGAAACTACAAGCTTGCTTTGTGCAGCCTGGAGTGTCGTCTTTGGGGTAAAAATACAGAACCACTGTTTTACCTTTGAAATCAGATAAAGAAACAGTGTTGCCGTTAGTATCTTTAACGGTAAAAGCAGGTGCATCTGTCCCAACTGCTAGAGGCATAATTTACCTTCCTAAATTTGAAATTATTGATGCACTTGAAATTTTACAATAATTTACAATAATTACAGGAAAATAAAACTGAATAACTGGAAACCAAAATGCCTGCTGTTAACGCTCAAAATCAGAAAACCCTGACATACCCATCTAAAACCGTAGAAAGAGCCAAGCGATCGCTACTTTGTTCTCCTTTTAATTTTGGTTTATTTGCAGCGATGCTTTCAGAGCGGGTAGCAATGAGTGAAATTGTTGGCAATTCCGGTGTTAACAAAGGCTACACCAAAGCTGCTTTGTCTGAATTAAGAGCAGACAACTCTTTGGTATGGTTGATAAAAGTAGGTGTACTGCGACGCGAAGTTGATGGTCAAGGAATTACAGATAGTTTTCGCCTCACACCCCTTGGTCGTCAGATAGTGGAACAATTGCAGCACCAGACTTTGCCGACTATAACGTGGCGCGATCGCTTTTTAGATATTGTAGCTCGTTGGTTCACGCTACCATTTTAGAATTTGTTGCTGGTTAGTTGTTAGTTGTTAGTTGTTAGTTGTTGGTGATTTACGGCATTGCTGAATCAAGATATGAATTTACAATTCACGGATATGTAGAGACGTAGCAATGCTACGTCTCTACAAAAATGTATACAAACATAATTCATGACCAGATTCAGCAATGCCTGATTTACCACTATCCACTAACCAATTTTTAATTAAAAAGTTAAGAGTCGCCTTGAAGCGGGAACAATATATACGGAAGTCTCAACTGCATTTATGAAGTCTTTACTATGGCTTGGTGACTTGATGTGAGATGTTACGTAAGGTCATTGTTTATACTGACTCATTTATCATTTATCCAAAGCTAATGATAAATCATGAATAATCAATGACTATTTAACGAGTAATCTGATCACTCAAACAGCATTGCTATATTACACTTCATGCTTTTAATATCATTCCTGATCGGAAAAACAGTTGAATATGAAAGCAATTATGGTGGTGGGAACAACATCCCACGCGGGGAAATCACTGTTGACTGCGGCTATTTGTCGCATTTTGTCGCGGCGTGGCTGGCGGGTGGCTCCCTTTAAAGGTCAGAATATGGCTTTAAATGCTTATGTCACAGCTAATGGTGGAGAAATTGGTTATGCCCAAGCAGTACAAGCCTGGGCTGCGGGGGTTGCACCTTGGGTAGAAATGAACCCGATTTTACTCAAACCCCAAGGTGATATGACTTCCCAAGTAATTATTAAGGGTAAGGCTATAGGAAAAGTGAGCGCTGCGGATTATTACGAGCAGTATTTTGAACTGGGATGGCGGTCAATCGAAGAGTCTTTACAGCATTTGTCAACAGAATTTGATTTGCTGATTTGTGAAGGTGCTGGTAGTCCAGCAGAAATTAACCTTAAGCACCGTGATTTAACTAATATGCGAGTGGCAAAACATTTGAATGCTTCGACTTTACTAGTAGTTGATATTGATCGGGGTGGTGCTTTTGCCCATGTAGTTGGAACCTTAGAATTACTCGAACCAGAAGAACGGGCTTTGATTCGGGGTGTAGTTATTAACAAGTTTCGGGGACAGCGATCGCTGCTGGAACCTGGTATTAAATGGTTAGAAGAACGTACGGGCATTCCGGTACTTGGTGTAATTCCTTACTTAGAAACTATTTTTCCGGCGGAGGATTCTTTAGATTTATTTGAACGTAAATCCCATAAATCCAGTGCAGATCTCCATATCAGTGTGATTCGATTACCCAGAATATCTAATTTTACCGATTTTGACCCATTGGAATCAGAATCAACAGTGATGGTAAAATACTTAAGTCCCAAGCAAGAATTAGGACATCCAGATGCCGTAATTCTCCCAGGTACGAAAACATCAATTGCTGACTTGCTGTTACTCCAAAAAACTGGTATGGCAGAGGCAATTCAAAATTATGCAGCAGCAGGTGGTACAGTTTTGGGTATCTGCGGTGGTTTTCAAATCCTTGGTCAAATGATTGCCGATCCAGAAGGTATTGAAGGGCAAGCAGGCAGATTTCAAGGCTTAGGACTATTACCGATCAAAACAGTCATAACGGGACAAAAAATTGCCCGCCAACGTCAAGTGACTTCTAATCATCCCCAAATGGGTTTACCTGTGACTGGATTTGAAATTCATCAAGGGCGATCGCGCATCGAAACCCAAGGAATAGATTCCCAATCCTATTATCCTCTATTTGACGATCCAAATTTAGGATTAGTCGATAGTTGTCAATCAGTTTGGGGTACTTATCTCCACGGTATATTTGACAATGGACCTTGGCGTCGTGCTTGGTTAAATCGCCTGCGTCAACAAAGAGGTTTAAAATCTCTGCCTACAGGGGTTGCCAACTATCGAGATCAGCGCGAAAACCTTTTAGATTCCCTTGCCACAGAAATTGAACAGCACTTAGATTTGACTCCTTTGTTGTCGTAGTAAGCCCAAAATTATGACTGTGCGTGTCCATTTCTTACCAGATGATGTTACAGTTGACGCCCAAGTGGGAGAACCTCTGCTAGATGTTGCTGATCGAGCAGAGGTAATTATTCCCACAGGTTGTCTGATGGGTACTTGTCACGCTTGTACAGTGGAACTAGACGATGGAGAAATCATTCGTGCTTGTATTAGCTCAGTTCCAGACGGATGTGAAGAATTAACGATAAATTTGTTTAGCGATCCAACGTGGTAAAAAAAGTATGAAGTATCAAGGATGTAGACACCCCTGAGGGCGGCTACAACCTTTAGACTTCAGCCTTTTTTTGTAAGGCATATTGCTTAAATCGCTCTAAATCCGCACGTAAAGTTGATTCTACTAATCGTCCCAAAAATAGATTATCCATGATTTTGCCCAGGATACCAGGGATAGCATAGGCAACAGTCAGTTTAACGATACTACTGGTATGGCGATCGTAAAAACGGATAGCTCCCCGATTCGGTAAACCATCGATAGATTCCCATTGGATGATTTGATGAGGAATGACTTTGAGAATCCGGGATTTCCAGGTAAATTCAAAACCACCAGATTTCAATTTCCACAATGAGATATCGGGGTTATCCTCAGGAACTGTCACCGAATCTATCCACTTCATCCAGCGGGGCATTTGCTCCAAATTAGACCAAAGACTCCATACTAGATCTATAGGAGCCTCTACTTCCATCTGCACTGTATGTTCTAACCAATCAGACATTAGATTTTGGATTTGAGATTTTGGATTTGAAATTTTGGATCAGCAAACTATTTTTTCACAGTTTCCAAAATAGCTTTTGCGGCAAGCATTCCTGAAATAGTTGCTCCTTCCATGCTATCGATGTAATCCTGCTGTGTATAACTCCCTGCCAGGAAGAAATTAGCCACAGGGGTTTTTTGACGAGGACGATAAATATCCATCCCCGGTGCTTCTCTGTACAAAGACTGAGCTAGCTTAACTACACTGTACCAAGTCATGTTTAATTCCCTTGATGATGGGAACAACTCGTGTACTTGTGCCAAAACGTGCTGGGCAATTTCTTCATTGCTTTTTTTAATAAACGGATCTCCTGGTGTCAGCACTGCCTGCAACAAAGAACCCTGCCCTTGCCGATAATAATCAGCAGGGCTAGTCAAAGCTAAATCAGCAAAACAAGAAAAATCGGCATCAGCAGTATATAGCAAATTATCAATCCCTGCTGAGTGATTTAGCTGTTTGCGTGCTTCTGCATCTTGCAGTTCTGTTACCCAACCATCAAATCGTAGCTGCACTGTTGCCACAGGAACCGCATCCAACTTGTAAATATTGTCAAATTCTGTCCATTTACGCCATTGTTGAGGCAAGAGTCGCTGAATTCCTGGCACATCACAGGCAGCTACATACGCATCAGCAGTAATGTTTTCTTCTGTGTCACCATGAGCAATTACCAAACCAGTAACACGGGTTTGTTCTCCTTCCTCAGCAAATTGAACTTCTCGTACTCTCCGACGAGTATAAATTTTTGTTCCTCTCGCTTCTAGATACTCCAAAATCGGTTTATGCAAGTATTCATAGGGTGAACCTTTAAGCATCCGCAGTTTTGATGCTTCTGTTCTCACGGCGAATAACTGAAAAATTGTCAGCATACAACGGGCGGATATGTTCTCGCAATCAATAAAACCCAAAGCATAGGCAATCGGGTTCCACATCCGCTTAATACTGCCATCACTACCACCGTGACTACGGAACCATTCAGCAAAGCTAACTTTGTCTAAGTTACGAATATTTTGCATCGCACCCTCAAAGTCTACCAAACCCCTGACAACTGGACTTGTAGAAAGTGCTATGGCGTTCTGCAACTTATCTAGCCATGAGAGTTGAGAGGTAGTAAAAAAGGCCTTTAAACCATTGAAAGGCGCACCCATAAAGAAACGAAAATCAAGCGCACCAATCTGTCCTCCCTTATTGATGAAGGTATGAATGTGTTCTTTAGGAAGCAGGTTTTCAAAGGCTCCCATCTTCTTCATCAATTTCAACAACTGATTATAGTTGCCAAAGAAGACATGCAACCCCATTTCAATATGGTTGCCATCTTCATCTACCCAGCTGCTAACTTTTCCACCAACAAACGGACGGGACTCAAAAATCTGGACTTCACAGCCAGCATCAGCTAAATCTACAGCGGTTGCTAGCCCAGCCAGTCCCGCACCAATGATTGCAACGCGCATTCCGCCCTTCCTTTTCAATTTCTTTACAAATTGTAACTGGGTTGGTGTCGGAATTTGCTACTTGTATTCCATCCACAGTCCAAGGATTCAAAACACCCAGACAAATCAGTAAAAGAGTCAAATAAAGTAAAAAGTTGAAAGCAAAAACAAATTTTTCCTTTCTTTTTTATTTCTTTTTCTTTGTACTCTTAATTTATTGTCTGCCTCCTTATCTGTTACTATCATTGGTGTCTTCAGCTACAGACAATCCTCGGATCAATTCCCGAATCACGTCAGTTGCAGGTCTACCAGTTTGCTGACAATACTTTTCCAATTTTTCGGCCTCCTGTGCTGCTAAATTCACAGTAATACGTTTTACAGCCCATTTCTTATTAGTCATTTGATTATGCTATTTGCTGTATATCAACATCATTGACAAAATGTTAGTGAGGATGAAAGAGATAAGAATATCAGAGTTTTTGTCAGGAAACAAGCAATCGTTGATGTAAAAAATTTGGTTTGCTTGAAGTGTCCTTTGTTTTCTAATAGAATCAAAAAACAAATGAATAAAGTGTTGTTGTGACAGAAACAATAGCGTATATTGGTTACTACACAACAGGAACCTGTTGAGGAATAATCAAGCTTGACCAAAAATTTTATAGTTTAGCAAAAATGATTGCTGCTAACTAAATAACTATTTGTTAGAGGATAGCAATATACAAGAAACTTAGCTACCTCTACAATATGAGTTCGCCAAATACTTTTGGTGAAAACATGTGCCACAAAACTTGTAAATAAGGCATCAAGGTATTAGCTTGTTGAGTATTCAGATGCTGACATATTTCTTGCTGTAGTAAGTGCAGCATACAGCGAATAAGCTGCCATTGAACTTTTAATCTTGGGTAGAGCATTGCACATAATGGGAACAATTCTTGTTGAATTGCATTCACGCTTCCCTCTAAGCTACAAACCCAAAGATAAACCTGGAACATTTCTACATCCCTGATACTGGAAACTCTGACTAGTGGTTCACTTAATAAACCAGACTGGGAATGATAATTAGGGTAAAGGTCAATAATCTTTTGGCAAATTTTATTAGCTATTTGTGTACTAATAGGTAAAAGTTTCTGCACTGCTGTTAAAACATGAGAATTATAGTCATGATCTGCTGCTGCATCATAAACTTGCTGTAATGGCATATATAAGTGGTCATCTATGACTTTTAAGTAACTGCCAAGTACAGTTCTTTCCAAAGGTGAAAGAGTGTGTAGTAAGCCAAGGTTAGTATAGTGAAACTGCATACTCACAAAGCCAATCACTCTGGGATCTTTTTGTGTGTATTTCTGCCGCAGCAAACAAACACTTGTACTAATAATTTTTGCCATTTGAGTAGAAACAAAACTTTGTGCTTGTATCTGCTGAATTCTTTCAGACAATGAATTTTCTCTATTCACTGCTGGGATTTGTGTAGGTAAATCGTGACTTGATTGTTGCTGGATATATAGATGCAATGCTTGTTCGTATATCCCAAAATAATCTGCTGTGATTTCCCAAGGATTGATTAATTTTGGATCAATACGATGCCTTTTGATTTCCTCTGACAACAATGCTTCTGTTTTGTTCCAAGCTTGTAAACTCACAGTACGCAGTGAATTTATTAGCTTTTGTGCTGTTCTTTTTCGTCCTTCAAGAGATACTACTTTTTTGAAGTTTAAAGCATCTTGCTTATGTTCATAGAAGTAGTTCAGTTCAACATTCTGTAAATACTTCTTTGCCCATTGTTGAGCTAAATATGAAACAGCAGATTGTTTTTCCAGTTGTAGTAAACCCTCTGAATCATTATCTGGTTTTTCATTCATCTCCATATATTAATGTTGTAAATATTGCCGTATAAACACCCTTTTTATTGATGTTCCCATTGTATATGTTTTCCAATTTAATTGGTTGCCTTTACTTAATCTTCACTGAATTTGTACTTAAATTGAGATTTTTATTTTTGTGAAAATTTTAATAAGCAATAGTAAAAAGATTACATTTGATTGTGTTGTCATTATAAATATCTATAAAATTTGCAAAATACACATCATGTAAAAAGTGTATTTTTTTAAACTAAATTGAGCTTAGATAATATCAGCCTGTGAAATGTTTTGTAGTCGTTTATACTTCTTGTTTTGAGAATGGATTTCTTTAATAGTTAGCGAGCAATATAAAATGTAAAATAAGTTACTTGTAACCTACGAATAAGTTATGTCAAAAATATTAGGTGTTTACACAAAAACTTGCATATTACATAAATAAAAAAATAAAAAAAATTATAATTTTCAAACTAGATAGTAAATTTTTTGTGAATTACCATTACCAATAATTCATTTTTAATTTTTGCAATCTTTAAATAAAAAACTTACCAAAAAGTAAGTAAAATAAAATTTACGACAAAGTTTACAGATTGAACAATTAACAAATTCTGTGTTGAAAATGGGTGTAGGAGGAGTCAAATTTTCATGCCCTCTTGTGGGCATAATTGTCAGTGGAATCTTGCACTTGCCCAAAATCTTGCCCTCAAATAAATTTGGGGCTAAGAGCTTAAGTTAGCTTGTAGCTAACTATGACAATGGTTGTAAAGAGTTTTAACTCCTTTAAGGTTTGACCCAAAACTTTAGTTTCGGGCATGATCCAAGATAAGGGGACAAGGAGGACGACTTGGGGGAATTTATGTCAAGAATTTTGTGAAGAAATAATAGGTAATTGATCCATTACCAATTACCAATCACATTTAGATGTGATCTGACCACTAGCAGCGAATACTTCCGGCACGCACTCGCATTCGCTAATAGCAACAGATGAAAGAAACACAATCTTTCTCCTACACTCTCATACCCTATACCCCTGTGTTTCTTCAGCGGTTGTTATTCAAATTGCAGTTGCGGCATTAGCTGGAGAGTGCCAATACCTAAGTCCTTGGGTGACAGCGATCGCGTCTCAAACAAAGCCATCATATCTCGCAACTGGGGATTACCACGAGCAGCACCAGTAAGTCCTTTGGCAATGATCAAACCGCAATAGCCTTTGGTATTTTTACAACGCTGATTCCATTTTTTTCTGGCTTCAACGTGAACAGGATCATCATCTAAGAACTCCCCAAATAAGAACAATTCGCCATTTTGAGTTTGCAGTAAACCCAGATCATAGCGATCGCCACCAAAAGGATCAGCACCAGGATTGAAGCAAATTGCTTTTAGACCTCCTGCTTTTTCTATATTTTCAATTACGGTTTTAGCCTTGGGGCGCGAAGTTTGAATTAGAATAACTGGCAGACCATCGCCTACTGGCTGAATTTCTCCTGCTGGATGGTAATTAACTCCTTGACGTAAGTACTCCAACATTTCCCAAGACACTACACCCAGGCTGAGAAAAGAGTCTTCTGGGATTAAGTCATCTCGCAATGACCTAAACATCGGCGTAGGTTCAGATTCTATCTCCTCCTCGTCTTCTTCATCCTCATAGCCAGCCATTTCCTCTAACTCTGCTGCCAATTCCGGCATACTAGAGACTGTTATGGCTACTGACTTTGTCTGTTCATCACAAGAATCTGGTAGGGAAATGCGGTAGCGACGACTCAAAGTTGGAAAAGAATCGCTCCCCAAATGACGACGATGATCGCGAATAAAACGGTTAAGGCTTTCTAGGGCAACGTATACTATCAGTGCTTCTTCATCATATAAAACCGAGCGTAGTCCCTCGAGAGGATGAATATTACCAAAGGTGGGTTCAATTTCTGATAGTGGCAGTTTCGCTAAATCCTCAAATTCTTCCTCTTCGTCTGTTTCGTCAACATGTTCAAAAGTCAGAAATAGACAATCTTGCTTGAGGAAAGCTTCTTCTAAATGTCCTTGGGATTTGTCTTCTCTTAAAATTGTGGCCCGAAAATGCTTGAGTGAATCTTCTGAACGATACAACAGTACTCCATACTCCATACCCAGCATCCCCATCATTGAGGCGTAGAGTGTACCAACATCCCATTTGTTGATCTCGATTGATAAAATCTGCTGTTCTTCTAATAATTCCCAGGGAGCAGCTTGCCAAATTGCTAATGCTTTTTCTCGCAAAGCTTTAGCATACTGTGGAGGTAGTTCGGGAACTTGAGAGTCGAGAATTTCGGCAAACCCACGAAATAGCTCATCAATTAGAGGTAACTCAGATGAATAATCAATAGCAATATCTAAATCTTGCAGGACTCCACGTAAGTAAAATTGTATTTCCCGGTCTCTGACCACAATTCTTTGGGGACGAGCAGGTTTAGCAGGACTGTGGGGATTCTCCATTGCTCGCATCAAAGTGCGAACAATTGCTTCTGGTCCACTTTCTGGAGGTACTACGTCCATTCCCCGCACAATGCCTTGTGTACCATCCACCCAAAGAATACATTCGCCCTTGGTTTCGGAGTCTGAGTGCTGGGTTGGTGATGACAATGGACGGCGATCGCCCTCCCATACAGAAGGAATTTGAGTTAATTTCCGTAAACGACGGCTGGTAGAGCGATTAAAACTTGTCATAGAGTAAGTGAATCAAAACAAGGGATTTGTAAATACACTTTTGAGTCAGGGCTAGTCTCCAATGAAAACTCCCTTGGCTGTTGAATTAAGAGTAATCGTAACTGTGGGCTGCCAAAGGCTGAAACTCCAAAAATAGCGAATCTCTAAAACATATTGAATCTCTCAATTCTAGAATAAAAATCTTTGCGTGCTTTTGACGGAGTATTTACAATTTGGCAACCTAGAACATCAATATCGTTAAAATGAATAAAAAAGCTTTTATAGACGCGTGGTCGGAAGGCGTCTGCGAAAATTTTCGGGGCTACCCAATGACAAAACTTTTGGGTTAAAGGTTCCCGCTTTGCTTGTCTATGGTAATCGATAACCACATAAGGAGTTAAAAAAGCAGATGACACAGGCAATTCAGTCTTCACAACGGGGAATTCAGTTAAGCGAAGCAGCATTGCGGCAAGTGAAATTATTGCAGGAAAAGCAAGGCGGCAAAGACTTGTGTTTGCGGGTAGGAGTACGTCAAGGGGGTTGCTCTGGAATGTCTTACTTGATGGACTTTGAAGACCCTAGTAAGATTACCGCAAATGACGATGTTTTTGATTATGACGGCTTTAAAATAGTTTGCGATCGCAAGAGCCTATTATATCTCTATGGCTTAATGCTTGATTATAGCGATGCCATGATTGGTGGAGGCTTTCAATTCACCAACCCCAACGCCAGCCAAACTTGCGGATGTGGTAAGTCATTTGGTGTTTAGTCAAGTGTCAATCAAGTGCCCATTGTCAAGTGTTCACAGTTGTAAAAACGCTTCAAACAGCGCGTCTATACATTTAGTTTATTGACCATTGACAATTGACCATTGACAATTGACCATTGACAATTGACCATTGACCAATTCACTATGACTCAAACAGTTGAATCCTTGTTTGATACAGGTTTAGAACGCTATAAAGCTGGGGAATCACCAGAGACTTTGATTCCTGTTTTTAAAGAGGTTTGCGATCGCGCTCCTAAAAGTAGTGCTGCTTGGACTTGTTTAGCGTGGCTGTATCTTTTGGATAATAAACCCAACTCTGCTTTCAAGGCTGCACAAAAAGCAGTAAAGTTAAATCCACAAGATCCACAGGCAAGAGTAAATCTCGCTGTTGCCATGTTGGAAACAAATCAAAAAGGCTTACGCCAACATATTGATGCTGCTAATCAATTATTGACCCTTAGCCCCGAATGGCAACAGGAAATCAAAGACAGCATTGAAGATGGTTTTAAGAGAAAACCGGATTGGCAGAGTTTGGCAAAAGTCAAAAATTGGTTATTTGAAAATTAGGAGTATTGTTGTTTGTTGGCTGTTGATTGTTGGTTGTTCCAAACAACAAACAACCAACAACTACCAACATTATTCATTTTGAGCTTATGAAAGAGAAATTTTTAAGTTGGCTTAACCTAATTTTAGTAGTCGATGTCTTTCTTGTTCTGTTTGGTTTTGGGTGGTTAGCGATCGCAGTGATTGGGAAAGCATCAGGAGTACCCTTAGGCTTAGATTTATGGTACAAACTCTGGCAACCTGTTTTTAACCCAGCAATTGGAATCCTGATGGGTGGTGCAATTCTCAGTGGTATCATCAATTGGATTTCCCGAAAGTTCCAATCTAGTTAATGGTTAGTGGATAGTAGTTAGTAGTTAGTAGTTAATAGGATCACAAACAACCAACAACTAATTATTTCAAAATTGTTTCTAGAGCTGGTTGTAAATCAGGATATTGAAATTCAAATCCACTTTCAAGGGTGCGTTTAGGAAGAACTTGTTGTCCCTCTAAAACTACTACAGCTCCCTCTCCCAGAAGAGCTTCAATTGCAAAGTCGGGAACAGGTAACCAAGAAGGACGATGCATGACTTTGCCCATAGTTGTAGATAGTTCTGACATGCGGACAGGATGAGGAGCTGTAGCATTATATACACCAGACATTTCTGGTTTAGTTAAAGCTTGGATAATCAAGTTAACTAAATCATCAATGTGAATCCAGGAAAACCATTGTTTGCCGCTACCAATAGGCCCGCCAGCAAACAGCTTGAAAGGTGTAATCATTTTACCCAAGGCTCCACCCAGACCTAAAACAATACCGAATCGGAGAATTACTAATCTAACACCCGCTTGTGTCACTTTTGTTGCTTCCGCTTCCCAAGCTTGACAAACTTGGGCGAGAAAATCATTACCAGATGGACTTGTTTCGTCGAAAGTAGCAGTTTCGCTAGTGCCGTAGTAACCTATAGCAGAGGCGTTAACTAGAACACTAGGTTGAGGATCAGCCTTAGCTATTGCCTCCACTATTTTTTGAGTCGTCAGTTTACGGCTGTTGAGAATTTCTTGTTTTCGTTCTGGTGTCCACCGTCCTTCACCTATGGGTTCGCCAGTCAAATTAACAACACCATCGCAAGAAGCGATCGCCTCTTGCCAAGTACCAGATACAGTTGGTGTATAAGCAACAATTTCTACATTAGAGAAAGCTTTGTTGGGAAAAACCTTTTGAGCATGGGCGATGTTACGAGTTAATACCAATACCCGATGGCCATCTTTGTGAAGCTGTTCTACCAAGCGACTACCGACAAATCCTGTTGCA
Organism: Fischerella major NIES-592; assembly: GCF_001904645.1. NCBI lineage: Bacteria > Bacillati > Cyanobacteriota > Cyanophyceae > Nostocales > Hapalosiphonaceae > Fischerella > Fischerella major. Next base: position 454,332 of record NZ_MRCA01000001.1, on the reverse strand, counting down.
CCACTTACTGCTACTTTCATAAGTTAACCTCTATCAAATCTTATATTAAAGTTTTTTATTGCACCTGGAAATATAAGTTGGCGGCTAGTGGCCTGTGTCATTAATTATGAGAGGTTGGTAATGAGCAAGTTATCGCTCAATTTTCACGAACTTTCACGACTTATCAAAATTAATGACATGAACTACTAGTATCAAGCACTTCCTTAATGAATCTATAACTACTTGTGTTTAAGACGGTTCGATATTATAGGATGGACTGAGTGTTACAAGCCTTGGGTCTATTATGGCTCGCTATACCTGTTTGTTCATTCTTTCTATTCCCATTCACCATCTCCAGCCGCTACTTGTAGAACTGCTACAAGACTGCAACTTAGATGTGCAGTACTCTACATTGGATTACATCATGGCACGTGAGATTGTCGGTACCGTTTCCTACTCAAAAATGGTGACAGTAGAAATATTTATTGATAAAAGCACAGCCACCGAAACAGAAACTCGAATGAGCATTGTGATTAAAAACCAAGAACTACCACTCCAGCTAGATAATCATTGTCGGCAGGTGTTTGAGTATATCAAGCAGGCAATTGAAGAAAGCCGCCATTGGCATCTGATTGAAAGCTTAGCAGGATAAGATACAAATGCTTACAGCAAGGGCGTCTGCTAAAGCTAGCTTTGTGCCAATCTAGCTTAGAGCATAACGCCACAGAAAATATTACCAATGAACTTTTTAGTCTTCCAAATCGTCGGTCATACCGGGGTTGATAAGTGTAATGTCATATTCACTAACATCAGCCTGACCAGGGGGCATTGTATCACGTTTTAACAGGTAATAAATGGCACGTACCTGCGGTCCAAAAACAACTTCATCTTCATTTTTAAGGTCATGGGCTGCGAGTTTGCGCCCATTAATCATCAGACCATTAGAACTGGGCTTGCCTTTAGCGTCACCATCAACAATTCGATAATAATAACTTTTGCTATTATCATCTCTGGGCAACCTTACTAAGGTAGCGTGACGACGCGAGACAAATTGTGAGACTAAACGGATATCACATTCTCGGTCTCGACCAATGGAATAAATAGGACGCTCTAGAGTAAACTCCTTACGTCCTTGATCGTCTTCCACGATCAGTATATGGCTTTCATGGTTTTCTGCTGCCATTGACAAATCGTTACTAAAATCAGTTGAAGTCTTATGAATTAAGAATTGTTTAGAATTGTTTTCTGCCATTTTCTAAACCAGAGTCTCTAGTACTGCATATTTATGACTAAGAGTAAAACTATACTGTACTGTTTTACTCTTAGTATCTACAGTGGCATCTACTGGCGCTCTGGGAAAAGAGTCAATGACTTTGTGAGATTTTTTAAACAGTGGCTTATTGATTTAGTTTAACCTGAGACAGGCAGAACAGATATTCACTCTTTTGAAATATATCAGAGCAAATATTCTACTAGTGTAGTGTGGCAAAAATAACTACACAGATAAAATAAGCTAAAAAGCTTGATTTACAAGCTTCGTAGCTTTCTGCCTTCTTGTATTAACTATGAGAAAACCGCCGCAGCATTAGGGAATTGGTAACAACACTAACCGAGCTAAAAGCCATTAGAGCCGCAGCGCCAGCAGGACTAAGAACAAAATGTAGACTGGGCAATAATATACCAGCTGCCAAAGGAATTCCTAACGTGTTGTAGGCAAAAGCCCAAAATAAATTTTGGCGAATTTTGTTGAAAGTGGCACGACTGAGTTGAATTGATGTGACTACATCGCTTAAACAGTTCCGCATCAAAACAATATCAGCTGTTTCAATCGCTACATCTGTAGCTGTGTGTAAGGCAATACCAATATCGGCTTGAGACAAAGCCGGAGCATCGTTGATGCCATCTCCTACCATTGCGACTACAGATTTTGGCTCGGTCCTTGTTTCTATTTCTCTGTTTTGAAGAGATTGTATTACCTCTGCTTTCTTGGCTGGAGGTACAGCCGCCATGACATCGGCAGTATCTAATCCCAGTTGGTTAGCTATAGCGAAAGCTGCTGTTGGCGTATCACCACTGAGGAGCATAACTCGCAGTCCCATATGACGCAACTTGTCTACAGCTGCTTTCGCATCTGGTCTGAGGGTATCTTGAATAGCAATAAGTCCTGCAACTGCTCCTGCAATTGCCATTAACACAACAGTTTTACCATCCTCTGCTAATTTCTGTACCTGCTTGTGTACATTTTCATCAATGACGATTCCGTGCCAACTCAACCAATCGCAATTTCCTAACAGTACTAAATTGCCTTCAACTACAGCAGAAACACCAAGTCCCGGTTCTGTGTGAAAGTCAGTAGCTGGTAGAATAGTTAACTGTTGCTGCTGTGCTTGATTGTGAATTGCTGTCGCCAGAGGATGACAAGTACCCCTTTCTACGGCGGCGGCGAGTTGTAATAAGTATTGGGGATTAGGGATTGAGGATTGGTGATCGGGAGGAGACGCGGAGAATCTATCAAAATTATTCTCTGTGTCCCCACCTCCTCCTTGTCCTCCAAGTCGTCCCTCCAGCACAACACAATCTGTCACTGTAGGATTACCACTAGTCAGCGTGCCTGTTTTATCAAAAACGATGGTATCCAACTGATGGACTTTTTCTAAAACATCACCGCCTTTGATTAATAGACCTCGTTCAGCAGCGATCGCAGTTCCTACGAGAATCGCTGTGGGTGTGGCTAGTCCTAAAGCGCAGGGACAAGCTACCACCATGACTGCAATGGCTAACTTTAAGCTTACCAACAACGGAGAGTGATGAGTAGGTATCGATACACCATAATAGTGGTGGGCTATATTCATGCCAGCCCAGATGGTAACATCGTGCCAAACATGAGTGCCAATAAAGTACCAAAACAAAAATGTCAACACAGCTGCTGCTAGTACACCGTAGGTAAAGTATCCTGCGACTGTATCTGCTAATTTCTGTACGGGTGCTTTTCTAATTTGTGCCGCTTCCACTAGAGCAACAATTTGTGCCAAAGTGGTATCGTTGCCAGTGCGAGTCGCTTCAATGGCGATCGCTCCGGATTGGTTGAGTGTTCCAGCTGTGACCGTATCTCCTTTTTGCTTGAGTACTGGTACAGCTTCTCCAGTCAGCATTGACTCATCAATGGTTGTTTGACCATCGATCACTACACCATCTACTGGTATTTTGTCTCCTGGGAGAACTTGTAACCATTCGCCTACACGTACTTGTTCGGCAGGAACTTCGATCACCTCGGTAAGAGAAGGTTGTAAAGATGCACCATCTCTGGTCTCTACACTCCGTTTCGGGATCAATCTTGCTAACTGGGGCTGGAGGTCAAGCAAGTTTTTAAAGGCAGCGGTAACTCGACCTCTGGCTTGTTTTTCTAAAGTTCGTCCCAATAAGATAAAGCCCAACATCATTACAGGCTCATCAAAGAAGCACTCCCAGCCAAGCTGGGGAAACAGCAGAGCAACCAAACTCGCTGTGTAGGCAATCAGTGTTCCCAAGCCGACGAGAGTATTCATATTGGGTGCTAGCCGTCGCCAGCTTACCCAGCCATCTATCAAAATCGAACGGCCAGGAATTAGTAGCGCTACCGTTGCTAATCCACAGTGAAACCAGATGTTATGCAAAACAGGCAGTACAAAGCCACCACTATTGCCAAAATGTCCGATTCCTGACAACAGCAGCAGCAATGCTGCAATAATCAACTGCCTACGTGCAGACTGAATCTCTCGGCGCTGTCGTTCTGCTGGGTCAGATTTGCCTTGGTTTTTATCCGCGACTTTCCCACTTGCTTGCCTGGGTTGAGACGGAAATCCAGCCGCTGTCAATTGCTGTGCTAGTGCATCTGCGTCTACCACACTAGTTTCTAACTCTACGACAGCAATCTCTGTTGCCAGATTGACACTGGCGCTCTTCACTCCAGGATATTGAAACAGTTGGCGTTCTACAGCCTTTACACAGCCACCACATTTCATACCCCCCACATCTAAGATGATTTTCTCTGTTGTCGGAGTTGGTTCTGGGGAAAGGTTAGTTTTTGGGACAAGTTGCATGGAATAGTGTTTAATTTTGTTACGAACCTAGAAGTACGCTAAGACGTACCTCTATTTCGAGAGTAGGCGAAATTCGCAACAATGACAGAATGTCAATAATATGAAGTTTTGTTAAGTAGAGGAGGCAGTGCGTTGCGGGGGTCTCCCCCCAACCTCACTACTGTGACGACCCCAAAGCAAAGCGTTGTAGTACCTGCCGTGCATACAGCTGTACACCCCTCAATATGTATCAGGATTTTTGTGAAAAGGTATCAGTCGACTCTCTACGATTCCAGCGCAGATATGTCGAATAGATGATGACAAACAACTGTGTTGGCATCAAGGCTACCTGACTTCTTAAAAAAGGATTGATCTCTAAATGGGATAAGGTAGTAAAATATACCAATCCCAACAAAGCAAAAAACACTAAAGATATATATTTACGCTTGAAAATTAACATATTGGTAGAAGGGAGAAGGCACAGGGGGTGTGAGGGGATGGAAGATGGGGAGATGGGAAGATGGGGAGTCAATAATAAATCAACCACTAACCACTAACTACTAACCATAAACAAACAACCAACTAAAACCAGCCTTGTTTGTTAACAAAGTAGGTATCAACAAATTGGTTATAGGATTTGTTTAGGTAGATCATTCCTTCTATCAAACCCACAAGCTGCATAATGAATAGGGTTAAACCGTAAGTAAAATAACCTCCCACTAAAGAAATCATGAGCATGATAAATCCTTCTGTGGTATAACCCAGAACAAACTTATGAATTCCAAGACCTCCTAGCATAATGCCACTATACCCAGCTAATAGTTGTTTAGTGGCATGACTGGGGTTGAGTTTTGCCATATGAGTACTGCTCCTTTATTAGTAATGTATAAAATTGAAATTCTATATTTTTAACAAGAAGTAAATCTACTGACTATCCTGTTTACATTATTTTACTTTTGATTCAGTATAAATATTGAAAAAGTAAATATGTTGAACTGACGTTACTTGTGAGGTCAAGTAACGCTATGTTTTGAAGATATAGTGTTCAGAAATTTTCTGAAACTAGATATCTCCAGAAAACTATTTTGAATAAAAATAAAAACCGCTACATAGATATAGATAGTATTGAATTCTAAGCCAGAAACCTCTGTGTTACAGGATTAATGGCAAACACATTGTGTCATAATACTTTATACACATCCGACAGTATCATTTCCGGATTTTTTATTGTCACGGTAAATAATTAAAGATACTGACTTAGAGTAAATTAGACACCGTATTTCAGCGGCTTTTTACAGATGGTTTTCTAAGTTTAGCCAGGCAAATAGCTACAAACTAAATTTTGTAAATTTTCCGTAATCATTTAATTGAAAACGGAAATGTAAAAGTTAATATTCCTGGACAGAAACTGTCAATAAGCAATAGTCATCCATTAATGGCTAATTTGTTATTTATTTAACTAAATTGCTTGAGTTTTTATTAGCTATGTATTTTCTCTCAAGCTAGCATTTTTTTATCCTGAATATCAACATACTGTTGGTAGATTTTTGTGACGAAGGGGATTAGGGATCAGGGATTGGGCATTGGTGTTTCTTTTCTCCTGTTTCCCTATTCCCCGATCCCCGGTTCCTTTAATTACTACCACTACCAAGGATAAATAAGCTAAGTAGAGTGCCACTGTTCCAGAGGCTGTGGAGGACCATGGGGGCAAGGAGATTACGCGATCGCGTGTAAACTACCCCTAAGACAATTCCCAAGGCGAATAGTGGTAAAACTTCCGATAAACTCAAATGAGCGATCGCGAACAAAAAGCTACTGGCGATAATTGCCCACCATACGGACATATAACGAGTCAGAGAAGGTAACAGAAAACCGCGAAATAGGAATTCTTCAAACAAAGGAGCAGCGATCGCAGCAGTCAAGAAAAATATACCCAAAGCCAGAGAATCTTGACTTTCCAAGGCTAACTGCAACAGAGGATTACTACCACCTTGTCCTTGCCATATTTGTTGATTAATCAAAGATACCACAACTACCACAGGCAAAGCCGCACAGTAACCACCAAATCCCCACAAAAACCACTTACCCCGTAAATTTAAGCGAAACCAGTCAGAGTCTAGTGGTAAAAAACGTTTAATAGATAAATAAAGTACAGATATCGCACCCGATGCCACTAATATGTAACTTAAGAATACATAGAATGCTTGCAGGCGTAGATTTTGGGCAGGACGGGGGATAGGAAGTAGGGATAAAATTATGGGGATCAATACTTGTCCCATAAAGAAAAAGCCGACGACAAATACTTGCAAAATCGTTTCACCATCCCAAGGTACTGACCAACCCGTATCAGCATTTTGTCCCAATAAACTAGCTTTACCTTTAACAACACGTTGACCAATTAGAAAAATCAGCAATCCTACACCCACAAAAGCTCCTAGTGCTGGAATAGTACCAATAATCGCCAATTTCACAAAAGCTTGTTCCGCAGCTTCTTGTTGTGCTGTTTTAAGGTTGGCTAGAACTTCTTGACGTTGTTGGAGTTGGTAGAGTTGAGTCAAAGCAGTATAACGAAACCAACCATCTAAATTATCTTGAATCAGTTGTTGAGCATTGGGAAGCAAACGAGGCGGACTACTCCACATTCCACTCAACGCCGTAGCAGTTTCGCGCAATTCCGGTTTTATTTGGGAATTTTGCTGTAATTGCTGCCAAGTTTTCAAGGCTGTATCTGTTTGTTTTTGCTGTGCTTGTAACATTCCCAAGCGCAAATCGATCTCAGCAATTGATTTTTGCAGTTGCTCAATTGTTTTTTGTAATTGTTTTTGCTGTATTGAACGAGAAGTATTAGTTGCAGGAGGAATTTCTGGTTGGGGTTTAGGAGTTGTGGGAGTTGTAACAGGTTCGGAACTTAAGTTTGCCAGCAGTTTTCTAGCTTTTTCTAAATTAATTTCAGCCGATTTCCGTGCTTCTTGATACTGCTTAGTGGCGGTTTCTAGGGGTTTTTCACCGATGATTGCTTCTTTGGCTGCTTGAAAATCATTATCCTTGCTATCTGAGATTTGCCACTGGGAAGCTTCCAAGACAATATTTGTCTGATAAAGTTCGAGGCGAATTTGGAACTGTGGTTCTTTCCAACTGTTGAGTAAGGACGAACCTGCAACAAAAATCGCTAATAATGTTAACAAAAATAAACCCAACCGCTTAGGTGTCATTTATTCTCCTCTTGACTCATACTGAGTTGCAATTAATTCGTGTTAACTGGGGAGATACGGGGGACGCGAGCATCCATCACTACCCCATCAGTCTCTACGACTAAATACTACTTTTTTTATCAGCCATTTGGAGTGCTGCACCTAATGGGAATTTGCGATCGCTTTTTACTGTATGGTGGCTTGGTGGTAAAAAGTCATACTTTTTAAACCACGAAGACACTAAGACACAAAGGTTTATATGTTACACTACTGCTAAAGATTTATCTTTTTCCCAGGTGAGTAATTGGTCAAGTTTTCCTAATTCTGTAAAAGTTCTAGCAGCTAGCAGACTATGCAGTAAATTAATAGACATTTTTGCTGGATAAACGCTGGATAAACAAAGTCCGCCTACGCGGACTAAATTATAGTTTGAGGAGGTGTATTGCTCTCCGTCATTCATCACCAAACAAGCCGCCAAAAAAGTCAATTGTTTCTTTCAAGGCTTTGATGAATACATCAATTTCCTCACGGGTGTTGTAGAAAGAGAGACTGGCGCGTGCGGTGGCAGGAATTTTGAGATAGCGGTGTAACGGTTGGGTACAATGGTGTCCAGAACGGATGGCAATCCCTTCTGTATCTAATAATGTTGATAAGTCATTAGCATGAACTTCGGCGGCGGTGAATGCAGCTAAAGCAGCTCTACCTTCACCTTGAGTATTTGGTTTGGGCCCGTATATTCTGATTTGGGGTATTTTTTCTAATTGCTGGAATAGGTAAGCAGTTAATTCTGCTTCGTAGGTGTGGATTTTGTCCATGCCTATTTTAGTAAGATAGTCTACTGCTGCACCAAGGGCGATCGCTTCGCCAATGGCAGGTGTACCAGCTTCAAATTTATGTGGTAAATCTGCGTAGGTAGAATGGTCTAAAAACACCTCCGCAATCATCTCACCACCACCTAAAAATGGCGGCATAGCTTGCAGTAATTCCAGCTTGCCATACAAAATACCAATACCAGTGGGAGCGCACATTTTATGCCCAGAAGCCACTAACCAGTCGCAGCCAATTTGCTGCACATCAACGGGCATGTGGGGGACACTTTGGCAAGCATCAATTAATACTTTGGCTCCATATTTATGTGCGAGGGTGCAAATTTCTGCCACTGGGTTAATGCAACCCAAAGTATTAGAAACATGTACCACCGACACCAATTTTGTTTTATCCGAAAGCAGCTTTTGGAAATGTTCCAAATCCAATGTTTCTTCTGGTGTCAATTCTACAAACTTCAGTACTGCACCCGTTTTAGCGGCAACAAACTGCCAAGGAACAATATTACTGTGGTGTTCCATCACCGACAGAATAATCTCGTCTCCTGGCTGCAAATTATTCATTCCCCAACTGTAAGCAACCAAATTGATCGCCTCAGTTGCATTGCGAGTAAAAACAATTTCCTGACGTGATGCAGCATTGACGAACGCAGTAACTTTATCTCTAGCTGCTTCGTAAGCCTCTGTAGCTTTAGCACTGAGGGTATGTACGCCACGATGGACATTAGCATTGTACTGCTCGTAGTAGTCTCGGAGAGTATCGAGTACGAACAGAGGTTTTTGGGATGTCGCAGCGTTGTCAAAGTACACTAAAGGTTTGCCATTGACTTCCTGGTGTAAAATCGGGAAGTCAAGACGGACTTTATCAGCAAGGGTTCTTTCTTGGGTAAAAGTCATGTTTAAAAAGTCAAAAATCAAAAGTCAAAAGTCAAGAGGTATTGACTAAAATCGGTTGACGGTTTGCGTGAGTTTTTCACGCAGGGAAGGAACTGGTACTTGGTTAATAATTTCCGCAGCGAAGGCATGAACTAATAAACTGCGCGCACTTTCTTCATCAATACCCCGACTTTGCAGGTAGAAGATTTCATCGTCTTCCAACTGACTCACAGTCGCACCGTGAGCGCATTTAACATTATCTGCGGTAATTTCTAATTGGGGTTTGGTATCAACTCTGGCCTTAGATGATAGCAGCAAATTGCGATTCAATTGTGCCGCATCCGTTAACTGCGCTAATTTAGGAACAAAAACTTTGCCATTGAACACCGCATGAGCGCGATCGCCTACGATAGTTTTGTGCAATTGCCGACTTGTACCATAAGGATAATTCAGAGCGATCGCACTGTGAGTATCCGCCAACTGATTACCACCGATCACCGTCAAACCATTCAAATTAGTTTCCGTTTGCTCACCAGTTTGCAAAATCTCTAAATTGTGGCGCGAAACCCTACCACCCAAACTAATCGCATTACAAGTATACCGACTGTAACGCCCTTGAGTCACAGCAGTCTTCCCAACATGAAAAGCCTCCCCACTATCCCACTCAACCCGCGTGTGATTTACCTGAGCATTATCTTCCAACCAAATCTCAGTCACCGCGTTACTCAAGTAAACTTCCTTCGCGTCCTTCGCGTCTTTGCGGTTCCTATACTCTTCCACCAAACTCACCTGTGAACCACTTTCCGCCACCACCAAACAACGCGGCTGAGAAACGAACGGCTCATCACCAGCAGCAATAAACACCAAATAAATCGGTGTTTCTACCACCACATTCTTCGGAACCCAAACCACCGCCACATCATTAATACCAGCAGTATTCAGGGCCGTGAACACATCCAACGCTCCCTCAGCTTGTGCCAAATATTTCTGCACACCAAGCTGACTTGCAGCATCCAAATTGCTAACTACTACCCCCTTTGGCAACCCAGCCACCACCGATAACTCTGGTACATAGATACCATTCACAAACACCAAACGAGAGTTAGCAGCTTCCGGCAAAATATCTGGTTGTAGAGACCTTGCATGCAAGGTCTCTACATTAAATTTTACCTGCCGTAAAGCAGACAAATCAGTAAACCGCCATTCCTCATCCCGGGTAGTAGGCAAAACAGAATGACGCACCCAATTCGCCGCGCGATCGCGCACCTGTTGCAACCAACCCTCTGACTTTGATACAGTCACCCGATTTAATAACTCAGTTAAATAAGCATCCCTATCTAACAAAGTTGCAGTCAAACTAGCTGCACTTGAGTTAGGAATTGGACTGGGAGAAACTTGGATAGTCATTACACACCCACCTCAGCCGCAAATTCATCTAACAACCAGTCATAACCACGAGATTCTAACTCTAACGCCAACTCCTTACCACCAGACTTAATAATCCGTCCTTGTGCCATCACATGCACATAGTCCGGCACAATATAATTCAGCAGTCGCTGATAGTGAGTAATCATAATTGTGGCATTCTCAGGACTCGCCAATTGATTTACCCCATTCGCCACAATTTTCAGCGCATCAATATCCAAACCTGAATCTGTTTCATCCAGAATCGCCAGCTTTGGTTCCAGTAACGCCATTTGCAAAATCTCATTGCGCTTTTTCTCACCACCAGAGAAACCTTCATTCACACTCCGGTTGAGAAAAGCCGAGTCCATTTTCACAACTTCCAGCTTTTCCTCCACCAAATCGTCAAAATCAAAAGCATCGATTTCTTCCAAACCCTGCGCCTTCCGCTTGGAATTATACGCCACCCGCAAAAAATCTAAATTGCTGACCCCTGGAATCTCCAAAGGATACTGAAAAGCCAAAAATATCCCACTTCTAGCCCGTTCTTCCGGTTCCATTTCCAGCAAATTCTGTCCCTGGAAAATCACCTCACCGCCAGTCACTGCATACGCCGGATGTCCAGCCAACACCTTAGAAAAGGTACTTTTACCAGAACCATTTGGCCCCATAATCGCATGAATCTCACCCAAACGCACTTCCAGATTCACACCCTTGAGAATTGGTGTTCCATCAACTTCAGCCGTCAAGTCTCTTACCGACAGCACAACTTCGCTATTTTCAATAATCATGCTTCTCTCTCTTCTGTCTCTTCCTTCTTCGCGCCCTTCGCGCCTTCGCGGTTCAATAATATTTTTTAACCACGAAGACACAAAGAACACAAAGATAAATCATCTAGATTACCCAACACTACCTTCCAACTTCAAACTCAATAGCTTATCAGCTTCCACAGCAAATTCCATCGGCAGGTTATTAAACACATCCTTACAGAAGCCGCTAATCATCATCTTTAGCGCATCTTCTGTGGAAATACCTCGCTGTGCAAAGTAAAATAACTGGTCTTCCCCAATCTTGGAAGTAGAAGCTTCATGCTCTACTTTAGCAGTATTGTTTTGTACCTGGATGTAAGGGAAAGTATTAGCATGGGCATTATCCCCAATCAACATGGAGTCGCACTGGGAGTAGTTTCTAGCTTTTTCTGCCTTCGGGTTAATTTTTACCAAACCCCGGTAACTGTTACTAGAATTACCAGCGGAGATACCTTTAGAAATAATTGTGCTGCGGGTATTTTTCCCAATGTGAATCATTTTTGTACCGGTATCGGCTTGCTGCATATTGTTAGTCAGCGCTACCGAATAAAATTCACCCACGGAGTTATCACCCACCAGTACGCAGCTAGGGTATTTCCAGGTAATGGCAGAACCAGTTTCTACTTGTGTCCAAGAAATTTTGGAATTAACACCTTGACATAAACCGCGCTTGGTGACGAAGTTGTAAATACCACCTCTGCCTTTTTCATCGCCGGCGTACCAGTTTTGGACGGTGGAGTATTTAATTTCGGCATTGTCAAGGGCAATAAGTTCGACAACCGCAGCATGTAGCTGGTTGCTGTCGTACATTGGTGCTGTACAGCCTTCGAGGTAGGAAACATAGCTGTCTTCTTCAGCGACAATTAATGTCCGCTCAAATTGCCCGGTTTCACCATTGTTAATCCGGAAGTAGGTGGACAGTTCCATCGGACATTTGACGCCTTTGGGAATGTAGACGAAGGAACCATCGCTAAATACCGCTGAATTGAGAGCAGCAAAATAGTTATCGGCAATGGGAACGACGCTACCCAGGTACTTCTTGACTAATTCTGGGTGTTCCTGTAATGCTTCGGAAATAGAGCAGAAGATCACCCCTTCTTTTGCCAGTTTTTCTTTGAAGGTGGTGGCGACTGAGACGCTATCAAAAATAGCGTCTACGGCGACGTTCGCCAGTCGCTTTTGTTCTGACAGAGGAATGCCCAACTTTTCAAAGGTTTCTAGAAGGGTAGGATCTACTTCTTCTAAGCTTTTCTTTTTGGCTTGTTGCTTGGGGGCTGAGTAGTAAATTATATTTTGATAGTCGATTGGTGGGTATTTAACGTTAGGCCAAGTTGGTTCTGTCATTTTTTGCCACTGGCGATAAGCTCTGAGGCGAAACTCCAGCATGAATTCTGGCTCGTTTTTCTTGGCAGAGATCATGCGGATGATATCCTCGTTTAGTCCCCGAGGAATTGTGTCTGCCTCGATGTTGGTGACGAAGCCGTACTTGTAGGGTTGATTTACTAGGGTTTTAACAGTGGCACTCATGGATGATTTTCTCTTGTGTTCGCAACTCTATACTCTTTAAGGATGGAGAGGGATTTTTGACCAATTCCCAACTCGTGTTACCGAATGGTCACACGACTGTTACAATAGGGATAACTACTAAAACAACAGTTATGTTGTTTAACACATCTTCATTTTACGCTAGATTAACAACAATATTGTTGTCAAAGTGAAATTTAATCATGATTTTTTGGGACGATGATGGTGACTACCCAGCAGTCCTCAACCAAGCAAGATATCCTAGAATATCTAGTTAAGCACGCTCAAGCTACGGCAGTTGAACTGGCCGCAGCTTTAGATATTAGCCCACAAGCGATTCGTCGCCATCTCAAGGATTTAGAGGCGGAAGATTTAATTGTGTATTCTTCGGTGCAGGCGGGAATGGGGCGACCGCAGCACGTTTATAAGTTAAGTAGTAAAGGACGCGATCGCTTACGAAGAGAAGCGGCTGATAGTTATGGAGAGTTTGCCGTTTCTTTGTTAGATACGGTAGCCCAAACGGTTGGACACGACCAAGTCAGCAGTATTTTAAGAAAACAGTGGGAGCGTAAAGCACAAGAATATCGCGATCGCCTGGGTAATGGCTCTTTACACCAAAGGGTAGAAACTCTGGTGGAACTCAGGAAAGCAGAGGGTTACATGGCGGAGTACCACCCCATAGACTCTAATGAGCCAGGAAGTGGCGATTGCTTTATTTTAATGGAGCATAACTGTGCTATTTCTAACCTTGCAGAGTCTTTCCCCAGTATCTGTGGGCATGAGTTAGAAATGTTTGCTGCTGTTTTACCAGACTGTACGGTAGAACGTACTCACTGGATTATTAATGGTGAGCATCGTTGTGGCTACTTAGTGCAAGCGAGAAAAGTCAGATCATAAGAAATATATATAGCTTTTCATATTTAGTGTATTTCAAAGATAATGGTCAATTGGTAATTTGTTTAACGGAAAACCAAATATCTTGTTAACTCTTAGTTAATGGTTATTGACTACTAAAAGAGTACCAATTACCAACTACTAAATGCCTATTTATGAATTCACTACCCCAACAACCATCAGAGCAATTTTTAACTTTAGAAGAGTCAGCAAAAGTAGATGCTGCTTTGTTGTCTTCCTCAGAAAAGTTTTTATCTCGATTGACTATTTCATCATTAAAACTCTTGAAGCATATCGCCCAAGAATACAGTGTTTCTATGGAAGATTTGACAACAGAGCAAGTAATCGCCTGGTTTGAAAAAGATGGCAAAATTAGGCGAGAACAAGGTGTAGAAGCTTCATACTTAAAATGGTAAATGGTTGATAGTTCTTTGCTGTTAGTTGTCTGTGTAACAACTAACAACTCTTAACTACCAACCTTCAACTACTAACTACTAACTTTATGTGTAATTTGCTTGAGTGCGAGGACTACGAGCGCCGACAGCGGCTCCGATCATAGCAGCAATTAAACCTAGTAAAGAGCCGAATACAAACCACCATAACCCTGAGCGTAAATTTGCTGCAATTTCACGAGCTTGCTGGGCAGTAGGAGTGTTTTGTGGTACATTAACACCACCTTGCTGTTGCAACTGATTAATTACTTCTCCTGCATTAGAAGCTGCTACACCAAAAGCACCAGTTACACCGCTTGCTAGTAACCAAGAACTAACTGCTAAAGTTGTTGCCCAGAGAATTGCACCGTTGAGAAGGGCTGTATTACGGTTCATAGGGCCACAGGCGCGGGTTGTCACCCAACCACCAGTGAAAAGGGATATTAATAAGGCTATAGTTGACCAAATACCGACATTACCAGCAACATTAGGTGTTATTGTTCTTGGTCTACCAGAAGCTTCAATACTACCTGCTCCGAGGGCAGCAATTATAGCGCTTAAAATTAACTGAGTTGCTATGGCTACTAATAGACCAGAAATAATCGGTCCCCAACGGACGCGATCGTGGTAATCAACTACTGGTGCAACTGCAACAGGTTCATTAATAACTTCACCAGCAGGACGATTTACATAGGACATAAACTCATTTCTCCTGAATAAAATTTTAAGGTTTTTCTGCTATTTTGATAGTTATCTTCAAATTAAATTGCTATCTCTTGTTTTTAATATCTATCAATAGAAGGAGTTAATATGTCTACCTTGGGTATTAAGTTTATTTCACAGGTATATATATTATTATGTGAGATTTTTATTAAAATAAGTATCAACATGAGCCAGCCTCAGTTCCTAAATCTGTAAAAATAAATTTTTAAATATTAATAAATATATACGTTATTCAAATACGTAGCTGTTATGAATTATTCCTAATAGCAGGCAAAGAGCTGTTTGCTCTTTACATGCATATTTGCCACTTTCTACTTAACGCATTTTCACAGCCGTGCCTGTAGCTGTGATTAATAGTAATACTCCCGACTGGTCAACATTGATTGTACCTGTATCAATTTCGATGCCAATTACTGCATCTGCACCTAAGCGCAAGGCTCGTTGTTCTAACTCTGCTAGTGCTTTCCTTTGACCTTCTTCAAATAAGCGCTCGTAGCTACCAGTACGTCCCCCAATGATATCCCGTAGACCAGCAAAAAAGTCTCGCAGAAAATTACTACCATAGACAATTTCTGCTGTCACAATACCCAAATATGACTGGATAACAGCTCCTTGGATCACATCAGTAGTAGTTAAAATCATAAGTCTACCTCACAAAGATCAATATGTATTAGTATCTGAATTTGATTAATGAACTTTCTTGCGTAAGCAGGTAATGTACCTAGCTTCACAATAATCAAATATAAATCCAATTTTATGTATTCGTATCTTTATTAGATTGATTGCAAAAGTCAGAACAATTTAAATAAGGGCGTTGCATAAAATCGGGATGGATTCTTGAACCGTGTTAGACGCGAATTGCGCGTAGACGCGTAGCGGCTTCCGTAGGTAGAAGTTAGATTTTTTCGTTTACAACAATTCAAAAACATCCTACTTTCTCTGCAACACGTAAAAAAGAAGGGCTAAAAGAAGAAGATTTTTGTTCACCCTTTAAATCTTTATTTTTTTGCCAGAAAACCACATTATCTGCTTTGTGGGTTTAGCTCGTCATGGGTCAATAGTTAGAATTTTGAGTTGAAATTGAAAATTTTGTATTATTTATAACCAGTAATTAAGGTATTACTATGATTACCTATCTCTAACTGGTAATTTTTTTAATTATCAAAGCAGATGCTGGAAATGAGTTATAAACCAGAAGGCAAAAAACGAGAGAGCTTTTAAATATTTGGTAAAAAAGATGCATATGGAGTTTGCAAAATAGAATATTTTTGTTTTAATGGACAAGCAATCAGAGAAAATCTGTTCAATTGGCACAAACTTTCAGGTTGTTGGCTGTGTACAAAGGAACTTCATTGTTAATTAGTGTTCTGTTAATAGGAAGCATTGTGACAACAATGGCTTCAGTGACTCAGGCTCAGGTATTAGTAGTACAGCGTCAAAGTACTCAAGAAGTTAAAGAACTATTGGAACAAGGACGTAGATTAGTAGAGACAGGTGATTATGGTGGTGCGATCGCTGTCTACCAACAAGCAGCAAACCTAGAGCCAAAAAATGCTTCAATCTATTCTGGCATTGGTTATTTGTATGCTTTACAAGGAAATTTTTCCGCAGCTTTAACTGCTTACCGTCGGGCTGTGGCTCTTAACCCTAATAACAGTGATTATCAATATGCTTTGGGTTATGTCAGTGGTAATTTAGGTAATAACAATGGAGCAAAAGAAGCTTATCGCAAAGCGATACAGTTAAACCGTGGGAACATCAATGCCTATATAGGTTTAGGTACTATTCTAGTGCGGTTAGGAGAATACACTAGTGCTCAATGGGCCTATGAGGAAGCTGTGCAACTTGCTCCCCGAAATCCCCAAGTTTATGAGTTACGGGGAACAATCTTAAAAAAACAAGGTAAATCCAAAGAAGCGATCGCTGTTTTGAAAAAAGCCCGTGATTTATATGAACAACAGGGTAAGTTTGACAGTGTGACGAGAATGGAAGCTACCTTACGGGAATTAGGGGTGTGAAATTAATCTAACTGACGTCCAGTTAGTTCTACAAAAATATCTTCCAAGTTAGAGGGACGTACCATTATCCCTGTCTTGTCTTGTAGATTTTCTAAATAATTGTTTGCTTCACTCAAGGTGGGGAAAAAGAGATATTCCCAACGATCTCCTACTTGTTTGATTACCAAGCCTTCACCATGAGTGGAGCGCAATTGTTGTAAAGTTCCTAAAGAGATTAACTTACCATTATCCATAATGCCGATGCGATCGCATAAATATTCCACCTCTTCCATATAATGGGTTGTTAGCAGCATAGTCATACCCTGCTTATTTAAATCTTTGATAATTTCCCAAAGACGACGCCTGGTTTGGGGATCTAGTCCTACTGTTGGTTCATCTAAAAATAGAATTTGGGGTTGATGTAACAAAGCCCTAGCAATTTGTAATCGCCGCTTCATCCCTCCAGACAAAGTTTTTACTAGATCATTACGTTTTGTGGTAAGTTCCACGTAATCCAGCCATTGGTTAATCAGACGTTGGCGCTGTGGATTAGGAATGTGATGTAGCCTACCATGTAGTTCCATGTTTTCCCAGACAGTTAAATCACCATCTACACTGATTTGCTGTAACACTACACCTATACATTGCTTTACCTGCATTCTTTGGCGTATGACATCATAGCCACACACCTCAACGTTTCCTTGTGTAGGTTTGGTGAGGGTGGTCAACATCCGAATGGTGGTGGATTTACCAGCACCATTTGGGCCAAGTAACCCAAACATTTCTCCAGCAGCAATGTCAAAAGAAAGATTATCGACTACGAGGACTTGATTGTAAATTTTGTAGACGTTTTCGAGAGAAACGGCAACGGTCATGGCTAACTTGGGGTGTTGCTGAGAGCGCGTAAAGTTTTATTAACACTATTCATCATTGTAGGGTCAGCAATGCCCACCTTACAAAATCTGGTCTAAGTATTTTCTCTATTGCTCATTACCTTTTGCTGTTTCCGCCTTAGTCTTGCTAGTGATCGCTCTTCATTTGCTGAGGTTGGCGAGTTTCTCAATTGGCTTGAAGAAGGCAGAACTTCCTGGGATCTGAGCTTCACAGAGGCAGATAGATGGCAGAAGGCTTTCTTCGGATGGAGATTCAAACCCCACCCTACCCTGACACGCAAGATTGGAAATGTGGTAAATTCCATCCCATCTGCCCTCTTTTTGTGCCTTTCCCTTTGCTTATTTCATTCTGGGATGAGTATTTTGCCCGTTCCAAAGTGTCAAGGAAGGTGTAGATACACTTCTCGTCTGATAAGTATTTTTAACAGCCAGCCAATTACTAGCTATGGGCATTCGCCATCCAGTACCAAAAGCGCGATCTGTAATTTTTAATCCCGGCGGTGCTTGTCGCCGCTTGAATTCTGCCCTAGCTACCATTTTCATGACTTTTTCAACAACGGCTGGATCGTGTCCAGCACTGACAATCTGGGCGGGTGATTGGTGATCTTGAATCAGGCGTTGCAAAATGTCGTCGAGAATATCGTAGGGGGGTAGAGAATCCTGGTCAACCTGACCCGGTTTAAGTTCGGCGCTGGGCGCTTTGGTAAGGACGTTGTGGGGAATAATTTCGCCGTTGCGGTTTAACCAGCGACATAGTGCATAAACGCGGGTTTTGGGAACATCAGCTATGACTGCTAAACCGCCATTCATATCACCGTAGAGAGTACAGTAGCCGACAGCCATTTCTGATTTATTGCCCGTTGAGAGGAGAAGATGACCAAATTTATTGGATATAGCCATCAATAAGTTACCCCGAATTCGGGATTGAATATTTTCTTCTGCTAGTCCAAATTCAGTCTCGGCAAACAAATCTGCAAAGATTTTGTCATATGCTTGCATTAAATCCCCGATGGGCAAGATATGAGTTTTGATACCAAGATTTGCTGCCAATGCCAAGGCATCAGTGATGGAATGGTCAGAACTGTGGGGAGAAGGCATGAGAACACCGAGGACATTTTCTTTACCAAGGGCAGATGTGGCGATCGCAGCCACAAGAGAAGAATCAATCCCACCACTCAAACCCAAAACTACTTGACTAAAGCCACATTTACGCGTATAGTCCTTTAGTCCTAAAACTAATGCTTGCCAGATTTCTTCTTCTTCGCAGTCATAGTTAGGTGCAATAAAGCCCAACTTGAAATCCCGTGCTTCTTGATCAAATTCAATGATTAATAAATCAGTGACAAACCCACTGGCCCGACAAATAACTTCACCCTGGCGGTTTAAAGCAAAACTTCTGCCATCAAAAATTAAATCATCGTTGCCGCCCACTTGATTAGCATAAATAATCGGTTGGCGAAAACGTACTGCACTGTGACTTAGCATTGCTTCCCGGAACCGTTGCTTGCTGAGGGTATAAGGTGAAGCGGACAAATTCACAATTAAATCCACACCCAAAATTGCTAAGTCAGCAATTGGGTTAACAGTGTAACTACGTTTGCCCCAAAATTCTTCATCGTTCCACAAATCTTCGCAAACAGTGACGCCAATATTAATGTCATCCAAGGTGAAATAATTAGCTTGCAAACCTGGTTCAAAATAGCGGTGTTCGTCAAAGACATCATAGGTAGGTAAAAGCCGTTTGTGAAAAATTTGTTTTACTTTACCCGCTTCTAACCAAGCGATGCTATTGAATAAAGTTTTGCCGCCAGTGGTTTTGGCTTGAAAATTTTTGTCTACAGTTCCGACTAATACTGCTAACTTAGGTGGCAAGTCTCTAGCTAATTGTTGCAAAGTAATACCCATTGCTTCAATAAAACTAGGATTTAATAATAAATCCCGGGGAGGATAGCCACATAAGGACAATTCTGGTGTCAGCAATAAACGCGCACCTTTTGCTACTGCTTGTTGTGCAGCTTCAAGGATTTTTTGAGCATTTTTTGGTAAATCACCAATGATAGGATTAAGTTGAGCGATCGCGATTTTCATGATAGTCAATAGTCATTTGTCATTAATTATTAGTAGAGACGCGATGTTCCTCGCGTCTGTTTAGAAGTCAACAATCCTTCTGCAATTAAATAAACACTAAAGGCTTATCTTTAAAAGGGGCAAATGCTTCTGCATCAAATCGATATAAACTAGCTGGACGTCCTGCACCCCGTGATACTTTAATACCCGTATCGTATAAAAAACCTAACTTGAGTAGACGCGCCCGAAAATTAGAATAATCAGAAAAATTTTCTCCTAAAACAGTAGTGTACAACTGATATAAATCATTCAAAGTAAACGTTTCTGGCAAAACTTCAAAAGCTACCGGGCTATACTCTAATTTGTTTTTTAAACGTCTGTGTCCGTATGCCAAAATTTCATTATGGTCGAAGGCTAGCTGTGGCACTCGTTTGACTGGATACCAAGCTATACCAGCAACTTTGTCAGCAATTAATTCGGCTTCTTCAAATCGCACTAAGGCAAAGTAACTGACACTGAGATAACGCACCCCATAACTATCGCTTGCTTCTCTTGGGTCGCGACTGGGGCCGCCAAAAGTATACAATTGCTCTAAATAAAGATTTTTGACCTTGATTTTCTCAGCCAGAATGCGGTAAGCGGCGTCTTCTAACGATTCACCTCGACGTACTAAAGTACCCGGAAGACCCCAATAATTTAAAAAGGGTTCTTGTTGTCGCATTACTAATAGTACTAGCAGTCGGTTTTGGGCAGTATCTACTGAAAAAATTACATTGTCAACACCGACTTTGAAATCAGCCAAAGGTTGTTGGTTTAGCGTATCTGCAAGCTTTTTTTGGATGCGTCCTGGCATTTGTACAAATGCTGTTGATGAATATAGTCAATTACAGGGGGCGTGAGAGCTTCTGGGTCTCCACTGTTACGATAAGCTGTAGAGGATACATCTGGAGCATGTAACTGGGCGATCGCTATTTTTGCTCCTAGATTTTCCACTGTTTGCAAAGTAGATTGATCTATTACATATCCCGGTCGTGGGACAACCAAAAGTTGGACTTGATGTAGTAAATCTTCTATCCGATACCAGTGTGGTAGTTGAGGGAGTAAATCTGAACCTATAACTAAAGTAAACTCTGTTTCTGTTCCCCAACGTTGCTTGGCTTTATCCAGAGTTTCCATGGTTCTGAAACTACTGAGTTCTTGTTCCAAACTGATATTATGCTGTGGCGCATGTATCTCATCTATGAGTAGATGTAACATTGCTACCCTATGCTGCAAAGGTGTTTGATGGGATTTAAAGGGATTATCTGCTGCCCAAATAACTACACGATCATAATTTTGTGACAACCATTTGATAATCGCTTGATGTCCAGCAGTTGGTGGATCGGCACTAGTTCCAAATAAGGCAATTTTCATTTTTTGGTAATTTGTAATTGGTAATTGGTAATTGGTTACTAACTACTAACTAATGCTGGTTTTTTCTTGGTTTCCTCAGTTAATTTATGTAATTTATCAGAGATTGCCATTGCCACTGGTATAGGATTTTCTAAATCTCGAGTTTGTTGGGGTAAACTTGCTACGGAAGCGGTGGTACGCTGACGAATGGTTGCTAATGTTTCTGGTGGTTGTATCTGTTTACCTTTGTGCATAAATAGTTGCAATAAAGGTAATCCTTCCAAATGATTTTCATCTGCTAATCCCAAACAATCTGTTTTCAATTTTCCTTCTACAAAGGAACGGAAAACTTGTTTGCGTCCCGGATAAGTCATCTTACCACTCGATTCTTTCATTACCGGAATGCCATCAATTTCTACTAATTTATAGACTCCATTTACAGGTTTTCCTGTTACTAGTTGGGTTCCTACACCATAACTATCAATCTCAGCACCTGCATTTTTTAAGGAAAGAATTTCTTGCTCATCTAAGTCTCCACTAGCAACTATTGATACATCTGGTAGAAGCGATCGCACTTTTTTTGATAATGTGACCAAATCACCGGAGTCTAACCTCACCCCTCTCAATTTCATTTTTCCAGAGTTGACTTTAAGAGCTAATCGCTCGGCAGCAGCAATGGTATCGTAAGTATCAATTAACAAGGTTGCATTTGGGAAATACTGTTGAAATGCAGCAAAAGCTTGATCTTCGCTACCTTCAGTTGCTGTTAGTGCCATCACCAAAGCGTGTGCCATTGTACCACTTGGTTTCTCACCTAGTTGTAGCGCTGCTAAGACGTTTGATGTGGCATCAAATCCAGCCGCTAACGCTGCCCGTGCTGCCCACAGCGAAGCTTGGGGACTAAATGCCCTTCTAGTACCAAATTCCAGCAGATTTGCTTTTTCACCGGCTACATCACGCATTCTGGCAGCGCGTGTTGCAATCAATGTCTGGTAATTGAGGGTATTAAGTAAATAAGTTTCTACCAGTTGCGCTTGCCACAATGGTGCTTCTACCCGCAACAGTGGTTGATTAGCAAACACTGCTGTTCCTTCTGGTACAGCCCATACATCCCCGCTAAAATTTCCTGATTCTAGCAGTGACCAAAAGTGTTTTGGTACATGAGCAAAAATTCCTGTGGATTGCAAAGCTTCTATATGGGCAGGAGTAAAGCGAAATTTTTCTAAATATTCCAGCCCTTGGGCTAGCCCCATTGCAATCAAATAGCCAAAACCTTCTGGTAATTTTCTGACAAATAACTCAAAGCAAGCTCTTTTTTGTTCTATGCCTTCACCAGTGTAACAAGCTGCCATCGTCAACTGGTAAAGGTCTGTTAATAGGCTGTAATCTTCTGCACGCGGAATTAATTCCTGGTTCAATATTTCTGGGTGATACGTCATGCGATCGCCTCCCTCCAAGGATGCTTATTTATTTTATGGTAATTTTCACTATAAATATTGTC
The DNA here is from genome assembly GCF_001904645.1 of Fischerella major NIES-592. Classification (NCBI taxonomy): domain Bacteria; kingdom Bacillati; phylum Cyanobacteriota; class Cyanophyceae; order Nostocales; family Hapalosiphonaceae; genus Fischerella; species Fischerella major. The sequence goes on along the minus strand of NZ_MRCA01000001.1, from coordinate 431,769 downwards.
AATGTCTAGAAATGTAACGTTTGCAAAAGCCTATTTATAGTACTTTTACAAGAATAATTATATATTTTTTTGTAAAAAATTAAACTATTTTAATGGTTATAATCAATAATAATACCCAATTGAAAAATGATTGCGACAGATGGAAACCTGAAAGGCTTATCCAATAAATATTTCATCATCTAAAATCCAATTTAGGGTATAAGCTAGATGCTAAAAGCCTGTTATTTACAGTCAGACTTAAACTAGACAGTATCACTATTCCTGAAGCTAAACCTCTGCAAACATTTATCAAGTAAAATTGCCATAAATATCAATATGTTGAAGATAAAAGCAAATCAAAAATCCTGGAAGTAGAGTATAGATATTCCTATAAAACTAATAAAAAAGAGGGAGTCTAATTATGAGGGCTATCTCGAATCTCATCGCTAGTGTGACTCGCTATATTACAGAAGCTGCGGTACGGATATTTGGCCCTAATGACGATGCTTATCCCAATATTGGTGTCCAACCCTACACAGGAGATGTTTATTCTGAATAAGCAAAAATTAATCAGTGATTAATAAAAAATTTCAGATGAGTCATTCAATTCAAAATCGGTGGATATAGATTGTTATTCATCGATTTTTTATATCTTATTCCTAAAGATAAATAACCCGCTTGTAAACAAACCCATACAAGCGGGATAAATTTTTATCAAGTTACAAAAATTCTGTTAAAAAGCAACAACATCCCGATTCTTGAGTTTTATCTTAACAGTGTCAGAAACCTCAGGCTGTTCTGATGGATGTTTTAGCATCCCCCTGGTAACTGTAAAGCAGGGGAAACGGCAAAAACCCTGCACCACAAACTGACTTAGGGGAAAGGAAAAGAGATTGACAAAAGTCTTTAAACCTTTCCCATTGCATCTCCCCACACCGCAAAAATTTAGTAAATTAATCGGTTGTGTTGACTATTTGTTCTTATTTTAATCTACGCGATCGCTCGCTACCCTGACGCCGTTCTCCTTTGGGAAGCAATAAACAGGACAAACAGCACAACTCCTGCGTCGATCATGCAACATATATTCTAGGGAAATTTTTTATATATGCTGCATATTTTTATTGTGAAATAAAACCTCGTAGTTGTAGTCTAAAGTATAAGTTTTTTCTAAAAACTTTTTATTTTGCAACCAAACGCCGCTCGTATTGTTGTTGATTAAATAACTTTTGTTCTGGCGTTAAAAGATCGTAATCTTCAATTGGTTGGCGCATATCCCATTGCCACTCTGCCAATACTAGTAAACTAATTGCCATGACAATTCCAGTAGCGCAAAATTGCCAACCACCACAAAATGGTAAAATAACAATACTGGTGAAGTGAATTATAGCCATCAGTAAAAAAGTACGCGATCGCACACTCCAAGCTGTCAATAAGTAGCCGAGAGCGCTTATTGTTAACCACAAAGGACACAAGTTTGTCAAAACTGTACTCCAGCCATAGAAAATTCCCAAATCAGTCAGCGTAACACCTGCAATCATTAAGATTATCCAACCATATAACAGCCAACGCAACTTTTCTACACTTACCCAAAACCATGTCAAAATTATCATGCTCACACTACCGATGAGAGTGAGAACTGACCACCAAATAGCTTGTATATACCAGCTAACAGGTAAAAATTGTGCTGTGACAAAAATACCAGCACAAATCAAACTCCAGAGGATAAATACTTGATCGATTCGGGTATAAAAACCTGACCAAAGATTAAACTTACCTAATTTCCAATTTAGACGTAATAAACCTTGTAAATCTTGAATATCTAAATCTTCTTGTTTTTCACGCAGTAGTGGTTGAGATAAAGGCAAAAAAGTCATCCGAAATTTTCGCTGTCATAGTTTAGTAGTTATTACTCAGTTTATATGTATTTTTGTAAAGTTTTCACAAATAGCGAAATTATTTTGAGATGTCAGTTCACCAAGAACAATTTTCACAACAACATTTAGTGATAATCATTTCCTGGACCAAAAGCTCGGTCTTGAGAACAGGACGGAATCTCAAACAAGCCATTATTTGGCAGTAAGCAAGAACTGCGTGAACCACCAAGCATAAACAATAAACCTTCCAACCTGATAGGTGAGGAGTAAATCAAGGATTGAGAAAGGTTTAGTAAAAAACAAACTATTAGGAGTGTAAAATAATGTTTTGGAAATTTGTAGTCAGTACTTTAGTATTGCCTATTAGCTTGGGATTAGAAGTTGCCGCAGCACACACCTTGTCCTCTACCCAAGTACCCATCATTTCACAGCAAGAAATCGAGTCAACAGAACCAGAACAAACGAGACACAACCAAGATTACAAAATTAGCCAACGACACAGACACTATCGCTACAGAAGAACGCGCCACTACAGACAAAATCTTCATCATAGACGCCGCTATAATAATAATAGGCATCGTTACTACAGACGGTATCACTATAGACCTCATTATCAAAGAGTTTATAACTATCATCCGAGAGTACGCTACCGCAGAATCTATCGTCACGGCGTCAATTTTCCGCAACAAAACTATTACTACCGTAGATACTACTATCATAGGTAATTGGTAATGGGCAATTGATAATTGCTTACCAGACAGCAATCAACCACTTATAAACTTAGTTAACACAAAAGCCAGGGCAGCACTACCTAATGGAACTGTCAAATTGTCAATACCGACAAAAGAAATAGTTTCTAACCCAGTAGCTGCTAAAGCCACTACCACAGATATAGCCCAAACTTGCCAAGAGTTGCCTTGTACACTCATCAAAATCAAACTGCAAATCAGAAAACTGACAATAGCCATTGTCAAAGAACCTTCCCAGCTTTTTTGTCCTCCGAAAAGGTAATATTTATGTTTACCAAATCGCTGTCCTACCAGGGCAGCTAGTCCATCACCCCAAGACATAATTAAAATTCCTAATGCTGCATAATGGGGTTGTTGCAGATACCAAAACCAAGCTACCAAAACACCAATACTCATAGAATAAAAGAAAGTCCCAAAGCTCAGCCTTCCCACGCTATTAATACCAGGGAGAATAGGAAAACTATAGGACAATAAAGTAACAGCACTCGCTAAAATTGAGGCTGTAATACCTGCGATCGCTGGAATGTGCAGCCACCAAGCTAGCAAAATTACATTACCAGTTCCTATATGTACTATCTTCCGCACAATTTCTGAGTCTGCTTGAGCAAAACGACTAACCCCCCATGCAGTTAACATCACGAGGGATAACCAAGCTGCAACGCTAGCGAGTTGCAGTCCTAAAAGAGGAATTGACTCTAAACCAGAAAACAAACTTAACAACAGCAAAGATTTAAATAAAAAATTTTGACCTTTGTTACCAATTTATTAGAAAAATGTGATTCTGATGAAACTATTATTAATCTGGCTGATTCGGTTCTACCGAATGTTTATTTCACCGTTATTTCTTCCTACCTGTCGCTTTCAGCCTACCTGTTCTATGTATTCCATCCAAGCCATAGAAAGATTTGGAGCATTACGCGGTTCTTGGTTAGCAGTTCGACGCATTCTACGTTGTCATCCATTTCATCCAGGTGGTTATGATCCTGTACCAGAGGTGGAAGAGTAGGAGGTGGGGAGGTGAGGAGAAAACAATTCAAAATTGACGCATTAGGAAGAGAGTAGGGGGTGTGAGGGGTGTGGGGAGTGTGAGGAGTAGTAACCTACTAACCACTAACCACTAACTATGAACCCTTGACAATTTGCCAATTACCAAATGTATTAATTTTTTTGTCGATAACTATACAATATTCCTGATATTTGGTATTACACATTAACACCCTCACTTAGGAGTCGCCTGTGAGTATCTCAAAGTAACTCACAGGATTTCTCATATAGGAATTCAGTTTGATTTATGAACTTAATGATGAAGAGGGGAAGTGGGAAATCATTAAGTTTGCCGAGTTTTTTCAAAATCATAGAATGTCAGTCCTGCATATAGTCTTTTAGTATTAAGGAAAAGATCTAATTTTAGTTTTTACAAAAAATATTATTAGATATAACATTTCTAAATTATTCGTGAGAGACAAGCTCCCCGACTTTTCTTAAAAGTTGGGGATCTGGGTTTTGCAATTTTCACAAATTAGATAGGAAAGTTCAGTCAGGACTACAGAAAATGCGATCGCTTATGGTTAAAGTCAGTTTTTAGCCAGTACTATAGGGGGGAAAACCATAAAGTTTCACCTACTAGGGTGATTCATTTGGGTGAAGACGAATAGCAAGTATCAATTCCAAAAGAAGTGTATGTAGTCATGTTTACTTCTACTGCAAATATACTTCTGTTGGAACATGAAAATATACCTATTGAATGATGCTAAATATAATATCTGTTGCTAACTTTTCTTAACAAAAGTATAAATATAGCAATAGCTATTAACTGCCAAATTTTTCATCATCAATCAAAAATTGAAAGGCAAAAATAGTTCTCTACAGTATTAGTAATGTTAAAGTGGCAAGAAATTCATGTCAAATTTTCAGCGGGTCTCAATGCTGAAGAAGCTACAGAAAAAACAAATATCTATCATTGTGGGTGCAGGAATATGTGCCTTCCTGGCTGGGGCAATGGTTTCAGCCCCTCAGATGGGAAAATATCTGGGGCAATGGCTCAAACAATTTAACAATCAGCCAGAACAACTGACAGAAGCCAACAAAGCGGAATCAGCTGTTTTCTCTTTGGTAATGCAATCTCCTGCCCAAAGAGCAGCAAAACTGGAAGAATTAGCCAAAGGGTTTCCATCACAAGATCAAAACCGCGCTCGTTATTTGCTGGCGAGTGATTTGATTGAACGCAAGGAAGCCAAAGAGGCGTTAAATTTGCTGGAAGGGCTGGAGAAGGATTATCCGCGACTGGCGCCCTACATTTTGCTGAAAAAAGCCCAAGCATATGACATCTTGGGAGAACCGGGCAAAGCCTCCGATAATAGGCAGACAGTGGTCAAAAACTACCCGGAACATCCAGCCAGTGTTAAAGCCCTCTATCTAATAGCACTACCTGAGTATCACCAAAAAGCGATCGCCTCTTTTCCTTCCCATCCCCTGACGTGGGATATTATTCGTAAGCGCTTGGTAGAAAATCCTAATCAGCCACAATTACAATTAATTTTGGCAAAACATGCCTATGACCAACCAGGAATCATTCCCGTCTTAGATGCTTTAAGTAAAAATACTAGTTTAAAGCCACAAGAGTGGGAAATTGTTGCTAATGCCTACTGGGAAAATAATCAATTTGCTAAAGCAGCAAATGCCTACGCGAAATCAAACAAGACGCCTCGTAACCTCTATCGCGTCGCCCGGGGATTGCAGATAGATGGTAAACGAGAGCAAGCGATCGCCACTTATAAACAACTACTTAGTACTTTCCCAGAAGCCCAGGAAACAGGTACTGCCTTACTGAGGTTGGCAGAAATGAGCAAACCACGTCAAAATGCTCTGCCTTATCTTGACCAAGTCATCAGTAAATTTCCTGATCTTGCAGGAGAAGCACTGTTAGCCAAAGTCAAAGTTTTGCAAGCTCAAAATAACACCAACGGAGCAAATGCAGCACTGCAATTACTGATTAGCAAGTATGGGAATACTGAGGAAGCAGCAGAATACCGTTGGAAAATGGCATTAGAAAAAGCTAAAGCCAAAGATTACCAAGCTGCATGGCAATGGGCAGAACCCATTCCTACCACTAACCCTAACAGCATTTTGGCTCCGAGAGCAGGTTTTTGGGTCGGGAAATGGGCAACAAATTTAGGGAAAATGCAGGAAGCCAAACAGGCTTACGAATACGTACTTAGTAACTTTCCCCAATCTTACTATGCATGGCGCTCAGCAGTAACTTTGGGGCTGAATGTCGGCAACTTCAACAACGTCCGTCAGTTGACACCAGAAATAGTTCCCCTTGTGCGTCCTGTACCTACAGCCGGTTCTGAAACCTTCAAAGAATTGTATCTGCTTGGTCAAGACCGTGATGCTTGGTTGCAGTGGCAAGCGGAATTTCACAACAAAGCCCAACCTACGGTAGCAGAACAATTTACTGAGGGTTTGATGCTGCTTACCCAAGGGGAAAATTTACTGGGAATTGACAAAATCTCTAAATTGGAAGACAGAGAAAAACCAGAAGAAAAAGCTGAGTATGAAGCTTTAAGCAAACAGATTATCTACTGGCAAGCTCGTTATCCCTTTCCTTATCTTAAAGAAATAGAATATTGGTCAGGGCAACGTCAGCTAAATCCTTTACTGGTAACAGCATTGATTCGTCAAGAGTCACGGTTTCAGCCAAAAATTAAATCCGTTGCTAATGCAACTGGCTTAATGCAAGTATTACCAGATACAGCTAAATGGATTGCTCCCCAAATTAAAGAGGATAGTAAAAAAATTAACCTCGAAGACCCCAACGATAATATCATGCTGGGTACTTGGTATTTAGATCATACCCATCAGCAATATGGTAATAATTCGTTGTTGGCGATCGCTAGTTACAATGCTGGGCCTGGTAACGTTGCTAAGTGGTTGCAAACTATACCAACACAAGATCCAGATGAATTTGTAGAACTAATACCCTTTGACGAGACCAAAAATTATGTGCGTCAAGTCTTTGGCAATTACTGGAATTATTTACGACTTTATAATCCCGAAATTTCCCGATTAGTAAGGCAATACTCAGCCAAGCACCCACAATTGCCACAGCAGTGAGGGAAGAAATGGGAGACAAGGAGGACATGGGAGACAAAGAAGCAATCTTTCTGTCTTGTTTTCTTGGTATCACTCTACTAACTAGCCCTTTGGTGGTGCAATCCTAAACAATAAGTTTTCTTTGTGTCTTGGTGTCTTTGTGGTGAAAAAATAAATTTCATTTAACCACTAAGACACTAAGACACCAAGGTCGATAATATCAAGTTCGGCTAATTGCTTAACCTGAGTTCGGGTTACCTATTATCAATTAGGCGTTGCTGAATCTGGTCATGAATTATGTTTGTATACATTTTTGTAGAAACGTAGCAATGCTACGTCTCTACATATCCGTGAATTGTAAATTCATATCTTGATTCAGCAATGCCACCAATTAGCAGCCTAAGCGACAGTATAAGTATTCAAGCGAACATGATATAACTATTTGCTTTGAGATATTCTCTTCAGAACAATTCAAAATTAGGAGCTTTGAAAGACAGATTGGGATTGTAGTAAGGATCTGTACCCAATTTCTCAAAATAATCTTTCCACTTATGATTTAATTGATACCATTCACCCGGTTTTAAACCTTTTTGCCTACTAGCAGATTCATAATGAATCAGTTGAGCATAAGGCGTAACTACATTACGATATCCAGATTGATGCGCTTTTAAACATAAATCCACATCGTTGTAGTTGAGGGGAAAAGCTTCATCAAGCCCACCTAATAATTGAAAAACCTCTTGACGCATCATTAAACAAGCAGCAGTCACAGCGAGGTAGTTTCTATTCACAATATTTGAACAAAAATAACCAGATTGTTCATTATCAAACCCGTAGAAAGCATGACAGGGATTACCTTCAAGAATCATTACCCCTACATGCTGTAATCTGCCATCAGGAAATAAAAGTTTTGCTCCCACTGCACCGATTTCTTTTTGTTGTGCAAGTTCTAACATTGATTCGAGCCATTCAGGGGAAATTACTTCTGTATCATCATTCAACAACAGTAAAAATTCTCCCTTGGCTTTGGCTGCACCTCGATTAATTCGCATTGAGAAGTTAAAAGGTTCAGCACAACGCACTAATTTCACATCCATAGCAAGTATTTTCTCTAAAGTTGCATCTGGGATGTCATACCCATCGACGACAATAATTTCAAAGTTGCGATAGGTACTCATCTGTTGAACACTACGAATGCAATTTTCTAAAAGACACAAGGAACCAGAAGCAGTATTAACAGTTGTACCTGCACTGGGAATAATAATACTAACTAAAGGATTGCCGATAATATCGCGTCTAACTCTGTAAATCCCTGGATTCGGTGTTTCTTCGACATGTCCTGGATATATGCTACGCTCTAGCATTGATTCTAAAGCTTTTCTACCAGCAGTATATGCCCACGGCTTTGCTTGTGAGCCAGAAGCAGCAGAAGCAGGTATACTGCGCCAATGATAGAGAATTTTGGGGATATGAAAGATATTTTTTGTTTTTTCTATGAATCTTAATACCAAATCATAATCTTGTGAGCCATTATATTCACTACGAAAACCACCAATTTCACGCACAATACTAGTACGATAAACACCTAAATGGCAGGTATACATGCAAGAATAAAAATATTCTGGTGACCAGTCAGGCTTAAAGTAGGGAGAAAATCGTTTTCCTTTGTTATCTATTTTATCTTCATCACTATAAATAAAATCTGCTTCTGGATATCGGTTAATTAACTGAGCATTTTCAAATAAAGCGTTAATTGCTAATTCATCATCATGATCTAAAAGTGCAATGTAGTCTCCTGTAGCCAGTTCTAAAGCGGAATTACTAGCTGCTGAAATATGTCCATTTTCTGTACGGAATACAACTTTAATTCGTGAATCAAGTTGACTATAATGAGTTAATATATCATAAATATGAGATTCGGTAGAAGCATCATCAGCAATACAAAGCTCCCAATTACTATATATTTGATTGCGAACTGATTCAATGGCCTGTGTTAACCATTTTGCTTCTACATTATAAACAGGCATAATGATAGAAAATTTAGGTTGGATTTGCCATTGAGCTATTTGCTGACGAGCAGTTAGAATCTCTTGTTGACTAAGAGTATTTTTTTCTAACCATTGTTGATAAGATATTTTATTTTTGATGTGAGAGGCAGCGTTTTGATAAAAAAATTTTAAAACTCCTAGTATTCCCCTTCTTCTCCAGATACGTTGTATTTTTTGAAATTTATAACTCATAAATATTTGTGTTATACATTAATTAGTACTTCGCAAAGAATATATTTTTTTCAATTTCAACCACTGATTACGCAAATGCCAAAACTTACTCGTTTCCATATCTGCAACTAAGTTTTGCAATCTCTGAATTTCTACAGTTTGATATTGCAGTTCTGTATAAAGATTATCAATATTTGAGGAATACTGACGCCTCTGCATTACATGAGCTAATCTATTTTTGATCTTTTGTCCAATTACTTTTGGACTTAACACAGACTTAATATGCTCAGATGCTTTTTTACCAATTTGTTTAGCGTCTTCATAATTATTAAATACATACTGCATTAAATATGCAGCATGATCAATATTTGGTTCTGCCCAGATATTGCCTTTTTTGTAAGGGCCATAATCTTCTGCGATCGCCACTAAAGAGTATTTGACTAGAAAGCTATTATTGATATTCATAAAATCAAGATTGGCTGAATAAGCAGTTGCTATCACTGGTTTCCCATAATACATAGCCTCTGCCATTGTTAAGCCAAAACCTTCTGCACGATGTAAAGATATATAACAATCACAATGGTAAATTAGAGCATTAAGTTCTTCTTTAAGTAAATAATTATCAATTAATTTAATATTGCTAAAATCTTCAACTAAATTTAGGAGCTTTTGGGATTTTTCGCGAAAGTAATTGGCATTAGAAAATTTAAGTACTAGTAAAACATTTTCATTATCTTTACCAAAAGCTTGTTTGAATGCTTCAATAACTGCCGCAGGATTTTTACGTTCAAAAACACTACAAAAATCAAATATAAATAGAAAAATAAATTTATTGTCTGGTAAGCCTAATGATTGTTTAGTGATTGCAGGTTCAGGAAGCGAGATGCTATGCATAACCTTCAATACTGGGATAGGAGATACAGGTGCGATCGCATCAACACAATAAGCGCTAGGAGTCCATATTTCATCAAAAAGATTAAACGCCGACAACCATTCTTTAGGAAATTCTGGTAATTCCCATGCCCAAAAGCCAACGTTATACTTGTTCTTGAAATATTCAGGACTAGCGGAACTGATAAAAGTATTAATCATATCCACATTTACCTGAATAATATTTATGGGATAAGGATTTTTATCAGAAAAATCTGTGTAGGAAGAATCCATCTTCCTATGCATGGTGTTAAAAGTACAATTATTAATCACAAAAGGAATTCCAACCGCCTCAACAGCTCTAATAGTTCCTCTAACTCCTTCACCAAGTCCAAATTCACTGTTAACATAACCTGAAATATTTACACCAAAATCATGGCTAGTGCTATTGTTGGCAATTCCAGGTTTTAAGTCCATATTTTTCTCCTATTATCCACAGATACACACAGATAAATACATAGCATAGATGATAAAGCAGCAAACTGATACATTAAAACAGTAGCTGCAAGACAAAATTCAATTTATAAAACTATTACCTGTTACTTAATTCTTTCAAATCATGATCAACCATTAGCTGCACCATTTGTTCAAAGGAATACTGGGGCTTCCAACCTAATTCTGCTTTAATCTTGTAAATACAACCTACTAATTGTACTGGTTCATCTGGACGGTAGAATGCAGGATCAACAGATACATAATCTTCCCAGTTCAAATCTAAATAGTTAAAGGCGCATTCTACTAGTTCTCGCACCGAATGAGTTTCACCACTAGCAATAATGTAGTCATCTGCTCTACTTTGCTGTAACATTAACCACATTGCATGTACTGCATCTTTGGCGTAGCACCAGTCACGGCGTGCATCTAAATTACCAAGTTTTAACTCTTGGGCTAAACCCAGTTTAATCATAGCCGCAGTATGAGTAACCTTGCGAAATACAAACTCTGTACCGCGACGGGGAGATTCATGGGTATAGGTGATACCACAGCAACCAAAAAGATTGTACTTTTGACGATAGTTCACCGTCATCCAATGCGCATAAGCCTTAGCAACACCATAAGGATTGCGTGGACGAAAAGCAGTACGTTCGGTTTGGGGTGATTCATCCGGTTGTCCAAAAACTTCGCTACTGGAAGCTTGGTAAAATTTAGCATCAGGTTTACAGCGCCGAATCGCTTCTAGCAGGCGCGACACCCCCAAAGCAGTGTATTCGGCAGTCAGTGCTGGTTGTGTCCAAGACAAGGGAACATAACTTTGGGATGCAAGGTTATATATCTCATCTGGTTGACACTCAGTCACTACATCCATCAACGAAGACTGATCTAACAAGTCACCAGATACAATTTGGATCTGGTTAGACAAATGACTAATGCGTTCTAGGTTACTCGTGCTAGAACGGCGGACTAAGCCGAATACTTGGTAGCCTTTATCTAAAAGGAGTTCGGCGAGATAAGAACCATCTTGTCCAGTTAATCCGGTAATTAGGGCTTTTTTGGTCACGGCTGTAACTTATTTTATTTTTGCCAGACTACTAATATGACCCCGATTATAATAAAGCTCAAGCCTGGGAGACGCATTAGGGGTATTGTTTCCTTAACTAGCAATAAATAACCTCTACAGAAATTTTTAGAGGGCTTGCGTTTTTATCATTAAATCAAGCTAGTAGTCTTTTTCTAAAAGGAGTTCGGCGAGATAAGAACCATCTTTTCTAGTTAATCCAGCTATTAGGGCTATTTTGGTCACGGTCATAACTTGATTATTTTTGCTAGATTACACTATATTTCTCAATCATTTCCAGAAGATTCTTTTTGACACTGCTAAAAGCAAAATTTGTTACGACGTATTGCCTACCTGTATCACCCATTTCAGCTAACTTATCCTGATTGGCTATCATCTCTTGTATTGCTTTAGAAAAGCTTTCGTAATCTCGATAAATTTTTCCACCACCACTACGAGTAACGTGTTCAACCAAAACTTCACAAGCACCATTTACTAAAACTGGTGTGCGTTGAGCCATTGCTTCTAAAGTGACTATGCTAAAACTTTCATAAGGTGAAGGCATAACAAAAATAGAAGCTCCAGCCATTAATTGAAATTTTTCTTCTGGTGTAACAAATCCTCGAAAATCAATATCTGGATGAGAGGGAATTTCCATCTCATTCTTTCCAGTCAATATTAAACGCAAGTTAGATGGATAGCTGTTCTTGAACTGAATGAAAAAATTGACCAGGTCATTACATCCCTTATTCTGATCAATACGACCGCAGTACAGTAAATATGGATATTCAGCTTGCAAAGGACTACGAAGTAATGTGTCAACACCCATAGAAACAACTTTACCTGGTAGTTCTCCCCATAATTTTTCTCCCAAGGCTTTTTCAGCGTTAGTCAACCAGATAAAAGAAGGAACTCTTTTATACATGTACTTATAAGCTGTCAAGTAAGCTGGAGGTTCATCATGGAGTGTCGGCGCTAGCAAAACTTTAGAAAAGGGAATTTCAGCTATTCCAAAGTACGATGTTGGATAAAGATAAGTCGCAAATATAATACATTGATATTCGTTATAATGCGCTCTCAAAAAAGAAAGTAAGGGTTCTGAGTATGGGCCTTGAAAACGAATGAATTCTTCTTGAAGTGCAATACTCCAAGATATGCGTTTACTATTTTCTGTATCAAGATATTTCGGGTAGTGAAACTCTCGTAAAAGTCGTGTATGTAAATTATGCCAATATTCACTACGACCGATAGTAACTGGAAAACGATGAATGTTTATGCCTTGCTTTGTTTCACAACCAGGAGTTAAGACGTTTGCCCAAGTCGTATATTCTAATGCAGTTGTAGTAAGTATATCTACTTGAAAATTATCGCTCAGTAAATTAGCATACTGCCATGCTAAAGCCTCCGATCCTCCCACAATGCTTTCATGGCATCGCTGAACAACGATTGCAATTCGGTTCATTTTAGACTCTTGATTACCTGTATAAATTTAGTCTCAATTTGTTCATTCGTAAAAATTTCTTTGTAGCGCCGCCATCCCATTTCACCAAGACTAGCACTAACGAATTCATCTCTGGCTATACAGTCTACTGAGCCAGCCAATAGATAGGGATCTGGCTTGTCCCATACTAGGCCTGCTTTTCCTAGAGTGTAAGGAATAGCAGTTGAACCATAAGCTACAATTGGTATCTTCATTGCCATCGCTTCAACTAGTGGCACACAAAAGCCTTCATGTTCGCTTGTAGTCATAAAAATATGAGAGACAAGATAGTAGGCTTTGAGAGCTTCAGCAGAAACTCCACCAGTAAATACTACTGATTCTTGTAAGCCTAAATCTTGAACTTTTTGATGAATAAAATAGTTATAAATTTGTAGGCGTTCATCTTCCTTACCAACAATTAAAAGGCGACTATCTTTGTTGTAATTAGTGTGGTAAATATAAAAAGCATCTATCAGTGCCGCATGCCCTTTATTCGGAGCAATGCGACCAACCATTAAAATATTAGTAATCTTATCTGTGTATTTATCTAAAGTAGTGATATCTGCATTAATATACTGCAAATCGTCAATATGATGGAATGGAGGAATTACGAAACTTTTTTCTTTTTGTACCCCTAGTGAATGTAATTCATTTGCATTATATTCAGAATCAGACAAATAAAGATTTACATCATGTAAAGCCGCTACAGACTGTAATTGTTTTCTTCCTGACCTGCAAACAGATGTGTAATCTTGATTGACATCTTCATAAAACTCTGGTGGTGTAACGTTATGATATTTGATGATTTTTTTACAATTTAACTCTCTCAGTAGATTAAGACCTACATCCCAACCCACCGAAAAATGATAAATTAATATGTCATGCTTTTTTCTGAGGAAAGATTTTACCTCTTGTAAATGGTGTACTGATGGTGATGCAATACTCCATGCTTCTGCAAATAACTTGACATTGTAACCTTGTTTTGTAAGAACATTATGCATCCCTATGACATCATTGCTGACAGCATCACCATTGATAATGCAAGGGGTTAAAATACCAATATTAATCACAATTTTTATCCTAACAATCCAACTATAGTGCTTTACAGTTTTTTGTATCCTACTACAGCATAATCTTGATAATTCATTCTTTGTTCTGGAAAAATTCGCGCTGATTCTGGTATCAAAGAAGAATAAATAATTTTTACTGCTTTAAATCCATGCCACTCTAATAAAAACTTCAACATTTCTGGAGGTAGAGGCTTAACATGAGTAGAGTCTTGGTAAAAGTTTGATAAGGCATATAAGCTGTGAGGATTGACTGTCTCAATGATAATTACCCCATCAGTTACGAGTTTTTCAAATGCAAGAATTAAAAATCGATGAATGTCTTCAATGCTCAAGTGTTCGGCTACTTGCAGCGCAGATATTCCACAATATCTTTCGCTTGTATTTTCAAGAAAATTTAGTATTTCTGCGTTATGTACATTAAATCCACATTTTTTGAGTGTCTCTATTTCTAATTGATTCAAATCAATTCCTACGCATTTTATATTACTCTCAGTGAGGTTTTGCAGAAACTCTCCTCTACCACATCCCGCATCCAAGAAAGGATAACTAACACTAAGATCTTTATTAATAAAATTTAGATAAAATTTTTGTTTTTCTTTGACAATATCCGACTGATAAAAGACATTTTCAAAAAGATAGTAGAATAAGTCTTTTTTGTCGTGTTTGTAATGTTCTTCAGTTGGGATTTTTGACAACGCAATTGCCAAATTTATGTAGGATTCTTCAGTAACTTCTAAAAATTCTGGTAAGTTATGTACTTTTTTTGTATTTAATAACTCATCTACAGTGTCTACACGTTTGTCTATCCCTTTCACTCGATTATCTACGGTGTCTACACGCTCGTCTATCCCTTTTACTTGATTATCTACAGTATCCAATCGCTCTTGAATAAGAGTTAACCGATTATTAATGCAAGTATCAATGTTATTAAAGGTAAAATCAATTCCTTGGATACTACTATCTACAGTACCAAATCGTTCACACAGTTCTTGAATGCGAGTATCTATTGCAGCTAAATGGTGAGATTCTTGATCGAGTTGCGATCGCAAAGTTTCTATTTGTCCAATTAACTGTCGATTCAGTGCTACAGACTCTTTTAAAGCCTTGATAACATTGAAGTTTACTTCTCTTTGGTCTTTAAATATAAAATTTAGTATTTTCAGTGCTAATTTTTGTATTCCTTTGCTGAAATTAAAGGGAAATCGATTTAAATTATCAGGCCATTTTGTACGGGAAACTGCTCTAGACTCTGCATTTTTGAGCAAACCCTCCATATAGTTAAGATTGGCATTCATTGCAGATGTATAACTATTTGTCTTTATGCTTAAGGAGGAAAATGGCTTAGGAGTTGAAACTAACTGGATCTTAGATTCCTTCTTCAGGTTTGCTACTTCCTCCCGGATCTTCTGCATCAATTTATCAACATCAATTTCAGGATTATTTGCTTCAAACATAACTATTTAATTAAATTCTTGATTTTTTTCTTCGGATTGAGCGATCGCATAGTATTTTTCTCCACCAATTTTGATGGTGGAATTTAAATCTACTACACCATCGCAGAAAATACTATTAGTAACCTCAAAAACAACTAATTCATCAATCCAGTCATAACTAATACCTTCTTCTGAATGCACTCCTACTGTAAATGTATAAACGCCTTTATTCAAGTAGCATGGAATTTGAAAACACACTTGTAAATGCTCACCAGCCTTGAGTTTTGGTAAATTACAGCCCTTGAGGAAAGTATTGGTTCCATACATTACCAACCCCATCAGGTTTCTCAAGGATATGCCTACAACTAAATCTGAAAGTTCTGCTTTGGCTTCTAAAGAAATGAGAACTTGAAAAGTTGAACCACTTTCTACCTTACTTATCTCTTTTTTATCTAAATCAGTTAGTTTAATACTATTGATAGTAGCTAGTTTGTTTCCATGCCTGTGCAAAGCTTTTTTTTGATGATTTCCTACTACAAAATCATTACTCTCAATTGATTGAATTTCCTCGCTCAAGCTTTCATTTTCTGGTTTTTTTCTATTATCTTCTGGTTGATCGCTACTTAATAAAGCAATATAATGATTTACGACTTCTTTGGGTTTACCAATTTCTAAAACTCTGCCATAATTCATTAACACAGCAGTTTTACACAACATCTTGACACTGGAAGAGTCGTGAGAAACAAACAGGATAGTTACTCCCTGTTCTTTCATTTCTCGAATTCGCTTCATGCAACGAGCTTGAAATTTCGCATCGCCTACAGCTAAAGCTTCATCAACTATTAAAATACTCGGTTCTGTATTGGCAATCACTGCAAATGCCAATCTCACCACCATCCCACTAGAATAGGTTTTAACTGGATGTTCTATAAAATCACCTATTTCAGCGAAAGCAGCAATATCATCAAACTTAGCTTCTATTTGCTCTTTACTCAGACCTAAAATTTGCCCGTTAAAAAAAACATTTTGTCGTCCTGTAAACTCTGGATTAAAACCACTACCCAGTTCTAATAACGCTGAAACTCGCCCATTTACCCACACCTCACCTGTAGTAGGTGTTAGTGTTCCAGCAATAATTTGTAGTAGCGTACTTTTACCAGAACCGTTTTGACCAATAATTCCTACAGTTTCACCTTTGGGAATTTCCAAGTTGATATCCTGTAAAGCCCAGAACTCTTGAGCATGATTCTGACCACGTAATAAGATTTCTTTAAGCTTATCCACAGGACGAGCATAGCGCTTGTAGCACTTAGAGATATTTTTTAGTGAAATTGCAATCTCCTCACCCATATCACTACACACGCTTTCAAAAGTAACTGTGCTAAATTCTACACATTAATGTCATCAAACAGTAAAAGGTTTCTGTTTGAGTTAATTGCACACAGTTATTTACAAAACATCAGCAAACGCTGGGCGTAATCGTTTATAAACTGAAAAACCTATACAAAATACAATTGCAGATATTACAGTAGTTACTCCCCACTCACCCCAGTGCTTTACTTCTCCTACTAAAACTAAATCACGATAAACTTCAGCAATAGCTGTCATAGGATTTAACCAAAACACCAAATTCCGCCATTCTTCTGGAATTGCTTTCGCAGGATAAAGAATTGGTGTTAAATATAACCAAATATTGAGAATTACTCCCAAAGTTTGGGGAATATCTCGCAAAAACACAGTTAATCCCGCCATAAGATAACCTAATCCTGCTGTCAACAACAATTGTGTTAACCAAATGAATGGCAATAGGGCTAAAGTTGAATGTAAAGTGTGGGTAGATACAGCTACAAAAAAAATCAACGCCATCAATCCAAAGGAACTTTCAATGAACGTTGATAAAGTTGGTACTAGGGGTAATAAAGCCAGAGGAAACACTACTTTTTTTACTAAATTAGGTTGTGCTACTACTGAATTTGCAGCCTGAATTAATCCACTGCTAAAAGCAATCCAAGGTAGTAAACCTGCAAATAACCACAAACCAAAGGTAAAATTGTTTTCTGGAACGCCTTTAAGACTGAGTTTTACCTTTAAAACGACCGAAAATACATAAGTGTAAATCAGTAACTGCGATAGCTGATTCAATAGGGCCCACAAATTACCCAAGATGGAACCTTTGTAGCGAGCTTCTAAATCACGCCGTACCAGCGCTCTTAATAAATCAAATTTCGCCCACCACAATTCATTGATTGGTAGCCACTTTTTCAGCTTTCCTGCTTTTCGGACAACTCCTCGCATGGTTTGCAACAATTTTTGCTTCCTCGCTCACTTTCTACACACCTAATTGCTTGTTTTGAAGCCGATTCGTTATGAAAGTTCCTTTGTTATTTCATTGAAAACAGTTGCCACTCCCAAATAGCAGCAAAAATATTTAGGTGATTTTACCACAAATGGTTATTGAATTTGCTCTGTTAATTTCTAGTATTCGGTTTTGTCAGGATAAGTTAAATTATCTGGTTCAATTCCCAAATAACGCAACTGCTCAGCTAAACGCTGCGATCGCTCTTTTTCCTGTTGTAAAAGTGTTGTAAAAGTAATTCTGCCTCATTTGCCCTAGCTGTTGCTTGTTGTGCTTGTTGCTGAGTCCGGCTACTCTCCCTTGAACCCGCTACCTGTGGAAGCCGCTGTTGCTTCTACGCGTGTACGCCAGGTGACGCCAAGTGCTACAACGGGGGACTCACCGCCCCCCGTGGGGATTGAGGGTTGGGGGAGGGAACCCCTATTCTGCGCACTGGCTCACCGCTTGCACGCTATACACTCCCCTCTACTTCACCTTAATCGGCGTCAGGGCTACACCTTTGTAGTAATGCCCTAATATTTGCAGATGGCTGGCTCCCTGCAAAGCTAGATTGTAAGCGCCCCATTGACTCATGCCAATACCATGACCAAAACCTAGTCCTTGGAATGTGAAGCCATCATTACCATTGGAGACATTAAAGCGGGTACTCTTTAGCTTTAAGGCTGTACGTACTTCTTCGCCTCGCAGCAGCTTTTCGCCTTTGTCACCGACAATTTTTAAAGCTTTCACACTGTTAAAAGGCGATCGCTGTTCAATAATTATCTGCTTGGGATTACCTATTTCTGGAAATTTACTACTAATTTCCGTAGGGGAAAAAGTTCTCATCCAATAGCATTCGCGGATATTTTGGTCAAAGTCAGGAACAGCACGCAGGTAGGGTTCTTTGCTTAACCAAACATCTTCGACATTTTCAGTATGTCCACCAGAGCAAGCATGAAAAACTGAGAGAATAATTTGGTTGTTATACGTGAGGACTTGCCCGGCGGTAGCGTCAACAGCGGCATAAGTATTACGAGATTCGCTAATCACACCTTTATAAATCTGCCAACGATCAGGGCTATCACCCAAATCGTAAATGGGATTATTGCGCTGTCTTCCTCGTTCATAAAGGGCGTAGGTACGAGCTGCGATCGCTTGGGCTTTGAGGGCTTCTAGGGGCCAGCGACTATCCATTTCCCCACCCAAAACACTGTAGAGGTATTCTTCTAAATCTACCCAGTTAACAGCAGTGACACCTTTGTTTGTGGGGACTACTAGAGTTCTTCCCCGATACCAGCGATCGCCTATATAAACAAATCCCTTACCTGTTGGCTCAATCCAAAACAAACCAGATTGCCATTTATCTAGGGCTACTCCACCAGGGACTGTTTGGGCATAGTACGCATTCATTGCTGGTAGTTGTCCCAGAGTACGCCCACTACCATCTTTGACAATCGCAGTTGTAGAACTGCCAACTTTAACCTGCTTGGCATCCTGTTCAATTGCTACCCGCAGGATCACAGACGCTTGGGCTGGTAGACACAATGCAATCCATAAAAGTACACCGAACCACCAATGACGTGCTTTGATTTGGGAAAACAAAGAGGCTAAGAACAGTTGGAATTTCATGCCGCTGATCATTGAGTTACAGTTTATATTTATCAGACGCTCATTTTGACAGTAGTTTCCCGGATATAGGATTTGAATCTCCATATGATAGGGATATTTGATGGCAAAGCTTGTGTGGCGATCGCTTATTTTAGCGTCACCAGCAAATCTGTTGCTGCCAATATTTACGTTTTCATTACTTCTGGATGACACATCACTGATCAGCTAAGATTTTTTCTTTGGCTTGATTTTGTCATATCAACGGGGAACCGAATTACCGATGAGTCTGTGTTTTTAACTTATTCTGCCTAAGCTTTCTGATTTCAACAAGACCTCATAAACTAAATAACCAATCTTGTGGAGCTTGTGGTGATCGTAAATGTACTACTTGTAGGTGAGCATATTCTGGTTGACTAAACAAAATTGAGTACTCTTTTTGCTTTTTGTGGTAGGTATTTAGTCCCCTTTATTAAACTCATATTGCTACGGTAAAGACATTTGCGATAACTACTATCTTGGTGAATATGCACTTATACTCAACTTTGATAGCACAGGTAAGCTAATTAAAAAGGATATCATCTCGATTTAAACCACGGGTTTTTTACCCACAAATGAGGGAATGAAAAATCGACCACCGATGCACACAGATGCACACAGATAGATTGTGAGTTTGCTGCTAAATTAATCCCCTAACAAATGACAAATGACCAATGACAATAGACAATTGACCACTTACTTAAAAAAGTGGCCCTGAAACTTGGGCCACTCCTAGCTTCCCAGCTTAAAACTAGATGAAGATTTAATGGGACTTTTCAGTAATAGGAACCCATTCGGTGTGGAAAGTACCTGGTTTGTCGATGCGTTCGTAAGTATGCGCGCCGAAGTAGTCGCGTTGAGCTTGAGTGAGGTTTTGGGGCAAGCGATCGCGACGATAGCTATCAAAGTAATCCAAAGATGCACTAAATGCAGGTACGGGAATTCCCAATTTCGCAGCAGTTGCTAAGACTTCCCGCCAAGCTGCCTGTCTATCGAGAATTGTTTGCTTAAATTCTGGCGCTAACAGCAGGTTAGGTAATGCTGGATCTTCGTTAAAAGCCTTCTTAATCTTGTTCAAAAATCCTGCGCGAATAATACAGCCACCTTTCCAAATTCGTGCTAATTCACTCAGCTTCAAATTCCAGTTGTATGTTTGTGAAGCTTTGGATAGTAGTGCCATCCCTTGAGCATAAGAACAGATTTTTGAGCAATATAAGGCATCACGCACCATGTTGATGAAGTCCTTGGTTTGCCCATTGTACTTACCAGAAGGACCTGTAAGTACCTTAGATGCAGCTACCCGTTCTTGTTTGTAGGAAGAAATAATGCGAGCGTTTACTGCTGCTGTGATTGTAGGTATGGAAACCCCCAATTCCAATGCTGTCTGCACTGTCCAGCGTCCAGTACCTTTTTGTCCAGCCGAGTCCACAATTAATTCGACCAAAGGTAAATTTGTATCTGGGTCGATGTAGGGGAAGATATTAGCGGTGATCTCAATCAAAAATGAATTGAGTTCATCGGTGGTGTTCCATTCGGCAAAAACTTCGTGTAGCTGATTGTGATCCAATCCCCCAGCATTTTTCAGCAAATCGTAAGCTTCAGCAATCAACTGCATATCGCCATACTCAATGCCGTTGTGTACCATTTTCACGTAGTGACCAGAACCACCAGGGCCAATATAGGTAACACAAGGGCCATCATCTACTTGGGCGGCAATTTTATTGAAGATAGGGGACAGATACTGATAAGAGCTTTCAGTGCCTCCTGGCATTAAAGAAGGGCCATTGAGCGCCCCTTCTTCACCACCACTTACACCCATACCGATATATCGGAAGCCAGCGGGTTCTAGTTCTTGGGTGCGTCTGTCTGTATCTTCAAACCAAGAGTTACCGCCGTCGATAATGATGTCGCCTTCATCAAGCAAAGGTTTGAGCTGGGCAATTACTGCATCTACAGGTTTACCAGCTTGTACCATGATTAAGATTTTTCTGGGACGTTCCAGAGAAGCGACAAACTCTTCCAGGGTAAAAGCAGCTTTGACGTTTCTGCCCTGGGCACGTTCTGCCATGAACTTGTCGGTTTTTTCGCGTGAGCGATTGTAAACAGCAATTGGGAAGCCATTACGCTCTACGTTGAGCGCGATATTTTCCCCCATGACGGCCAAGCCAATCACACCAAAGCTTTGTAGGGTCATAAATTTTTGGCTAACTCTTCGTGATCTTTTATCTTTAAGGGTAGTCCGAGATTTTCGCTTCTTTCCTAAAGAAGACATTAAAAGTTCAGCGACAGAGTATAAATGCACAAACTACACAGATAAGTAATTTCAATTTGTATCGAAATCAACAATTATCTTGCAAAATTAGTTAGTGGTTAGTTGTTTGTTGTTTGTTGTTTGGAACTACCAACCACCAATAACCAACTATCAATCACCAATTACCAACAATCACCAGTCCCATGACGTAGTTAAGGAGAAACACGAAATGCTGGCACATGTCCTAGCACTAACAGTAGGTCTTGGTAGTATAGCCATTTATTTAGCGGCTTTCTTTTTCCCAGAAATTCATCGTAAAAATGATTTTATCTGGAGCGGTATAGGACTGTTTTACGCATTAATGTTATGGGTGTTTGCGCCACGCATTACCGGGGGTCTGTTACTAGGTCATATTGCCAGTGTGGCGCTTTTGGTTTGGTTTGGTTGGCAAACCCTTTCATTGCGTCGTCAGTTAGCCCCTTCTGCACAACAAACCCCTGTACCCAGTACGGAAGCAGTGCAAAATACGATTCAGGAACAGGTGACTAAATTATCGTTGCCAGAACGTTTAGGACAGATACAAAGCAGACTGGGTGGAATTTTCTCTGGTGCCAAGAATCGCGTCCAACAAAGTGTCAGTACAAAGACACCAGAAACCCCTCAACCTACAGAAGAACCCGCTGTTGAGATTACCGATCATCATACTACTACAGTAGAAGCAACACCGTCAGCAGATATACCTACACCTGTTGATACTGAAGCTAAAACAGAGAGTGTACCGGAGGCAATTCCCCCTCACCCGCCATCACCTGACTTGGTAGAAGCTGCCCAAGAAGCTGCTGCTCAAGCCGAGGAAGTGGCAGAAAAATTAGAACAAATTCCTGTAGAAGAAATTGCACCGGATGCCGAACTCGCCCCACCAGCCGAAGCACCACCCGAACAAACACCACCGAGCGATCGCCCTAGTTAAAGAGGGTACAAACAGACAGAAAGCTGGAGATAGAGGGTCAGAAGTCAATAACATAGGCTTTTCAGTTTTCTGTCTCTTATCAGTGGCAAAATCTCATAGAGGTAATTTCGAGCATGGACTTTGTTGAAATGGGTTGGGAAGAGTAAAGTTTTTCTCTATAAAGCAGTTAGTTGGCACGGCAAACTTATTAGCGATGTAAGAGTTGGCTAATCAACACCAGTAAAGGCAGTGTCTCAACCAGTTTCTCTGAAAAATTTGTTTATTAATGGTTCATTTGGTTCTGTGGTTTTAGGAATGAACTCTGAGAAAGTTCGTCTGTTGCTTGGAATAGCAACGGCTGAGTATCAATATAATCTATCTAATCCAGATGAGTTAATGTGGGTTTACGGAAATATTGCGTTTTTCTTTAAAAATCAGGTTTTAGCTGAAATTGGTTGGCAGACTCATATCTACACCTACGAACCTTGTTTACCCGATGCAGGATTAATTCCTCTTGACCCTTGGATTATTTAGAATGGTCTGACAGTGGTGGAAGCAGAGAGGGAACTAAGACGTAACTCAATCAATTTTCGCAAGGTTACAATCCCGAAAGGATTAACATTCGAGGGTGATAGTGTTGTAGAACTGAT
Source organism: Fischerella major NIES-592 (assembly GCF_001904645.1). NCBI lineage: Bacteria > Bacillati > Cyanobacteriota > Cyanophyceae > Nostocales > Hapalosiphonaceae > Fischerella > Fischerella major. The sequence goes on along the minus strand of NZ_MRCA01000001.1, from coordinate 408,616 downwards.
TACTAGCTGTAATACGCGATTAATATTTAGAAGCTATTTAAATTGGCAGTTAGAAGGTTTTAATTTATCCAAACGATTTCAAATAGATACACCTTTAGAAACCTTTCTTGAGTTCTATACTTACTGATTTTGGCAGTGCTGTCCAGTGAAAATACGCATAATGTAAAATTAAACGCAGTCGAATAGACTGATGAGCGATCGCAATCACCAACACAGGCAAATATTATTTTTACAATGCCCTACTGTATTAACCCCCGTTGTCCAAATCCTCTTGCTCCTGAAAATGTAAATAATTCAACTTGTCACAACTGTGGATCAGAAATACTCCTGCAAGGTCGTTATACAGTTGTTGAAAAACTAGGCAAAGGTGGTTTTGGCACTACTTTTGCAGTAGATGATCGCGGTACACGCAAAGTTTTAAAAGTTCTCACAGATGATAACTCAAAAGCAATTGAGCTTTTTCAGCAGGAAGCACAGGTTTTGAGCCAGTTGCAATGTGCTGGTATTCCTAAAGTAGATCCTGACGGTTATTTTACAGTCCTACCAAACAATAGCTCTGTACCCTTGCATTGTCTGGTAATGGAAAAAATAGAGGGGGTTGATTTAGAAAAATGGATGAAATCTCGTCATTGTCAGCCTATTTCTCAAACTCAAGCTTTTGATTGGCTCAAACAATTAGTTAATATTCTATCTGTGATACATAACCAGCAGTATTTTCACAGAGATATTAAACCTCAAAATATTATGCTCCGATCCAATGGACAGCTGGTTTTAATCGATTTTGGAGCAGTACGGCAAGTTACTACAACTATCTTAGAAGGCGTTTGTCATACCAGAATTGTTTCTAAAGGCTATTCTCCCCCAGAGCAACAAAATGGTTACTCAGTGCAGCAATCTGATTTTTTCGCTCTCGGACGCACTTTTGTTTTTCTACTCACAGGTAAAGAACCCCAAGATTTAGCTATCTACAATCCTTTAACTAATCAACTGGACTGGTGTCCTCATGCATTGCAGATTTCGCCACTATTTGCAGATTTAATCGATTGTTTAATGGCTCCAGTTGCCAGTCAACGCCCTGAAAATACGCAGGTAATTTGGCAATGGCTAGAAAAAATTGAGCAAGATATCAACCAAACAGATATATGCTCACGAAAAACATTACTGCAAACATTGCCAAAATCAGGGTTATCTTTTGCCACTACAGTTTTTTCTCATCCTAACCAGACACGCCGAAAAACTTGGAAAATCTTTCTTGGCTCAGGAGTAGGATTAATTGCTGCTGTCACAACACTTATTAATCCAATCAGCACTAAAAACTCAGTTCCCAATAACAAACCCTCTGTTTTAACTCCCTCAAAAGTTTCCATTGTTAGTCAAAAATCTCAACAAACTAGAGACATTAAACCATCTGCTACTGTAGTTGCTAAAAATGCAGCGATCGCAACACAATTACAAGTAAAACAAAAAAATCTCAAGTTCAACCACAGCAAGAATTACAAGCAAATTTAAAATCAGAATCAAAATTATTAAAAACTGCTAATACTCATGAAAATAAAAAAAATAATTTAATTCAAGAAAGAAAACGCTCAGTCATACTCCAAAATCAGCAAAAAATAAAAAGTAGACCAAAAAAGGAAAAAACAGAGCTAAATGTAAATAGAGACTTTAGAAAAACCAAAGTTACAACAAATACATTGCCCATAAAAAACACCAACAATAGTCATTAAGGTTCAAAAATCCAAAAAGTTATTAGTTACTCAAAAGATAAGACGTAAAACTCAAACTCAGCAAACCAGACACAGGATAAAAGTAAAGTTAAAAAGAAATCACTATCATCTCAAAAAAGACAGGAAATAATTACTTTGACGATATATAGTTTTTTTAACGCAGAGGAACGCAAAGGTAAGTGCGGAGTGACGCAGAGTTTTTTATTGTCTGTTGATACGAATTAACTCGGTTAAAATGCTATCTAAACTGCCGTTGACTTGAATTCTATCTATCTTCTCTGCAATCCGTTCTAGCACTTCCAGTTCTTTCAGACGCAAGGCAACGGGGTTATCTTCCATCACTTTGGCGGTGTTCAACATACTACGAGTCGCAGCAGTTTCTTCACGGCGACGCACTACGTTTGCTTGAGCTGCTTTTTCCGCCTCTACAACTTTGCTCAAGATTGTCTTAATCTCACCAGGGAGAATAATATCTTTTACCCCTACTGAGTCAATTTCAATTCCGTAGTCTGCGGTTTTCTCATGAATGTATTCAGCAACGCTTGTATCAATGGCGCCCTTATTCTCTAGTAAGGCATCTAGGGTTCTTTCACCAACAGCAGCACGTAAGGCAAATTGTAGCTCTTTGTACAAGAAACCATTGATATCTGATAAACCATTTTTTGCTTTCAATGGATCGAGGATGCGGAAGCCAGCTGTTAAATTTAAGCGCAGAGGCACTTTATCTTTAGAGAGAATGTCTTGTCCGGATACTTCCATACTTTGCAAGCGTAGATCAATTGTTTCGGTTTGCAAAGAACGTCCAAATATCCACCAAGCATGTATCCCCGGTGGGAGTTGCGCTTGAAACTCTTGATTAATGTACAGTAGCCCAATGTGCTGTGCTGATACTTCCCGAATATGCAAACAATTACGGCTCAAAGACACTACCTCTGGCGAACCAGATACTAATTCTGCAACTAGGTGAGGTGGTAATTTAGCATCAGCGCTGATGTCAATGATTTCCACTTCAACTTCTCGCCAAAACAGTTTACGACTATAGGGTGGCAGGATAGAAATACTAGTTAGCCGTTCTGGACGCGTGGATTCTATAATGATTGGAAAACATCATTTGCTGCTAATTCAGGCATGAAGCTGTGACAGAAACTGGAAGCTACAAGGATACTGTAAACCTACCCAAAACTAAATTTGATATGCGGGCAAACGCTAGCAAGCGTGAACCCGAAATCCAAAAATTTTGGGAAGAGAATAAAATCTACGATCGCCTATCTCAAAATAATCCCGGCGAATTATTTATATTGCACGACGGGCCTCCCTATGCAAACGGCTCTCTGCATATTGGTCATGCTTTAAATAAAATTCTCAAAGATATTATTAATCGCTACCAACTGCTACGTGGTCGGAAAGTGCGCTATGTTCCTGGTTGGGACTGTCATGGTTTGCCGATTGAGCTAAAAGTTTTACAGAATATGAAAGCTGCCGAAAGGCAAAACTTGACACCTTTACAACTGCGGCAGAAAGCGAAAGAATTTGCCCTAAATGCTGTCAATGAACAGCGTGATAGTTTCAAACGCTACGGAGTTTGGGGTGATTGGGAACATCCATATTTGACCTTAACACCGGAATACGAAGCCGCCCAAATCGGTGTTTTCGGACAGATGGTGTTAAAAGGTTACATCTATCGTGGCTTGAAGCCAGTACACTGGAGTCCTAGTTCTAAAACTGCTTTGGCAGAAGCTGAGTTGGAATATCCAGAGGGTCATACTTCTCGCAGTATCTACGCCGCTTTCCCAGTGACGAGTTTGGCAGAGGCGGTAAAACCTACTTTGTCAGAATTTTTACCAGATTTAGGTGTAGCAATTTGGACAACGACACCTTGGACAATTCCTGGTAACTTGGCGGTGGCGTTGAATCCAGAACTTAACTACGCAGTTGTAGAAGTTACTTCATCAGGAGAAGGTTTAGGATTTAAATACCTGATTGTCGCTGCTGATTTGGTAGAACGCCTGTCTGCGACCCTGGAAACTCTACTGTCAGTAAAAGCCACAGTTAAAGGCAAAGATTTAGAACACTCTACTTATCGTCATCCCTTGTACGATCGTGAAAGCCCGATTGTCATTGGTGGCGATTATGTTACCACTGAATCTGGTACTGGCTTAGTCCACACTGCCCCTGGGCATGGTCAAGAAGACTACATTGTTGGTCAGCGTTACGGTTTGCCCATTTTAGCCCCAGTTGATGACAATGGTAACTTTACCGACGAGGCAGGACAGTTTGCTGGATTGAATGTGCTTGGTGATGGGAACCAGGCGGTAATTGATGCTTTGACTAGTGCTGGTTCCTTGTTGAAAGAAGAACCCTACGTCCACAAATACCCCTACGACTGGCGGACAAAAAAACCAACGATTTTCCGGGCGACAGAACAGTGGTTTGCTTCTGTGGAAGGATTCCGCGCAGAAGCACTCAAAGCGATCGCTTCTGTAAGATGGATTCCCGCCCAAGGTGAAAATCGAATCACACCGATGGTAGCCGATCGTTCTGACTGGTGTATCTCTCGTCAGCGGAGTTGGGGTGTACCCATCCCGGTATTCTACGATGAAGCTAGTGGAGAAACACTGCTGAATGAAGAAACCATCGCCCATGTCCAAGCAATTATTGCCGAAAAGGGTTCTGACGCTTGGTGGGAATTATCTGTTGAGGAGTTACTACCCCAAACCTACCGCAATAATGGCCGTACCTATCGCAAAGGTACAGATACAATGGACGTGTGGTTTGATTCTGGCTCATCTTGGGCATCTGTACTCAAACAGCGTCCAGAATTACACTACCCTGCGGATATGTACTTAGAAGGTTCAGATCAGCATCGGGGGTGGTTCCAGTCGAGTTTGCTTACCAGTGTGGCTGTTAACAACTGTGCGCCATACAAAACTGTGTTGACTCATGGTTTTGCCCTAGATGAACAAGGGCGGAAAATGAGTAAGTCCCTGGGAAATGTTGTCGATCCGGCTATTGTCATTGAAGGTGGCAAAGATCAGAAAAAAGAGCCGGCTTATGGTGCTGATGTGTTGCGGTTGTGGGTATCGTCGGTAGACTATACCTCCGATGTGCGCCTGGGTAGCAATATCATCAAACAACTGGTTGATATCCGGAACAAAATTCGTAACACCGCTAAAAATTTACTGGGTAACTTGCATGATTTTGATCCAGCCAAAGATGCTGTACCCTATGAACAATTACCGCAGCTAGACAAATACATGCTGCACCGAATGACAGAAGTATTCCAGGAAGTTACTGAAGCATTCGATAGCTTCCAATTCTTCCGCTTTTTCCAAACTGTGCAAAACTTCTGCGTGGTGGATTTATCCAACTTTTATATGGATATCGCCAAAGATCGGTTGTACATCAGTACTCCCAATGCTTTGCGGCGTCGCAGTTGTCAGACAGTGTATTGGTATGCACTGGAAAACTTAGCCAAAGCGATCGCACCTGTATTATGTCACCTAGCCGAGGACATCTGGCAATATCTTCCCTACCACACTCCCTATAAATCAGTATTTGAATCTGGTTGGGTACAATTGCAGCAAAACTGGCATAATCCAGAACTAGCAACTTTTTGGCAACAACTACGGGAGATTCGCCTTGATGTCAACAAGGTATTAGAACAAGCTAGGGTGGAAAAAATGATTGGTTCCTCCCTAGAAGCAAAAATCTTGCTCTACATCAGTGATGCAGAATTATTAAGTGCAATCAAATCACTGAATGCTAGCAACAGCAACGGTGTAGACGAACTTCGCTACCTATTCATCACCTCACTTGTGGAATTGGTAGACGCACCAGAAAAACTGCAAGGTTCAAAATACAACTTGCAAGCCGATAGGTGGCGGATTGGTGTACTACAAGCAGACGGGCAAAAATGCGATCGCTGCTGGAATTACTCTATTCATGTGGGAGAGAATGCAGCACATCCACTGATTTGTGAACGGTGCGTGGCTGCATTAGCGGGAGAGTTTTAACAGTTATCAGTAGTTCCAGTCTGTGGGTAGAAAATCGAACACTCATGGCACACCGATACACACCGACAAACAACAGAAAGCCAACGCCAAAAACATCTGTGTTCATCTGTGTTCATCGGTGTTCGATATACTATCCCTCCCACCTCGCCACAATCTCAAAAAACTTGACACAGATACACACCGATAGCGATCGCTGTGCATGATTAGTTTTGTTGAGTTGAAGTCTCTAGCTGGAAGGATATATTTTTGAAAATCGAACACAGTGCAAGGCGATGCACACCGATGGGCGATCGCTGTGCATAATTGGTTCTGTTGAGTTCTAGTCTGTGGCTGGGAAGATATATTTTTGAATATCGAACACTCATGGCACACTGATACACACCGATGGGCGATCACTATACTTGATTAGTTCTGTTGAGTTCTAGTCTGTGGCTGGAAGGATATATTTTTGAATATCGAACACAGATGTACACCGATGCACACGGATGGGCGATCGCTGTGTGTCATTCTGGAATTTTCTACTATTGGCGATTGAATAGTGAGTAAAATCGCTACATTAGAAGGTGGAGAAAGAAAATCACAGTTGACCCACACAGAGCGGGTACTCACGTAAAACCATGAGTGTAAACGCCACGATTACAGATAATCCTTTATTGAAAGGCGCTGGTTTGCCTGACTTTGCGAACATCAAACCAGAGCATGTGGTGCCAGCGTTTAATCAGTTACTGGCAGAATTAGAACAAGAACTAACCAAGTTGGAAGCTGATGTTCAGCCCAGTTGGAGTGGTTTAGTAGAACCTCTAGAAAAAATCACAGAACGCCTGAATTGGAGTTGGGGTGTTGTCAACCATTTAATGGGTGTGAAAAATAGCCCCCAGCTGCGGGAAGCTTTTGAAACTGTGCAGCCGCAAGTGGTGCAGTTTTCTAACAAGCTCAGCCAAAGTCAACCAATTTACAATGCTTTTAAAGCCCTTGGTGCTAGTAAGGCTTGGGATAGTTTTGACTCTGCTCAACGGCGTATTGTCGCAGCTGCAATCCGCGATGCTGAACTTTCTGGAGTGGGTTTACAAGGTGAAGCGCGCGATCGCTTTAACGCTATTCAGATGGAGTTAGCGGAACTTTCTACTAAGTTCTCTAATAATGTTCTGGATGCAACTAAAGCTTTTAGCTTGACGCTGACGAAGAAAGAAGAGGTGGATGGTTTACCCCCCAGTTTGCTAAGTTTAGCAGCACAAGCGGCGCGAGATGCAGGTGCAGAAAATGCTACCCCGGAAAATGGCCCTTGGCGCATTACTTTAGATTTCCCCAGTTACTATCCTTTTATGCAGTACAGCGCTCGTCGCGATTTGCGGGAGGTGCTTTACAAAGCTTATATCAGCCGTGCAGCTGCGGGAGAGTTGGATAATAACCCGATCATTGAACGCATTTTAACGCTCCGTCAAGAACTGGCAGGGTTACTTGGCTACAAGACTTATGCAGAAGTTAGCCTAGCTAGTAAGATGGCTCCCCATGTCGAGGCTGTCGAAAAGCTCTTGGAAGAACTGCGTGCAGCAAGTTATGATGCTGCTGTTAAGGAATTAGAAGAATTAAAAGCTTTTGCTGCAAGTAAGGGAGTAGCAGAAGCAAATGATTTAAAACATTGGGATATTGCTTATTGGGCAGAACGCCAACGGGAAGAAAAATTTGCTTTCACAGCTGAGGAATTGCGTCCTTATTTTCCCCTTCCCCAAGTTTTGGATGGCTTATTTGGGTTAGTGAAAAGACTATTTGGTGTCACCGTCACCCCTGCTGATGGTCAAGCACCAGTTTGGCATGAAGATGTCCGCTATTTCCAAATCGCTGATGAAACAGGTAATGCGATCGCCTATTTTTACTTAGATCCCTACAGCCGTCCTGCGGAAAAGCGCGGTGGTGCTTGGATGGATATTTGTATCAATCGCGGTAAAGTAGCTGAAAATGGCGTGAGCAAGACTCGCTTACCTGTGGCATATCTGGTGTGTAATCAGACACCACCCGTTGATGGTAAGCCTAGTCTGATGACTTTCGCGGAAGTAGAGACTTTGTTCCACGAGTTTGGTCACGGTTTACATCACATGCTGACCAAGGTAGATTATACTTCGGCAGCAGGTATTAATAACGTTGAATGGGATGCCGTGGAATTACCTAGCCAGTTTATGGAAAACTGGTGCTATGACCGCGCGACTTTATTTGGTATGGCTAGACATTACGCAACAGGCGAACCATTACCAGAACATTACTACCAAAAGCTGTTGGCAGCCAAGAATTATATGAGCGGTAGTGCAACGTTGCGGCAAGTCCACTTTAGCCTGTTGGATATCGAATTACATCACCGCTATCGTCCTGGTGGTGATGAAACTCCTAAACAAGTGCGCGATCGCATTGCCACAACAACCACTGTCATACCTCCGTTACCTGAAGATGCATTCTTGTGTGCTTTCGCACATATTTTTGCGGGTGGTTACGCTGCTGGTTACTACAGCTACAAATGGGCAGAAGTACTAAGTGCAGATGCTTTTGCCGCTTTTGAGGAAGTTGGTTTAGAAGACGAACAAGCTGTAAAAGCTATAGGTAAGCGCTACCGTGATACAGTCTTAGCACTCGGTGGTAGCAAGCATCCAATGGAAGTATTCAAATCTTTCCGGGGTCGTGAACCAAGTACTGAAGCTTTGCTCAGGCACAATGGTTTAATAGCTGCTTAGTTATTAGACCGCTTGTGCAAGTCAAATAAATCTCCTCTGGGGTTGGGGGGGGAAATCTTACTTCCTCCCTGAAACGGCTACGGTGTATATACAAATCTTGGTGCAGTGTATCTATCCCACCTCGAAATAAATTGGAAGTCTGAAAGCTTAAGTCCTCTTCCAATAGACTCAAAGGGAAATTCTATTTAGTCCATGAAGGCGCGATATCGGTTCAGCAAAAGTATAGAAAAGGAGCTAGGTGAAAAATACACAAAGCTCCGAGTATGGCGCAGAAGTATAAGTAGGTAGGTTTATGGAGGACTACCCGCTTTTTGTCTCCACAAAATTAAAGTATCAGCTATGCAAAGCAACCACAATGGAAATAAAACAGTGGTGCAACAGCATTAATTTCCTTAAACCTTACTTTACACATGTAATTTCCCGTGGGAACGAGAGTAAATCAATTACGTCTGAACCTAGGTGGATACCGTCTTTGGTGAGACAGTTGTAAATTCTTAACCTGAATGTATCACCCAAATTACTTAAAAGTTAATCTGTCTTTGCTTCTAAATTTACTTCTGTGTGGTTTACCCTCGGTAGCTTTCACACAGACAATTGCTAAACCACAAACCCCAAGTAAACAGAATCGGCTCAACAACCGCAATCAGCAAAGTGGTAGCGTCCAGGTAAAGGTTCCGATAAAAACTCTTCCTGGACGTCGGGAAAACGGTAGCACACGCAGAGGCGGCTGTCTTTTTGGCGATCAACCGCTTATAGTTTTACTACTACCATCAACTAATCTAGGATTGACAACTGCTGCCTATCCTAAGTTTTTCTGGTACACACCTGACAATACCGCTCAAACGATCCTATTTTCTCTCTACAAAGTAGATGAAAAACCGCGTCCACGCACTTTAGTGTATCAAACGAACTTTAAACCCAGCACTCAGGCCAGGATCACCAGTTTGGCTCTACCTAACAATGGTAAGGTTCCACCTTTGGCAATCAACCAAACTTATCAGTGGTCTGTCTCTATTGTTTGTGATATACAAGACCCTTCTCCCCGTTCTGTTATTAGTGTCCATGGTTGGGTGCAACGGGTGAATATCAGTAATAATCTGGCTAATCAGTTAAAGCGATCAAGTTTAAGGGAACGCCTTTCTGTCTATGCTGCACAAGGTCTATGGTTTGATGTACTAGCAACAGTTGCAGAGTTACGCGCCTGCAACCCATTAGATACCACACTTTCTGATATTTGGACAAGTTTGTTACAGCAGGTCCAGTTAGATTACTTAGCTAAACAGCCTTTCTACCAACAGTGTCCTCGACGCTAATATCTATATTGAATATTGAAATTAACTAATTCGCTGTAGGGCAGGTGTAAGGGGAGAGATGTTTTTCCCTACACCCCTATTTTTTTAGGTCTAGACAAAAAATTTCGTAAAAGAAAAAATACTAAAATTTTTGAATAAGAAAATTCCATAGCGTAATTAAGTAAAATTTATTAATGAGTCTTTTTAATGTATAGAAAAATAACTAACAGCACAATTATATTTTGTCAATCAAAACATCTGGTTTATGAAGTAATCTATTGAAAATAAAAATTTTTCAATTTCCACAATTCAAAATTCCTAAAAAGGCGGATTGATCCTTGGGATCAATCCAAAATCCAAAATTGTCTGACTGTCTTAGCAATACTTAACAAGAGATTAATTAAAAAGCGTAAACATAGATTAAAAGTGATAAAATTCATAACCATTCATTAAGCTGATCGTGCAGAATTAAGAGTAAGCTAAATTATCAATAGCCTAGTTGAGAAACTAGGTCACTGGGTATCAACAAAAATAAGATTTAGTCAAGAGTTAATTATCAAAATAAGTAATTCTTACGATGTTAATTGCTAGTTCTTCATTGCAGTTAACAATTAATCAGGAACTATTGATGATTAACTATTGACCATGGACTACGTAATTTAGCAGGCGGTGAAAGTTAAAGCTGAGCCAATTACTAGAGAGCAAACAACTAGAAGCTACGGAAGGCGAAAATGATACAAAACATTTTGATTGCTGTCTCTGGATTGGGACACGCGGAAGAGATGCTTAAAACTTTGAAGGAACTGCCATCAATTCAGCAGGCAAAAGTTACAGTATTACACGTTGTTCCACCACAAAGCACCGCCGAATCTATGACAACGAAGTGGGAAGAAGGTGGGAAAATCCTGGCTAATGCGATTCAGTCTTTAGCTTTAAATCCTAGCCAAGTCTCTTCTATTTTGCGACAAGGTGAACCGAAGGATGTGGTTTGTCAAGTAGCAGATGAAATTGATGCAGACTTAATTATTATGGGTTCTCGTGGACTTAAGCGTCTGCAATCGATCTTAGCAAATTCAGTGAGCCAATACGTTTTTCAATTGTCCTCTCGCCCAATGTTGCTAGTAAAAGATGACATTTATGTCAAAAATATTAAGCGCATTATGGTAGCAATGGACAATTCCGATGCGTCAAAACACTGCCTGAATCTGGCTCTATTTTTGATTCGAGACATTAAGGGCGGTGAGCTAATCTTAACACATGTGATTACAGATTTGGGAGGTGAGCCTACATCAACCCAAGTTACTCCTGAGCAGCACCCTGTTTTAGCAGCTGCTGCTGCGGAAGCGAAGAAACAGGGGGTGCAACCTCGTTGTGTGTTAAGTATGGGTAAACCTGGTGAAAAAATTTGTCGCTTGGCAGAAGAATTAAACGTAGATCTTTTGTTAATTGGTTCTCCTGATCGCCGTCCTTCTATTGCTAAGAGTTTTGTTGATTTAGACCGACTTTTGGGTTCTTCTTTGTCTGATTACGTCAGGATTAATGCAACTTGTCCAGTTTTGTTAGCACGAACTGCTGCTGCTTAAATCAGTGATCAGTTAACAGCTAACAGTTGACAACTGAACAATTGTAAAAAACCCTTACACCATAATATGTAAGGGTTTTTTATTTTATACACAAAATACACAAAGCATTAACTATCTTTTTTACCTTCGCGGCTAGCTGTTTGAATGTAAAGAATTATTAAAAAAACAGCAGGAACCAGCACAAATAGAATGCTGGCTACAAACCCCAGGTCATTAACCTGCATAGTAAGAAAGCCTCTCTTAGATTCCAGTCAACATTTTTAGGATACCATCATCATGGCTTGGCTGAGTCATTTGTCATTTGTCATTTATAAGAATGAATGCTGACAATTCTATTCAGGCTTTGTCACTACACTTACTGGGCCATTAACCACCGTTTGACAGGCAAGTCGGTAGTTTGCAGGCTTTTTCTTTAAGAAGCGGTTTTCTGCTTGGGTAGGTGGTGATAAATTTTCCTGTCCTTCGATGATCTCCACAATACAGGTGCCACACTGACCGTAGCCACCACAATTCATCATTTTTCCCCAAAGTTTATAGATGTCTATGCCGTTTTCTAAAGCTTTTTGCCGTAAATTAGCACCATCAGCAGCAATAATTTCTTTATTCTCTTTCACGAATTTGATGTTTCCCATAGCCTTATACCTCGTTGACTGTTTGCCTGAATGCTAAGACCGAATTTTTATCTGAGTTGGTGAAATCTTTCTTTTTATATTAGTTTACTAATTAATTTAACAAAATGTTAATAATTAAAAAATTTTGTAAACATAGCTTTGGCAAAAATTAAGACAGGCGTTTTGCCTGTCTCTTCAAAAATAGATAGATTGATTAATTTACCTGAAACCCACGGCTGCTTGCCAAACAAAAGCTAAGAGCAAGAAGAATAAGGGAATGAGCGGGAGAACGTCTACCAAAGGATCAAAAATTTGGAATGCTTCAGGCAGTTTTGCTAATAATAGTGCTATTTCCATTTTTGTTTAAATCCACCTATCCAACACAGCTTTCAGAATTGAGAAATATCTTAACACGGGATAGCCATCAGTAATTAGTCATTGGTTATTAATTATCTGTTTGATAATAAAAACTTTTGGGTTATGCCTAACGCCTGATTGGAATTTCAACAAAAAATTCACATCCCTTCCCTAATCTCGACGCCATACTCAGCTAACTATCCCCTTTTCCTCCTTTTCCCCCTATCTTCCTTCCCTTGAAATTTGAAGATTACTGAATTGAGGTTTTACTCCCGTGGAGTTAGCCACTCACCAAATTCTGCAACAAAGGTATCGTTCAATATTGCCTCTCGTATTTTTTGGGTAAAGCGAATCAATTCGGTGATATTGTGAATACTTAACAAGGTGTATGCCAAAATCTCTTGCGATCGCACTAAATGAGAAATGTAGGCACGGGTGAAGTTTTGACAAGTGTAGCAAGGACAAGTTTCATCTAAAGGCGTAAAATCTTCACGAAACTTGGCATTTTTTAAATTCCAGCGATCGCCCTGTACCATTGCCGTACCGTGTCTCGCCCAACGTGTGGGAATTACACAATCAAATAAATCTACACCAGAAGCGATCGCAACCACCATTTCTTGATAAGTACCTACGCCCATCAAATAACGCGGCTTGTGGTATGGTAACAGGGGCGCTGTTACTTGTACAACTTGATGAATTAGTTCTGGTTCTTCACCTACACTCACGCCACCAATGGCATAACCTGGTAAATCCAACTTCATCAAAGCTTCCGCCGCCTGAGCGCGCAAATCTAAATGCACTCCACCCTGAACGATGCCAAATAATGCTTGCTCCTGAGGGCGTTGATGTGCCTCAATACAACGTAAAAGCCATCGGTAAGTGCGCTCTGTTGCTGCTTCCACCTCTTGGCGGCTAGCTGTAGCAGGCGGACATTCATCAAAGGCCATGATCACATCCGCCCCTAGTGTATTTTGAATCTCAATGGATTTTTCGGGTGTGAATTTGATAATTTGACCATCGTGGGGTGAGCGAAATGTTACACCTTCTTCAGAGATTTTCCGCATTTCGCTGAGGCTAAAAACCTGAAACCCTCCGGAATCAGTGAGCATCGGCCCACTCCATCCCATAAACTTGTGCAGTCCTCCACCTCCAGCCACAATTGCTTCTCCTGGTTGCAGGTGTAGATGATAGGTATTGGATAGAACCATTTGCGCCCCTGTTTCTTTGAGTTGGGCAGGGGTGAGGGTTTTCACAGTTGCCAGTGTCCCCACAGGCATAAAACGAGGGGTTTCAACTACTCCGTGTGGTGTATAAAATAGCCCAGCCCGTGCTTTGGTATGGCTACAGGAAGCAAGACATTGGAAAGAAAAATTTGCGCTCAAGACAGAAGTAACCGTTGATATTTAAGCTAAGTTTGGTGAACTTAATCAAACATAACTATAGCTTGAGTTTGATAACTGTATCTTCTACCGCCCCTAAAGCTTTCAACGTAGCAACAGTTGCTGCGGTTAAGCCTGTAACACCTCAAGTACGCAGCAGCTTAAAACGGATCACAAGGATCATCGTCAATTTCTGCATCCCACCTCGCTGAGAGAACCTGTTCCATCATTGCTTCTATGGCGCTGACATTTAAGGAACGCTCGTGTCGCTCTTGCATAGGGGTAGAAAGAGGAATCAAGCGCAGACAACTTCCTTCTTGTATTAAGTCAAAGTAAGTTTCTTTTTGTGGTGACTGTTTTAATTCCAAGTAATCAAAACTACAAACGTTGAGATAAAGGGCATGGTTAGCAACGAGGGTGGATCGTTGCGGATTGGCAAATACTTCCATCACATTCCCTTCACCGTCGCTCTTGCACTCACCGTCTTGGGTGTAGGAATAGCGAACACGACCCAAATCTGTCAGTAATCGCCGCATATCGAGCTTGTTGACAACCACACCTGTATTGATGATGCATGGAGCTGGTATCTTGCTTTCGGGTAGATGGTGACTCATAATCCAATGGCTTTCGGAGTGTAGATGAAAACTACATAGCTAAACAGTTGATTATCCTTGCTGATTGACGCCTACTATTTAATAATTATCTAAGTATTGATCAATTTTGTAGGGTGATCGCGTAATTAGGCACAATAAATTATTTTTTGTTGACAAAACGCCAGAAAAGCGAATTTTAATATTTTCCTATTGCTTTTGTGACCCGTCCTGGTGTATCTAGTTGATGATTTCTATTTTTTACATAGTTTTAAAGTACTTTTTTATACTAATTGCCAAATATTTCACTGAGATAAGCATAACAAAATTTTTTGGTGAAGTTACCCATACCGGTAAATCTTATTTAAATTTTTAAAGAGGAATTTAAGGTTTGTGCCGAAATTAGGAGCGTCATTGTCACTTGTCATGAGAGTAATAACTAACAACTAGCGTAACTACTATGAGTCACAAGTGTCAGTGGTGGAAACAACTACTATTTGGTATCACAAGTGCCGTTCTATTTTATACAATACTTCCTGTACCATATATGTATGCTTGGGATTTCCAAGGAGTAGCCCGTTTTGCCCCTGTCATTGGACTAATGATAGGAGGAATTTTAGGGTTATTTGATACTTTGATGATTTATTTAGGTGTGCCAGTACTAACCCGTAGTGCCTTAGTAGTATGTGCTTGGATTGCGATTACTGGAGGACTGCATTTAGATGGAGCAATGGATTCCGCAGATGGGTTAGCTGTGGGTGATCCCAAGCGGAGACTAGAAGTGATGGCAGATAGCGCAACAGGTGCATTTGGGGCAATGGCGGCGATCGCTTTGGTGTTACTTAAAACAACTGCACTCACAGATGTAGAACACAATCGTTGCTTAATTCTCATGGCAGCTGCTGGGTGGGGGCGCTGGGGACAAATTATGGCAATAGCCCGCTACCCTTACTTGAAACCTACTGGTAAGGGTGCTTTTCATAAACAGGCTATTCGTTCATACAAAGATTGGCTACCGACCCTATTTTTATTAATAGCTGTGAGTGGTTGGCAAATTTTCCTCAACCGACATCAAATCTTTTTTGCCACAGTAATGATACTTGCTGGAATTGCGATTGCAATAAGTGTTGGAGCCTGGTTTAATCACAAACTAGGCGGGCATACTGGTGATACCTATGGTGCTGTTGTAGAATGGACAGAAGCTTTGTTTTTATGTGTGATGACACTATTGTGAAAGATTTTGGCTTTCTTCTCACATTAAAGGAATATACACATCCTCAGAACTAGGGTTAAGGTAGGGACGCTGTAAATCTATTCCCAAACGCGCAAAATGTTGGCAGATAGTTTGTATTCTTTGTTGGGTAGAATTTTGCCCTTTTTGCCAAGCTTCCAGTAAAGCATTAGCAACAATTTGGCAACGATTTATGCCAAAACTTTCTTGAACAACAAATTTTTGGGCTGGTTCTTCAGCTAAACTCAACCCTGGTGCTAAATATTTAGTAAATAAGGGAATTTCTGAATAAAAATGAGATTGCTGTTGTTTATACACAGCTTGTAAAACTTCTCGCACTAACCAGTAGTTGTGGCGTTCAAAGTAAAGAACCGCTGAATCAAAGCGTCTATAAGCAGAGGGATTATAAGGAACTTGAAAGCTAAATGCAATACCGGCAGTATTAAGTTGTAGTGTCAAGCTTTCCATGAGAGCGATCGCTCCGGTGGGAGTTAAATTAAAGTAGATCCGCCCTTCTCCCAAATCGCTATCAGGATTCTCTCCTAATTTTTGGGCAACATTACTAACTGCGACATAGCAACCATTTTGCAAGCGATTTTTTGGCATCCAAATATTGATCAAATCGCCAACCCGAACAGACCGGATCATTGGTTCTAAATGGTGTTCACTTTCAATGTGTAATGTCAAACCGCCTTTACTCACGGCTAAACTGCCATCTGGTTCGCGTCGCAACACCTGCCAACCAGGATCATAATAACCAGTACTGTGATTGTGAGAGTGCAATTGCTCATAGAATTGCCAATCAATCCCCAAGACGGAATTATTTTCTAAACTTTTGTGGGGTAAAAAATTGCTAGGTTCAGCATTGACTGCTAAAACGCTTTGCAAACAGCCATTGTAATAAATACCGTAGATAAAATTTCTGAGTAATAAAGTGAGATATTTATACTGTATTGCTTGGGAATGTTTTTGAAATCTTTGTGCCAATTGATTGGGTAAAGCAAAAGACTGATAGTTGGGATGGTAAATGCAAAAGTTAGCCTCGATCTGAATATTGTCGGCAATATCGAGTAGAGAACTTTGTAGATGCTGGTCAGAACAATCTAGCATGGCTTTGAATTTCCCCGTCTACCTCTATTTTCATCAACACCCGCGCAAACGGGTTTTACTGTAGTAAATTCGGACTAAATTCTGTTCCTTTTCGGTTTGGGGATGTTTGGTCAATTTCACAAAAGGTTTGATAATTTCTGACTCGGAGATCCCAAAAACTGTCATGATAGATTCTTGTGGTCTTGTGAGTAGACTTTTGGCAACTTGTAGCGTTACAATGCCAGTGTTATCAAAATATTTCCGGTTTTGAATTGTTGCTTGCAATTGCTGAATTAGCACCAAACCAGCATATTGCACTACTCGCTGGATGAAGTCGCAACGATACTCCAGAATACTGGGGAAAGCATCAAGATAAGCTTGAACTAAGGCAGCTATAGAAGGGTGAAGAATTTCTAGTGGTGTTGCTGCCAATTCTAGAGATTCTTCTAACTTGATGGACGGATCTACCACCAAACTTTCTAACCAAATTCTCAAATAGCTGGCTAATACGGTTCCTAAATCGAATGCTGGATCTCCCCAACTACAAGTTTTCCAGTCAATGATACGGATCAGGCAGTTATCTAGTTGTTCCCACCGAGAATGCACCAAGATGTTTTCTAATTTGAGGTCGTTGTGAGTTAAGCAGCAAGGTTGCCATAAAGATGCTAATTCTGCGATCGCTGCTTCTAAACTTTCATAACGTTGATAAAGAACATAAAACTTGAGTGCATCAGTAGGAACACTACCAAAAATATCGGAACTAAATGACTCTATTCCTTGGACTGGATTGTAAAACTGATAGCGAAATTGCCCTTGGGGAGCAGTTGCCATAAAATCACGATACTCACGCTGATTAAATGTAGCGCGATGCAGTACACCCAAGCTAGCACCAATGGCAGTGGCAATTTCTGGTGGATAAATATCTTTTTGTTGATAGAAATTCTCTAATTCAAAATATTCCGTTAGATAGTTGCGAACCAGTATAGATTGCTCTTCATCAAAATGAAGTAATGATGATCCGATTTCAGCAATGTTTCCTAAGACTGGAAACTGCTGCAACAACTGATGAAATAACCATTCATTAAATAATTCCTGGGGAATACCATTATGCTCTATTTTATGCTCCTGCTTTACTAAAAATTTGCGATCGCTTCCCACATTTACCAGTAAATTTATATTTTTCTTTTGACTTCCTACTATTTCACAGTCTGCAACAACATCATCCTCTGAACTACATAGTCCTAAGTTTTCCAGATGCTTGATCAGATGATGATTTGGAGAATGCAGTGAAAATATCATATATTATTTCCTAACTCGTAAAACTGCCTAGAGAAGTAGCTATCTTGTTATTCGCTTGGTTTAAGTAGTATTAGCTAAGTAGTAAAAACACGTGACTAAGAATATTGTTTGTTACTATCTACTAATATCTTATATTGTCAATAAAAACTTGCCAAAATGGCAATGCAGCCTTTACTTACCTTTAAATTTTACTTCTTGTAAATTTTAAAAATTTAAATACTTTGAATGATATATAGTTGATATTTGCTGGTTATGGATTGTAATTTATTGATTAATCACTACTGTACATCTAGGTCTGGACGTTAAACTTTTCAATCTCAATCACCGAATGTAAACTCAAACCTACTCCTATACTGAAGCTAATACTGCTACCTAGTCAGTTAAAAGTTGTTACAGATGCTATGGATTCACGTCTGTAAAAAAGTCAAAAACTCTTTCTTCTAAGCTTTTGACCTATATCAAGTTGTCCGTTGATTGCCGCGACCTGTACTAGATTGAGTAATTATATTTTTCAGTTTCAATAAACAGAGATGGACTTAAACTTACTCTCAAGAGCATTTGTAAGTACAGAAAATATTGCGTAGTTCTGGATGAACTTCAATTTTTTTGTAAATCTATTAGCTAGAAATAGCTAATTACTAAATAAGTAATTACCCTTACACTATATTATTTTTACATCACTGAACATTGATTTTGACTTCTTTTCATGGTTTTTAATAACCTGAATAAATAGTGAAAAAAACAGATAAACAACTTGAGAATGCAAGTTGCTTGATATTAAACACTTATTTTATAAAGAAATATTAATTCACCATAGAACCTTTTAGCAGTGTAGTAATTACTGAATCTATGGGAGAGGTGGGGAGGTGAGGAGGTGTGAGGAGTGGAAATAACAACTAATGACAATTGACGATTGACAATGACTTTATTCTTCTTCTTGCCAATCTTGGGTGTCATCACTTTCCCAGTCAGCAGTATCTTTGTAGCTTTCTTGATTTCGATACTGTTCTGATTTTTTGGGGCGATTGTACTGTCTGAGTGATTCTCTTTCTCTTGGTTTTAGTGTTCCTTTTTGATTCATCAATAAGCGATCGCTTGTTCTTTTTGCAGGTTTGGGGCGGGTAAAACTTTTCCATGCAGCTTTGACGCCAACAAATATACTGCGCGTATTGATTTGAATATTTTGAGCCTGCTGTTTAGCGCTGTTCAAACTTTGATCAACTTGTTTGACAACCCCAGAAGCACTTTTAACTCCTTCACTCACATCATCAGTCAACTCAGTAATTTCCAAGCCTGTCGTGCGGATAGCATCCAGGGTCGGTGGTAGCTCTCGCGAGAGGGTATCAAATAACTTTTCCGCACTACGAGCAGCACGTGCTAACTCCTGCAAAGCTGGTATAGCCACCACCAAAACAGCAGTTAGACTGATGGCCACCAGGAATATAGATAGTCCCAGCCAAAACAGCGGTTCACTCACAATTATGTCATTAATTTTAGTTATCTACATGCTTGGGAAGAGAATCTGAGTCAGCCACTGTGCTACTAGCCGGAGTTGGTGCGTCTGATTGATTTTTCCGTTTCATTGCTTGGCTTTCCCGTTGACTAGCATCAATACCGGCTGCGATCGCTTCTCGTAGTCGTTCTAAAGTCTCATCCCAGTTTCGCAGTGCATTGGCAGACAGGCGATCTGCCTGAATTTGGACACTAGTTGATAAATCTTCTGCCAATTCTGGCAGTGCGTCAGCCGATTTTTTCAAGAGTTTACGCGTTTCGCGCCCTGTACGCGGAGCCATAAGCAAACCAGTCAAAGCACCGATGGTTGCTCCTAGCATTAAACCGCCAATAAATACTCCAGAACGATTGTTAGACATTTTTCTTTTCTCTCCTTACACCCATTTTATGGGGTTTTCACGCCTTGCAAGCCCTGAATTATTTAACTTTTCTCGGAAAATACCAACGCCAGAATCTCTGTCCAACAGATAATATGCTATATATCTGCTGCAATTGTTGAATTTGTAGTTCTAGCGCTTGGTTTGTTTGCCGCAGGTTATGAATACTCTGTCGGCTGATGTCAAAAGCCTGGGGTGCTGGAGAAAATAACGTATGGCTACAACGCTCAGCGAGAATCAACCAGTTAGTGAGCCTAGTTAGTTTCAACCGCAGTCGCCATACTCGCCAAGTGGCGTACAGTAGGATTAGCGAGATGAACGTGTTGATTCCGACAACCACTTTAACCATTGCTTACCTTTTCCAGCACCAGCACTGAGAAAATTTTTTGGGCTTTACCGGGTTCTGACTTCATCATAGCGACAGAGCTTCAATTCATCATTTAACTTAAATTGAACCTACATCGAAAATCCTTGTAGAGCAATGGTTTGAGCAATATCACTGCTCCATCCTTCTTGGGGTGGATTTGCCAACGAGGTATTTTATGATTCAAGTAGCAAATGGAGGACGATGCTCAATCCAAGGTTTTGCAATTTCTATTTGAGCGGCTAAACTGATTAGAGTGGCTTCGGCGGCAGGTTTGCCAACTAGCTGCACACTCATAGGCAAGCCATTATTATCAAAACCAACAGGAATGGCGATCGCAGGTAGGCCAGTGGCATTGGCTGGTGGACACGGAGCAACCCAATTCACGATCTTTTGAAATGTTTCTTCCGGGGTGAGGTGCGCCCATTCACCCACAGAAATAGGTGAGTGCAAATATACTGGCAACACTAGTATATCTACTGAATCAAAAAAGGCGACAATTTGCCGCGACACCATCTGCATTTGATAAACTGCTTGCAGGTATTCGCCAGCAGAGCCATTGCGTGCTAGTAACCAACGATTCATCGGTTGCAAAACTTCTGGCGGAAGACCGGAAGTCGCTACGTTCGTTTGCCATATGGTCTGAAATGGTTCTACTAAACCGCTAAAATCCGGGCTTTTTTCTTCGACTGTATGACCAAGTTCTTCTAGTAACTTCGCTGTTTGCAGTACGCCTTGCTGACAATTACCATCTGCTGTACCAATCGGTGGAATGGCTGTACCATAGGCAATACGTAGTCTGCCAATTCTTTCTTTACTGGCAACCAAAAATGATGGTTCAGGATCGCTTAACCAATAAGGATCGCCTGTGACATAGCCAGACATCACATCTAAAAGGGCTGCTGCATCAGCCACAGTACGGGCAATAGGGCCATTAGTCGCAATTCCACTGAGGCGATCGCCTACGGGTGCATGGGTGACTCGTCCTCTGGCTGGCTTGATGCCCACCAAACCACAACAAGCCGCAGGGCCACGAATTGAACCACCACCATCAGAACCTTGAGCGATCGCACACAACCCAGCTGCAACTGCGGCGGCTGCACCACCACTAGAACCACCGGGAGTATATTCTAAATTCCAAGGATTTCTCGCTGGCGGAAAACCCGTAGGTTCTGTGTAAGGAAACGAACCAATTTCGGAAGTAGCAGTTTTACCAAGTAGAATAAACCCGGCTTGCTTAATGCGCGTTACTACACCATCATCAAAATCAAGAATGTTGTTGACTAGCGCCGGGCTACCAAAGGTACAAGGGACACCAGCCACCGGGTTAAGGTCTTTAATCGAAATCGGTACACCAAAAAATGGTGGTAGTTCATTGCTATTTGCCAACATTTCTGTCTTGGCTTTAGCATCAGCGATCGCTTGTTCTGCTGTGACCGTAAAATAACTTCCCAGATCCGGATTGAGGCGTTGAATTCGTTCTAGATATATCTGCACCAACTCTAACGGCGACACTTCCCGATGACGGATCAATCGTGCTTGTTCAAGAGCTGGGGTAAAGGCTAAGTCTATTGAGTTCATTAGAAAAAAGCAACTAAGGGCTAGAGACCAGGTAAAAAGGTATATTATGCATCCTGATATTTACATTTAATGACAATTACATAAAAAATACGTATGTCATGTCTTAGAAATAAATTTTTAGCTTATACCACAAATCTATTCACAGGGTTAAAAGTGTAACACTTAGTTAAGAATTTTTCAGTGAGAGCTACTGAATTGCTGGGTAATCAGCATGATCGCGATCACTTTGAATAACACTGAGGATGACTAATAGCACTAGTGCAGTGGGTTGATCGCATCGATGAATGAGCAGGACGCTTGCGGCGCTTTAAGTATAGGTTTTTGCTGCCTGCAAGCGATCGCTAAGGATGATGAACCGCCAAGTTGCCAAGAGCGCCAAGATTCTATTTTATATTTACCCAATAAAATAAAATCATCTCACAAATATGCAATACCAAAAGAATCAGTCTAATTTAGTAGACTTCAGCTATTAGCCCCAAATTTATTTGAGGACGGGATGTTGGACTCAATTTAAAATAAAGTAGAGATTTCTAAATTTTGACTGTGCTGTCTTCTGCTTTACCAACAATTAACATCCTCAAACAACCCACCAGTTCTGCTTGGGTAGAACAGGCTATATCTAATTTGGACATTATCCTCCTCGACCACGCTCAATGTGAACGCAAAGCTGCTGGTGTGGCGTTAAACTTGATATTTCGCTATCCTTCTAATGCCAAGATGGTGCGGGAACTAACCAAAATTGCCCGCGAAGAACTCGAGCACTTTGAGCAGGTAAATCAATGGCTAGAAGATAGAAATATAACCATGCGCCCCCTGACACCACCTCCCTATGGTGCAGGTTTAAAAGCCCAAATTCGCCCCAAAGAACCCGATCGCTTTTTAGATTCTTTGTTGGTTAGTGGTTTAATAGAAGCACGTAGTCACGAACGTTTGGGATTATTAGCTACTCATTGCCCTGAGCCAAAATTAGCGAAGTTCTATCATGGGTTGATGGCATCGGAAGCACGGCATTTCGGTACTTATTGGGTATTGACTGATACTTATTTTCTACGTGAAATTGTCACGAAAAGATTAGAAGAGTTAGCAATTATTGAGAGTGAATTGCTAGTGAATTTACACCCTGAACCGAGAATTCATAGTTAAGGTATCAATCGCATCACTCTAGCTAGTAAAGACTTTGGCGAACACCGATGATTTATCTGTGTGCATCTGTGTACATCTGTGTTCGTTATTCATCGATTTTGGTTGTGGCTGTAAGTCATCTGGTGAGTCCGATATTTTTTGGGAAGGCGAACACCGATGCACACGGATGGACACTGATGGTTTATCTGTGTGTATTTGTGTTTATTGCATTTGGTTTATGGGAATACTAATTTCGTGAGGCAAAAGTGAATCTGCAACACGAGGCAAGTATAAATGAGTACCATAAATCACGCTCCTGTCATCCCTGGATATGAAATTCACGAAGAGTTGTATTCTGGTTCCAGAACCTTAGTATACCGAGGGGTGAGGGAAAAAGATTCTCTGGCAGTGGTTATTAAGCTTCTTGCCTCTGAATATCCTAGTTTCAACGAATTATTGCAATTTCGCAATCAATACACCATTAGCAAAAATCTCGATATTCCGGGCATCATTAATCCTTTATCATTGGAAGCCTATGGTAATGGTTATATTTTGGTGATGGCGGATACTGGGGGAATTTCTTTACGAGAGTACATCAAAAATACTACTCTCTCTCTGGAAGAATTTTTGGCAGTAGCAATCCAATTAACTAATATTCTCCACGATTTACACCAAAGCCGTGTCATCCACAAAGATATTAAACCCGCGAACATCCTGATTCATCCTGAAACAAAACAAGTTCAACTGATCGACTTTAGTATTGCTTCATTACTTCCCAAAGAAACCCAAGAAATTAAAAGTCCCAATGGTTTAGAAGGAACTCTCGCTTATATTTCTCCGGAACAAACTGGTAGGATGAACCGGGGGATTGACTATCGCAGCGATTTTTATTCTCTTGGTGTCACGTTTTATGAGTTATTAACGGGAGAGTTACCTTTTATCTCTGATGATCCGATGGAGTTGGTGCATTGTCATATTGCGAAAACACCGACACGGGGGAAGAGGGAAGAGATTCCCCAGGTGTTGTCGGATATTGTGAGCAAATTAATGGCGAAAAACGCTGAAGATAGATATCAGAATGCTTTGGGATTAAGGCACGATTTAGAAACTTGTTTGCATCAACTAAAAGATACTGGCAAAATTACATATTTTGCAATTGGTCAGCGGGATTTGTGCGATCGCTTTCTTATCCCCGAAAAACTCTATGGGCGGGAAGTGGAAGTTCAGATGTTACTCGATGCTTTTGATCGTGTCGCCGATGGCACATCGGAAATGATGCTTGTGGCGGGATTTTCGGGTATTGGTAAAACGGCTGTTGTCAATGAAGTCCACAAGCCAATTACCCGTCAGCAAGGGTATTTTATTAAGGGTAAGTTTGATCAGTTTAATCGCAACATTCCCTTTTCTGCGTTTGTGCAAGCTTTACGGGATTTGATGGGACAATTACTATCGGAATCTGATACCCAACTGCAAACCTGGAAAACCAAGATTTTGACAGCTGTGGGAGACAATGGACAGGTTCTGATTGAAGTCATTCCTGAACTAGAGTGGGTGATTGGCAAACAACCGATCGCACCGGAACTTTCAGGTAGTGCAGCACAGAATCGGTTTAATTTGCTGTTCCAAAAGTTCATTGAAGTGTTTACGACTGTAGAACATCCACTGGTAATGTTCTTGGATGACTTACAATGGGCAGATTCGGCTTCTCTACAATTGATCAAACTGCTGATGGGAGATAAGGGTTATCTGCTGCTGTTGGGGGCGTATCGTGACAATGAAGTTTCACCTGTACACCCATTCATCTTGACGGTGGAGGAACTGAAGAAAGCTGGGAAGACTGTCAATACAATTACCCTCGCCCCCCTTACTTTTGATGATACGAATCAATTGGTTGCCGATACATTGCATTGTTCAACTCAGCGATCGCAACCTCTGACGGAATTAATTGATCGCAAAACCAAAGGTAATCCCTTTTTCACGACGCAGTTTCTCAAAGCGTTACACGAAGATGGGTACATTACGTTTAACCACTTCAGCAAGGGGGGAGGGTGGGAATGTGATATTTCCCAAGTGAAGGCGCTGTCTCTCACCGATGATGTGGTGGAATTTATGGCGCAGCAGTTACAGAAGTTACCTAACCAAACCCAACAGGTTCTCAAGTTAGCAGCTTGTATCGGGAATCAATTTGATTTAGCCACCTTGGCGATTGTTTCAGAAACATCAGAAGCGGATGCGGCGGCGGCTTTGTGGAAAACGTTACAGGAGGGATTGATTCTGCCACAGACTGAGGTATATAAATTTTATTTGACTCATGATGAGATAAGTGTAAATACAGACAAAATTGAAAATGTCGCCTATCGGTTTCTCCACGATCGCGTCCAACAAGCTGCCTATTCACTGATTCCAGAAGTACAAAAACAGTCAACGCATCTGAAAATTGGGCGATTGTTGTTGGAGAATACACCAACAGACCAGCAAGAGGAAGGAATTTTTGCGATTGTTAACCAACTCAATTATGGAGTGGAGTTAATCGCGGAATCTGACGAACGAGAACATCTTTCTCGGTTAAATCTGATAGCTGGTTGTAAAGCCAAAAACTCGACTGCTTACGGCGCGGCGGTGGAGTATTTCAAAGTAGCAATGGATCTTTTACCAATAAATTCTTGGCAAAGCAGCTATGATTTGACTCTGGCTATTTACGAATCTGCGGCTGAGGCAGAATACCTGAATACAAATTTTGAATCATCAAAATCTTTAGTAGATATTCTCCTCAAAAACGCGAAATCTCCCTTGGAAAAAGTTCGTACCTATGAGATTCAAATCCAATCTTATACGGCGCAAAATAAATTCCTGGAAGCGATCGCTACAGGTAAAGAAGCACTGCAATTACTAGACTTGACTTTACCTGAAGACAGTAACAATCAAATGATTTTTGCTGAACATCAGCAGTTGCAGCAATTGTTAATGAATCAATCGATTGCAGCTTTGGCAGATATGCCAGAAATTACTAATTCAAAATACTTGGTTGCACTCCGCATTTTATCGGGTTTGTTTGCCCCGGTTTATATAGCCAAACCAATGTTGCTACCGCTGAAGATTTTTACCATGATCAGGATTTGTATTCAGCATGGTAATTCACCCCAGGCAGCTATTGCTTATAGTCTTTATGGATTATTCTTGTGTAGTATTGGCGCGATTGAAGATGGGTATCAGTTTGGGCGACTAGCGGTACAACTGTTAGATAAATTTCAAACTAAAGAACTTAAAAGTAGAGTTTATCTTACATATAGCCTGTTTATTAAACACTGGAAAGATGCCATTAAATCCACATTAAGTTTGTTTTTAGATGGATTACAAACTGGATTAGAAACTGGAAATTTAGAATATGTCGGCTATTGCGCTAATTGCTATTGTCAGTTTCTGTTTTGGAGTGGAGAAAACTTAGAAAATGCCGCCCAAGAAGCAGATAAATATTGCGATCTGATGCAGCAAATTAAGCAAGATGTGTCTTTGATTTGGGGAAATATTTGGCGACAGACTGTGAAAAACTTGCAAGGTGAAGCTGTCAATCCTTGTCATTTGAATGGCGAGCATTTTAACGAAGTCGAGATGTTGCCGAATTTGATTGCAACTAACAATATTAATGGTATTTGTTATGTCTATCTCGCAAAATCACTGCTGGCGTATCTGTTTGGTGAATACGAATCTGCTTGGGAATATTCCCAAAAATTTGAGCAGTATGAACAGGGTGCAGCAGGCTTATTAATAGTTCCTTTGCGGAATTTCTATCAATCTTTGAGTTTGTTAGCCCTTTGTCATCAAGCCAATGAAGCACAGCAACAAATTTATCTCCAGAAAGTAACTGAAAATCAGGCAAAAATGCAGGAATGGGCATACCATGCGCCTGTCAATTACCAGCATAAATACAATTTAATTGTGGCAGAACAAGCGCGTGTAAGTGGTAATCAGCTACAAGCCGCAGATTATTACGAAATGGCTATCCAAGCAGCGATCGCTAATGGCTATGTTCAGGAAGCAGCGATCGCCAATGAACTCGCAGCTAAGTTCTACCTCGATTGGAACAAAGAAAAAGTTGCTCAAGCATATATGCAGGAGGCGTATTATTGTTACGCACGTTGGGGAGCAAAAGCCAAAACCAATGATTTAGAACAACGTTATCCCCAACTTCTCAAACCTATCCTGCAACAACGACGACTCAATTTCAATCCTTTGGAAACGATTGCGACTATCACCCGCAGTTCTCACACTTCCACTACAGCTAGCAGTAGTATTACCGATATTCTTGATTTTACTTCTGTGATCAAAGCCGCTCAAGCAATTTCCAGCAGCATTGAATTAGAAGAATTAATTATTAACTTGACAAAAATTATCTTAGAAAATTCTGGTGCGAAAAAAACTGTCTTAATTCTCGTCCAAGAAAATACTTGTCAAGTCAGAGCAATTACTTCTATTAGCCACAAGAATAAGAAACAAGGTGAAATTCAAAGTATTCTAGTTTCAGAATCAATTGATACCTGTGATTATATACCAAGAAGAATAATTAATTATGTCAAAAATACCCAAGAAACTGTTGTCATAGATAATTGTCAAACAGATATTCCTGGGCTAATTGGTCAATATATGCTCGAAAATAAACCCAAGAGTGTATTATGTACCCCAATTATTAACCAAGGGCATTTAGTAGGTATTTTATATCTGGAAAATCAACAGACATCTGGAGTATTTACCAGCGATCGCTTGCAAGTAATTAACTTACTTTGCACTCAAGCAGCTATATCTTTAGAAAAGGCTCAACTATACACTAATTTACAGGCAAGTGAAGCCCGTTTTTTACGACTTGCAGAAAACGCTCCCGGTATGATTTACCAGTTCCAACTTTCTCCAGAAGGTATCACTAAATTTAACTACATCAGCCCTGGATGCTATGGAATTTACGAAGTTTCACCACAGGAAGTAGTCGCAGACGCTAACAAATTACTTTCCTTAACTCACCCAGAAGATGTAACCCATTATCAAGCAACTGTAGCAATTTCTGCTCAAACCTTGCAACCTTGGCAATATCAAGGACGAATTATCACTCCTTCTGGTAAAGTCAAATGGATTCAAGCTGCATCTCGTCCGGTGAAACAAATTGATGGCCCAATTATTTGGGATGGTTTGTTATTGGATATTACAGAACGCAAACAAGCAGAAGCTGCTGTTAAACAAAAATCCCAAGAATTAGAAAAAGCATTACAAGATTTACAACAAGCCCAATTACAAATTATCCAAAATGAGAAAATGTCTGCACTGGGTAATTTAGTTGCTGGGGTAGCTCATGAAATGAATAATCCTCTTGGCTTTATTTTTGCTACTCTTAAACAAGCTAAACCCATCGTTGCTGATATTAGCGAACACCTGAAATTATATCAAGTAACTCTACCCAATCCCAGTCAAGAAATTATTGAACACGCCCAAGAAATTGACTTGGATTATAACTTAGAAGACTTGCCAAAGATGATAGATGCAATGGTTGTGGCGTGCGACAGATTGCAAAATATCAGCACCAGTTTAAGAACTTTTTCCCGTGCCGATAAAGATTATAAAGTTGCATTTAACATCCACGAAGGTATCGATAGTACACTTTTAATTCTCAAACATCGGCTCAAGGCAAATGAAAAACGTCCAGAAATTGAGGTAATCACAGTGTACGAAAATTTACCCCAGATCGAGTGTTTTCCTGGGCAATTAAATCAGGTATTTATGAATATTCTGGCAAATGCGATCGATGCTTTAGATGAAGCCACTAGAGGACGCACTTTGGAGGAAATGAAGGCAAATCCTCACAGAATTACAATTAAAACCTCAGTCGAAAATAACAACGTGAAAATATCAATTGCTGATAATGGTGAGGGAATGAGTGAAGATGTGAAAAACCGCATATTTGACCATTTATTTACTACCAAAGGAGTTGGGAAAGGAACGGGATTAGGGTTAGCGATCGCACAACAAATTGTGGTTGAAAAACATGGTGGGACAATTGAAGTTAATTCTGTTTTGGGAGAAGGTACGGAGTTTGTTATTTCGTTACCGATGAAGGGAGTGTGAGGAGTGTGGGGAGTGTGGGGAGTGGTGAACAACTAACTACTAATTTACAGACGCGAGGAACATCGCGTCTGTACCCACTAACCACTAACTAATGACAAATGACAAATAACTACAATGAATAGTTATTACAAAGATTTTTTGATTCGTGATTGGGAAGAAGACGATCGCATTCCAGCTTCTGAAGTTATTCGGTCGGTGTTAGCAGAATATGGTTTAGGCTGGGAACCTGATGGTGCGGATCGGGATGTGTTGCAAGTGGAAGAATGTTACTTAGCTACGGGTGGAGAGTTTTGGGTAATTGAATACCAAAATCGAGTTGTGGGTACGGGGGCATACTACCCGATAAAACGGGGTGAAAAAGCTGCGGAAATCCGCAAAATGTATCTTTTGCCGAGTGCTAGGGGTGTGGGACTAGGGAAATATTTGTTACAACAACTGGAAGACGCGATCGCCCATCGTGGTTTTCAGCAAATTTGGATTGAAACCGCCAGTGTTTTAGCAGAAGCAGTCAAGTTATATGAAAGCAATGGTTATCTACCAACAACAGGTGTAAAGACAACACGGTGCGATCGCGTTTATGTGAAACTGCTAACGAGTATTTTTGATACTGGAGAGAATGGCTGTTAATCATTCTCAGAAATGCGATCGCATAAGCTTTGTTTGGATTTATAGGTTGGGCAACCCTATTTTTGCAACTGGTCGAAGTTTGCGGGAATGTCACGTAGTGCGATCAAATTTTCGTGTTGAGTTACCAAGAGTAGTTAACAGTCCTGATTAATAATCAATAATTGATAATTAGTAAATCATAATTCATAATTAATTGTTTTTAATCATGAATTATGATTGGTCAATGAGGAACTAACAGGAATTATCAATTATGTTCTTAACTGCCCTATTGTAGTGGAGTAATTCTGTTCAATTGGATTTAAGTCAGTTTGCATTTGTATAGGTAGTCCTCGAATAAGTTCCCGAATCACGTCTGTTGCTGGTCTTCCAGTTTGTTGGCAATATTTTTCAAGCTTTTCGGCTTCACCTGATGCTAGGTTTAAAGTAATTCGCTTTGTTGCCCATTTTTTGTTCATCATTACTGAATATTTACCTAAAATGTTTTTGGTGTGTTCAGAAGTAAGTAGATGAACATAAATAAACTAAATTTTCTAGTAACTAGTAAAAGTCCTGCCTATAGTAACTTCTATAAGGGTAACACTTACTACAAACTAGAAGTATCTTTGACGCTTAATTATGTCCATGTACTTAATACATGAAGAAGAAACGGAAGACCAACCTCTTTTAGGGGCTAACCTAATAAAGGAGTCATTGCCTCAATGAGAAATTCTAAAGCATCTCATTCACTAGTTGCACCCTAAAAAGGCAGGCTGGTTTTTCTCATCGGAACCAAGAAAGGTTTTTAGCTTGTGATGTTAATGTTGTTCTCTTTAAGAAATTACTGTTTTGCAGGCTTGCTTTCCAT
Organism: Fischerella major NIES-592; assembly: GCF_001904645.1. NCBI lineage: Bacteria > Bacillati > Cyanobacteriota > Cyanophyceae > Nostocales > Hapalosiphonaceae > Fischerella > Fischerella major. The sequence goes on along the minus strand of NZ_MRCA01000001.1, from coordinate 378,190 downwards.
ACGTCTATGGTATAAAACCCCTGTTAATTTTTTAAGTAATTACCGATACAAATTGAATGATTATAAGTAGCAAAAACTATCGATAAATACAGATTAGACGAGATTAGCAAAAAAATCCATTGATATTTTACGCTTAATGTAAATTAAAGTCATGTTTTAGAAAACGGTAAGTGCTAAAGTAACCAAACTGTTAGCTAAATATAGCAATCCTAATTAAGTTGTGAGAAAATACGGAACCCCAGATCCCCGACAACTCTTGCGAAGTCGGGGATATCGCCTCTCGCGAATGATTTAGGATTGCTTAAGTCAAATCCTCTTTCCTTCTGCCTTGTTTTTCAGAGACGAGAAGTTAAATATTAAACTGCTGTCGTTGATACAGCGACCAATACAAACCCTTTTGCTGTAACAAGTCTGTATGTGTACCGCGTTCGACGAGAACTCCTTTTTCTAACACCAAAATTAGATCAGCACGTTTTAAAGGTGCAAAGCGGTGAGCAATTAAAAATACAGTTCGTCCTTGAGAAACTGTTTGCAAATTTTGCAGTACTTGCTGTTCGGTTTCACTATCTAGGGCGCTGGTAGCTTCATCTAAAATCAAAATTGGTGCTTGGGAGAGGAACAACCGTGCTAGGGCTATACGCTGTCGTTGTCCACCAGATAAAGCTGTACCCCTTTCGCCGACGTTGGTTTCGTAACCGTGGGGTAATTCACTAATAAAGTCGTGGGCAACAGCAAGTCTAGCAGCTTCTACTACTTGTTCGGCGCTAATCTCGGGATTTCCAAGGGTAATATTCTCCAAAATCGAACCGTTGAATAAAAAGTCTTCTTGCAGAACAACACTAATCTGTTGACGCAGTGAAGTTAAATCAGCACTTTTAATATCAAAACCATCAATGAGGATGCGTCCTGATTCAATTTGATAGAGGCGTTGCAAAAGCTTAGAAAGGGTACTCTTACCAGAACCACTGCGTCCGACAATACCGACAAATTGTCCTGGCTGGACGTTAAAAGAAATGCCTCGCAGTACGGGTTCAGTGTTTTGGCGGTAGCGGAAGAAGACTTGATCAAAAACGACTTGCCCTTTCAGGGGTGGCAAAACTAAACCTGTGCCTGGTTCTGCTTCTGGGGCGACGTTGAGAATATCACCAATCCTGTCTACGGAAAGTAAAACTTGTTGCAGATTTTGCCATAGTTGCACTAATCGCAGTAATGGCCCGGTAACTCTACCAGAGAGCATTTGAAAAGCAACAAGTTGACCAACAGTCAGTTTGTTGTCAATGACTAACTTAGCACCAAACCAGAGAATGAGTAGGCTAGAGAAATTAGTCAGGAAGTCACCGATATTGCTGCTGATGTTAGAGGTGGTGGAAGCTTTGAAGCTTGTGCGGATGAAACGGGCAAATAAACCTTCCCAGCGATCGCGTGCGACTGCTTCGGCTGCATGGGCTTTGACTGAATGAATTCCTGTCACCGTTTCTACCAAAAACGACTGGCTATCAGCACTGCGGTTAAAAGTTTCGTTTAGCCAGTTACGGAGAATTGGTGTAGCTACAAGTGTGAGGATGGCAAATAAAGGTAGCACAGCCAACGCCGTGAAGGTAAGCGGAATGCTGTAGTAAAACATCAACACCAGGTACACCACAGCAAACACACTATCTAACACCACAGTCAACGCTGTACCTGTGAGGAATTGGCGAATTTGTTCCAGTTCTTGCACCCGTGCTACTGTGTCTCCTACCCTGCGTGATTCAAAGTAAGCCAAAGGTAAGCGCATCAAGTGGCGAAATAGCTGGGCGGACAAACTTAAATCCAAGCGCCGGGCGGTATGAGTAAAGACAAATAGCCGCAAAATCCCAAGTACTGCCTCAAAAAGTGCTACTAACAATAAGGCGATCGCCATGACATCGAGAGTCGCCAAACTCTCTTGCACCATGACTTTATCGATCACGACTTGGGTAATCAGTGGCGTTGCTAACCCTAACATCTGTAATGTCAACGACGCCAGCAACACTTCCCCTAACAGTCCTCGGTACTGCCATACTGCTGGTAAAAACCAACTGAGGTTGAATTTTTCCTGCTTTTGGATTAACTCTACTTGCCACAGTTGCCCATTCCAATGTTGTTCCACCAAGGACTGCGGCAAAACTTCACAAGTGCGATCGCCATTCAGGGGATTGGCAATGAGTAAGCGATCGCCCCTGACAGCATAAACTACAACCCAGTTACCCTCTGCTTGTGGGGATGCACCCCACTGTAACAAAGCCGGAAATGACAACTGCTGCAAATCAAACCAACTCACCTGTAACCGTCGTAGCACAAAGCCTAACTTTTCCGCTGCTTCTACAACATGTTTTGGCTGCTGTCCTCTAACTTGGCGTTGTACCCATTCCAACTTCACGGGTTGATCTAATTGTTGCGCCACCATTGTCAAGCAAGCAGCAGCAGTGTTGCGGCTAGCAACAAACGGGTAAGTGGGGGGAGTGAGAGTAGGGGAGTGGGGGGAGTAGGGGAAGTGTGGGGAGTTCCTCCTGTCCTCCTTGTCCCCCTTGTCCCCCTTGTCCTCCTTGTCCCCCTTGTCCTCCTTTTCTCCTTCCCTCCCTCGCCAAAACTCTTCAATCTGTGGTGTGGAAATTTCTGCCCATATTCCTACAGGCCAACGTACCACTACTACATCTTTACTAGCAGCTACAGCTTTGCATTCGAGGGGTAGTTCCTGCAAGCTACCAAACCAATCACCCGCAGCTAAAGTTGCTAGGGGTTTACCAACTCCTTCTTGGCGCAAACGGACTTTACCATTCACAATCAAAAACTGATACCCCACCCCATCTTTTGGCCAGATTTTTTCTCCTAAACCGAAGCGCAGAGTTTCTGCCCGTTTTTTCAATAGGGTTTGCTGTTGTGGAGTTAACCAACATAGTGGTGCTTTTGTCCAAGGTAAAGAGGCTAGCACCCTTGTATGTGAAGACTCATCATCTATCAGCTTTAATTCACTTGCAGTTTTACCGTTAGCTTCTGAATTTTCTCTGCTAGCCATTTCTCAAACAACTCATTCTGTAGTGCTTGCTTTAGTTGAGTATCTTCCAATGAAGCTGGCAAAATTTGTTCTACACGAAACAAACCATAACGTTCTTCCAGTTCGATTGGCCCTACTATTTCCATTGGTCTTGCCACATCAATTGCTGCCCTGAGTGTATCAGGCAATGTTCCTCGGCTGACGGGGCCCATCATACCGTTGACGATTCGATCCTCTGTGAGTGAGTATTCTCTAGCTAATGCCTCAAAGCTAGCTCCTTCCTCTATTTGGGCTTGTAATTCCTCGGCTAGTTCCCGATTATCTACAATAATTCGCGAAATTACCACCCGATCCAGGAAAATTTTCCTTTCTATGAAATATTCTGGCAGCTTTGGTTCTGTTACTACTGCTTTGAGTTTTTCTAACTTGAAGCCTAGAGCTACACTGGCGTGAAAAGAATCATAGTCTTTGCCATTATTTTGTAGCCATTCTTGAAAACTTTTCGGATCTGTGAGTTGATTTTTAAGTCGAAAATCAATAATTGCCTGTTCCGTAAGAGCCGGACTAATAGCTATGTCTTCTCGAGTTTTTAATTCTTTTTCTATTACATATTGACGCAAAATATCCCCAATGAATTGTCCTAATTTTCCTGAATTTTGCAAATACTTTACCGCTTGTCCAATCGAAATCGGTTGCTCATCAATATTTAAAAACGATGAAGATTCCATAGGGTAAATACGTAAACTTCTAAAAATATTTATACATTTATTCCTCAGAGGAAATTCGTAATTGAATTGGCAGGATCATGCCAAGTTTATATAGCCATAGTAAGACTTACAAGACAGAGTGGCAACTCCATCTTGTAAATATATCGTAAAAATATCTACCTAGTATCGGAAAATGATTATGAGAGTATGGCAGAAACAACTAGTGGCCTTTGGGAAAAATAACTACGCTTTCAAAATTAGCTGACAATCTCACGTGATTAGAATTACAATCTCCTCACTGTTGCCTGTTGAGATTAAGCAACTGTAATTGCCCAAAACCAAGCCAAAAAAATTGCTGCGATCGCACCGATTAATGTATTTAAAATATTCACTAATTCGTTCGTTAACCAAGTGTACTTTGATTGCAATGTTGCTCCAATGACACTTTCTAAATTTGTGGCAATAAATGCTGCGACTACGCACCAAAGTACACCCAAAAGTTCGACTAAACCAACAGCCCAACCCACAAAAGCAATCACCACTGAAGCCACTACCCCAGCCAAGGTTCCTTCTAAACTTACTGCTCCCTCAGTTCCACGGGGTACTGGTTGTAGGGTGGTAATCAAGAAAGTACTTTTGCCGTAGGCTTTCCCCACTTCACTAGCACAAGTATCAGACAACTTGGTACTAAAACTGGCTACAAAACCCAGGAGTAGTAGGGATCGCAGATCAGCAATCAGGGATTGGGTAACGGGAAGGGTTCCCAAGTCTAGCATTCCTACTCCTAAAGCGCACAGTGTCCCAATTAAAGCTGAACCCCAAACATTTTCTGGTCCTCTGGCACCAGAACGCTTTTCAGCAATACCTTCAGCTTCTTTTTGGGCTATGCCTATGCGTGTGACAAAGGAACCAACCAGAAAATAGAACATTACAACTATATATCCTTGCCAACCTAATGTCCCCCAAATTAGGACACCTAGTAACCAAGCGTGGAAGTAACCAGCGCTTGTGAGTAGTTTTTTGGGAGCAATCCAAGCCACCACTAACAAGATAGAATTCAACGCCACTCCCATTAGCCAGGGGTTTACAGAGTTAATTAAAGCCAGCATTGTTTATGTGTGTTTATGTGTTTGAGATTTTGTTCAAGCCACCAACAGGATATCCAAATTTTGGCTGTACTCCCAAACCCTTATAGTCTAGTGTCCTAGTAAAATTACGCAGCAGAATTTTAAAGTTCAGGTAAAATATTGATGCTGATTGATTAAAGACATGTAGAATCAGGTTATTTTCTGACGAAAGAAACAGATGATGGATGTAATGAAAGTTATCTGTAGTTTGAGATACCAGGTGAAAAATGTCATCGGATCTTGCTGGCAATTCCTTAGATAAGGCTAGAAGTTTTACATTTACAAATAATTCGGAGATTTTTACTGATAGAGTTTCTCTTAAAGATCAAAACGATTACTATCAATTTACCCTTGAGGGTAGAAGTAGTTTTCAACTTGACTTGACTCGCTTGAGTGCCAATGCCAACGTCCAATTGATTCGGGATGTGAATGGCAACGGTTTAGTAGATAAGGGAGAAGTCATTGCTGCTTCTAAGCGTACTGGTAAAAAAGCCGAATCAATCACCACGATTTTAGAAGCTGGTACTTATCACATTCGAGTTTATTCTCAGGGTAAAGCGAAAACTAAATATGACTTGAGTGTTTCGGCTACACCGATTGACAATGCAGGTAACACTCTCAATGCAGCTTGGGATATAGGTGAAATCTCAGCGAATACAGAAGCTATTAGCTATACAGATTGGGTAGGTAAATCCGACAGCTACGATTACTATAAGTTCAACATCAACACTGCTGGCGATGTGACTTTATCACTCAAAGATTTGGGTGCTGATGCAGATATGCGATTGTTGAATTGGCAGGGTGAGATTCTGGCAGGTTCTGCCAATATTACTAATACTGATGAATTTATTACTAGTAGTTTAACAGCCGGAACCTATTACGTAGAAATTTATCCATACAACGGCAATCAAACTTTTTACAATCTGCGTTTATCATTCACACCGCCGGATTCTACGGTAATGATTCAAAGTTCCGATGAACTAGAGTCAGTAGATGATGCCGATAGCACATCCATTACACCTGCAACTGTCGTCAGTTACCAGGGTACACTCAGAGCAGATACGTTTGTTTATACATCGACTTCTACACAAACTGTATTTTCTGGCAAAGGTAATATCGACTTTGGTAGCGGAGGGCGAGATATACTGGATCTCTCTGCTTTTGTATCTACACAAGTCCAAGCGTTTAATTACGCTCACACCGCCAATGGTGGCGTAGTTTACGATCCTGGTGATTCAGTAGCCCGTGTGTTTGACGCGATCGCTTTCTCTGACGGTAAGCAAATTTTCTTTGAAGGTATCGACACTATCAAGTTTGCAGATACTATAATTGACTTGTCGGTAATACCCAATGATCCGCTATTTAACCAACAATGGAACTTGCACATGATGGATGTGCACAAAGCGTGGCGGTTCACAACAGGTTCAGATCAGATACTACTGGGAATTGAAGATACAGGAATAGCAACTGACATTAACGGCTATCTTCACCCAGACTTGCGATTTACCGAAAGTATTAGTTCTAACTATTTTGATGAATATTCATCTGATTCTCACGGAACTTTAGTCCAAGGAGCGATCGCTGCTGCTAGCAATAATAATATTGGTATAGCTGGCATCAACTGGAATTCTGCGCTGATGCATGTCGATGTTGTTGGTGGTAACCCTGGGGATTATAGTTTAGCTGATGCCACACAGATATTAATAAATTGGGCAGATAGTCAAAATAAGCGTTTAGTAATTAACCTCAGCCTATCTGGTGGATACTCCACAGCATTTGAACAGCTCATCGCTAACAATCAAGACGATGTTTTGTTTGTCATCGCGGCTGGTAATGGTAATCAGAGTACTATTTCGAGTCCTGCCGATTTAGCTAAGAAGTACCAAAATGTGATCTCCGTTGGGGCTTGTTGGGGAACTCAAGACTACTACGGCAATCCGAAAACGCCAGGAACACGAGTTGATTATCCGAGTGCAGGTATACAGTGGTATGGTTCTAATTATGGGGAAGGTTTAACTCTCATGGCCCCAGCAGAATTTACCTCTACCAGTGCTACTCGCAACACCTCCAACTCTTTCTACAGTAATTTTGACTACATAAACTATTTCAGTGGCACTTCCGCAGCAACTGCAAATGTTACAGGAATTGCATCATTAGTCTGGAGTGTTAATCAAGGGTTAACAGCCACACAAATACGCTCGATTCTTTCAGAGGCTGCTTACGATCTTGGTGATCCTGGATATGATATAGTCCACGGCTACGGTGTTGTCAACACTGATGCTGCTGTACGCCGGGCGCTGGCTATTGCTAGGACTTAAGGCTAAAGTGGAAGTAGAAGTTTAGCGATCGCATCTAGCATATCCAGTGCCATGTGAGCGATCGCTTGGGAATGATTGGGATGGCGTACAGGTAAACCGTTCAGTTTTTTCTTGTACTTAATTCCTAATTCAACCCCAAATCTACCGCGATTCGATGAGCGCAGGCAAAACCAGAAAAAGCCACTGCATTCAAACCCTGTCCAGGAAATGTACTATCTCCTACACAATAGAGTCCTGGAATTGCTGTTCTATTAAACGGCATTGCTAGCAATCCCCGTAATTTACGTCGCGGAATTGGCCCGTAAGTACCATCCTCACGACCTAAAAAGCGACGATGAGTGCGTGGTGTTCCCACTTCCAAGTAGTCTAAGCTTGCATCTAACCCCGGAAATATCTTCTCCAGGCGTTCGATAATTCGCCAAGCTGCTTTCTCTTTGTTTGCTTCATAATTCTTTACAGATAGACCTTGCCAATCATTTATCCAATGTGGAGTAAAGGCGTGAACGATATGATAACCAGCTGGTGCTAAATCCGGGTCAAGTAACGTGGGAATCGACACAAAAATCGTACCTTCAGAATCTGCCATTTTCTCCCAGTCTTCTAATACAATATGATGGCATTCTGTCTTGACAGGTAAACAATATGCCTGAATGCCCATATGCAGAGTCAAAAAGCTAGGCGATTTCTGATATGATTGCTGCCATTTTTTCTCATTAGACGGAAATTTTTTTTGTGGTAGTAATTTATGAAAAGTATGCCAACGTGTAGCATTAGAAACAATACGCTTAGCACGATATATCTGACCATTAGCTAATTTTACACCTACGGCTCGTCCTTTTTCTGTGAGTATTTGCGTGACTCTTGCTTGGTACTTAATGTTACCTCCAGCTTGAATCAGACCTTCTACAAGCTTTTGAGCGATTTGACCCACACCACCTTTAGGATAGTTCACACCACCATAGTGCCTGTCGGAAAACACCATTCCCGCATTGATCATCGGTGTCATGTCTGCTGGTACTACCGACCAGCAATAGCATTCCATATCGATAAATTTCAACAATAGAGGGTCTTTTATGTATCGTCGCGCTACATCTCCAGCATTTTGTGGCAAATACCTCAATAATCCCAAACAAGCTAAAGGATGTTGAAAAAACATCCGCATCAAATAGCGTGGCTCTTCTAAAGATAAGAGATCCATGCAATTTAAGCAGTTAAATACTCGCCAACATTCGTCATAGAACCGACGAATACCCTTTGCTTCGTGGGGAAAATAGGCAATGAGATTTTGTAAGAACTTTTCGTAATTCCGCTCAACTTTCAGATCAAGACCATTAGGCAGATGATAATGAATCTGCACCATGTCGGGAATTACTTCTAAACTGACATTCACAGCATCTAAAGCACGGGTAAGTAAGTTGGTTGTACCGCGTTGTCCAAACCCGAAAATCATCGAAGCACCAACATCGAAGCGATAACCGTGCCGTTCAAAATAGCCAGCGCTGCCACCTGGAATGAGATAGCGTTCTAAAACAAGTACCTTGGCCCCTTTTGCAGCCAATTGAGTTGCTGTTACCAGACCACCAATCCCAGAACCAATGATAATTGCATCATAATAGATATCGGTGATCACGGTTTGGGAATTGGGAATTTTCTTTATGGAATTAGCCATATCAACAAACTAATTTTAATTTCATGTAGTATATATAACAATTAAAATTACCATCTTCTACGTATTTATTTCCCGGCTCACCTCGCCCCTATGCCCAAAAAAAAGAGGGAAAAGCCCGCGATCGCTGGCCAATCCCGTCTGCCGATCCTTAAAGAGAGGAGAACACTGACTATTAATATAACTTTGATTGAGAAAAACTGTCAACTATTAATGAAAAAAATTATCAATAATTTTGGATGAGTGCCTATTTTAGCTAATAGCCGGATATCGGAAAGAGTATTATGATGTTTCAGTTGTTATACAATCACAGAACGCCTAATTCCGGCTATGACGCTACAATTGCGTGTTTATGTTCCACCGCATCCCTTAATTAAGCATTGGTTAGCAGTTGCCCGCGACGCTGCCACACCTTCAGTATTATTTCGCAGTGCGATGACTGAATTGGGACGCTGGCTTACTTATGAAGCTGCCCGAGAATGGTTGCCTACTCAAGATACAACGGTGCAGAGTCCTTTAGGTATCTGTCCGGCAACTTATATTGATCCAGAGATTCCAATGGCAGTAGTGCCAATTTTGCGAGCAGGTTTAGGATTGCTAGAAGGAGCCCAAACATTACTACCATTGGCATCAATTTACCATCTTGGTTTAGTGCGGGACGAAACAACTCTACAACCATCTTGTTATTTGAACAAACTTCCAGAAAAATTTCATCCTCAAACACGAGTACTAATTACCGATCCGATGTTGGCTACAGGCGGATCAATAATTAAGGCAATGGAAGAATTAACACAACGGGGAGTTGATCCGGCTTTAACTAGAATTATTTCTGTGGTAGCAGCTCCCCCAGCTTTACAAAAATTAGGTGCGGCTTATCCTGGTTTAATAATTTACACTGCGACCATAGATGAGCAAGTAAATGACCGGGGATTTATTGTCCCAGGTTTGGGAGATGCAGGCGATCGCACCTTTGGGACTTAAGCTAGTATGCAGCTAGAAGTGGAAAGTTATTAACCAACCCAAAAGTGCAGCTTTTTTTATTGGCGGTAATAGATATGAGTCAGCGTGATGGTTTTGCAAGTGGTTTTTTCTTCGGAGCGATAGTTGGTAGTGTAGTAGGTGGTGTTTTGGGTGCAGTTGTTGCTTCTCGCGGCGATAGCGAGTTAGCAGCAGAACAAGAGGAGCAAATCTCTATGAACCCAACAGAAGCCAAAAAATTATCTCTGCGACGGCGTCATATAAAGAGTTCAGAAACCGACAGCATGGAGATGGAAACAGCACGGCGATCCCTGGAAGATAAAATAGCCCAGTTGAATGCCACAATAGATGAAGTGCGGCAGCAACTGGGCAACGTTAATAGTAACTCTAGTCAGGCGGTGAATGAAAGGTCTCTCACGAAAGATGCTTGAAAGTTGGGAAGGGGAACGACTTATCAGTTATCAGTTATCAAATTAAACTGGTAACTGTTAACTGTTAACTGATTTGGTGAAAACATACACCATGACCTGAGCTAGCTTAAAATCTAAGATATTAAGACCAAAATAGACACTTACACAGGAAAGGAAACTGACCAATCCATGTATTTACTGATTTCCACACTTGCTACTTTCATCAATATTTATAGCACCCTCTTAATTATCAGGGTTCTACTGACTTGGTTCCCCAACATCAACTGGTACAATCAACCATTTGCTGCTTTGAGCCAAATCACTGACCCCTATTTGAACATTTTCCGTAACATCATTCCCCCCTTGGGTGGAATGGATTTCTCGCCGATATTGGCATTTTTAGTACAATATCATTGGCTCTTTGTTGATACAAGGTGTAAACTCTCTGGCAAGCCTGCCATCGTTTGGGTGAATGCAAAGCAAAAAAATATATGAGTTTGTTTGTAGAGACGACAGATGATCAACGTCTCTACAATTTATCTGTTTCTGTAGAATCAGACAAGTTGCTTACAATTCAGGATAAAATCTTTCTGATCTCAACCATAGGTATGTCCTCAGAGAATAACGACCTTCCCAAGAAAGAATGTCTTTGAGTCCAACTCATACTTCAGTCGCTGTATTAAGAAGTATTACAGCATTGCAACCAGAACAATAAAAGGGAACGGGGATGGGGGACAGGGGATTAGAAATGATTAATAACCATTACCCATTCCCTACAACACTAAACTCCTGATTACGAATATAGTGTTCCGTATCACGATAGTGCGAATCTAGCCAACAACGCGGTAAAGACTCACCAGAAGGGAACATCATTTCCCACTTCATGTATGAATCAGGTTCTTGTAATTCTTCACCTGCGTGAGTTACCCCCATTACTTCTTTGATACAGGGGTTAAAGAGTCGGTCTAGAGTCAAAATCTCAACTAGAGTTCCTGAGGGTTTATGCATCAAGAACATAGTAATTCTCCTATGTCAAGAGCTACTAATTAAATCCTAGATCGAACTCATTCCTCAGACTTAATTCCGAAATAGTTTGCAAAAATAATACACATCAAGATATTAATTGTCTTTACTTAACTTGCGTTGGCTTGTCAGACTACTAGCGTTTTAAAAATCAAATAGGTGTCCTATAGAAAGGACAATCATATTTGATGTATGAAGTTTTCCTGTTTAGGTAATATTGAATATGCAATTAATAGTTTGAGAAATAGAAGACGAATCCTTAGAAAAAATGTTTCTTGTCAAACTATTTTTTCATATTGTGCCATTACAAAAACTGTCTATCTTATATCCTAAAAATTGGATAGAATGAATTATTGACATAATTATAATATTTATTTAAACTTGCAACTGCCATAATATTGACCGTAGATGATCGCTAGGACTGTTTTCCGGGCTAAAATTTAGGCTTGTTAATATTGCTGCAAGATTTAACTCATGCAATATTTTTACAAAAATTCTTGGAACATAGTTGTACTATTTTCGACATTACATATACAAGCAAATCCTACAATTTTTTGGTCAAAGATATGCAAAGATTTTTCAAGTCTGTTTTGACAATTTCTGCTTTATCTTCTTTGGTAATTGCTCCTGTTTTTCTATCAATTGATACTGCTTCTGCTCAACCTGTTCCTATTAAAAAAGGTACAGATGCTAGCTACGTCGGTGCTGGTTTTGCTGCTGGTGTCACCAGCGGCGGACAAAACAGTGATGACGCTACATTCGGTGGTAATGTTGCTGGTCGTTTGAAGCTTGGTAGCACTCCTTTCTCTGCACGCGGTCAAATCAACTTTAGTAGTGAGACGAGCGCAATCACCCCTTATGTTTCCGCTGACGTGGGTATCGCTAATAACACTAATGCTTTTGTCGGTGTTGGTTATCAATTTGTGGAGTCAAACGGTAAACCAACTCCCAGTGGTAACAAAGATGCTGTGGCAGTGGTTGCGGGTGTAGAATCTGAAGTTGCTAAAAACTTTCTCGTTTATGGTAATACCACTTTAGGAATTAATGCTTATGAAAATAGCTCTGCTTCTGCTGTGAGCATCAATGGTGGTATCGGCTATCGATTTAAGTAGCTTGGTTGTTTGGTTAGCCAAAAAATTTTTGGAGAACGTAACAAATAACTGATAATTTATAAGTAACATTGCTGGGTTTGCTAATTATTGTATTACTGAAAAACCCAGCTTTTTGTCGTGTTAAAATTAGACTATTCTTCTTATTGCCGACCGGATTACCGGGAAACAATTAGCCGAATGGGTGCTTCTAAAATTCACGCTTCGGCGCTTACCGATGCCTTCTTGAGAACACATATAATTAGCAATGGTTAAATCCGCTCCTCTTCCCATCGCCAGCCGTAAGCCTTCTAAAGTAGAAGCAATCAAAGAACGCAGTAATTTTTTGCGTGAACCAGTCGCTACAGAAATTCTCCAGGATACAACGCATTTTAGCGAAGATGCGGTACAAATCCTTAAGTTTCATGGATCTTATCAGCAGGATAACCGGGATAATCGGGTAAAAGGGCAGGAAAAAGATTATCAGTTTATGCTGCGGACAAAAAATCCTGGTGGTTTTGTACCGCCGCAGTTATATCTGGCTCTAGATAAACTAGCTGATGAATATGGCAATCATACTTTGCGTGCTACCACCAGGCAAGGATTTCAGTTACACGGAATTTTAAAGAAAAATCTCAAAGCAGCGATCGCTAGTATTGTCACAAACATGGGTTCGACGCTGGGAGCTTGTGGTGACTTAAACCGCAATGTCATGGCTCCTCCAGCACCTTTTAAAAATAAAGCAGAATACCAGTATGCCTGGGAATATGCTGAGAATGTCGCTGAGTTACTCACACCACAAACAGGCGCTTACTACGAAATTTGGTTAGATGGCGAAAAAGCCATCAGTGGAGAAGAAAACCCAGAAGTCAAAGCAGCAAGAGAACGCAATGGCACTGGTACTATCTTCCACGACAAAGAAGAACCGATCTACGGCACATACTACATGCCGCGCAAATTCAAGGTTTGTGTCACGGTTCCTGGTGATAACTCAATTGATTTGTACAGCCAAGACCTCACCTTAGTGGTAATTACTGATAACGAAGGAGAACTAGCAGGATTTAATGTCTTTGCTGGTGGTGGTTTAGGACGTACACACAACAAAGAAGAAACTTTCGCCAGAGTTGCAGATGAAATTTGCTACGTGGCCAAAGAAGATGTTTATGATATGGTGAAAGCGATCGTCGCCACTCAAAGAGATTATGGCGATCGCACAGACCGTCGTCACGCCAGATTAAAATATCTAATCCATGATTGGGGCGTTGATAAGTTTCGGGCGATGGTGGAAGAATATTTTGGCAAACCGCTAGAACCCTTCCAACCTCTACCACAGTGGAAATACGAGGATTTCCTCGGTTGGCATGAACAAGGTGATGGCAAGTTGTTCTTAGGTATTTCCATCGACAATGGCCGGATCAAAGATGAAGGCGACTTCCAACTGAAAACCGCTTTACGGCAAATAGTCGAGCAGTACAACTTGCCTATCCGCTTAACTCCCCATCAAAATGTGATTCTCTACGATATTGCACCCGAGAATAAACAAGCTATTGAAGAGACTCTCAATGGTTATGGTGTTGTCACCAATATTGATAGCATTGACCAGATTTTCCGTTACTCGATGGCTTGTCCAGCCTTACCTACTTGCGGTTTAGCAATTACGGAATCAGAACGAGCTATTCCCGGAATTCTAGAACGGATTCGCGCTTTGTTAAATAAAGTGGGTTTACCAAATGAGCATTTTGTGGTAAGAATGACAGGATGCCCCAACGGTTGCGCTCGTCCGTATATGGCAGAATTAGGGTTTGTGGGTAGCGCTCCCGAAAGTTATCAGATATGGTTGGGTGGTTCGCCAGACCAAACTAGGTTGGCCAAGGCTTATATTGATAAGTTACATCATAATGATCTAGAAACTTTCCTAGAGCCAATTTTTGTGTACTTTAAAAAGTCACGTAAAAAAGGTGAAAGCTTTGGGGATTTTTGCGATCGCGTTGGGTTTGATGCAATTCGTAAGTTTACTGAATCCTACAAATCCAAGCTTGCTAAAGCTGCAAATGTTGGACGCCATCGGATTACTGTCCGGGATGATATTTATGCGGTGCTGAAGAAAACTGCTCAAAGTCAAGGTAAGTCGATGACGGATGTGGTGGATGAAGCGTTAAAGCTTTATTTGAAAACGGAGTGATACAGATCCCCGACTTTTCTAAAAAGTCGGGGATCTTGTTACCTTACACTAGTCCTGAGTAACTATTTTTCAAAACCTGTTCTATTGAACCGAGTTTTTTGAAATCACTAATCATCATGCAAGCTCTTGTTTCTCGGTTGTTAAGTATGTCTTTAAGGGGTGCGAGCAAATTCACGTCTGGATCTTCGCCTAATGCAACTTCCGCAGCTTGCAAAACTTGGGAAGCGATCGCGAAAATCTCTTGATTGTTGAATCCTTCTTTTGCAGAGATTTGATGTCTTTCAGCATCTGGAATTATTGCTCTTCCTGGTAAGGATGTATCTAAAACTAGACCTTTCAATAATGCTAGTAATGCAGCATACATCGAAAAGTCATCACAACTATCAAATGATTTGAATTCTATTCGACCAACTTCTGCGGGAATGCGTGCGATTTTTGTCAGCGAAGGTGTAGACTGAATCAACTGTTCAGGTTTTTCTACAAATACAATTGCTGCGGCTCTTTTACCTGTTCTGATAAATGTCCTTACCGATAAACCTTGCCACAAATCACCTTGATAAAAAGGAGAACTAAAACTAAAAGGAACAATATAAGGACTGTAATAAGTTAATTTTTGTGCAATATCAATTAAACTTTCATAAGATAAACCAGGGAATGATAAATTTAAATCTGGTCCATAACTAACCATAAAAATATGAGCAGTTTGTTCATCAGGGTTAGCCTGTAAGATACTACGTTCATATTTATTAAGTGGAGGATCAGGCTGAAAAACAGTTTTGTAGGGATTAAAACTAACTAAAATTGGTGAAAAATCAAATTTTGCAGCCACCTGACGTAGTAAGCAAAAACTTTCTGACAATTCATTAATAGCAGATTTAATATCAGGATTTATTGTTGTTCTGATTTCAATTCCTTTGGGAATACAATCTATGAGTTCTTGCGTATCTTCTCCAAACCTCTCAAATCCTTCGATGTACCACCTTTTTTTCCTAATACCAGCATCTCCAATACATAATTGCGTTGAGTCGTGAGGGTATATGGGTAGTTGTTCGATAATTTGATTAAAATCAGTAAATTTTGTACAAGAAAAATCTGCAAACTCTCCTTCTGAGTTCAGAAAAGCAACTTCATGCTCAATGCCAAAATAAAACATTTTTATACCTTTGATTTAATCTTGATCTTCTTGAGACTCAACCTATAACTAACCCTTTTTAGAGAGCTTAATTAAAAAAATTCTCAATAATTTTAACATAACAAAAAACGATAAAGAAGGGAAAGAGGGTTAGACATAGGAAAATTTAAAGTTGTAAATAAAATTACTATATAAAATGGATAAAAAACTTATGATGCAAAGTTTCTAGCTTCAGCCCTCAGCCATCAGCCTCATGCCTTCTTGTACTAGTATGGATTTGGGAAAAGCTAGAGGCGTGAGTTTATGACAAGTGCCGTTCAATCTCCCTACAGTAGTGAACAAATAGCAGCATGGCTGCGTGGATTACTGACTATTGCTTGGGCAGATGGTGACTTTGACGACCAAGAACAAGAATTAATTGCCAGCATCACCAAGGATGAACTGGCTCCTGAGACAAACTTAGAGTCTTTAGATGTTATTGAACCAGAGGAATTGGCTACTGTTTTAGGCAGTGGTACCCCAGCAGCAGAAAATTTCTTGCGTACAGCTGTGATGGTGGCGATCGCTGATGGTACATATTCTAAAAGTGAAGATTATCTTCTACATGAGTTGTGTAAGGCTTTGGGAGAACCGGAGAACTTACTTGAGGCCCTACGTCATACTTTAGAATTTCACCCAACAGAACCGGTAGAACAGCAGGTAGAGACTCCTTTAGTCCTTGCACCTACAAAGCGGCAACTTGACGCATTACACCCAGTGCGCGAATGGCTAAATGGACTAGACATCCAAGATCCCAGAGTTGCACGCTTTTTATGCAAAATGATTCCTTCTCAGTGTCCATTTGAGCGTGATGTGAAGCTATTTGGACACAAAGTTGTGCATATCCCACCGTTATGTAAACTTAATCCGCTTTATGATCAGCTAGTCGGCTTACGTTTCCGCGCCCTCTCCTATTTAGCAGATGAATGTGGTGAGGATGTTTCGGAATATATTTAGTTAATGGTTAGTGGTTAGTGGTTAGTGGTTAGTTGTTAAGAACCAACAACAACCTACTACACTACTAACTACTAACTACTAACAAATGACCAATTATGCAATTCATCGATCAAGCAGAAATTGAAGTAGCAGCAGGTAAGGGAGGCGATGGGATCGTTGCTTTCCGACGAGAAAAGTATGTACCAGCAGGTGGCCCATCTGGCGGTAATGGTGGAAAAGGCGGTTCGGTGCTTTTACGTGCTGTAGAAAGTCTGCAAACCTTACTTGACTTTAGATACAACCATCGTTTTCAAGCAGAAAATGGTTCCCGTGGTGGTCCAAATAATCGCACCGGGGCAAATGGCAAGGATTTGGTGATCGAAGTTCCCTGCGGTACGGTAGTTTATGATGCCGAAACAGAGGAAATACTGGCGGATTTGGTAGAACCTGGGCAAGAGTTGCTAGTTGCTAAAGGTGGTAAAGGTGGACTGGGTAATCAGCATTTTTTGAGTAACCGTAATCGCGCGCCAGAATATGCCTTACCAGGATTGCCAGGAGAAGTAAAGCAACTGCGTTTGGAGTTAAAACTTCTGGCAGAAGTGGGGATTATTGGTTTACCAAATGCTGGAAAATCTACTCTAATATCTGCTTTATCAGCAGCACGTCCCAAAATTGCTGACTATCCCTTCACTACTCTTGTGCCAAATTTGGGTGTGGTGCGTAAACCCAATGGTGATGGTACAGTTTTTGCTGATATTCCGGGATTAATTGCTGGTGCTTCCCAAGGGGCGGGGCTGGGACATGATTTCCTACGCCATATTGAACGTACGCGAGTGCTGTTGCACTTAATTGATGCTACTAGTGAAGATGCGATCGCAGACTATAAAATCATTCAACAAGAATTGCAGGATTACGGCAGGGGTTTATCAGATCGTCCACAAATTTTAGCTCTCAACAAAATCGACGCCGTAGATAAGGAAAGCGTAGATTTACAAGCATTAGCAACACAACTTAATCATCTTTCCCACGCCCCAGTATTCTTAATTTCTGCTGTTACTGGTACTGGTTTAGAGCCAATGCTACAAGAAATTTGGTCAGTGCTAGAAACAATTTAATTAAGTAAAAAAATCTGAGGTATAAAATATGACTACCACTGAGAATACTGGTAGTACTCGACCACATAAGTTATAAAAATCAATGTGGTGAACAACTAGTAGTTTGGCAAGGCAAATTTTTGGGGCAGAGTAATAAACCGCCAAGTACGCCAAGAAAAGGAGAAAAAGAGAATTTGAAAATCGCTAAAAGTTAATTTATGTAAAAATTTTTAACTTTATAACTATTTGTATCTAAGAAAATTTGTCTAATTGTAACAATTGATTCTGTAGACGTAAGCGTTCTGATAGGGTAAGACTTTAAGATAGTAACTGGGTGATATTAGCTTAGTATCAAGCTATTTTCACTATCAAGAACAAAAGTATCTGATATGACTTCGTTAGTGTGGTTGCTACGACGTCTACAAAATCATCGCTGTTCAACTGAGTTTGATATTCCAACCAAGGGTGCTGATTTCAAAAAAATTCTGACAACTTAACTTAGTAAATCTACATAGTCTCCGAGTATGTATACTCACAGCAAATTTTTGAATCTCAGCGTTGAAGAATATTTGCAATTTGAACTAGAAAGCTGCATTCGTCACGAATATCTTGCGGGGCAAGTCTATCCAATGCGAGAAGATAGTAATAAAAGTAAAGTCATTACTAGCAACATATTGACCCGATTACGTACACATTTGTTTTGTACAGACTATCGAGTTTATTCATCAGAGATGAAGATTAGAATCCCTAATTTAAACATTTTTTATTATCCAAATATCTCTGTTACCTGCAACCCTGAAGATCGAGAAAAATTTTACAAAAGTCAACCTTGTTTGATAGTGGAAGTATTTTCATTGGCAACGGAACGTATTCATCGTAATGAAAAGTTGATGAATTATCGGCAATTACAAAACTTACAAGAATACGTTTTAGTTTCAGAATCGGAAATCAAGGTTGAAAGGTATCGCAAAAACAATCAAAATAACTGGTTTGTGGAAGAACTAGGAAAAGAAGATAATCTGCAATTATCTTCGGTAGACTTAGAAATAGCGATCGCAGATATTTATGAATACGTAAGGACGTAAACTTCATGTTATTCTCTGCCTAAATAGCGTGAAATTTTCATGATGCATAAACTATTAGTTACTGGAGCTAGTGGATTTTTAGGGTGGCATCTTTGCCAATTGGCAAATCTAGATTGGGAAGTCTATGGAACCTACTTGACTCATGCTGTAGAAATTCCCAATACCAAATTGCAGAAAGTCAATTTAACAAACTTTCAGGAATTAAAACAGATATTTAATGAAATTCAGCCAGCCGCAGTCATTCATACCGCAGCGCAATCACAACCCAATTATTGCCAAAATTATCCTGAGGAATCGTACGCAACTAATGTCATAGTCTCCCAAAACATTGCTGATTTGTGTGCGGATGCTTCTATTCCTTGCGTATTTACATCTACCGACCTTGTTTTTGATGGTTTAAATCCTCCTTATCGAGAAACAGATCCCGTATGTCCTGTAAATAGATACGGTGAGCAAAAAGTGATGGCAGAAGTGGGAATGTTAGAACGCTATCCGATGACTGCCGTGTGTAGAATGCCATTAATGTTTGGTGCAGCCACACCCACTGCTACCAGCTTTATACAGCCGTTCATCAAAACTCTGCAAGAGGGCAAAGAACTAAAATTATTTCTAGATGAATTTCGTACACCAGTAAGTGCCACTACCGCAGCCAAAGGACTGTTACTAGCATTAGAAAAAGTACAAGGAGTTATTCACTTGGGTGGCAGAGAAAGAATTTCTCGCTATGATTTTGGACGTTTATTAGTAGAAATATTTCAATTACCTACTACTGGATTAAAAGCTTGTCGACAACAAGATGTAAAAATGGCTGCCCCCAGACCCAGTGATGTTTCCTTAGACAGTTCTAAAGCTTTTGCATTAGGGTATCAACCTCTGTCTTTGAGAGCAGAATTAGAGAAATTAGTCAGTAAATAGAGAATTTGCTATTTAATTTTTATAGGACTTAAACAAAATCGGGCGTTGCTGAATCTGGTCATGAATTATGTTTGTATACATTTTTGTAGAGACGTAGCATTGCTACGTCTCTACATATCCGTGAATTGTAAATTCATATCTTGATTCAGCAATGCCCAAAATCGTTAATAAACGAACCGCAAAGGAAACAAAGGACACAAAGAGAAGAAGTTTAGGAGGGTTTTTGCGTAATACCAATTCTCTATAAATTTGCACTTAGAGTATACCTTTATTCCTTTGCGTTCTTTGCGTTCTTTGCGGTTCGTTTTTTATATTTAGTATAACTTGAGGATTGATCGTAAGGCAGGTTAGCCAGCGAGTAGCCTGTCTATAATTAGCTTCCGGCATAAATTCTATTCCTGGTAAATTTTCCAAAGCAGAGGTGTAAATCATAAAGTTGCGTCGTCTTGATGCAATCCGTTGTGGTAAAACACGCAACTGACCACGCACGACCAATAGCAGATGCTACGCTACTGAGGCGATAGTTGTAGCCAATTTCTAAGTGTTGGTAGTAAGGAAAGCGATCGCGTGCCTGAGTTGATCAGAAACGAGCTTTTGTCACTAATTTTGAGTCATCAGAAACTAACATGCCACCACCAGAGGTAGTAATGATTTTATTACCATTGAAGGAGTAAATACCAATTCGTCCGTAAGTACCAACAGAACGTCCTTTGTAGGTAGCACCTAATGCTTCCGCTGCATCTTCTAATTAAAGGAATATCATATTGATTGCAGGCTTGGAGAATCGGATCAATATCTGCACTTTGACCAAACAAATGCACGACTATAACTGCTTTAGGTAACTTGCCAATGCGGGCGCGGTTCTCTAGTGCTTCCTGCAACAACCCAGGATTCATATTCCAAGAAGTGCGATCGCTATAAATTGATTTTATTTTTACTTTAATAGATAACCTCTCATCTTCCTAATTTAGATTAAACCAAACTTGTTGTTGCAATAACTGTAGCTGGAATTAAAAGATTATCTATTTCTTTTGGACTACATCCTTCCACCAAAACTGCAACAAGAGCAACTATGAAAATCCGACTAATATTAAAATTGCTGGGAATAATTAGCCACACAAAAAATATACTGGCAGCAAAAGCAAAAATAAACATTGCCAGGCTTCCTTCCACTGTTTTATTGCTGAATATTTCATATTTCCATCTACCATATCTTGAGCCAATAATTGGTGCAAAACCATCTCCCCAACCCAAACAGGCCATAGCAACAATCCCAGGAAAAGTTTTGTAAAATAAAGTTCCACAAATAATAGCTACAACTACAAAATAAAGTGGCCCTTTGAGTAATTCACCTCTGTCACCTGTACGAGTCATGGTTTTGACAGCCTCATCATTAGGGTCAGCAAAAAAACCTTTTTGTACTAAAAGAATTAGCCACACAAACATAATTAAAATATTCAAGTATTTTGACCAATGTAAGTCACTATACAATGGCAAAAATATAATGATGGAACCAGCACCAATATGTGTAATTTTGCGGCTAATATCCTGAGGTAGACGGAAACGGGTAACGCAGAAATTCATCAACGCTACTAACCCAAAGACATAAATAAAAGTCAGCACAGTTACGATTAAATTTCCGACGGGCGGGCTGATTCCTAAAATAGTAGATAGCATACTCAGCAATTAATATTTAGATGTGGCATAGACTTCATCATCCCAAAAAGAGCAGTCTTACTCAAGCTGCTGAGTTTTTTGTGTATTTATTAACCTGATCAAATAACATGTAAAATAATCTAGCTTTTGCCTGCTGCTGTCTACTTATGAGTGAAGTGCCCCCTTTAACCCCGAACTCTCAAATCCAAGAAACAAATTCTCACCTGCGGTTGTTAGTTTTAAGCAATGGTCATGGAGAAGATGCGATCGCAGTCCGGATTGTACAGGAACTTCAGCAGCAGGTCCACCCACCAGACATTTTTGCTCTGCCTTTGGTAGGTGAAGGATACGCCTACCAAAAGTTAAATATTCCCCTCATCGGTTCAGTACGTGCCATGCCTTCTGGTGGATTTATTTACATGGACGGATGGCAATTTCTACGTGATATGGGTGGGGGATTAATACAACTGACTTTTGACCAAATTCTAACTATTCGCAGTTGGGTCAATTCTCAACAAAAATCTGGCAAAAATCACGCTATCTTGGCTGTGGGGGATCTCGTACCATTATTGTTTGCTTGGATGAGTGGTACTAAATATGCTTTTGTAGGCACAGCAAAGTCAGAGTACCATGTACGGGATGAACAGGGATTATTAAAACGCGATCATCCACTGGCGCACTTGGAGCATTTTTCTGGTTCAGTTTACCATCCTTGGGAACGTTGGTTAATGAGCCATTACCGTTGTAAGGCAGTATTTCCCAGGGATTCGTTAACAACGAAGATATTACAAAAGTGGCCTATTCCCGTCTTTGATATGGGAAATCCCATGATGGATGGTTTAGAACCAACCTTTCCTACAGCACGATTTTATAGTATTAATAGTGAAAAACGAGAATTGGGTAGGCCGCTAACTATCACTCTTCTACCAGGTTCACGCCCTCCAGAAGCTTACGCTAATTGGCAAAAAATTTTGCTTGCGGTGTCTGCATTGATAGGTATGCAGCAGACGCATAATTGGGCCAAATTTGTATTTTTAGGTGCGATCGCTCCTAGTTTACACTTTGCTAGTATGCACCAAATTCTCCAATCTCACGGTTGGTATCCTCACCCAGATTGCCCTGTGACAATTTCTGATGACAGTGCATTGACTTTTTACCAAAAAAATGCATATTTTATCTTGACACAAAAAGCTTACAACGACTGTCTGCATATGGCAGATATCGCGATCGCAATGGCAGGAACAGCAACAGAACAATTTGTTGGTTTGGGTAAACCAGCAATCACTATGCCAGGAAAAGGGCCGCAGTTTAACCCCAAGTTTGCACAAACCCAAAGTCGGCTTTTGGGGCCAAGCGTCATTTTAGTAGAAGAACCCCATGAAGTTGCCCAAGCAGTGCGATCGCTTTTTGCCAACCCAGATAAATTGCATGTCATCGCCGAAAATGGCCTACGAAGGATGGGTAAAGCAGGTGCAGCAAAGCGGATTGCAGAATGTTTGATGGAAAGATTGTAAATTAGGCAATAGGCAATAGCGAACTCTTAACAGGAGGGAATAAGGAACATTTAATTTTAATTTTGAATTACTTTCTCCCCACACTCCCCACACTCCCCACCTCTACCCTCTCGCAACTGGCAAAATCACCCTAAATTCCGTTCCCAAGTTTAATGCGGAATTAAAAGTCAGCTGACCACCGTGTTTTTCGACAACTATCTGATGAGTAATCGCTAAACCTAAACCAGTACCAATACCTCGTGGTTTTGTTGTAAAGAAAGTGTCAAATATTTTATCTTGATTTTCTATAGTAATACCAGGGCCATTATCCGCTATTCGCACTACAACCCAATCACTATTCATGGATTCTGTGTTAATAGTAATCACAGGTACAAATTGTCTATCTTGAGCAACTTTTTCTTCTAAAGCATCAATGGCATTGATTAACAAGTTCATAAATACTTGATAGAGTAAACCTGTATAACCTCTAACAGATTGAATATCTCCATAATTGCAAATAACTTGAATACCTTTTTTCAGACGATGTTGCAGAATTAATAGTGTACTGTCTATACAAGCATGTAAATTAACCGACTGAGCCTCACAGTTATCCAAACGAGAAAAATCTTTTAAACTCCGGATGATTTCTCGTGTCCTTTCTGCCCCAAATTCGATTGAATTGATGAGTTTTGGTAAATCCTCTGCGATAAATTCAAAGTCAATATCTTCTTTTTTGGCTTCTATTGCTGGGTTAGGATCGGGAAATTCAACTTTATATGTGTGCAATAAGTCAAATAAGTCGTTTATATAGGTTTTGGCACTGCTTAAATTACCATAGATAAAATTTATGGGATTATTGATTTCGTGAGCAATACCAGCAATCATTCTACCTAAGCTGGATAACTTTTCGCTTTGAATGAGTCGTGCTTCAGCCTCAGCTTTTTGTTCTTTTAAAAGATATTTTACTTGTTGGATCAACTGATTAAGAGAATCAGCGAGAGTACCGACTTCATCTTTTGTTGTCACGGATACTCGCAAGTCAAAATTGTTTTCTTGGGTGACTTTTTGGGCAACAAAATTGAGGGTTTGCAAGGGACGTACAATGATATAACTTGTGTAGATAGCCAAAGTGGCAGCGATCGCAGTTGACAGTAAAATGCTACCAATAATAATTAGAGCTTGCAGTACTGATGCTTGATTTTGGGCTTGATCAGCTTCTTCTTGGTGATCGCGAACTGTTTTGGCAATTTTGTTTAACTCCTGGCTAAATTCATAAAAATCAAGTGCAGTTGTACTTCGGCTAAATTGCAGAATTAATTCTTGTGCTTTTGGCACTTCCTGGGGGCTAGAAACTAGTGACGAAATCTGATCTAGAAGCGTCCTCAATTGCTGGAAATAAAGGCTGACAGTACCATCATACTTTTTTAGTAATGCCAGTAAATCTGCTTGTGATGTACTTCGACTAAATTCCTCCAACTGAGAAAATAACTTTTCAGCTTCTGCTACATTAGTTTTTAACTCAGAAGTTTTTTGTAGCAGCCTTGGCTTTTGATTCAAAAAAGGTACAATTCCTTGCTGGTAGGACTGGATTTCTAACAGTTCTCCTTGAAGGGTACTAAATAAATGACTTTCTTCATCCGCCATGATCATGTGATATCTGGCTTGTTGGTAGTGATTTCTACCAATCAACAGTCCCGCCGTTGTTCCTAAAACTGCAACTCCCAGGGAAAGACCATATCCAAGAATAATTTTTTGTCGAATACTGAGCTGATGGAACACTCGTTTAACCAGGTTGTAGTAATGCTCTGGCAAATGTTTTAATTCAGATAAGGGGATCATGATCTAGTGAGATGTTGCAGTTTTCCATCTGGCGAATTTTTAGCATAAAGAAATCTTGTTATTAGCAGCTAAGTATAAATTTAATATGCAGATTTTTCTCAGTTTATCAAAACATACTTCTCTCGACTCTGGTGAAAAATACTGAAACTATTAATATTAGAAGCAGGATGAAATCAGTGAACAGTAAACAGTGATCAATTGCTAACTGTTAACTGCTAACTGACAACTGAATTTGCCTCCTGCCTTTTTTAGCCTGTGCCATCCATGCCTCTGTCGCGTATCGTTACGCTTATTGTCGGTCTCATCGTCATTTTGGGACTTTGCCTGTGGCTGATTGACTCTCTGTCACGGCTTTATTGGCAGTTGTCCTATTCTCCCTTTTTGGGCAATTTACTCCTGTTTTTGATCGTTGTCTTAATTGGTGCTTTAATTGCTGCCTTTGTCTATTACGTATTGGTACTTCAAGCTGGCGAGACGCGATCGCGCCGCGCCAAAAGACAACGTCAACAAGTGCAAATCCCCGCCGCTAAATCAGAAGCAGCTTCTTCCACCCTGCAAGCTGTGAAGCAACAAGTAGCCCAAATTCAAGATGAAGTCGCCCGTCAAGCCTTACTCAGTAAATCACGAGAAATTGAAGCCAACCTCAAACGAGGTGAAATTCAAGTCGTGGTGTTTGGTACTGGTAGTGCTGGCAAAACTTCTTTGGTAAATGCGATTTTAGGACGTATGGTAGGCAGAGTAGATGCACCTATGGGAACTACCACAGTCGGAGAAACCTATTGTATGCGCTTGCGGGGTTTAGAGCGCAAGATTTTAATTACCGATACGCCAGGAATTTTAGAAGCAGGCATCGCGGGTACTGAGAGAGAACAGCTAGCCAGAGAACTGGCAACATCAGCAGATTTACTATTATTTGTAGTAGATAATGACCTCAGACGCTCGGAATACGAGCCTTTACGAGCCTTGGCAGAAATCGGAAAACGCTCTTTGTTAGTGCTGAATAAGACAGACCTGTACACAGAAGAGGATAAAGAAGCCATCCTCGCCAGATTGCGGCAAAGAGTACGAGGGTTTATTGCTGCTAGCGATGTGGTAGCAATTTCTGCCAATCCCCAACCCGCCCAGCTAGAAACTGGCGAAATGTTCCAACCAGAGCCAGAAATTATACCCTTGCTGCGGCGAATGGCGGCAATTTTACGCGCAGAAGGTGAAGATTTAGTGGCAGATAACATTCTTCTGCAATCGCTGCGTCTAGGAGAAGAAGCGCGCAAACTCATTGATAGTCAACGTCGCCGCCAAGCTGACAAAATCGTAGAACGCTTTCAATGGATTGGTGCGGGAGTGGTGTCAGTTACACCATTACCAATGGTAGATTTACTGGCAACAGCTGCTGTCAACGCCCAAATGGTTGTAGAAATTGGCAGAGTTTACGGTTGTGAATTAAATATGGAACGGGGACGGGAATTAGCGCTGTCTCTGGCGAAAACAATTGCCGGTTTAGGGATTGTTAAAGGTGCATTGGAGTTACTTTCTACAGCTTTGCAACTCAATGTCGGTACTTTTATTATCGGTAGAGCAATTCAAGGTGTGACAGCTGCGTATCTGACACGCATCGCTGGTAAAAGCTTTATTGAATACTTTCGTAATGATCAAGATTGGGGCGACGGCGGGATGACGGAGGTAGTGCAGCGTCAGTTTCAACTTAATCGCCGCGATGAATTTATGAAGGCTTTTATCCAAGAAGCGATCGCACGAGTTGTTAGACCTTTGCAAGGGAATGCGGAACTGGTGGAAGAAGAGGAAGAAAAGAGATTAGGAAGTGGAGATTAGGTTGGTAGTTAGAGATTGGCATTGAAAAATTATCAGTATCTTAATTACAATCACCCATTACCCATTACCAATTACCGACCCCGACCGATAATATAAGTTCTCAAGCGGACATGAAATAACCTATTTCGCATCATGCATGCTGCATCAAAAAATGAAATCCTTCCTTCAAGAGGAAGGATTTTTGTTGTGTACTAACCCTTGTGTTAAGCCGCCATTTTCTCTGCTGAAACTAACGCTAGTTTTGCCTTAAAGGGCAAGATTTTTCCCATCACATGAACAATTGGCTTGCTGCGTGGTTCTTGTACAAATACCAGAGGTAATAGCGCCACTAATCGCACAGTAGTTGAAAGGGCAAATAATCCAGGTAAGCCACCGATAATATCTAGCTGGGCTAGGAAACCGCCAACTGTCGAACCTAAACCACCAGTAATACCAGTAACAGCTGCTGCGATCGCAAAATACTGAGAAGGACGATCCAAGGGTGCCATTTCCATCTGAATATTACTGTTGCATAACTCGATCGCTGCTCCAAAACCGCCAGTTACTAAGTGGATAAGCGGTAGCCATAGCCACACAGAAACTGAGTTATTGCCAGCAGCCAACCAGAATAAGGGTGTTACTGCTATTAAAATGCCAACTAACAATAACACTGGACGATTTCCTACTCTATCCGCCAGCTTGCCCCAGAGTACTAACATAACTAAGTTAGCTCCAGCTATCAAGCTAGTGTAAATTGTGACTGTACTGAGGTTTAAGCCTAAGTTTTTCAGCATGTAAAGGTTAAAAAACGGGGCACTGAGGTTCATTGCGAATGTCCACAGGCCAAAATAGAGCAAAAATTTCAAGAAATTGAGGTCTTTAAGGAAACTAAACGCCTTTGGTTGCTCACTGCTAGAATTTTTCTCCTGTTGGGATGAAGCTTCGCCAGAGTGGAAATTTTGTGGATTGACATCTACCATCCAAAACTGACACGCCAAACTGACTAGACCAATAACTACTCCCAGCAACAACAGTATGCCGTAACCTTGGATTGTGCCACCAGGCCAAGCCGAGACAGCAAATCCGAGTAATGGCACAGACAAGAGATTAGCTAAGCTAGCAGCACTATTGCGAAAACCAAAATAACGCCCTCGCAAGCGAGGGGGAACTAAAGCAGCCATCCAACTGAACCAGGCGCAACCGCCCAAGGCTCCTAAAACATTGGTGACTAGAATTATTCCCAGTGTCCAGATTACTAATTGGTGAGGTGCGGTATTAGAACAGGAGAACCAGGCAATACCCGCCACTAAAATCAACCAAAGTAGCCTAGAAGAACCGAAAATTGCCAGAGTATACCAATGGCGGCTAGAAGTGCGATCGGCAAGATAAGCCCCTAGTGGTTGCAAAAAATTTACCAGCAGGGGAATTGAAGATAGCAAGCCAATTTCTACTGGACTAGCACCCAGCTGGAGTAAAAAGTTCACCAGCAATACACCGCCAGTAATATTGGAAAAAATGGTAGCAAACACTCCATCTAGGGTTGATGCCTTCAGGCTAGTTCGAGTGGCTTGCTTAGAAATTTTCGGCGGTGAGTCTGGCTTGAGTATCGGGTCTGATACTGTTAGGGGTTGTAGTAGTTCTATATGAGGCAGGTGTTCTAGTACTTCTTCAGTAGAGGTAGATAGAGTCTTCACTAGAGGAAAATATTAATTTAGTTATGTTAAGTTGGACAAGTAAAGATTCAGTCCACCTGTCTCGGTGGTTATAACCTGAACGATACGATGACGATCGAGGTTGAGTAACAGCCAGGAGGATGATAGATTTTTCAATCTATCGAAATAAAAAGTAAAATATAATGTTCTATCTAAAGACTCAAGCGTCTATGGCTACGAATAGTTAAACATTACGGCATATTAAGCATACGAAATAATATTTAAGTACTTGAGTACTGTTAATTTCTTTTTAACCATAGTCTTCAGACTCACAAGATATTGCCAAACTATAGGCTAGGCTTGGATAAGGTAAGGAAATTTATGAGCAGTGAGTAAAATTACTCTTTTTATGGAATTGTAACATTATATTTCTTAACTATTCACGATTATAATTGTTTGGAAATAAATTGCAATAATCTAGAAAAATTTAAATATAATTTACATCACATTGGCATAGATTTGACCATCTCAATACGTCCGGTTGTTGAGGTCTTCCTGTGAAGCAAACATCCCATCCAGTTTCACTGGTGGGTTGGGAGTGTCAAATTAACACTGCTTGCGATAGAAGTTAGGAATTATTAAAAATGTTACGCTTCAATCTGTAAATTAACTGAATTGAGTGCAAACTTTGTTGTTGCTTTTAGAGAAGTTAGGGTTATATTGGTTGGCATTTTTCGGCATTATTTTAGTCCGATACTTTCTCATCGCAGGGGGAGCATACTGGTTCTTCTATTCACTGATGGGAAAGGCTTTGGTAAAGCAGGGGCTACATCTGAAACTTGCCCAGTGGAAATCAATTCGACAGGATGTCGAACTCTCGGTTCTCTCTGCGGTATTTTTTGGACTTTGCGCCGCGCTTATTCTCTCAGCATACGATTCGGGCGTAACACTCTTGTACACTTGTGTAAGCCAGTATGGACTGTGGTATTTAGGGGTTAGCTTTGTTGCAGTACTTATCCTCCAGGATACATACTTTTACTTTATCCATCGAGCGTTTCACAACCCTTTGCTTTTTAAGTGGCTGCACTATGGTCATCATCGTTCAGGACATCCAACACCTTGGACTTCCTTTGCCTTCGACTTGCCAGAAGCTGTTTTACAAGGTCTTTTCTTTGTAGGGATTGTCTTCCTGATTCCACTTCATTTCATCACTTTGATTGCTGTGCTGATGACAATGACTATATGGGCTGTATTAACTCATCTCGGATTTGAGCTATTTCCCTCATGGTTTTTTCGCCAATGGTTTGGCAAGTGGTTTATTGGTTCGACCCATCACTCAATACATCACCGTAAGTATAAAGTACACTACGGGCTATACTTCACGTTTTGGGATAAGCTGCTTGGTACTCATGACCCTAATTATGAGAAGGAGTTTGACTCTCCTTCAAGAAAATAATCTAAGGACAATATTGCATAAATTTATGGCGAAATATACTTATCCCTTAAAGTTTACATAAAAATCCAATTTTAGTATCAATACAGCCAATTTATAAGCTTTTTTTAACTACTAGTTGATGTTTAGAAAATCAATCAAAAGAATAAAATTTAGTCATGCACTAATGTCGAATTTCAGGTGTGTCAAGCTAGCTCCTGACGAGGGGAAATCTCTGCTCTTTATTTGCATTGCTTAAAATTTAACCAGAAAATCATTACATCATATTATGTTTTATTTTATTTTTGATATTCACCTAAGTAACAAAAACTAACATATAAGTTAATAAGTGTTACTTTATACTATTTATATTTATTATGCCCGTTATACTGTTTTTCAGGTTCTACCTGGGAATTACTTAGAAGTGGCTCTGCCACTTCTTTTTCTGCAAGGTATTTTGTCGATCAATTTTCTCACTACTTTAACAGTCGCATGATTTATTGAAT
The DNA here is from genome assembly GCF_001904645.1 of Fischerella major NIES-592. Taxonomy (NCBI): domain Bacteria; kingdom Bacillati; phylum Cyanobacteriota; class Cyanophyceae; order Nostocales; family Hapalosiphonaceae; genus Fischerella; species Fischerella major. Next base: position 348,090 of record NZ_MRCA01000001.1, on the reverse strand, counting down.
TCCATATATCTATACAAAAAACCACAATAAATGTAAATATGACATATAGATTTATACAGATTTATACACATGCAGTAATTAAAGTGTATTAAACCTAGAAAGAACATGCTGTTGATTGGTCAGGTAACATCTCTCAGCGGAGTTCCGATTAAAACCATTCGTTATTACAATTAGACCTCTTACAAAAGTCCTAGATGCATGGAACAAGTAGGATAGAGTTGGGTAGTATTGATGACATACGAACCAGTAAAAAGCTTGAAACCAGAAGACTTTAAACGCTTGTGTGGTGTACGACCAGAAACGTCATAAAACTAGAATTACTGGAGTTAGTCCATATTGCATCCTCGCACTCCCCTAATCCACCCGTTGTAACTGTGCAACTTGAGGATCAACAATTTTTTTACCAAGTTGATCAAACTTAATCGCTACAGAAATTTTTCTCCCAGAACCAAAGACGTGTGTAATTTCACCTTCGCCAAAGATTTTGTGCAAGACACGATCGCCTACTTGCCATTTTTCCTCAACGCTTTGTCTGGCTTTTGTTGCGCGTTGTGGAATGCTACCGTTGGCAGTTTTGCTGTAAGCAACTCTACCCGGACGATGGGTAACTAATAATTCTTCTGGTAATTCGTCGAGGAATTGCGATCGCACTGCGGGTTCCCGATTTCCATAAAGGCGGCGTTCCCGCGCGTGGGAGATAAATAACCTTTCTTGGGCGCGAGTAATTCCCACATAACAGAGGCGGCGTTCTTCTTCTAAAGCTGAGGGATCGTTCATGGAACGGTAGTTAGGAAATAGCCCCTGTTCTAACCCCACCATATACACCACAGGAAACTCTAACCCCTTAGAAGCGTGGAGAGTCATCAGGGAAACAGCTGCTTGTCCTTCTTTGAGATTATCTAAATCGGAACTCAGAGCAGCACTAGCAAGGAAATCTCCCAAAGAAACCTCTTCGTTTTCCTCTTCAAATTGGCGTACGGCGTTAAACAATTCCTGGACGTTTTGGACTCTGTCTTCCGCTTCATCTGTTCCCTGGCTCATTAAGTCTTGCACATATCCAGAGTCTTCTAATATACCTTGTAAAATCTGGGAAGCTGGCACGGTTGCTAATTCTGCTTGCCAACGGCTAATCATGGCTGCGAAGTTATTTACAGACTTGGCAGAACGCCCAGCTAAGGTATTAACTGATGTTTCATCGCTCAGTATTTCCCACAAGGTCGTGCCTAATTCTTGAGCAGCACCAACTAAGTTGTCAATTGTCGCTTTACCGATTCCCCGGCGCGGAGTGTTGATTACCCGTAATAAACTGACTGTATCGGCGGGGTTAGCGATCGCTCTTAAATAGGCGAGTACATCTTTAATTTCTTTGCGGTCATAAAATTTTAACCCACCGACAACGGTGTAGGGAATTTGCGCGCGGACTAAAAGATCCTCAAAGGGGCGAGATTGGGCGTTGGTGCGATAAAGTATAGCAAAACTTCCCCAGTTTAATTCCGGGTTTTCTCTTTCTAAATTGCGAATTTGATTGATCACAAATTCGGCTTCCGCAATTTCATCATCAGCTTTGAAAAAATAAATCTGTTCGCCTGCACCTCTGGTAGCGCGGAGAACTTTATCAATGCGTTGGGTATTATTTTCAATTAATTGGTTGGCAGCTTGGAGAATATTTTCACAGGAGCGATAATTTTCTTCTAGCTTTACCATTGTCCTGGTATCTTCATCCGGCAAACCATCACCAAAGTCTTGCTGAAACTCAAGCAAAATAGTAAAGTCAGCCATCCGAAAAGAATAGATTGATTGATCAGCGTCACCAACAACAAAAACCGAGCGATCGCGCCAATCCCAATTATTCTTATTTGTTTCACCATGGGTCACCAATAACCGAATCAAATCATATTGAGTCCGATTAGTATCTTGATACTCATCTACTAAAATATGGCGAAACTTGTGATACCAATAACCCAGTACCTGCTCGTTTTGCTGAAACAATTTTACAGGTACGAGAATTAAATCATCAAAATCTAAGGCATTATTTTCTGCCAGCCTATCTTGATATTTACTATAAACTTCCGCGATCACTCTTCCTCGGTAATTTGGCTGTTCCCTCTCATAATCCTGGGGTGATAAACCTTTGTTTTTGGCGTTGCTAATGGCGTAGCGTACCGAACGTGGTTCAAATTTTTTATCGTCTAAGTTTAACTGCTTAGTGACGATTTCTTTCACCAGACTTTGGGCGTCAGATTCATCAAAAATAGAAAAGTTACGATTCCAACGACGTCCTTTTTCATCTTGGTATTTTTCGATATCAAAGCGGAGAATCCGAGAAAACAAACTGTGGAAAGTCCCACACCACAATTCTTTGATATAAGAACGCCAAACTCGGGATTTTAATCTGACTTGATCGTATTCTGGCAGTAAGTCAAAACGCTCACCAAATTCTGCGATCGCCAATTGTTCGGCAAATAATTTTTGAATACGTTCTTTCATTTCCCGTGCAGCTTTGTTGGTGAAAGTCACTGCCAGGATATTTTCAGGATCGACACAATGTTGCAAAATCAGATTAGCAATGCGATAAGTAAGCGCTCGTGTTTTGCCGGAACCTGCACCAGCAACAACTAGCAAAGGGCCACAAAAGTGTTCAACAGCGCGGCGCTGACTGGGGTTGAGGTGACTGAGAAAGTCAATAGTCATTAGTCAAGTGTCAATAATCAATAGTAATTAGTTAATAGGTTAAGGGTCAAGGGTTGTTAACTACTAATAACAACCAACCACTAACCAATGTACAGATGCGCCATGGCACGTCTGGTACAACCATTAACAATCATCACGCGAAATATATTTTTTCACGCTAACCTGTTTATTTTGACAAAAAATATTCCTTAAAATAGATGAACTATCACTTTTTATATGGTGCATGAACTCAAATGTACCGGAGATAATACAGTGGAATTGATTAGTAGTTTTTTTTACAGTGGGAATTTTATACCCCACGGTCATTGTTATCTATGGAAGATGGAGTTAGTATGGCTGCATATCTTAACAGATTCGCTTATTGCTCTGTCTTACTTCTCAATTCCACTGACACTAATTTATTTTGTCCGTAAAAGGCAAGATGTGCCATTCAAGAGTGTATTTATTTTATTTGGGGCCTTTATTATCTCTTGTGGCACTACTCATATTATGGGTGTATGGACGCTATGGCATCCTGACTATTGGTTATCAGGTAGCATTAAAGCTGTCACGGCTATAGTTTCGTTTTATACTGCTTTAACCTTAATACCTCTAGTTCCCCAAGCACTTGCGCTTCCTAGTCCAGCACAACTAGAAGCGGCGAATAACGCTTTACAAAACGAAATTATCGAACGCAAGCGCGTAGAACGTGAGTTACGTGAATATAAAGAAAATTTAGAAGAATTAGTTGAACAACGTACAGCTGAACTTGCCAAAACGAATGAATTACTGCAGCAAGAAGTTACCCAACGTCAGCAGTCTCAAGAGAAAATGGCATTGTTGGTAAAAGAATTAGAAAGTACCAATAAAGAGTTAAACGATTTTGCCTATATAGTATCCCATGATTTAAAAGCACCGCTCAGAGGAATTAGTTCGTTATCAGAATGGTTATTAGCTGATTATGCAGATAAATTTGATCATGAAGGTAAAGAATTAATTAATCTGTTAATTTTTAGAGTCCACAAAATTCATAATTTAATAGACGCAATCCTAGAATACTCACGAGTTGGGCGTATTAAAGAAGAGAGCAGACGAGTAAATTTAAATGATGTAGTCACAGAAGTAATTGAATTACTCCAACCAATCGAAAATATCCAAATCGAAATAGCTAACCAATTACCTGTAATTAAATTTGAAAAAACTCGGATAGAACAAGTATTTCAAAACTTATTGAGTAACGCCATCAAATTCATAGACAAGCCACAAGGTAAGATCACAATTGCTTGTACTGAAAAGAATGGATATTGGCTAATAAGTATCACAGATAACGGCCCTGGGATTGAAAAACAACATTTTGAACGAATATTTAAAATTTTTCAAAAATTAACCGATCATAAAAACCCAAATAGTACCGGAATCGGGCTTGCTATCGTTAAAAAAATTATAGAAATGTATGGAGGCGAAGTTTGGGTGGAATCAGAGTTAGGTGTAGGTAGTACATTCTTTTTTACATTGAAGGAATAGTAATCAATCTATCTACCTGTGTTCATCGCCTTGCACGGTGTTCGTTTTTAAAACATACGTAAGTTTGACGGAACCTCACCCCTACCCCTCTCCGACGCGGAGAGGGGCTTAAATATAATGTTTATGTTTTCAGGTATCTTCCCTTGATCAATTGAAGTAAGCAAGTTTTTCTGCATAATGCCCTATGTAATTGATTTAAAAATTTTTATATTTTTCAAATCTCTTTACCTTCAAATTGAATTGATACGCATATTATGCTATTAAGATACTTAACTGTAACTCATATGCAATATTTGTAAATTATTAGTCAAAAAATAAATTATCATACCCAAATATTGGGCATGTACAAGATATGAAGAGTGACAGTTTATTGATGATGTAACAGCAGCAAGAACACTTTTCTACCAGCTTACATAAACTATTGCACTTTTGTTACAGCAGTATTGAGAACCTCAGACTCCTATGCAATTTTTGAAAAAAACTCAGTAGGCGTTTATTCATTCTTTCTTGTTAAGTATCCCTTCTTAAGAGTTCCCTGTTCCTACGAGTTTTCAGGAATCAAATCGATTGCTATAGTATGAGGGAAAAATCAAAAATTATTTACAGAATATATGATGTGTAACATGGTTGTTATGATGAGTATGGTATCATTGCTAATTCAATCTATAGCAATCAAAATTCGGTATAAGTACTGATTTATCTATATGAGTGATTCCATTAACATTTATCTACGAATAAAAGTTTTAGCTTAAGCGTAAGTGATAAAGGTAACAGCATTTTTTGAACACATAAATATCAAGAATTGTATGTCATGAATTAATCAAATTCATTTTTGCTGAATCTGAGAGATGAAAGGAGAGCTTAAGGTGAACAAGATTCAATTGTCTTTGGTTATTAGTTACCTACTGATGACCTGCTATTTTTTGATTAACTGGTTGAGATTTAATTTGCGCCATCCCGTCGATTCTCCTGAGGATAAATTTTTATCTTTAGTGTTGTTGGCGATCGCAATTATTTGCTGGCCCCTGGTCATTCCCATACACTGTTTACAAACTTTCAAAACAAGACAATTTGAGTTCAGCACCGTGGTTCCTGCACTGGTTGCGATCTCTGCGTTTGGATTAGTGTTTTACATGACTTAGTTAATTAAACAGATAAAAGTTTTACATCATACTCAAATTTAGCTGTGATTTTAATTAGTTTTGCAACTTTCCCATCAATTTGGCGGAAGTTCCAAGGGAAGTGTACCCAAAAATCCCTTGCGAAAATCAGTTAAGATTTGGCGTGCAGTTCGTTCGATATCACCTTTATGACGTAATTCTGATAAGTTGTGCAAGTATGATTCGCCTGTGCAAGATGTAGGATCGAGATCATAGCGCGATCGCAAAGGATTCTCTGGTAACACATCAGGCGCGATCGCATAAAGTTCATTCACTAAATCTACGAATGCTGCTGCTATTAATTGATTATCGTAAGCTGCTTCACCAATATCGTCACAAACAGCCAATTTCAATCCCGCTTCTTGATCTTCTAACTTAGCAGGAATTACACCAGGAGCATCCAGTAATTCCAACTCTTCGGAAATTCGCACCCAACGCAATTGACGAGTCACCCCAGGACGCGCTGCACTCTCCACTACTCGCCGTCCCACCAAGCGATTAATTAAAGCTGACTTGCCAACATTAGGAAAACCAATTACCACAGCCCGGACTGGGCGGGGTAACATACCGCGATCGCGTCTTCTTTGATTGAGTTCCACACCAGTAGCTTGGGTTGCTTTTGATACCGCCGTGACTCCTTGACCTTGTTGGGCATTGGTAAAAAAAACTTGTTCACCTTGGCGTTTAAACCAGTCTGCCCACAACTGGCGTACTTGCTCAGAAATCATATCTAAGCGGTTCAACACCAACAACCGTTTTTTATTCCCTATCCATTGTGGTATCTGGGGATGGAAGGTTGACAAAGGAATACGGGCATCCCGTACCTCTAGCACCACATCTACAAGCTTGAGTTGTTCTTTGAGGTTTTTTTCAGCTTTGGCAATGTGACCGGGATACCACTGAATCAAATTTAATTTATAGTTTTGATTTATACCCATTTTTTTTCTTATCTTTTGACATTAGTTATTAATGAGAAGGCAAAAGGGAAACCCTATAAATAATGGGATTTCGTTCTTAGGATGCTAAGTAGACTCGTTGCACTTTTAGCTTGATACAAATCTTATGATCTTTTCCACGAAATAAATTCGTGTACATCAGGGTAGATCAAAATTTCGCTTTTCTTACACCCCTACTACAACCCTACACCCCTTTTTTGAATTCAGACTGATGTAAAATTAAACGATTGCCATCAGGGTCATAAGCATAAATTTCTCTACCGTGGGATGCAATGATGATTTCCCCTGGTGGGGGATAGCCTAAAGCTGTTAAATGAGCGATCGCATCCTCTAAACTTATCACCTCTAAACACAAGCTAATTTTGCTTTTAGTTGAATACTCAAATTCTAAATAATGGGTTGGTTTTGGTTTAAATATTCCTAACTTTAAACTAGGTAGTTGGAACTCAGCATAGACATTAGATATGATATGTTCGGGTTTTTGATTAAAAAGATCAGTATAAAAACTAACTAATCTTTCAAATTCAAAAGATGCGAAAGTTACAAGTGCGTCAGTACATTGAAATAGCATAAAGCGCCAACTACAAACTGGTTGCATTGTAAGATTGTTTTTACATCTTGGCAGTACCCCGGAGGGTACTCATGGACAAGGGGGAGTATGGGAGTATGAGGAGTGTGGGGAGTGTGTAGACGCATAGCGGCTTCCCGTAAGGGTGGGGTGTGAGGGGTGTGATATGAGGTGAGGGGTGAGTTTGGAGGTGAGGAGGTTGGGAAGTAGGGTGATGGGGTGTAGACGCGCAGAGCGCGGCTTCCCGTAGGGTAGGGGTGATGGGGAGACAACCAACTACTAACCACTAACCACTAACCATTGACCATTGAGTTAACTTTAATTTTGCCGATCTACCTAGAGTTGCTGCGATCGCTTCATAATGAAATTAAGAAATGTTAAGCAGCAAGATTTCAGTCTAGTATGAGCAAAACCGCCCTGAATTTAGTTGCAATTTTTGTCTTTCTCATGACCTTTTCGACTCTACTGGGGTCAATGTTTAATTTATCGCCCACCGTACCAGCGCTTGCGACTTTCACGATTTTGGGGATAGCCACTTTCGATTCTTTCGGCTTGCAAGGTAAGGGGGGAACTATATTTTTAGATTGGGTAGCGGGGTTTTCGCCGAAACACAGAGAACGCATCATTCATCACGAAGCTGGACATTTTTTGGTTGCGTATCTGTTGGGTATTCCCGTCATCGGCTATACCCTCAGTGCTTGGGAAGCTTGGAAGCAAAAACAACCAGGACAAGGCGGTGTCAGTTTTGATGATGCTGAGTTAGCATCTCAACTAGAATGGGGTAAGCTAACCGCCCAAATGCTAGACCGTTACTGTACTGTATGGATGGCGGGTATTACTGCTGAAACTTTAGTATATGAAAATGCTGAAGGTGGAGCTGATGATAAAAGCAAATTAGCAGGCGTTTTGAAGAGTTTGGGTTTTTCTGCGTCTGCTTGCGAACAAAAACAACGTTTTTGTGCGTTGCAAGCTAAAACCCTCCTGCAAGAAAATTGGTTGGCTTATCAAGCTTTGGTAGATGCGATGCGGCAGAAGGCTACAGTAGCAGAATGCGTAAAAATTATTGACGAGAAATTATAATATTTTTTAAGAAGAAACTACCCGGAGATGGGAGGTATGGTGAGAAAAGTACTTCTCACAGCTAATTACACAGTTACGTCCAGCCGCTTTAGCTTGCAATAAACATTGATCAGCGCGGTTCAACAGGCTGATACCGTTAACATCATCTTCCATTCGCAGACAAGCTGTTCCCAAGCTAATGGTGATGTTGATTGAGAGTTGATTGTTGATTGCAAACGGCTGTTCGCTGACTATACGATTGAGACGACGCGCCACCACTACTGCTTCATCGCAACTTGTGTGGCTGAGAATAATCACAAATTCCTCTCCGCCATAACGAAAAGGAGTATCTTGATATCGGAGATTTTGCCGCAGTCGGTTGGACAATAACTGTAAAAGGCGATCGCCAACTAAATGGCCATAAGTATCGTTGACTTTTTTAAAATAATCAACATCTAAAATAATCAAACTCAAAGGAGTGCCATTAGTACGGGCTTTTTGGATTTGTCTGGGTAAATCCCACTCTAAAGCCCGACGATTACTCAATTCTGTCAGTGAATCAGCTAAAGCGATCGCTGACAACAAATCATTTGTCCGAATCAAATCGCGGTATTTCTGTGCTTTTCGCAAACCAATAGTTAACTGTGCTAGCAACAAGTTTTGGCTAGCGGTTAACTCTGCTGAGGTAGAATCTGTTTCTTCTAGAGGTAGCCATATATAAGCATCAGCCCCTTCCCTAAGGGCGATCGAAGTCATTTCTAATTCCCACTCTCTGCCATACCTACTTCTATCAAGAAGTAATTGAGAGCGATCCTCCAAAAGAATACAGTAGATCCAAGATAATTTTGTTTGTTCTTTTAACCAATAACAGAGTTCCGTGCTGCCATCACAGCTTGTCTGGACAATTAATATATCGGGCGGCGTAATTTGAATGCGAGATATCGCCTGATTCAGATTAGTGATAACTTCTAAATTAAAAGAGTTTGCATCATGAATCTGATCTGGAAGCTTGGCGATAAAGTTATCACTTCCAAAGATCAGAATAGAAATCTTCATTGTTTTGCTTTTTGCCCCATTTTAACTTTGAGGGAATGGTTTTAGTGAACCCTATTCAGGTTTACTCTCTCTACTATAAATACCTACATATTTAGCTAGGGGTATTACCCCTCATTTTATTGTCTCGTTATCCGAACTACAAGCAATTTTCAATGTTTATCTCCTTAAAATACTAATCTTTACTACAGCGTCCAGAGTTAAAATTTCTGATACCTAATTTCTGCCCAGATAACCTTAATTTCAAACAGTATAAATACTGAATAATCTTTTTAAGTATAAAAGTATTACTGTAATTTCCTGGAGTCTATTATCCAAAATTCTACGGTGATAATAAAATTACATGAATTACTATTCTTGAACATGCAATCACTTCCTCAGTATAAGTTTCAGGTATTATTGTACTGGCATCAAGAGCATGAATAATTTGATGAAATTTTCCGTAAAAACCATTACGTACTTAATTTCCTTTAGAAAGAGAGTATATCTATCACTTCGGTGTCAAACAAGTGTGAATTTTGTCAAAAATTTGTAGACGCACTTTACTTGATAAAACAGCGCGCAAAACAGGCGGTTCTCGTCGAGGTTAATCCCCCGGAGGATCAGTGAGTTTCCTAAGGGTGGGTAAGCTTTTCAAGACAGTCATTCACGCTGCTGTTTTGGCACAACGAAATTCTGTCATCTGCCACGCCAGGTAGTTTATGCTGGGAGAACCGTCTACCGCACTGGCTCCTGTGCCTTATTTTCAAAACAGATTTTGGATCGAACCTACAGATTTTTCAGGGGGCTTGTACCATCAAGGAATTATTGCCTACGAATCAACAAACAATTCAAAAATCATAATTCAGAAGAATTACAGAAATAAAATTAAAGAAGGTAAAAAGAATTAACAACTTGCAAAAGATAATTTTGTAAGAGTAGGGTAAAGAATATTTCTACCCGCTTAATCTTTCCTCCTTATTGCTTTGACCGATAGTTCCTTGATGGGACAAGGTTAATCCGAATTTTTAGTTATTATTGATAGCCTTCAATAGTGTATCCATCTGCAACAATTGCTTGTTTAATAGACTCTTCTGATGCTGCGGATTCTACGGTTACAGTTTTACCTTTGACATCCACCGCGACTTTTGCATCAGGTTCCATTGTGTGGATAGATTCTACAATTGTACTGGCACAATCCTCACAAGATATATTTGGGACGGTTAATTTCAGGGCCATGAACAACCTCGGTACGTAAAAATACTACAATCTTGAGATTTTCATTTTATGGAACAAACTTAAACTCCTCATCCTACTAAAGTCAGGAAAATGTGCAGCTTCATATAGCGGCACATTTGACAGCAACTTTGTCACAAGTTAGTTATGCAATTACACTGAACAAGTAAATCCTCCTTCAGAGGTCTTACGTAGTTAGTGGCACAGAAGTCCTTTTCTGCGGCATACTTTTTTTGTAAGAGAGACTAGTTAGTGGTTGGTAGAGACGTGAGGAACATCGCGTCTGTACATTGGTTAGTGGTTTGGGGATGATGTTAAACAACCAACAACCAACAACCAACAACCAACAACTAACAACTAACAGTTCTCTAACTCCCTAGTCTTAGTGTAATAACCCATGTCTTTTCATCCCCACTACCTCAGCGGTAACGAAATACGCGCCTTATTCCTTGACTTCTATGCCCAACGGGGACACCAGATTCTCCCAAGTGCTTCCCTCGTTCCAGAAGATCCAACAGTACTGCTGACGATCGCGGGGATGCTACCATTTAAACCGATATTTTTAGGACAACGCACACCAGAGTTCAAACGGGCGACGACTTCCCAAAAATGCATCCGCACCAACGATATCGAAAACGTCGGCCGTACCAAACGGCATCATACGTTTTTTGAAATGTTGGGTAACTTCAGCTTTGGTGACTATTTCAAAGAACAGGCGATCGCTTGGGGTTGGGAAATCTCTACAACTGTCTTTAAATTACCCCCAGAACGCCTAGTTGTCAGCGTCTACGAAGAAGATGACGAAGCTTACGCCATCTGGCGGGATAAAATCGGCGTTTCTGAAAAGCGCATCAAACGCATGGGTGCAGAGGATAACTTCTGGAATTCTGGCCCCACTGGACCCTGTGGTCCCTGTTCAGAAATATACTATGATTTCCATCCAGAACGAGGCAACGACAATATAGATTTAGAAGACGATACTCGGTTCATCGAGTTTTACAACCTCGTCTTCATGCAATACAACCGTGATGCAGAAGGCAATCTCACACCCCTTGCCAACAAAAACATTGATACCGGCATGGGTTTAGAGAGGATGGCGCAGATTCTTCAAAGCGTTCCCAACAACTACGAAACTGATTTAATTTTCCCGATTATTAAAAAAGCGGCAGAAATTGCTGGTATTGAATACCATAAATCGGACGAGAAAAACCAAGTTTCCCTCAAAATAATCGGCGATCACACTCGCGCCGTCGTCCACATGATCGCTGATGAAATTCGCGCTTCCAATGTCGGACGGGGTTATGTGCTGCGGCGTCTCATTCGACGTCTGGTACGACACGGACGCTTAATTGGCATTTACCGTAAAGACGTTACATGTAACGTCTTTACACCCCAAGTTGCTGAGGTTGCCATTTCCCTCGCTGAAGACGCTTACCCCAATCTCCGCCAACGGGAAAATAGCATTAAAGCAGAATTGCAACGAGAAGAATCTCGCTTTTTACAAACTTTGGAAAGAGGCGAAAAGCTGCTTGAGGAAATTATTGCTCAGGTGAAGCAACAGGGCAAAACCCAAATTAACGGTGAAGATGCTTTCACATTGTTTGATACTTATGGTTTCCCCTTAGAATTAACTCAAGAAATTGCTCAAGAAAACAACTTAACAATTGATGTTGCTGGCTTCGATGCAGAAATGGAAAAGCAGAGACAACGCGCCAGAAAAGCCCACGAAACCATCGATTTGACTGTGCAAGGTTCGCTCGACAAACTAGCAGAACATATCCACGCCACGGAATTTTTGGGCTACGCACAACCAACAGCAACTGCAAAAGTGGAAGCGATACTTGTCAATGGTATTGCTGAAGAAGAAGCAGAAGCAGGAACAGACGTGCAAATAGTCCTCGACAAAACGCCATTTTATGCAGAGTCGGGCGGACAAATTGGCGACAAGGGTTATCTAAGTGGTGAGGGTGTCGTTGTTACTATTAACGATGTCAAGAAAGAATCAGATTTTCATGTCCACTTCGGACGCATCGAACGGGGTACACTGAGAGTCGGCGATACTGTTTCCGCCCAAATCGATCGCGCTTGTCGCCGTCGCGCCCAAGCTAACCACACCGCCACTCACCTACTGCAAGCGGCGTTAAAGAAAATCGTCGATGATTCGATCTCCCAGGCGGGTTCTTTAGTCGACTTTGACAGATTGCGCTTTGACTTCAACTGTCCTCGGGCGTTGACTGCTGAGGAGATTCAGCAAATTGAAGAACAGGTAAACACTTGGATTGCTGAGGCGCACTCTGCGAAAGTAGCAATTTTGCCTATCGCAGAAGCAAAAGCGAAAGGTGCGATCGCCATGTTTGGCGAAAAATATGGTGACGAGGTACGCGTGATTGATTTCCCTGGCGTGTCAATGGAATTGTGCGGTGGAACTCACGTAAGTAATACTGCTGAGATTGGTGTGTTTAAAATTATTTCGGAAGCTGGAGTTGCTTCTGGGGTACGGCGAATTGAAGCGGTATCTGGCCCGGCTATACTAGACTACTTAAATGTCCGGGATACGGTAGTCAAAGATTTAAGCGACAGATTCAAAGTTAAACCAGAAGAGTTACCAGACAGAATTACGGTTCTGCAAAACGAACTCAAAAACACCCAGAAGGAATTAGAAAACCTCAAATCACAGTTGGCAATTGTTAAATCTGATCAACTCCTGCAAACAGTGGAAACTGTAGGCGATTATCAAATTCTCGTCGCCCAGCTAGAAGACGTTGACGCAGAGTCTTTGAAAACTGCGGCGGAACGCTTGCAGCAAAAACTTGGTGCAGGTGCGGCGGTGGTGTTAGGTTCTGTCCCGGAAGTCGGGAAAGTTAGTTTAGTGGCTGCTTTTTCGCCGGAAGTGAATAAGAAGGGACTGCAAGCTGGTAAATTTATCGGTGCGATCGCCAAAATTTGTGGCGGTGGCGGCGGTGGGCGTCCCAACTTGGCACAAGCTGGCGGACGGGATGCAACTAAATTGCCAGAGGCTTTGGAGAAGGCGAGAGCAGAGTTAATTGCAGGGTTGGGTTAATCGCTTTAATCTTTCCACATCTTTAAAAATAAGGAGAAATGCGTAGCTGGCTTTTCTCCTTTCTCGATTTAAAAGCCAAAAACCTAAACTGGTAGCTATAATTTATACTGCTTAAAAAATAAGGGTGCTAAACTACCCCATGCGTAATCCTTAACTGATACTTGCAAAATGGTGTATAGCTACTCAGATTTAGATCAGAAAAACCTTAAATGGTTTCCCAACGATACTTCGCGTGCAACATTAATATTCCTGGATAATAAACACTTGTGTAAAGAAACCTTTAATCGTCAGCTATTACTTGGTCTATTTCTTGTAGATGTTCTTGATAATACAACCAAGCGGCTTCTAAATCTTGTGGTGTTAGCCCTGGATAATTTCTTAATAATTCTTCTTCGGAAGCACCTTGCTGACGAAAAGAAACTAAAGTCCAAACGGCAATACGAGTATCGCGGATGCGTGCGTTACCTCCGCAAACTCCAGGAGTTTTTTGAATTAAATTTTTTTGAGTGGGTTGAGACATCGGTATTGAGTTTAATTTATACTTTAAAAATAGAATATACAAAACTATATATAATCTACTTTAAGAAGAAAACCTAGCTGTGTAGATTTTAAGTATAATCTGTTTAAGCTAAAGCGATCGCACTTCACCCAGCCTAAAACAAACAGCGATCGCATCCTAAAACAAAAAAAGGGACGCTTATTTCAATCCCTTTTCCAAAAATAAACTTAGATCTTGAGTTGGAACGATTAGAACAGTCGAAAAATAAACGGATAACGAACAGGTTCATCAGGATTACTGAAACACTTTAATAATGCCCAGATTGTCAATCCCCAGTGCAATAGAAAACCAAAAGCAACAACAGGAAAGAACAAAATCCCGCCGATACCAAAGGTTAGGAAAGATAGAATTCCAATAGGGACTCCGATGACGGTTCCCCAAAACCAAACATTTAAATGAAAATTAATTGATTCTTTGGCGTTGCTTTTCACAACTGGATCGTCGGAAATTAAGTTAATTACAATTGGAACTCCAATTGAAAACAAGGCTGTACTAAAGAAAATCGCTCCATGACACAGAGATGATAGCAATTTGCGCTTATCGGAATCATATGTGACTTGCATCCTGGTAGCTCTCCAATTCGCTTTCTAGCTTTGATTGTAGCGATCGCCTTATAAATTTAGTATTGCAGGTTGCCGTACTAGCAAGTTTTCAGGCTTTTGCTGTAGACAGATTAACTTTGACTGCCATAGCTCAAATATCGGTAATGATGTTTACCGAACTCTCCAATTTTCTATTAGCAGAGTGATACCAATAAATTATCATAAACCTGAGAAAGTGCTAGAACAGAATTAAGAAACGCTTTGAGTTAAGATTCATCTTTTGGAGGCAAATAGCCTGCCAATTTATTACTTAGTTAGTTGATATTGATATCTGCGAATTGAACTAACACTCAAAAAACCGAATGTCATCAAACCAAAGTATAGTTGTGGGTTCGAGAATATGCTGAGTTTGGAGAAGTTTTACTCCCACTAGTAAATACAGTCCACTTGAGTGGACTTAAACTATTAGCCAAGAAATTTATTTCTTGGCGGACGTAAAAACTGGTGCAATATCTCAAAATACCCGTTTAAGATCACAACAGAGATAAAATAAAGTAAGGCAAAGTCCTAATTTTAACATTACTTCAAAAAGGCGGGAAAAATGGGTCGTTTAAATCCTTACTCTTTACAAATGCAAATTACCCAGATGTTTGAACAAGGGCAATCATTTTTTGCCACAACTAAAGTACAAGAATGGTTGAAAGAGTGTAATCATAATCCCGCAGATTACGATATTATTTTCCACAAAAAACCTGCACCTCCAGGTTCCAAGGAAGTGATGGTAGTAGAAATTGAATTGCGGCGCAAAGACGGACAACCAGTAGATCCTTGGTTGCAAGAACAAGCTAATTTACATGCTTAAAACCTAGCATTTCTCTATTCACATGACAAGCAATATCCAAGAATCAGTCACATACACAGGCGGATGCCATTGTGGCGCGGTACGTTTTCAAGTTGTAGTTGATAGGCATAAAGCCGATGATTGCAACTGTTCTATTTGCAGAAAAAAAGGATTTCTGCATTTAATCGTGCCAAAAGATAAATTTACATTACTCCAAGGCGATGATGTATTAACAACTTACACATTTAATACAGGAGTTGCCCAGCATAAGTTTTGTCGCATTTGTGGAGTACACTCTTTTTATATTCCTCGCAGTCATCCAGACAGCATAGATGTTAACATCCGTTGTCTAGATGGTGATGTAGTGAAAAACTTTGAAATTGTACCTTTTGATGGGGCTAATTGGGAGCAAAATATACACAAGTTGCGGTAAGTTAAATCAGGCTAGTTTTGATTTGTAATATTAGTGATCGCCCTATAGCTGCCAACTAATATTAAGCTTGATTTTGGTCGTGTAATTACAAATTGCCTATCTTCTCAAATTCTCTAACAAATGTAAAAATACTTGTATTTAAAAATATTTAATAAATTCGTCTGAAAAATAGTTGTTTCTTATACATTGTAGCTATAATGTAAAAATTTTAGACTGCTCTAACCCAGCTAAGCCTTTAAATCCACATTCTAACTACTATTGGCTTAACCAGAAAGAAATTATTTTATTTTTCTGTGGAAAAATAAAGATTGATACCAGATATATATTTATTGTTGCATATATCTTGTCTTCTCATGATTATTAATGTTATTTCTAAGTTAACTGTGTAATAGTAATAATTATGATGACTTTCTAAGAGATGCTAGTCTAACTTAGAGATTAAGGTCATCTATTTTGTATAGAACATACGATTTTAGCCATCATCTTTGTTGATGGGACAGTTGAAAGTAAAGAATGCTGATTTTGTTAACTTAGTAACAATGTTCTTGATTGTTTTTAGCGATTAGCTACGACTATTACAATAGTGAAAAGCTAACAGAAATTACCGCAGACTTGTAACGTTGGAGTTACTTTGAAAATATAACATATTAACTAAACCTATTTTAGTATGTCATACCAATTTGCAAAACTGAGTCTAGAACAGGAGAATTTAGTTCCAATTTATCAACGCAAGTGGAGAAATATTGCTCTTTCAACTCAGCGAGTTGACCGAACAAAAGCAGCTGAGGCAGTTAAAGAAGTTTATGCTTTTTGTGGTCTTGCTACACCAGAAGTAGTATTTTGTGAAAGCCCCTATGAGGCTATGAGTAAGGCTTTACCAAGCTGTGAGAATTTTATTATTCCAAGCTTGGTGCAGAGATTGTTACAATTACGTTTACGTATATTAAAGTTATTTCCGGCTCAGGCAAGATATTATCAAGATCCTATTGCTATTCAAAGACCCGATAATATTAATGTACACATTCACACCACATTGTATTATCAATTTCTTTCTTACATGAAATCTTTAGAACAACAGTTAAATACTGACTTAGGATATCTCATAGAGTTAGAAATTGAAGTAAATTTATCAGCACTGTATCATCAACTGCAAAATGAATTGGGCAAACAATATGACAGTAACTTCATACCTGTTGCTACATTTTGCAGCTATTGCAGTTGGTTAGAATTTTGGAAATCTGCATTAAATTACACTGCTGATCAAGAGTTATTGCAGTTGTTTCAATCTTTGGCTAAATCTTGTGGTTGGATTTTTCCTTATAAAAGAGTAGCAGTAGTGTGCGATCGCCCCACCAAACTGTGCTTTGACAGCAGTAATCGCCTCCACGCTGAAGGTGAAACTGCGATTGAATTTGCCGACGGGTACAACCTTTACGCCTACCACGGTATTACTTTGCCAGAAAAATACGGTAAGCTACACCCCCAACAATGGCAAGCACAATGGTTATTGCAAGAAGATAACGCCGAATTGCGGCGAGTATTGATTCAGGGTATCGGCTACGCTCGTATTATCGAACAATTACAAGCATCTGAGTTAGATCGTTATCGAGAATATACATTATTAAAAATAGAGAACGATGTAGATATAGAACCAATTTATGTATTAAAAATGACTTGTCCTAGCACAGGATATATTCATGTATTGCGTGTGCCACCAAATGTACAATCTGCACAAGAAGCAATTACTTGGGCAAATTGGGGAATTGCACCAGCAGAATTTTCTATGCAAACTTGATTGGAGGCACTATTTTGTAGTGGCGTGTATTGGGCGCGAATTTTCAGATGATTGTTAACAAAAAAATTATCAAAGTGTCTAACACACCGCAACATAACATGGTACGACAGGCTAAAGCTGTGACACAGCCTACTTTACTTTACATTGCCCGCAATTGGCGATGTTGGATGCGATCGCGACTACCAGTAGGAATCGAAGCAATTAACTTTTGAGTGTATTCTTGTTTGGGTTCGCGGTAAATTTCTTCTGCTATGCCTTGCTCGACAATTTCACCACTATTCATAACTAAAATGCGATCACTCATAAATTTTACCACGCTCAAGTCATGAGAAATAAAGATGTAAGTTAAACCAAACTCATCTTGTAATTCTTTGAGCAAATTCAGCACCTGCGCCTGCACTGATACATCCAACGCCGAAACCGATTCATCGCAAATAATAAATTTAGGATTCAAGGCTAAAGAACGAGCAATACAAATCCTTTGGCGTTGACCACCGGAAAACTGATGCGGATAGCGGTTCATAGCATCGGCGCTTAAGCCGACTCGTTCTAATAGATAAGCAGCACGTTTTTGTCTTTCTTGCTTTGTATTACCAATGGAGTGAATCAGCAAGGGTTCCATGATCGTGTCCCCTACCTTCATACGGGGGTCAAGGGAACTAAATGGGTTTTGAAAGACTATTTGCATTTCCCGTCGCAGTTTTTGCAATGCTTCTCCTTTAAGGGTTGTGATATCTCGTCCCTCAAAGATAATTTGACCACTCATCGGTTCGATTAAGCGTAACAAAGTTCTGCCTAAGGTAGTTTTGCCACAGCCAGATTCTCCCACCAAACCTAGAGTTTCTCCTTTTTTGACATCAAAGGAAACTCCATTCACAGCCATGTAATAACGTTTTGTACCGCCAAATATACCCTTGATTGGAAAACCAACCTTAAGATCCTTAACTTGGAGTAGAGGTGGTTCGCTTTCTAAATTTGCTAATCTCTGCGCTATTTCTTCCGGCGTAACATCTGGGGGTTCTGTGGGTTCTTTCCCCTGAATCATCACTTCTCCCGTCGTTGGTATTTCCTCGACATTCATGTAGTCGGAAACAGTTAAAAGCTTGTGGGGACGGCGGTTAAGTTTAGGACGACAAGCTACCAAACCCTTTGTATATGGATGTTGAGGATTCGCAAAAATTTTGCTGGCGTCATCGAATTCAACAATTTTACCTCTGTACATGACCGCGACTTTATCGGCTACTTCGGCAATTAAGCCTAAGTCGTGGGTGATAAAAATTAACGCCATGTCGCGACTGACCTGTAATTCTCGCAGCAAATCAATAATAGTTGCTTGCACCGTCACATCCAAGGCGGTAGTCGGTTCATCAGCAATTAATACCAGGGGGTTGCAGGAAATTGCCATTGCAATCATCACCCGTTGCAGCTGACCCCCGGAAAGTTGATGAGGATAACGTTCCAGGATGGCTTCTTTATGTTGCTTGACTAACTTGAGTAGCTTTTGTTCGTCTAAGCTGGATGAACCAAAAGATGAGTGTTGCCAGGTGTCAATATAATGCTGTCGGATCTTTTCATCACTTTGGAGCAATTTTACTTCTTGCAGCCGTGCGATCGCTTGGTGTCGTGCTTCTGCTTCTGAAATATTTTGGTGTCGTAAAATTGCTTCTGTTAGTTGAAATCCAATAGTATACACAGGGTTAAGCGAACTCATCGGTTCTTGAAAAATCATGGCGATATCGCCACCCCGGTGCAGTTGCATTTCCTGAGGAGATAACTCTACCAAATTGATGGGTTGACTATTTTCATTGGCACGAAACCAAATTTCTCCGCCTGCTATCCTACCCGGAGACTGCAACAAACCCATGATTGCTAGAGATGTAACTGATTTGCCACTCCCCGACTCTCCTACTATACCTAGAGTTTCACCTCGATGCAATTGAAAAGAAATTCCATCTACAGCTTTGATGATTTTGCTATCACCAGCAAATTCTACCTGTAAATCGCGAACATCTAGGACTATTTCTTTCATAGGAAGTCGGGGTTAAATGGGAATTGAAAATAAACAGGATTTTATCAGTTATCAATGAACAGTAAGGGAAAAAGGTGTAAGTCCCAGAATCTACGGGGGTTAACTAGTAAACAATAAGTGATAACTGATCAGTGGTAACTGTTCACTGATTTAAAATGGGATATCATCAACGTCTGGTTCTGGGTTAGGTGCTACTGGAGGATAGGAACTACGTTCAGGTTTTGAGACTTGGGGAACAGGTTCTGAGTAATTATTTTGGGAAGTGACACCAACATTACTTGTTGCTGGAGTTGGTGTTGAAAGCGGTGGTTCGTAACTAGAAACAGCTTTTTGAGGAGGAGTGGTAACTGGTGCTGTGGTTCTGGAAGACCCAGTCATGTTTAAATTTGCAACTAAAGGATAAATTTTTTGTACTGTCAACTCAGCACGTTTTTCTTTAAAACCTTCTGGACGATCAATGGTGTGCATACCTAAGCGTCCTTCTAAAAGAACGCGATCGCCAACGTGGTAGTGCTGCTGAATTTCTTTAGCCATATTGCCCCAACCTACTACTTTTAAATTTGCTGCTGGTTCACTTTCTCGCAACCCAGAAAACTGCACCAGCATCTCTGTGACTTCCAATCCATCTGGTGTAAAACGCAGTTCTGGTTCTTTAATAATTTCCGCCATTAAAATACAGCTGTTCATCAAAATTCTCCTGAGTTGAAATAGGGATCGGGGATTGGGGAACGGGGAACAGGAAAGCAAGAATATTAAATAATGTTTGTTTTGTTTATCATACGAATGTCTCTATTAAAAATATTGTTAATGATAATTAATGACCATTGACTATTAACTAATGACAACCAAGACTAATTAACTTTATTGATGGTGAATAACTAAATTCCATAATTTACACTCTTGGCTTTGAGACTGTTTTAGCATAAAAGCCAAGAAAGTATTGCGAACAGTATTAAACCACTGTTCGGAAACTGTACTTGGCTGCGATAAGTATTTAATTCTACAACAATTCAGTACATTTGTATTATACTTGTCTTCAAGTTTTGACATGAGCAGGAAAAACACCGTAGGCTACTAACCTTGCTGGCAAGTCACGTAACCAAGGCAAGGGTAACCAACCAGGTAGCTGTAACAACTGATTTGAATTGAGAACACGGGCAAATATCTGCTGTTGGATAAAAGACTGAAATGCTTGGATAATCCGAGTCGACAATTCTCTTTGGCGTTGCACTTTTGCGAGTTCGTGTAATTCTACATGTCCTTGCTTGAGTGGTTTACTCAGGACATTTGCAGCCACAACAGCATCTTGAATCGCATAATTGATACCAACTCCACCGACAGGAGACATCACATGAGCTGCGTCACCAATCAGCAGTAGTCCAGGACGATACCAACGGACTAAGAAGTTGCAGCAACTTTTCAGCCAAGCCCAGTTCCTCCATAATTTCCATCACCGATGGGTGAATGGTGTCTCCCCGGAAGTCGCGGTCAAAATCTTTGTGTGCTTCCAATAAAATTACAGAAATATCTTGACGGGCTAACATCAGGGCAAGAACAGCACCTGCTGGGCCTCCACCGACAATGCAACAATTTGTAGTTTGTACGTCTAAAATGTCATGGGTAGGAGTCGGCGTCTCTTGAAGAGAAGGATTTGAGGTAAGATGAGAAGCCATAATAAAATTTCCCAATGTGCTTTCTTTCAAGGTAGTCCTAATGAAAAAATTTCACCACCAAGGATGAAAAAACCTCACCCCTCGCCCCTCTCCTTGATAAGGAGAGGGGTGTCCGATAGGACGGGGTGAGGTGTCTTTCAAGGTAGTGTGGCTGTTATAGTAAAAGCTGTTTTTTTAACTTTTCGTAGTCACTGCAAACGTGTATCATGAGCGCTGAAGCCTAAGTGTACTTTGTCATTTGTTTAAAGTTATTAACTAATGACAAATGACCATTGACCATTGACCATTGACCATTGACCATTGCTGAAAAACTCGTGGCGCAAGTAATTTTAGAAAACGTTTATAAAAGTTTTCCTCCTCGTCGAGGAGAAAGTGTTACTTCTCAAACCCAGCTGGTATTGAATGGAGAGAAAAAGGAAGCAACTGCTGCCAAAGGTGCAGATGGTGTGAATGTCTTGCGGCGAATTAACCTGACTGTGGCAGATGGTGAATTCATGGTGCTGGTAGGGCCTTCTGGTTGTGGTAAAAGCACCTTGCTACGGTTAATTGCTGGTTTGGAAGTCATGACTGGAGGCAATATCTGGGTAGGCGATCGCTTAGTTAACGATCTCCCCCCCAAGGAACGAGATATTGCGATGGTGTTTCAAAATTACGCTCTTTATCCCCACATGTCAGTGTATGACAATATTGCTTTTGGATTGCGACGCCGTTGTTTGGAAGTAGGGGAAGAAGGAGTTTCCCAATGGGCAGAAAAGATGTTAGTAGGGATGACGCGAAATTTACCCAAGGGACTCCGTTATATTTCTGAGAAAGAACGCTCAGTCAATGAACAGGTAAAATACGTTGCCCAGTTATTACAAATTGAGGGGCTGTTAAATCGTTTACCCAAACAATTATCCGGGGGACAAAGACAACGGGTGGCGTTAGGAAGGGCGATCGCCCGCAATCCCCAAGTGTTTCTCATGGATGAACCGCTTTCTAACCTTGATGCTAAACTGCGCGCCGAAACTCGCGCCCAAATTGTCAAACTGCAACGCCAGCTAGGGACAACAACAATTTATGTTACCCACGATCAAACAGAAGCGATGACAATGGGCGATCGCATTACAATTTTCAATCAAGGTCAAATTCAACAAGTTGCCCAGCCGTTGGAACTTTATAATCGTCCCGCCAACCTTTTTGTGGCTGAATTTATTGGTTCACCACCAATGAATTTTATGCCGATGCAATTTCATGCCCCTTTGTTAATTACTAACGGAGATTTTCGCCTGACTTTGCCAGAATTTTGGGGCAAAGCCTTACAAAAATACGATGGACGCACTGTAATATTAGGCATTCGTCCAGAAAATTTAATTTTAAGTGCGCCTGCGACGAAAAATTTACCAGTACAAGTCGAATTGGTAGAAAACCTCGGCAATGATAGCTATTTATCTACAAAGTTAGTTGGTTCTAGTTTCCAACAACCTGTGACTGCTTCTGGTAATTCTTTGCAAGTGCGAGTACCTCCAGACAGGCTGGTACATGTGGGCGAACAGCTATGGTTATCCCTGACACCAGAAAAACTTCACTTTTTTGATCCAGAAACGGAATTGGCAATTTTTCCTTAAATCTCAGTGTTCCTTGCATGTAGCAAAATAGGATGTTTTGAAAATCGTAGACGCGTAGCGGCTTCCCGTAGGGTACACAGTGCAAGGCAATGCACACCGATAAACTATCTGTGTTTATCGCTGTTCATCTGTGTTCGTTTTTTTTAACTCCTATGCCAGCGCGTACCCTCACGGCTATCTATTAAAGTTATACCTTGGGCTTGCAATTCATCGCGGATACGGTCTGCTTCGGCAAAATTCTTGGCTTTTCTCGCTTCTTGCCGTTTTTGAATTAACTCTTCGATTTCTACTTCAGTAATACCACCAGTATTATTTATTTCTTCTGTAACCTTAACTTCTAAACCCAAAACTCCGGCTAAAGTAACCAGAGTCCGCCATTGTTTAGCTAATTCTTCTGGTGGTATTTCGGTTCTACCTTCATGCACCAACAGATTTCCCTCTCGGCGTAGTTCCTTGGCGAGTTCAAATAGTACTGCTAGGCTACCAGAGAAGTTAAAGTCATCATCTCCTGATTCTTCAAACCTGTTGATGATTTCTTTATCTAAGTTATTGCCGTTATTGTCAAAGCCAAGTTTTTCACCGTGTTCGTAACCAAAGAGTAAACCTTCTTTGAGGGTTTTCCAACTACTTTCAGCAGTGGCGATCGCTTCATCTGTAAAATCAAGAGGTTTGCGATAGTGTGCCTGCAAGACAAAGTAACGTACCGCCATTGGGTCAACTGGGCGATCTAATAATTCTCTGATGGTAGTAAAGTTACCCAGAGACTTGGACATTTTCTTACCATCCACCATCACCATGCCGTTATGCATCCAGTAACGGGCTAGGGGTTTATTGATGGCGGCTTCTGATTGGGCAATTTCATTTTCATGGTGAGGGAAGATTAAATCACCACCGCCACCATGAATATCTATTGTTTCACCTAGTCGCGATCGAATCATCGCCGAACATTCAATATGCCATCCGGGACGACCTTTACCCCAAGGTGAGTCCCAAGCTGGTTCTCCAGGTTTAGCAGCTTTCCATAGAGCAAAATCGAAGGGGTGCTGTTTTTTACCTTCTTGATCTTCTGCATCTACTCTGCCACTAGCACCAGCTTGCATTTGTTCTAGTTCGCGCCCAGATAACTTGCCGTAAGTAGAAAAACGCTCAACTCTGTAATATACGTCACCACCAGATGCATAGGCATAATCTTTTGCAATTAAGGCTTTAATCATCTCATGGATTTCCGGAATATGTTCCGTTGCACGGGGATATTCGTCAGCATCCATGACGTTTAAACGCCGGATATCTTCAAAATAAGCATCGATAAAACGATGTGATATTGCTTCCATCGTTGTACCTTGTTCCCTGGCACGGTTGAGAATCTTATCGTCAATATCGGTAAAATTCTGGATGTAGTAGACTTGATAACCGCGCCATTGCAGATAACGACGTATAGTATCCCAAACTATATAGGAACGAGCATGACCCAAATGGCAATAGTCATACACCGTCACGCCGCAGCAATACATCTTAACTTTTCCAGGCTCAATTGTTTCCAAAGGTTCTTGGCGACGAGTGAGGGTATTGTAAACGGTTAGGGTCATAACACAGTAATTACTTGAGATACGCAATAATAGGTTAAAGCAACTGGGATGTTGATCCAGCATCCCTATGCTAGTGTTTTATGGACTCTCTGCGCTACATTCTCTAGTTTGACTCATTTGATGGCAGTGTTATGCAAGCAGCTACTTCTGAATCTCATTCAATGGATGCCCCAAAACAAGGATTACCAGTCACAATTATCACTGGTTTTCTTGGTAGCGGCAAAACAACTTTACTTAATCATATCTTGAGCAATCAACAGGGTTTAAAAACCGCTGTTTTAGTAAATGAATTTGGTGAAATCGGCATTGATAACGAGTTAATTATCTCTACCGACGATAATAATATGGTGGAGTTAAGTAACGGTTGTATCTGCTGCACCATTAATAATGATTTGGTTGATGCCGTTTACAAAGTTTTAGAACGTCAAGAAAATATAGATTACCTAGTTGTAGAAACAACTGGACTAGCAGATCCACTACCAGTTGCCTTAACATTTCTTGGTACGGAATTACGAGATTTAACTCGTCTAGATTCGATTATCACTGTTGTCGATGCAGCAAATTACAGCCTAGATTTATTTAATTCTCAGGCAGCTTACAGTCAGATTGCCTATGGTGATGTGATTTTGTTGAATAAAACAGATTTAGTTTCTCAAGCAGAATTAGAAACACTAGAAGCAAAAATTCGAGAGGTTAAGGAAGGTGCGAGGATTATTCGTACCAAGAAAGCACAAGTACCACTACCTTTAATTCTCAGTGTTGGTCTGTTTGAGACAGATAAGTATTTTGATGCTGCGGAAGCGCATGATCACGACCATCACCATCACGACCATGATCATGACCACTCAGAATGCGGTCACAAGCACCACGACCATGATCATCACCACCATCACCATCATTCCAATCATCTCGAAAATGATGGCTTTACCTCACTCTCTTTTGAGAGTGACAAACCTTTTGCAATTAGAAAATTTCAGTATTTCTTAGATAATCAACTTCCCGATACTATTTTCCGCGCCAAGGGGATTATGTGGTTTGATGAAAGTCCCAAACGACATATTTTTCACCTATGTGGTAAACGCTTTACCTTAGATGATGATGAGTGGAAAGGGGAACAGAAAAATCAGTTGGTACTGATTGGCCAAAATTTAGATCATGAAAAATTGCGAGAACAATTAGAAAACTGTCTATGTGTTCCTTCTACGACTCGTGGTAAAGGATTCGGGAAGTAGTCATTGGTCATTGGTCATTTTAATGACAAATGACCAATGACTAACCCCTTTGGGGTGAGGGAACTGTTAATTAGTTTCTCTTATTGTTGTGATTCGTCAGTCTCTGAAATCTCCAACTGTTGCAACTGTTCTACTGATAAACCTGTCAATTTTGACACCATTTCTCTTGACATTCCCTCTTTGAGAAGGTTGACAGCAACCCATCGAATACCTTCTTGAATACCTTCAGCCCGACCTTCAGCCCGACCTTCATCTATTAAAGCTTGATAAGTTACTGACTCTTGCATAAGTTCTTTTCGCAGCAACTGTTGAATTGTGTCTTTATTTAATACTAGCCCAGCGAGGATAAATGTTGATGCTGCAATATTACTTTGTGTACGTTGATCTTTAATATTAGAAATTATTTGAGCAACTTGTCTGAGTGTTTCAGTGCGGTCATTAGTCTCACTTAAAACTGCAAAGGGTAATAAACCTGGATATTGCAAGAATACACTAGTTGGTTGCTCCCATAAGCGAATGATATCAAACTCGTGATGAGTTCTTTCCAAAGTAAATGTATTTTGTTGTACCAGATCAGAAGTAGTTTTTTGTAGGTAAATCACGACTTGATTCATGCGTTTGTTGGGAAAACGCCGATACACACGCAGTCGATAATCTGCCATCCGAAACGGAATTTCGGTTTTGGGTTGAGTCTGAAATTCCAAATGAAGTACAACTTGATCAGATTGGAGTAATATTAGTGCATCAGCACGAATGGGTTCAAGAGATAGTTCAGAGGGACTTAACTCGGTGAGGGTAACTGGTTCTCCTAATAGCCAACTGGCAAAATCACTTGAGAAGGTTTCAGCAAGGAATTTACACAGATTATCGAACATGAAGAAAGATTAAGTGAAATTAAAAATAAAAGAATACAGTATAAATAACACTTAAAACGTCACTTTATATAATGCGTGTTGTGATTCAGCGAGTTAAATCATCCAAAGTCACAGTTAATGGTGAAATTATCGGCAAAATTGGACGAGGACTGAATTTGCTTGTGGGTATTGCTGATAGTGATACTGATGCTGAACTTGACTGGATGGTACGTAAATGTTTGGAATTGCGACTGTTCCCTGACCAAGAAGGCGGAGATAGGTGGCAAAAATCTGTGCAAGAAATTGGTGGTGAGTTGCTGGTAATCAGTCAGTTCACGCTTTACGGTGACTGTCGCAAAGGTCGACGACCGTCGTTTGACCGTTCAGCAACCCCTCAAACTGCTGAGGATTTATATAATTGCTTTGTCGCCAAGTTACGGGAGAGTGGTTTGAAGGTAGAAACTGGTAAATTTGGGGCGATGATGCAAGTTACGATTGAAAATGACGGGCCTGTAACCTTAATACTAGACAAAGAAAGTATATAAGTGTTTACACGTAGGTAATCAATCTGATCATCATCTAGACTGATTTGTACTAAAAGATGAGAGAATATTAGTTTAAACATCACAAAACTTTAAATTCACTAATCATGGCAAAAATCCAGTTTTCTAAAGGTATTGATGAAGAAGTAATTCCAGAAGTACGCTTGACGCGATCGCGCACTGGTGAAAGTGGTACTGCAACGTTTATTTTTCAAAATCCCAAAGCATTAGATAGTGGCAATACCGAAGACATCACCGGTATGTACATGATTGACGAAGAAGGGGAAATTGTCACCCGCGAAGTCAAAGGTAGATTTGTCAACGGTAAACCAGAAGCTTTGGAAGCTGTTTATTTAATGAAATCTAAAGAACAATGGGATCGCTTCATGCGGTTTATGCAAAGATATGCAGAAGAAAATGACTTGGGATTTAATAAATCTTAAAAAGTCATTGGTCATTGGCTAAGGAATTTTGTTGATGGTTGATAGTTGGTAGGTGTTTGCTCAAACAACCAATCACAACCAACAACCAACAAACACCAAACAACAAATAAATGACTCATATCCCTCATTCAAATTCTCAAATGTTGACGGTAACTTGTGCTGTAGTTACCGTTAGCGATACACGTTCCCAATCCACAGATAAAAGTGGTCAGTTAATTCAACAATTACTCCGGGATGCTAACCACACAGTCGGAGTTTACACAATTATTAAAGATGAACCAAATCAAATCCAAGAACAGTTAGAACTGCTGGGTAAAAATTCCAATTTAGATGCAGTAATTTTCACTGGTGGCACGGGTATTGCAGCGAGAGATACTACCTATGATGCCATAGAAAAGTTGTTAGAAAAAACTTTACCGGGATTTGGTGAATTGTTTCGCTTTTTAAGTTATCAGGAGATTGGTTCACGAGCAATCGCTTCTCGTGCTGTTGCTGGTGTGTATCAAAGTAAATTAGTTTTTTCTCTTCCTGGTTCTAGCAATGCGGTGCGATTAGCGATGGAAAAACTAATTTTACCGGAACTTTCCCATTTGGTTGGTTTGTTACGTCAATAAGAGCAAACAATTATCTATGATGAAGAAGACAAAAGCTGCTAATTAGCGATCGCACCTTTGAGTAAATAAGTCATCATTTCTCCCTTACCCTTAATCTTAATCAATCCTCATTTTCCCAAAATAAATTTATCTTTTAAACATTGATGAGAAGCTTCGCAGACTTGAATACAGCCAGCTAAACCGTGTGATTCTATTCTACTAGCAGTATTGACAGTATCTCCCCACAGATTATAAGCAAATTTTTCTCAGCCAATTACTGCCAGTCCAACAATTAACATAATCTGTGCTTGTAATCGTAATCGATCAAGCATCATTTTCTGTCTTTGTGTGGTGTAAGAGTCGAAAATACTAGCAGGCTTTTCAATGAAACATCACTTGTTTCAGGAATATATCAAGTTGCTCTTTGTCTGTATTTGTCGGTTTAATCATGCACGTTTTCAGTTATTTTTGTTAAGGGAATAAGTTGAGTGAGTAAATTTTGTTGGCGGTTGGTTGTTGGTAGTTGCTGGGAACAAACAACAAACAACAAACAACAAACAACTATTTGGGAGAACGCTAAAAATGGCTCGTACCCCCACATTAACTTTTGATCGTGGCACATTAATTTTGCATCCACCACCACGTGGCAAAGCCTGGACAGATTACGCTGTATGGGATGATAGAGTTGAAAAGTTCCGTATTCCGGCGATTAGATATCGTCCTTTGGTGGAAGCACTGCAAGCGGAGGATACTTATTTTATTGACGAGGCGAAGGGATTTTATTCTCTAGAATTGCTTTCTAGTTTGGAAATGGAACCCTATCCCCACCAAAGTGAAGCGTTAACAGCTTGGAAGTTGGCGGGAAGACAAGGTGTAGTAGTGCTACCTACCGCCGCTGGAAAAACTTATTTGGCGCAGATGGCAATGGAGGCGACGCCGCGCAGTACACTGATTGTTGTGCCAACGTTGGATTTAATGCATCAGTGGTATGCACACTTAGTATCGGCGTTTCCGGATGCGGAGGTAGGTTTACTGGGGGGTGGTTCACGGGATAAAACAGCAATACTGGTTGCAACTTACGATAGCGCCGCGATTCATGCTGAAAGTTTGGGAAATCAGTACGGCTTGTTGATTTTTGATGAGTGTCATCATTTACCAACAGATTTTAATCGGGTAATTGCAGAGTATGCGATCGCTCCCTATCGTTTAGGATTATCGGCGACACCGGAACGCAGTGATGGCAAACATACTGATTTGAATATACTAATTGGCCCAGAAGTATATCGCAAAAGGGCTGAAGATTTGGCGGGAAAAGCGTTAGCAGAACACGAAATTGTGCAAATTAAAGTCAAGCTATCGCAGCATGAACGGGAAAAGTACAACGAGTTAATTCAAATCCGCAATGATTTCTTACAGCAAGCGAAAATTTCTTTGGGGAGTATCCAGGGTTGGCAAAAGTTTGTGCAGATGAGTGCGCGATCGCAAGCAGGACGTAGAGCTATGTTAGCCCATCGCCAAGCTAAAGAAATCGCTGTTGGTACGGATGGTAAGTTAAGAGTTCTAGCAAATTTATTAGCGAAGCATTATCCGGAGCGAGTTTTAATTTTTACTGCTGATAATGCTACGGTTTATCGAATTTCCCAGGAGTTTTTAATTCCAGCTATTACTCATCAAACGCCTGTGAAGGAACGCCATGAGGTTTTAACCAAGTTTCGGGAGGGGGAGTATAAGACTGTTGTTGCTTCCCATGTGTTGAATGAAGGGGTAGATGTGCCGGCGGCGAGTGTAGCGATTATTTTATCAGGTACGGGTTCGGCAAGGGAATATATTCAAAGATTGGGGAGGGTGTTAAGGAAGGCTCAGGATAATCATAAACAGGCGATTTTATATGAGGTGGTGGCGCAAGATACGGCGGAAGAGGGAACTTCGGCGAGGAGAAGAGGAGTAAGAAATGCACCGCCACGACACCAATATCGCCAAGAGAAGCAGAACATAAGAGGGAATTTACAGGTTGTGTATGGTACTGGTGAGGAAAAAAGTTATCGTGCTGCTGAACAGCTAGAGATTAAGTATACGGTTGAGAAGAAGAAGTCTAAAAAAGAAGATGATTTGGGGTAAAAATATTTTGCGAGTTTTGGGAATATGATTGTGGGAAATAATATATCTATACAAACGATTATTAAGTTTTAGTAGTCTTGATTAACTTGCAGATTTTATAAGCCTTATATAGCAAAGCTTTTAGCCCTCGGTTAAATCATTTTCTGCTTTCTGCCTTGTTATATAAAAAATAATACTATTTAACTAAGTAATTACACTACCTGAAATAGAAAACCCAAACTTGCCCAGTTATTTACATCCAATACATAGGAGTCAGCAGGGACGGTGTTAGGATCGGCTGCTGTTGTACTAGCGTTGTGTAAATCTTGCAGCAGGGCGTGGGCTACTTCTAGGGGGTTTAATATTGGGAGAATACGTTGTTGCTCGGCGCGTGGGTGTTTAGCAGCTGCCAAAGCGTTGAGGGTTTGGGTAAATGGAGCTGTGCTAAAGATTAATTGGGTTTCACTAAAGGAAGATGGCCCTTGGATTACCCATTCAAAACCAGATGTGGTTTGTGGTAAAGTTAGGGTTTCGCCGGGAGCAATGGTAATATCAATTAGCTGTGGTTCTTGGGGATCTTCAGTTTCTGTGACTTTTTGCCACGGGTAAAGAGCGATCGCGTTCTTGGCGCTATTTAGTCCTACAAGCATACAGTAGATTGGTCTGTTGCCGATGTTTTGCACGCGATACTGTACCCGACTCCCAATGGATATAGTCGGGGTGTGTCCCGGTTCAGCATTAGCTGATTTTTTGTTGATGGTTTCTGAATTAGCAGTTCGTAGTGTTTCGCGATGCATGATTGCACGAGGTGCAATTCCACTTATTATTTCTAGGGTTGCTTTCACGTTCAATCGGGAAGAACCTTCGTTATCTGTGAGTCGCCACAATTTTGCCGCCAGAAGGGTTTGTAGTTTGGGACTTAACCTCTGTACTGCGACTTTGACTGCTTCTCCTGCTTCGCCAAAGGTATTGGGAACCCTCTCGCTACTGGAAGAAAATAAGCCATAGCGACTGGGAGAGACTATTAATGAGGTGGAAGCAATTAAATCTTTGTTTTTGGTGTCTGGACGTTTACCAAATACGTAGTCGGCTGGTTGTTCTCCTGCAACTACGCTTGTCACATGAGCAACTGTAGCAAAGGCGCTGGTAGCATCTACCCGTTCAATTCTTTCTAGTTCTCCATCAAGAGCAATTATTAAGTTGATGTTTCGGGGTAAGACTCGCACTGCTTCTTGGACAAGTTGCCCGATTTGAGGAGATGTTTTATTTTCAGCAGAGAAAATTTGGGTTTTTGCCGTCAAGCCACTACGCGATCGCACGATTAATTGTGTAGTTGCACCAGCTTGATTCACCACATTCAAACGAGAATTCACACCGTAGTGTTCCAGTACATGGGGTGGAATTCCAGCCAGCCACACCTGTACTGTTTTACCGTCTTCTTCCGTTGCTGTCACTACTCCCTCTGCACCAGTAGTCTCTAGGAAAAAGTTCTCGTTTAATTGGACTCGTTGCTGATTTTTTTTACCGATCAACAAGCCTGGTTGCTGTGTACTACCTAACTGCTGCATTGCACTTTCCACACGGGAGATCAACACGGGAATTGTGATTGTTGGTGTTGTTTCCCAGAGATATTGTGTCAAGGTATAGGTAAATAATCCGGCACTAAAACCAGAATATTGGATTTCCCGTGCTACTTGGTTGGGAGCGGAAGTTGCAGACAGTATTATTCCTGGCTGTTCTGGAGAGGCTTTTTCTTGCAGTTGTTTTTGAAAGTCGAGTTCTGCACCTGTTAAAACTGCTGCTGGTGGCGTTTGGCGGGCGCGAACTCGCAAAGGGGCTGTCAATATACTAGTGGGTGCATAGTAACTGGTATCTAATACTGCTGTGACTCGATCTGTAGGGAGCGATCGCAACATCAACAGTAGGGTTTCTTCCAATAAATAGTTGATAATTTTTGGATTTTGTGGAGCTTCTTCAATTCCATCTGCGGGAACAAGAGCATTTTGTGTCGCTTCTGGTGTGTTCCCCACACGGACACGACTACCATAGCCACTAAAGTGGAAGACAACTAGATCACCAGGTTTTGCTTGCCCAATCAAATGCTCTAAAAAAGCAGCTTCAATAAATTCTCTGCTGGCTTGTTCGTCAGTCAGAGACAAAATATCTGACGGTTGGAAACCACAACGATGGATCAAAACCTCCTTTTGCAGTTCCACGTCTACCAGACAACCATTGAGTGCTGGACTTTGAGAATATTGGTTGATGCCCACCAATAACGCTAGTTTACGCGAACTGGGTTGCGCTAATGCCTGCCGATAACGAGTTCCGAATTGGAACCACTCAGCTTCTGCGACACCCAACGCCGTGAGTATGGAGCCAAACCGTTGCAAAAACGTCCGCCGCTTCATAATTGCTATCAGCCCTTAGTCCACCAGCTTATTAAGCTTATCGGGCAGAGGGCTGTAGTGTAAAGATTGGGGAAAGGGGAAAGGGAACTGGGAAGAAACTTGTTAAATAATTCTCCCTTGTCTTCCTTGCGATCTCTGATTGATCCTCAAACACTCACTTTCATTGCCCGTGCTAGTTCTGCTGCTACCTCTGGGCGGGAAAATTCTGGTGGAGGTAACTCGCCTCGACGCAGCATTTCCCGTACTTTTGTACCCGAAAGGTGAATGCGTTCCTCTGGTTTACTGGGACTAGTTTTATTTGTCGCCATCTGCTTGGTACGGGTGCAGTAGAAGGCGTGTTCAAACATCATTGGCGTGATGCCGATTTCCTCTGGTGTAAACTCAGCAAAGATGTACTGAGCGTCGTAGGTTCCGTAGTAATCACCAACGCCTGCATGATCCCGCCCGACGATAAAGTGAGTACAGCCATAATTTTTGCGGATTAAGGCATGGAAAATCGCTTCACGAGGCCCAGCGTAACGCATTGCTGAGGGATTGATTGCTAGAATTACCCGATCTTGGGGATAGTAATTTTCTAGTAATATTTCATAGCAACGCATCCGCACATCCGCAGGGATATCATCATCTTTTGTTGCCCCTACCAAGGGATGTAAAAATAGACCATCCACAGTTTCTAGCGCACACTTTTGGATATATTCGTGGGCGCGGTGGATGGGGTTACGAGTTTGGAAACCAACAACGGTTTTCCAGCCTTTTTGCTTGAATAATTGCCGGGACTCGGCAGGATCAATTTGGTAGGTAGGGAAATAGGGATGGGGATCGCGTTCTAATAACCACACATCGCCTGCAAGGTTCACAGGCCCTTGATTATAGACTACTTGGACACCGGGATGTTTTTCATCATCGGTGCGGTAGACATTGATTGCTTCTCGCTTTTTGTCATAGCGATATTTTTGGCTGAGTTCCAAAACCCCGATAAATCTGCCTTCAGGGTTATCCAGACGCACCAAACCGCCTTCGGTAAGGGAAGCCGCAACTTCTGCGCTGACTGAAAGTGTAATTGGAATTGACCAAACAGTACCGTTCGCCAAGCGCATTTCGGCGACAACGCGATCGTAGTCTTGCTGGTTCATAAAACCAGTTAGAGGACTAAAACCACCGATCGCAATCATTTCTAGGTCAGAAACTGCTCTTTGATCGAGTTGGACACGCGGCAGAAACTCAGCCTTAGAGAGAAATACTTCTTTTTGTTCTGGTGTAGCAATGCGATTAACCAACTGCCCACCGTGAGGAGGAATGCCTTCCGGATAGTAACTCAACTTCGCCCCTTGTTTGCCTAAATACACTTTTTTTAAGCTATGTTAATAACTTACCAAACTACAAGTTATGTATGGAACAAAGTTTATAAGAGTAGTCAAAAGTAAAAATAAAGATTTCATCAAGTCAGTGTATTCACTGAAATTATCTCATATTTCAAGCTTGAGTTTCACGGGCAACTGCCCACAACGAGGGAAAAAGTCTAACGAACACCGTGCAAGGCGATGGGCACCGATGGATTATGAGTTTGCTGTTAAGTTAGTCGCTAATTTTGATCGCTATTTTTAAGACAGCTAATCACGGGGAATTCCCACAACCAAGTATAAAATTTCTTACCCCATCTGCCATCTGCCTTCTGAATCTATAATAAAAGCACGGCTACTTTGCCGTGCCAAGATGGGAAAAAGCACATCACCTGAATCAATATAAGTAACTTACCTGGTTCATAAAACCAGCCATCAGGTTGATTTCTGTGTGTACACTCTGAAACTTATCTGCTAATTCTTCAAAGGTAATCTCCTCGTTACCTTGACTACCAACTAAAACTACCTCGTCTCCCCATTTTACTTCTTTTGGTAGATCTGTAACATCTACTGTTGTAATATTTAGCGAAACTCTTCCCACCACTGGACAACGCTGACCCTGTATTAAAACAATACCCTTGTTAAATAGCGATCGCGGATAACCTTCACCAAAACCCACAGGTAAAGATGCAATTAAACTATCACGTTGGGTAGTATATAAACTGCCATAACCAATAGTCCTGCCTGCTGGTATTTTCCTTACCTGCGCCACCCTGGTTTTTACTGTCATCACAGGTTTCAGTTCTGAAGGATTTTCAAAGTCCCGGGAAGTACGTACCCCATAACAAGCAGCGCCAACCCTTACCAAACTATTACATTTAGGAGTCAAGCGCACTGTTGCCGCACTATTGTGAGTATGAGTTAGTACATTCTCTGGTAAGTAATCATCAAGAGCAGTACGAACATGATAAAAATCTGCCATCTGCTTTTCTGTAAACGCCAGATCTTTAGCGTCAGCACTGGCGAAGTGAGTCATGATCCCAACAATAGACAAACCCGGCAATGTACAAACTTTCTTTAATTCTTCAATTTGAGATGAAAAGAAACCACTTCTACCCATCCCCGTATCAATATTGATATGCACAGGAATTTTTTTGCTGCGTTTCACCCCTGCATCAGATAGATACTCTGCTGCTTCCATTGTTCCCACCTGTTCTTCAATGTTCAGGCGGCGTATCGATTCTTCTAATTCCTCTGGTAACGCCATGCGTAGACGCAGGAGTTTGACATTCAAACCCAAATCACGGATAGTTGTTGCCTCTGGATTTGTACAAATACCAATGTAATCTGTTCCTGACATAACTGCCGTTGTTGCTAACTGCCTTAAACCATGTCCGTAGGCATTTGCCTTCATCACTACGCACAACTTTGCAGGTGCAACAAAATCTCGGATGTAGCGAATATTATCTTGAAAGTTTCTGGCAGAAACTGTGACTTCAATATGATGCTGATTCATTGGGGTTGTATATTTCACTCTTTCAAGTAGTTGGTAGTTGATGGTTGCTAGTTGGTTGTTGATTTATCCGAACAAAAAACAACAAACAACGAACACCACTCCTAGCGATTCGTGCCAAATTATTATCAAATACAACCCCTGAATTTCCAGTTTAATTCACTACTTTTTGGTGAGGATTTTTTCTTAGGAATTATTCTTTTAATAAGGATAATTAGTAATAGAATTTATTACTAATTACCCATTCAGTTATTCAACTAAATTTCCGCTACAGCTCGTTCAATCAAGCGGCGTGCAAGGGTTTGTGTACCTGTATGTTCGTAATAATTTGTTGCTACGTCTAGAAACGCTCCTAAATAATCTAATTTGTCATCAGCTATTTCAACAAAATTTTGCAAGTTCTGAACAACCTTTTGAGGCGTCAAATTTTTGGCAGCAACTAAGTTACTCATCCAACCTTGAACCGACTGAAAACTTTCGCCAATAAAATTCAGTTTGCTAGCAGAGTTTTGACCCGGAATTGCCTCTTGCATATTTTGGAAAGTTGTATTGTGTTCCAACTCTTGGGGATTAGTCTGACTAATTGTAGATAAGGCTTTGCTGATGAAGTCCGGACCAAGGGGTATCAAACCATCAACACAAACCAAAGCCACCATGCGAATCAGCGACTCACCGCTGTACTCACCCAAGGACGCTACAAAGTCCCCAATGCTATCGCCGGGAATACCGTTGATGCTACAAAAAGCTACCAACTCAGCAACTAATTTCAAACACAGATCAATGGTTTGAGCTTTGTCAGCTTTGGGAGTGATAGAGTTGAGAAACCCCAACAGAGGAATTTTCTCTCCTACCTTATTAGCAAAAGCTGCTGCACCCAGCGCTTTATCTGTGCGATCGACAGTTTGATATAACCACATAGCCCGTTGGTAGCCCTGGGAACGATCATTGTACAGATAAATTGCTCGCTCGCCAATTGCTTGAATCAAACCTTCATCAGTTTCCCCAGTCACAGTTTTAATCGTGTTGACAAAACCAACCACATTTTGCCACTCACCAGGGGCGACAAAATCTAGCGAATTCAGCATGGAAACAGTCAAGTTATTAGTTGGTAGTTCGTCTACCAACTCAAAAATGGGTTTACTCACAAAAATCTCCTTATTTTGTTGGTTGTTGGTTGTTGATTGTTAGTTGTTGGTTCCAAATAACTACCAATCACCAACCATTAACAACTTTTACTTGAGTTGTGCTAGACCATTCAGGTCAAATTTTTTCAGCCAAGTTTCGCGATCGCTAGCTGTAAATGATGGTGAACGAGACAGTACTTTTACCTGATAGCGGTTGTTGACGAGTATTGCAGTTTGAGTATTGCCAATTTCTACGGCTGGATAACCAGCAATTTGCTTGTTGCTGTTGGCAAATTTGGCTGCTGCTGTCGGGATACTTTTTGTATCAGAAATAGCTAGCATCGCTAATTCTTGACCATCTTTTTTTAACTTAGCTTCAGCAAAACCCTTTTTTTCTTGAGTATATACACGCTCGTACCCATCTTCAGCAGGGGGGAAAAACTTGTTAAATTCGCTACCCTGAGTTGCTTGTTTGGCAACAGCTTGACCAGTTTTTTGGCGACTGCTTTCTTGTTGCACCTGGTCAAAGCGTCCCGGTTCTTTGGGAGTACAAGCTGTGGTCAGCAACAACACTGACAGCAACACAACAGCTAAAATCCTGCGGACACGAGGAAAATTCATAGTTTGACTCTCGTTGATGCTAAAGTTTCAAGGCAATTATCACGGCTTCTAGGTGCTTTTAACAAAAAATTTACTTTTTGATCAGACTTGTTTCAGCTTAGTACCTTGGTGGTGAAAAAATAAATTTTGTTTAACCACTAAGACACCAAGACACAAAGAAACTTCATTGGCGTCTAGCAATCACTGCATAAAACGGATCTCCTCCCGCAGCACCCAACCACTGAAGGAATGCTGGTATATTTGATTGCTTAGCAATTACCTCTGGGGTAGTAAATCCATGTACAGAGTTAAAATAGCCTTTAACTAATTCAATTCTGGTTGCTTCTGATGCGTCTCGCCACGCTTGGATCGCCTTTTGATAAAACATGCGGTTAGAAAAGCTGATGATGGCGATTCCACCTGGTTTGAGGACGCGATAAATTTCGGAAAATACTGCCTCTGGATATTGCAAATATTGCACAGATACACAGTTGAGGATGGCATCAAATTCTTGATCTGGAAGTGGTAAACGCGGATTTTCGTTGAGATCCTCAACAAAATAATGATTTAAGCGGGGATTGTGCGCTAATTCCTCAGCGTTGAGTCCGTGTCCTTCCACATGAGCAAACTGCATTTCTTCTGGTAAATGCGAAACCCAACTACTCATCATGTCTAAAATGCGTGTGTTGGGTTGCAGGCGATCGCGATATAAATCGGTTAATTGTTGAATAAAACCTTCGTCTACATGAGTGACAAAGCGCGGAAAGGAATAAAATTGCTTGTCGTCGTCTGCGTCAAGTTTAGTACGTTGTTCTGGTCTAAGCAGCATAAAACTTGGATGATGAGAGGTCTTGTCTAAATTTGTGTACCACCATACGTATATTAGAAACAGTCTGAAAAATAGGCGAGTCTATCAAGGATCTATTAGTTAAAAAACAATCAATATCAATATCAATGTTGTTTAGGTTACTGGAGTATCAATTAGTGTGGCGCCGTTTTCGTTCTTGGGTAGGCTTTCCTTACGTAACTTTGTTATTTTGGATACTGCCGTTATTGTTATTTAATTCTGGGCATAGTAGCTTGATGGCCCATGATGAAGGGATTTATGCTTGGCGATCGCGTCGAATGTTTGAGTCTGGTGATTGGATTAATCCTTGGTCACAACCCCATCATAAAACTCCAGGCCCCTACTGGTTAATTGCTAGTTCTTATACCCTATTTGGTATTAATGAGGCTAGTGTACGTCTGCCAAGTATGATTTTGGGTGTACTGAGTGTAATAATTCTCTATGAAATTGGGAAAATTTTATTAGATAAAAAAATTGCTTGGCTAGCTAGCGCAATTTTGAGTGTGGAATTTCTGTGGTTGCAATATTGTCGTTTGGGTACACCTGATGTACCAATGATTTTTCTGGTACTTTTAGCAATTTTATCTTTATTAAAAGCAGAATTAAATCCTCGATCTTGCTACTTTTATACTTTTGTTGTGGGTGTTTGTTTTGGTTTGGGTTTTTTGCTGAGAAGCTTTATGATTTTTTTGCCAATGTTTGCTTTGTTTCCTTATCTAGTTTGGGAACATCGTCGTCATCGTCATCTGACAAACCCAATTTTATATTTAGGATTTTTGCTGGGTTTAACTCCCTTTTTTGTTTGGCTGTGGTTTAATTTTTTACACTATGGTATTGATAGTGTTAGAGAATTATGGCAATTTGTATTTCGTTTAGTTTCTCAAGAGCGTTCTGGAAATGGGATTTTATTTTATTTATGGAATCTCCCTATTAAAGCTTTTCCTTGGTTTTTCTTTAGCCTTTTGGGTTTATTTGTAGCTTGGCGTCTTCCTATTCCTCGCTATCAGTTGATATTGGTTGGTTTGCCATTAGTTTTATTTTTTGAACTTAGTCTTTTTTCTACTCGTTTACCTCACTACAGTCTTTCACTATATCCTTTTATGGCTTTGCTAGCAGCTGTCGGGCTGGATTGGCTGGGTAAAGTGGGTTTTGATGCCAATATGGAGATTAGAGATTTAGGGGGAAATGAACAAACAACATTAACTTATACAGCAAATTTCAACAACGCGACGTACAAAAATACCCCACCCGCGCTGTCGCGCACCCTCCCCGATCTCAGGGGAGAGTTGGGGACGGGTGTACTTCACTTAAATGCAAAACTTTATATCAAGAAAGTTATTCGCAATCTCAGCTATGGGATCGGTGTATTAGCTATTTTATTGTTACTGGCGAGTATACTCGCTTTGATTTGGGGTAGTGCTGATATTCGCAAATATGCAACTGTCACCTTGACTCTAGGCTACGGTTGGTTGATTTTACCTTTAGTTTGGATTGGTCGTTACCACTTTGGTAAAAAGTTTTTGAATTCCAACTACTGGTTAGCTGGTTGGTTAATTCCAGCTTGGTTAGCTTTGGCTGTCGCTGGAAGTAATGGCTTTTTGAGTGATTACAATCCCCAGATGAGAACTTTTTTAGCACAGCCCGCGATCGCTCAAATTTTACAGAATCATTCTATCCACTTTGTCAAAGTTGGGGGAAAAACTGGGGTACTACTTGATTTTTACACTCCTCATCACGGAGAAGATGTAGAGCAAATTTCGGAACTACCAGTTTATAGCTATGCTTGGATCTCTGCAAAACAAGCAACAGATCTATCTACACCTCATCGTGTTTTGGGTACTGTGCAAAAATACGAATTGATTCAAGTCTTACCCTAGAGGTTGGTAATGGGTAATTGGTAATGGGTAATTGGCATTTTTTATCTGTTCCCCTACCTTACCCCCCGTTCGCTATTCCCTTTTAGTCCCCAACCATGCGCCTAATAACTGTTCACTGTTTACTGTTCACTGATTTCAGTTAACTCTTATTTATTTAGTTGTGGGATAATATTTGAGTAACTTGCTCAGGAAGCATCTCATATGTGCAAAAAATCCCTGGCGATGGAAAATCGCAGTTATACAGGCAAACTCCGCCTGGTATTGTTATATCAACTCGTGCAGGTGGGTTGAGTTTGTGTAACTTGGTTGAAAGCGCCAAGTAGCCAAGTGGGGATGATCCCTTTGTTCAGGTTTCAAGAAAGAGAATTTAAATACGCAAATCGAATATTTTTGGGCTTAGACTTTCAAGCGATTGGGTGAGTAGCTGAGAATTATATCAAGATTAAAGAAGGATAAAAGATTAATTCACCAAACCAAATTTTCAATTATTGGTTAGGTGGAGATTCAATGTTAAAAGGGAAATTGCATTTTTCTTCTTAACCTTGGATCCACCTACAAACAACTTGGGTGAACTTATTCATATCCTTTCTCTGAAGGTTGCTCACACCCTGAATTAATGCCGTTGTTAGACTTTTGTGGTGTTACATGCAACAGAGGCGGATTAGACAAATACCTCCTTCCATTTTTCCCTTTGAGGTTATCAAACCCAATGGAAATGTATTATCTGTGGCTTTCGGTGGGGATAGTAATGATCCCTTAGCGGATTCTCACATTCCTTATCAAATGCGACAAGCCGATCGCAATGTGCGGCGAGAATTGGAAAATCAATTAGAAGAATTCCGCTGGCTTTTGATTGTCGGAAAAGCGGGAATCGGGAAAACTCGAGAAGCCGCCGAATTAGCACAACTTTATAACCGAGAAGGCTGGACAGTTCTCTGGCTAAAATCTGATGGATGGATAGATGAACCAAACCAAGAGCAACTACAAAAAATTGCTGCTAAGCGCAAGTTGCTGTTTGTGCTTGATAATCTCTATCAAAGGATAGACGATCGCTTCCCCAAATTGCCCCTCGGACTAGAGGAATCTGAGTTAGCCCCTTTGACTGTACCTTTACAACAGCGACTGTGGCGAGTTCTAGAAATTTATGAACAGTTCTGCGGTCAGGATAAAATACGGGTGATTGCCACTACCGCGAGTGAATGGGAAAAACTGCAACAGCTACGTTTTCAAGTTTATCACTTACCAGAACCAGAAAATGCAGCAATTGTTCAGTTATTAAGTAACACTGTTCCTCAAAATAAGATAAAAACTAACGAAGATGATTATATAGCGATCGCCCAGAAAAATGACCAGACTTTCACAAATGTAGTTGTAAATCTCCGTCGGTTGAGAAATAAAGGCTTATCTTTAACCTCTAATAATTACATTGAAACTTGTCAACAGACTTGGGAAAAGTGCTACGCAGATGCCATCAAAAAACATCCCGCTAGCCGATATATTTACGATGCTGTAGATTTGCTGCAACAATTTAATCTTGCAGTTGAACGATTCATCTTAGAACCAGCTGCTTTATTAATGCTCGGGGATCAGTCCCAGCAACAATTACAGCATCGTTGGCTAATTCGCAGAGTCCTAAATGATCTGATTGAAAGTGAACACATCCTTAATCCTCGCCCAGGACAAATAGAAGCTAAAGACAAGCAAGTGGATGCTAATGAATATGTTGATTCCCTATCCCACTTGATTTTGCAGCTAACAGATAGATATCCCCAGCAAATGCTGGGTAAACTCTTTAATTTAGGCTGTCAACTATTAAACTTCAATCACCCCAAACAAGCTTTAACTTGCTTCGATCATCTCCTCACCTTCAACCGTGAA
Source organism: Fischerella major NIES-592 (assembly GCF_001904645.1). NCBI lineage: Bacteria > Bacillati > Cyanobacteriota > Cyanophyceae > Nostocales > Hapalosiphonaceae > Fischerella > Fischerella major. The sequence goes on along the minus strand of NZ_MRCA01000001.1, from coordinate 306,411 downwards.
ATCTCTGATATTTGGTTTTACCGGGGTATCGCACTGTACTTATTAGCAAATTATGAAGAAGCAGTTACGTCCTATGACAAAGCCCTAGCGCTCAAGAGTGACTCCTACCAAGGTTGGTATAATCGGAGCCTAGCATTGCACCTATCGGGATGCTATGAAGAAGCAGTTGATTCCTATGATCAGGCACTTGCTATTAAGCCTAACTTAGATCAGGCTTGGTATAACCGAGGCATTGCTTTGTATTTTTTGGGACGTGATCAAGAAGCAGTAATCTCCTACGACAAAGCACTAGCTATTAAGCCAGACTATCACCAAGCTTATTACAGCCGATGTCAAGCACTAGAGAACTTGGGACGCTATGAAGAGGCTGTTGCTTCCTACGACCAAGTACTGGCGCTTAAACCTGACCATTATCAAGCTTGGTATCACAAAGGTAATGCATTGTATGCATTAAAACATTACGAAGAGGCAGTTACTTCCTATGACCAAGCCTTGGCCCTTAAACCCGACTATTATCAAGCTTGGTACAACGGGAGTGTAGTCCTATATCTGTTGGGATTATACGAGGAAGTGGTTAGATCCTGTGAAAAAGTAGTAGAATTAAAACCCGAGCATTACCAAGCCTGGTACAACATGGGCAATGCGTTATATTTTTTGGGACACTATGAAGAGGCTGTTGCTGCTTATGACAAAGTGCTGCTAATCAAGCCAGACTATGACCAAGCTTGGTACAACCGCAGTATAGCCTTATATCCCCTGGGCTTTTATCAAGAAGTAGTTGCATCGTGCGATAAAGCAGTGGCGATCGCACCTGACCATTATAAAGCTTGGTACAACAGAGGTAATGGGCTATACTCCTTGGGCAAATACAAAGAAGCACTTGCTTCTTATGACAAAGCACTAACAATCAAGCCTGATTATTACGAAGCTTGGTACAACCGGGGTGTGGTTATGGCAAATTTGGGAGACTACAAAGAAGCAGTAGTTTGCTACGACAAAGTACTAGCTATCCACCCTCATAATTACCAAGCTTGGTACAGCCGAGGTAATGCGCTAAATAAATTAGGTTCTTATCAAGAAGCACTAATTAGCCTTAACAAAGCAATTGCACTATCTCCTGATTCCTTTGAAGCTCATTACAACAAAGCTTGTTGTTATGCTTTGCAAAAAAATCTTGAATTAGCCCTTGAAAGCTTACAACGAGCTATTAGTCTCAATCCTGAATGTCGCAAGACAGTAAAAACTAACTCTAGCTTTCAAAAATTTCTCACAGATGAGCGGTTGCAAAGATTGATTGCGGAGAAATAAGGGATTGAGGGTCGGAAAAATAGGGTTTGGTTAGGGATTTTTCGACACGATTTTACCATGTACAGACGTGCCATGTACAGACGTTGCAGTGCAACGTCTCTACTTTAAGATAACGAGGGAATCCTGGCTAAAATCCCTTTTTTGAGAGGCTCGGGACGTTCTGACCAAGGTAAAAAACCATCAGATTTATCATAGTATTTGCTAGCGCATTCGAGAATTGCAGCCGCACTATCGTCTACTGGTAAATCTCCAAACATATAAGTTAGTTTTCCAGAACCAGCGAAAGCAACAACACAAGAATGACTGCAAGCACTCATACATTCTACTTCTTGAATCGGAAAACCATCTTTGAGATGCCAATCTTGAGCTAATTCCTGAAGTTTCTTTAATAACTTTTGTCCACCACTTTCACCGACTCGCTTCCCACCTTGCCAGACACTAGCACAAGTCTTGCATACAAATAAAGTATGAGACGGTTGCTGAGTATTTGTGGCTGTCGTCATCTGTACCTCGCAGATATTTTAGAACTAAAATCAACTTCGGCGGGCATCCTGACTTACTTTAGTTAAGTTCACAGTTGCGGGACAGCGCCGGACTTACACCAGACTTTCCCCGTTACCTCTAGTAGCTGCTCCCCACTAGAACCGAATGTTTTTGATCTTAACGTGATTTTGACGAGATAGTTTGTTGGGTAAGTTATTATGGGCTGTTTTTAAACGCAGAGGGACGCAGAGGCTAACGCAAAGGGACGCAAAGTGAGTCTTTATGTTTAGTGTGTTGGTAAATCTACTTGCAACCGCTTAAACATAGCTTCTCGCCCTTGCATTGCCAAGGTGTCGTCTATGGGTGATAGAGTGATAGGCTGTTGGTATTTTAGTCTCAGTGCGGTTTGAATTAACCAATCTGCCACGAAGGGATTTTTTGGTAACAGGGGACCATGAGAATAAGTAGCGATCGCATTCTGATGAAATACCCCTTCTGTACCATCTTCACCATTGTTGCCTAAGCCGTACACTACGCGTCCTAGTGCTTCTACTTTGCCCAGCTTAGTACGTCCACCGTGATTTTCAAATCCGATGAGGTATGGTTTGCTACCCGTCATTTCTTGAAGATCCCGCGCTAAACGAGTTGCAGTCACTTCCACGACTAAATTTCCGATACAGCGTCGGACATTTTCACCAGGATGCACTGATACGATGTCTAAAATGCCTAAGCCCTGAATGCGTTGTCCAAAACCTGGTTCGTAGTAATGTCCTAACAGTTGGGGTGAACCACAGGTAAAGACGCCGGGAGTACCATTTTCAATTTTTTCGCGCATTGCTTCTGCTTTCGCACCCTGCAAGTCACGCATGACAATTTCTTGCTGACGATCCTGTGCGCCACCACCCACAATTAAATCTACAGATTTAATATCTTCTGCTGTCGCATTTTGGTCTAAGGGCAACACTTTGACATTGTATCCTCGCCACTGACAACGGCGTTCTAAGACGATCACATTACCGCGATCGCCATAGGTACTCATGAGCGTAGGATATAGCCAACCAATGGTCAGTTCGTACTGTTTCATAATTTTAGGGATTGGGGATGGGGAGGACAAGGGGATGACTTGGAGGACAAAGGGGAGAAGGAGGATAAGGGAGAATTTCTCCTTTATCTTCGTCCCGCCCCCCGCTCTCTGATCACCTACCCCTAATCCCCTATTCTTTTGTACGAGGATATTATAGATAAGATCACAGATATCAATAAAATAAAAAGCAATGTCTATTGACAAAATGCCGCAAATCTACGCTTAAAATATAAAGCGCGCTCTCATTAGCAAGAACTATGGAAGTACTAGAACTAAAACGCGAAATTGAAACGTTGTGCGATCGCCTGGGTAAAACCCAGGACTATCTTTGACATTCCCGCACTCACAGCCAAAATTCAAGACTTGGAACAAATCGCAGCACAACCAGAATTCTGGGAAGATCAAGTCAAAGCCCAAGGAACGCTGCAAGAACTGAATGATTTAAAAGCACATCTCCAACAATACGAACAGTGGCAAAGTAGCCTAGAAGATACGAAAGCAGTATTGGAGCTTTTAGAGTTAGAAACTGATGAAGCACTACTGCAAGAAGCAGAAGCTACTGTCACTAAGCTGAATCGGGAACTCGACCAGTGGGAGTTACAACAGTTACTCTCTGGGCCTTATGACGATAAAGGCGCAGTTCTGACTATTAACGCCGGTGCTGGTGGTACTGATGCGCAAGACTGGGCAGAAATGCTACTGCGCATGTATACCCGTTGGGCGGAAAATCATGGCTACAAAGTAAATTTAACAGATGAGTCCGAGGGTGATGAAGCAGGTATAAAATCAGCGACTATAGAAATTACAGGTCGTTATGCCTATGGATATTTGCGGTCTGAGACAGGTACTCATCGCTTGGTCAGAATTTCGCCTTTTAATGCCAATGGTAAGCGCCAAACCAGTTTCGCTGGGGTAGAGGTAATGCCCCAATTAGATAACTCGGTGCAATTGGAGATTCCCGAAAAAGACTTAGAAATCACCACATCTCGGTCTGGTGGTAAAGGTGGGCAAAATGTCAACAAGGTAGAAACTGCTGTGCGTATTGTTCACATTCCCACAGGTATTGCTGTGCGTTGTACAGAAGAACGCAGCCAATTGCAAAACAAAGAAAAAGCCCTTGCTCGCTTGAAAGCTAAATTGCTAGTCATCGCTCAAGAACAACACGCCAAAGAAATTGCCGAAATTCGCGGTGATATGGTGGAAGCTTCTTGGGGCAATCAGATCCGGAACTACGTATTTCATCCTTACCAGATGGTAAAGGATTTACGTACCAATGTCGAAACAACTGCGATCGCTGATGTGATGAATGGTGAACTAGATATGTTCATCCAAGCTTATCTGCGGCAAGAAAATCAGTTGGTGGAAGCGGCAGTCTAATTTAGTTGTTAGTAATTAGTAGTTAGTAGTAGGGGCGCACAGGTGTGCGTCCGTATATTTGTTAGTTTACTGACCATCAACAACCAACAAGCAACCACTAACCATTAACTAAACAAACTGTTACATTGAAAGAAGATAATTGTCATCAAATCATTATGAGTAATTCTCCTGCTGATGAACGTCAACCCAGCTATGTCAAACTCGCGATGCGAAACATGGTGCAAAAGCGACTTACTTCTTTGAAGCATTTTGTACTAACCACTGTTGGGCTGTTAGCTGTCCTTATCGGTCTTGCTTATCTGACCCGCTGATCATAAACTATCAGTTTCACTACAGGAGATTTTTCGGCTAGTGCAAGTTGAAGTATATGTACAGAATTACCTCAATGAATATTCGCAATCTGAAAGTATAAAAATTGAGGATATACACATCCCCATTACATCTCAAACATGGGAAAACTGGTTCAATTGTTGGTTGGAAATATTACAACCAAGTATTTCGTCTACGGCAAATTATGAAATTGGGTTGCGTTTGACCAACGATTCTGAAATACAAGAATTAAACGCTCAGTATCGTCAACAAAACAAGCCTACAGATGTTTTATCCTTTGCGGCATTAGAGGTAGACTCTCCTATACCAAGTGAAGCGCTAGCTTCTATGCCTTTATATCTTGGTGACATTGTTATTTCTATTGATACAGCACAGCAACAAGCTCAAAAGCAAGGGCATACTTTGTTAACAGAACTAGCTTGGTTGGCAAGTCACGGATTGTTACATCTGCTGGGCTGGGATCATCCGGACGAGGAAAGTTTAGAAAGAATGCTAAAAAAGCAAGTAAAATTACTGAAGTCGGTAGGTATTTCTATTGACATAGAGTAGCATGATTTGCCTTCATATTTAAAGTGCGGCTTCCTAGTTGTTCTTTATATAATGATTCAGTAGAAAATTGGCAGAAATGTCGATTTAATTATTAAAATCGGCACATATTCCCAGTTCAACCACTCTGGTGCTGTAATTTTTCAACTATGTCCCAACCAGTTTCACCACCACCAACTTCAAACCACTTAGAAACAGTTGTCAGCAAAAAGCGAGAATTATCCTGGCAAGTTGCTGCTAATCTATTCGTGAGTTTTAAGTATGCTTGGTGTGGGATAAGTTACGCTTTTCAAACTCAACGTAATTTTCGTATACACGTTGTTATTTGTGTAGTAGCGCTGGGATTAAGCATTTTTTTACGATTAAAAGCAGTGGAAATAGCAGTAATCAGTATAACTAGTGGCTTAGTTTTAGCATTAGAGTTATTAAATACAGCAATTGAGTCAGTAGTTGATTTAACAGTCAAGCAGGCTTACCATGAACTAGCAAAAATTGCCAAAGATTGTGCTGCTGGTGCTGTGTTGATTTCGGCTTGTGTAGCAGTTTTGGTTGCGATCGCACTTTTATTCCCTCCTTTGTTAACCTTAATTTTGTCGGCTTTTTAGAGATTTCTCCTACACAAGGAAACACCCCATAACACAATACAGCAATGTACCAGACGTGCCATGGCACGTCTGATACACTTAGTCAAATCTTACTAGAAAGTTTCATTGGGACTGCTTTTATTTAAGACAAAAAATGCCCAGTTGTCTTTTGAATGTGGTTTACAACTTTCTCGTAAGACTCTGGGTTACTAACTGGATTAATAATAATAGGGATAATGCCGTCTGGCAGCCAAAATGTGATTCTGCCATTCGGTGGTTCATAACAAAAAGAACTGATACAGTTGAGGTTAATTACATACTCGTTTCTCTCGTAGTAGATTTTCACCCAGTAGCTATTTTCTAATTGCGCTTCGGTGATGTATTGGATATACTCTAGAATTTTTTGGTAATCTTGCTGGTTACTTTGAGGATTGATTACTATTGGGATAGCACAATCAGGTAGCCAAAATGTTACCCTACCGTTTTGCTCATAACAAAAGGCACTTACGCGTTCAAAATTGACCACATATTCTTTCCTCTCGTAACTAATTTTTACCCAGTACGCCACAAAGTCTCCTTACATGGGGAATATATCAGGAGCATATTGCTGTACAGCACCCTCTTAGCAGAGTATAAATCTTTATCTGCCAGAAAGTTTTGCGTGAATTCTCTGGAAAATGGCGACTGATTGTCAAGAAATCTAGGAAACTGAAACAGGTGTGTGTCTGCCTTCGTAGGATTGAGAATGAGCGATCGCAGCTTCGATAAAGCCTTTAAATAGAGGATGGGGCGCACTAGGACGAGATTGAAACTCCGGATGAAATTGGCAAGCCAGAAAGAAAGGATGCTTAGGCAATTCTATCATTTCTACTAAACGTCCATCGGGAGAAGTGCCACTAATCACATAACCAGATTCTAAAAACAGGTTGCGGTAAGCGTTATTGAATTCGTAACGATGGCGATGTCTTTCGTAAATTACTTCGTCTTGATACAGACTAAATGCTAAGGTATTGGGCAAAACACGGCAAGGATACAAACCCAAGCGCATTGTCCCGCCCAAATCTACCACGTCTTGCTGTTCTGGCAACAGGTTAATAACTGGATTTTCTGTATGGGGTTCAAATTCAGAACTATGAGCATCGGTAAATGCTGCAATATTTCTGGCCCATTCAATCACAGAACATTGCATTCCTAAGCATAAACCCAAGAAGGGAATTTGATGAATGCGAGCATATTTGATGGCTTCAATTTTACCATCAACTCCACGCACACCAAAACCTCCAGGTACAATTACACCATCCACACCAGCCAAGTGATTCTCGGCTCCATCAACTTCTAGTTTTTCTGAATTTACCCACCGCAGACGCAAATCGCCACTCATGGCGATCGCTGCATGACGCAATGCTTCAACTACAGAAAGATAAGCATCGCTCAATTGTACGTACTTACCAACAATGGCAATTTCGATGGGATGTTTGGGACTATAAAGTCTTTCTACTAAAGTTTGCCACTGAGTTAAATCTGGTTGATGTTGCTCCATATTTAGCAACTCCAGTGTTTGCTGTGCTAGTCCTTCCCGTTCTAAAATTAGCGGTACTTCATAAATGCTCTTAGCATCGATCGCAGGAATTACACAGGCTACGGGGACATCGCAAAACTCGGATAATTTGTGTTTTAATCCGGTTGGTAAGGGGCGATCACATCGACAAATTAAAATATCTGGTTGGATACCAATCGAACGCAGTTCTTTAACAGAGTGCTGTGTGGGTTTAGTTTTCATTTCTCCCGCCGAAGCAATCCAGGGAACTAAGGTGACGTGCATATATAACACGTTTTGCCGTCCTACATCTTTGCGGAACTGACGAATTGCTTCTAAAAATGGTAGTGATTCTATATCCCCTACCGTCCCGCCAATTTCTGTAATTACTACATCAGGATTTGTGTCTTTTGCAACTCTGTCAATTCTTTCTTTGATTTCATTTGTAATATGAGGAATCACCTGTACAGTGCCGCCATTGTAATCTCCGCGACGCTCCCGATTAATTACTGCTTGGTAGATAGAGCCAGTAGTTACACTGTTGAGACGCGACATGGAGGTATCAGTAAAGCGTTCGTAATGCCCTAAGTCCAAGTCTGTTTCCGCGCCATCCTGGGTAACAAACACTTCTCCATGCTGAAAAGGACTCATCGTGCCTGGATCAACATTAATGTATGGATCGAGCTTCAGAATCGATACCGAATAATTCCGAGATTTGAGCAAACGTCCCAGGCTTGCTGCTACAATGCCTTTGCCAATACTGGAAACTACACCACCGGTAACAAACACAAACTTAGTCATAACTCTTAATTTCTAGTAACTTCTCAAGGATGAAGGATAAAGGATGAAGAATGAAAATAAGAATTTAGATTTTATACTTTACACTTCACACTTCACACTTCATACTTCTGCCTTCTGCCTTTCTTATTGTTGTGAATCTTAATGTATTTTGGCGTGAAATCACTTTTAGGATTTTTAATATTAGGCTTTATAGTCGCCTCCTCTGTATTTGTTTCAGCACAACAGCCATATCCCTATTTGCGGGTAGTTTATCCTCCCCCAAATCACCAAACTAGTGCTGATCGCATTTTCTTCCTTGGTACAGCCCCCGCTTCCGGACAGGTTTTAATCAATGGTAAAGCAATCAGGCGCAGTCAGTCTGGCCATTTTGCCCCTAGTTTACCTTTACAGGTGGGAGAAAATACTTTTAAAATCAGCTACCAAAAACAAGCAATTCAGATTCAGGTAACAAGGCTTGCTACCCAACCGGAAATACCACAGGGTTTAGCCTTTGCCAAAGATTCTTTGACTCCAGCAGTGGACATTGCTAGACTTCCAGGGGAATTGATTTGTTTTAGTGCGATCGCCACTCCCAACGCCAGTGTCTCTGTAAAATTGGGTAATCAAACAATTTCCCTCTCGCCCCAACCCCAACAAGCACAACTACCAAGCAATTTGGCAGCACTGACAGGACGAAATCAACCTTTTGTTAACCATAGTGCTAGTAAATACGAGGGATGTACTACAGTACAGGAAAATGATTTACCCGTTGCAGACAACACCAACGAAGTAGATTTAGGTAAACCTCAGTTTCAACTGACGCTAAATGGCAAAACGATAAATCAGGAAGGAACAGGAAAAATCACTATCCTATCACCCGCAAAATTGCCAGTTGTGGAAGTCACAGCCGATGCTGGTGTTGCTCGTACTGGTCCGAGTACAGATTATTCTCGACTGACGCCCCTACCTAAAAGTACACGTGCAGCAGTCACAGCTAGGGAAGGAGAATGGTTGCGCTTGGACTATGGCGGTTGGATCAATAGTAAGGAAACCACTACTATACCAGGGGCTGTTCCTCCCCACTCAATCATTCGTAGTGTTGGTTATCGTCCACAACCTAACATGACAGAGATGGTTTTTCCTCTGCAAGTTCCCGTCCCTGTCAGCGTACAACAAGGAGATAAAACTTTTACTCTCACTCTCCACAATACCACCGCTCAAACTGATATTATTCGCTTGGACGATAATCCTTTAATTTCTCGCTTAGATTGGCAGCAAGTGAAGCCAGAACAGTTACAATACACCTTCAACCTCAAAAAAAGTCAACAGTGGGGATACAAGCTGAGATACGAAGGTACAAGCTTGATATTAAGTTTACGTCACTCTCCCATTCGTAACAGCAAACAAAAGCCTTTATCAGGCATCAAGATATTACTAGATCCAGGACACGGTGGCAAAGAACCTGGTGCAAGAGGACCAAATGGCTACTCAGAAAAAGATGTGAATTTAACAGTATCAAAATTAGTGCGGGATGAATTGGTGAAGCGAGGCGCAACAGTGGTGATGACGCGGGAAGATGACAAAGAAGTGTCGCTTCCTGAACGCCAAGCAATCATAGATAGGGAAGAACCAGCAATCTCTATTTCCATCCATTACAACTCCCTCCCCGACGATGGCGACGCCGAAAACACCAAAGGGATAGCAACTTTTTGGTATCATCCCCAAGCGCACGACTTAGCAATATTCATGCAGAATTATTTAGTTAAAACCAGAAAACGGCCTTCCTACGGTGTGTTTTGGGATAACTTAGCGCTGACGCGTCCAGCGAGTGCACCATCAATATTATTAGAGTTAGGTTTTATGAGTAACCCCGATGAATTTGAGTGGGTGATGGATGAAAAAGAACAAAAGAAATTAGCAAAGGCTGTAGCTGATGGAATTGTCGAGTGGTTTAAGAGTGTGAACTAAATCCCTGACTTTTTGGAAAAGTCGGGGATCTCAAGAGTGTTGCGATCGCTTGTTTTGAAGAGTGAATCCACAATGTTCTCGTTTGAACCAAGATATATTTTCGGTCAAAGCAAATCAGAAAGTGATAGTTTGCCTTCCATCTGAAGTTTGGCTTGCACACAATTAGCACAACTACAACCAAGTTGATCAATAATCGCTTGAGAATCACTAGATAAGTTTGGTGCAATCCATGGGTGAACAGGTTGTGCAGATACGAAAGTTACCTGTTGTGTGACAGCAGCTATAGACTTGAGATAAGATGCAGCCGCCGGATTTGCTACCAACAGCATAGAAGTAAGGACTACAGGACAAGCAAGTAAAATTAGTTTGATTATGTTCATAATTGACAACAAACCCTATAGGACTATAGCATAGCCAATCCTTACTGACTCGTCATGAGTAATAATTGTTCCTTTTAGCTGTTAGCCTTATCCAAAACCTTGACCATGTGATGTTTGTACCCAAATAAATAATTCACCCTCTTTACCACCAGCAGCTAGTAGCTTACCTTGGGGATGCCAAGCTAGGCACGAAAAGCCATCTGATGCGCCTGTGAGAATTTGCGATATTTGCTTGGCATCTTTCCATAGACAAACCCAGCCATCAGCACCTGCGGAAGCCAGTAGCAAACTATGAGGTGCAAAGGCGATCGCATTAATTACATTTACATGATTGGTTAATACAGTTGCTTCCCAACCTAAAGACTCATCCTGCGACTTTTCCCAAACAACGATACCGTCAACGCTACAGCAAGCCAAAATCGGTACACCATTTTGATTGCCAATATCTGACCAGGTGATTTCGCGAATCTTACCCGGAAAGCCACGCATCACCCAAGGCTGGGGGTCATTACCAGAGATTAGTAACTGACTTTCAACTACAGTTATGGTGCGATCCATATTGCCGGAAGCCAGATAATTGCCATCAGGTGACCATGCCATTGCAATACTGACAGAAGGTATATCCAAAATATATGGTTGCTGGTTCCAGTCTTGGCAATTCCACACCTTAATACCCTGATGACCACCAATGGCCAGGTATTTGCCATCACTACGCCAATCAATACCCAATGCTGATGAAGATTCAAAATTGAGAATCACAACAATCTCACGAGTATCAGCATTCCAGACTTGCACGCGCCGCCCTAAGCTAAAAGCTAGTTGGTGAGAGTTGGGACTCCAAGTTAGTTGATCAACCCAAGCCGGAGCATTTTCTAAAGTAGCAATTAATTCTGTTCCTTGCCAAATCTTGACTAGACCATCTTGACCACCCACGGCTAAGAATTGCCCATCATGGGAAAAAGCCAGGCAATCAACAGATTGATCATTGCTAGTTTGCAAGGTTGTGAAATTGTCATTTTGCCATAATGCTACTTCCCCAGCAGCAGAAGCAGCAGCAAGCATTGTACCTTGCGGCGACCAAGCGATCGCTCTCACGTAATCTGAAAGGGTTCCAGAAAAGTACTGGTCAAATTTTTTGGAATTGAGAGTTGAGGGTTTCATAATGATGGGGGGGATGGGGGGCTAGGGGTCCCCACTTTGTGGGGTTGGGGGGCAATGGGGGAATGGGGGAATGGGGAGAATAAATATTTATGCCCTATGCCCAATTCCCGATCCGCTTTAAACTAAGCAGGCGAGAAAATTTTGTTTTAATTTGGCTTCATCTAGGTTACGACCGATAAATACCAGTTCATTTTTACGGGTTTCGCCTTCTTTCCACGGGCGGTCGGGTTTGCCTTCAAAGATCATATGCACACCTTGAAAGACAAAGCGATCGTCCTCTCCGGCGATATTTAAAATACCCTTCATACGAAAGATATCGGGCCCTTGGGTTTGCAGTAACTTGCCTAGCCAGTTGTTGAGTTTCTCTCCATCAAGTGCGCCTTCGGCAACTAAAGCCACAGAATAAACGGTTTCATCGTGTTCGTGGGCATCTTCTCCCAAAAATTCTGGGTCAATTTCCAAAGCCCGATCCAAATCAAAGGCTTTCACACCTAAAAGTGCATCCATTCCTACTTCGGAATTGCGGGTACGGTAAATTTTTGCCATCGCATTCATCCCGCGAATTCGCCTTTCTAATTCATCTAACACATCTGACGTCACTAAATCAGTTTTATTCAACAAGATAACGTCCGCAAAGGCAATCTGTTCTTGTGCTTCGTCAGCTTCCCAATGCTGCCAAATGTGCTTAGCATCTACCACCGTTACCACTGCATCCAGTTCTAATTGTTGGCGCATATCTTCATCGACAAAAAATGTCTGAATGACTGGTGCGGGATCAGCTAACCCAGTGGTTTCAATGACTAAATGGTCAAATTTATGACGGCGTTTCATTAAATTACTGATGATGCGAATCAAATCGCCCCGTACTGTACAGCAGATACAGCCGTTGTTCATCTCAAAGATTTCTTCATCTGTATCGATAACTAATTGATTATCAATACCGACTTCCCCAAATTCATTAACAATCACAGCCACTTTCTTGCCATGTTCATGGGTGAGAATACGATTGAGCAGAGTTGTTTTTCCTGCTCCTAAATAACCTGTAATAACTGTTACTGGAACTACGTCTGTTGTCACACTAGTGACCATATCCCAGATACCCTTTTTTAAATGATAATCGTATTCACTCTAGTTAATTTTCAGAGCTTTGACCAGCTCCTTGAAAAGGAATCTAACAGCTTTAGCCACAAGGAGCAATCGCTCCTTGTACTACTAGTGGTTTGCCACATTAATTTTGATGGCTAAAGAAATGAACCGCGAAGACACGAAGAACGCGAAGGAAGAGGAAAAGAAGATGAGTCTAAAAATTGGTTTACCTGTCAAAGTTTGTGTGGTGAACTACTAGTCCACCAAAGAAATTATGAGAGGTCATAGATCCCCGACTTTTTGAAAAAGTCGGGGATCTGAACAACCACAACCTTAAAAAATTCCCCATACAACTCATCTGGATTTTTGGTTGTGGAGAGGAAAGTCGCCCCATTGCGGAGAATGGGTAATCGGTAATTACAGAAAAGGAAAACAAAATTTGCTGACTTTTGCCTTACTTGTCTGTGACCAATACACTGTATGATTTTTTAGATATTTTCTAAACTTTTCTTGAAACAGTAAATGATTATCCGCCATGCGACTGAAGCTGACTTGCCAAAAGTTGTAGCAATTTATAATGCCGCAGTTTCTGGACGCATGGCAACTGCTGATTTAGAACCAGTATCTGTGGAAAGCCGTCGTACTTGGTTTAGTGCGCGATCGCCCTCAAAAAATCCACTTTGGGTAATTGAGGTCGAGGGCGTAGTGGCTGGATGGTTGAGTTTACAATCTTTTTACGGACGACCAGCATATCATGCTACTGCTGAGGTTAGTATTTACATAGCTCCTAAGTATCATCGCCACGGTTTAGGAAAACAGTTACTATCTCAAGCGATTAACCAAAGTCCCAACTTGGGCATTAAGAATTTATTAGGTTTTATTTTTGCTCATAACCATCCAAGCTTACAATTGTTTAACAAATTTGGCTTTCAAAATTGGGGATACCTACCCAAAGTTGCAGAATTGGATGGTGTGGAACGGGATTTAGTAATTATGGGACGACATATTTAACAGTTATCAGTTGAATAACACTACCCCACCTCCCCCTATTCTCTCATTGCGGCACTTGAGTCGGCTTAACATTTTTGGCTCTATAGAAAGTTTCCAAGCTGTCGCGATCGCCTACAAAACGCCAATGCCAAGGTTCATAACTCACGCCTTGGGAATTATCTTTGGGAAAGGACATCTCAAAGCCAAAACGAGCAGCATTTGTTTGTAGCCATTGAAAAGCTTTGGTATTTTCAAAATTCTCATTCAAGTTAGTCGCTGGTGCTGTTCCATCCCCAATATCCACGGCGTAACCTGTATGATGTTCGCTATGACCAGGAGGAGCGCTCAAAGCTGCTCTCTGGGCTGGAGTTTGATTGCGTTGAGCGCCTACACCAAAGAATAATTGTTCTTGCTCTTTAACTGAACGAAAGCCAGAAATAGGTGTCAAAATAACACCAGCACTCCGCGCTGCTGCCACCATCTCCTGATATTTTTGGGCTGCTACTTTTCGCAGTCTTTGCCGTCCATCTGCCGAAATTGGTGCTAGTTCTGATTCTGGCGCTTCTGTGTATGCCAGATGTCCCAGAACTTGGTCGGTATTGTTGTTTTGTGAATTCGCAGGAGTTGAATTAGTTGGAGAAGGCTGAGAAACTAAATTTTTTTTCGGTGCAGTCCAGGCGAACAAAAAACCACTAATCACAGCCAGCAGCCCACAAACAAGCACTCCCCCAATTCCCAAAACCAAGAGAGATAGACGCCTCTTGGGTGCGACATCAGGAGAATCGCGTAAAGCTGCTGGAATATCTTCACCAGACACAGGCGATGAGTTTCGCGGTTTTCCAGAAAACTCAGCGTTCTTCAAGGGTTAACTCCTGCTTTTGTTGAGTATTCATAACAGATTGTAGACTGGAGAGGAATAAAGGCAATAGGTATCATTTTAGATATTTAATTTCGAGTTTCGTTTTGACAAACCTCTTAGAACTATATGTCAAATTGGTGGGTTTAGTTTTGCTAGGGTTTTTCTTGGGACGCAAACTACCTGCTACTGTTCCCACCCGCTTAGGTCATTTCCTCTTTTGGGTAGGAGTACCGTTGAGCATTGTAGCTTTTTTATATCAAACAGACTTGTCAGGGCAAATTTGGATTGCACCTGCGATCGCCTACTTAGCCATTTTCCTTGGGGCATTACTAGCCTGGATGGGGATAAAATGGCAAGCCCTTTTTACAAAAAACAATCTTCAGCAACCAACTCAGGGTAGTTTTCTCCTAGCAGCAATGGTAGGTAACACTGGTTATTTGGGTTATCCTGTTACCTTGGCCATAGTTGGCACTCAATATTTTGCTTGGGCGCTATTTTACGATTTGCTTGGTACCACGCTAGGCGCTTATGGCTTAGGCGTAGCCTTAGCAGCACGTTTTAGTAGCAGTGTCCATGATATTAAACATGTTACTAAGGCAATAATTATTAATCCTGCTTTGTGGAGTTTTGGTTTCGGTTTAATATTACGGCAAGTAGTAATTCCTACCCCAGTTGAATTTTACCTAGGTAAATTTGCTTGGACTACTGTGGCATTGTCGCTGTTATTAATCGGAATGCGATTAAGTAAGCTCAATTCCTGGCATAGCTTACCACAAGCAGGAATCAGCTTGGGAATAAAAATGTTATTAGTTCCGCTGATTTTGGGCTTTACTTTACCATTTTTTGGTTTAACAGGCCAAGCAGCCTTGGTTATAGTCCTACAAATGGCTATGCCTCCAGCCTTTGCCACATTAGTGCTTGCTGAAACCTTCAATCTTGATCGCGATCTAGCAGTTACTGCCTTAGCCGTAGGATCAATAGTATTATTATTTACTCTACCTCTGTGGTTGTGGCTATTTTCTGTAGGGTAGCGACACTAGCCAAAATTAACAATAGAAACTAATTTTCTGTGACATTCTATGATTGACATTGATTAAATGTACTTAGTGGAGAGCATTTATTCGAGTAGCATGAGGAGCGATCGCATTAGGTGAAAGTGTACAGCTTGGTGGCGAGAGGATGTTGAAATATTTCCTATCCGCACTTCTGATTATCACTAACCACTAACCACCAACCACTAACTACTAACCACTTCCAATAATTCCGCCGGATTCATAAATTCATAGTGTTCAAATGGTTGATGAATCCAAGGATTATCAGATAAATAATCAACGTAATAATCAGGTTTTATTACTGAACAAGCTTTATACCAAATTACCGCAGTGCGAATTTCCTCTATTGGAGTATCAGAATGCGTCTTTAGCCAAGGTATAGTCTCTTTCAGAGTCACCCCAGAATCCACTAAGTCATCAACTAAGAGAATGCGCGAACCTAACTTTTCTGTAGTCATTGTCAAATGGCGAGAAAAGGTTAAATATCCCCTTTCTTGCTTGCCTGGGCCACTGTAAGATGATGTTGCTAAAATTGCCAAGGGCTGGTTATAAATACGGGAGAGAATATCACCCACCCGTAGTCCGCCTCTAGCAAGGCAAATAATTTGATTGAACTCCCAACCTGATTGATAGATTTGAGCAGCCAATTGTTCAATTTTGCGGTGATAATCTGACCAAGAAATGTAAAGGTCTGGCATAGTAGGCAAAGTTATTTGTAGCTATTAATGAAATGGCAAATCAAACTTTTTATCTTAGTATGAGCGAAGTGTAATATGAGCGATTCTCCCCCTGATGGTAATTTCCAGCACAGTGCTGAGAATGAAAAACTAGACTTGAGTACTAAGCTAGCTTTTGGTGCTGGAGATTTGGGTACGGCAATTACTGCCATGATAGGGATCTCTTATTTGTCACCTTTCCTGACAGATGTCGCTGGTTTGAATCCCCAATTAGCTGGACAAACTCAACTCGTCGGTAAAGTTTGGGATGCAGTCAATGATCCAATGGTGGGGGTATTGAGCGATCGCACTCAAAGCAGTCAGGGGAGACGCTATCCTTGGATGATTTGGGGGGCAATTCCCTTCGGCGTTTTCTTTTTTTTGCAGTGGATTGTACCTCACTTTAGTAATAACGAAAATGTGAATCAGTGGGGTTTATTTTGGTATTACACTGCGATTTCGATATTGTTTAATGCTTTCTACACAGTTGTTAATTTACCATACACGGCTCTCACTGCTGAACTAACCCAAGACTATGACGAACGTACCAGCCTCAATAGTTTTCGTTTTGCTTTTTCGATTGGTGGCAGCATTCTTGCTTTAATTATTGGATTAGTTATTTCTTTAGTAGTTCCTAATAACCGCAGCTTACAGTTTTTATTAATAGGAGTGATTTGTGCGATTATTTCTGTTCTACCAATATATTGGTGTGTTTGGGGAACGAAAAAACGCGCTCAAGCTGTAGCAAACTTGCACCCAGAAACAGAAGAAACTGTCTCCATTCCCATTGGGCAACAACTTAAAATTGCTTTTAGTAATCGCCCTTTTTTGTTTGTAGTCGGGATATATCTTTGTTCCTGGTTAGCAGTCCAACTCACAGCTGGTATTATTCCTTATTTTGTCATTAGTTGGATGCGTCTTCCCCAATGGCACATTAGTTCAGTACTACTAGCTGTACAAGGAACCGCAATGAGTATGTTGTTTGTCTGGAGTGCCATTAGTAAGCGTGTTGGCAAACAAGCTGTGTACTACATGGGTATGACTTTGTGGATTATCGCTCAAGCTGGACTGTTTTTCGTCAAGCCAGATCAGGTTGTGTTGATGTACTGTTTAGCAGTTTTAGCTGGTTTTGGGGTATCAACAGCTTATTTAATTCCTTGGTCAATGCTACCAGACGTGATTGAATTAGATGAATTAAAAACAGGACAGCGTCGGGAAGGTATTTTCTATAGTTTCATGGTATTTTTGCAAAAAATTTGTTTGGGTTTGGCTGTGAATTTAGTTTTGCAAAGACTGGGTGCAGCTGGATATATTAAACCCACACCAGAAATACCTGTACCAACTCAACCAGACTCTGTTTTAGAAGTGATTCGTGTTTCGATTGGCCCCTTACCAGCAGCAGCTTTAATTTGTGGTTTAGTTTTGGCGTATTTTTACCCAATTACCCGCGAAATGCACGCTGAAATTTTACTCAAACTCCAGGAAAGAAGGGAGAGACGGGGGATCGGGAATAGGGGAGATGGGGTGTGAGGGGTGTGAGGGGTGTGTAGACGAGGCAGTGCGGTGGACGGGTTTCCCGGCATAAAGCACGTGGCGTCATCTGCCGTGCGCTCATAGGCTTCCCGCAAGGGTGGGGTGTGAGGGGTGTGAGGAGTGTGGGGAGAGTAACTCATGACAAATGACTATTGACTAACTACTAACAATCAACCTAAAGAGGGTGAATGTATATGAAAAGACGCAATAATACTTAATATATATATTAAGTAGAAAAAGCCAATTAAACCAAATGGCAGTTCCAAGCTTAGAGGAAATTTCCGCTCAGTTAGACAGTCCGAATCTACGCGATCGCATGGTTGCTCTTGCCTCGTTGAGAGACATACCAGCAGAAGAGGCTGTACCTTTAATTAAAAAAGTGTTGGATGATGAGTCCCTACAATTGCGATCAATGGCAATATTTGCCTTGGGGATTAAACAAACTTCGGAGTGCTACTCTATTTTGGTCAAAATTCTAGAAACTGATCCAGACTATGGCATCCGTGCTGATGCTGCTGGTGCGCTAGGATACTTGGGTGATTGCAGAGCCTTTGAACCTCTGTCAAGAGCATTTTATGAAGATACTGATTGGTTAGTCCGCTTTAGCGCGGCTGTCTCATTAGGTAATTTAAAAGACACTCGTGCCCGTGAAATCCTGTACAAAGCCCTCGACAGTGAAGAAGTGGTACTACAACAAGCAGCGATCGCAGCACTCGGAGAAATTAAAGATATCGATGCAGTAGATCGCGTTTTACGTTTTGCTCAATCAGATGATTGGTTGGTGCGACAGCGTTTAGCCGAAACTCTTGGCCAGCTTGCCACTCCTAAAAGTGTCTCCGCTTTGAAGTACCTAGAAAAAGACAGTCACGAAAACGTGGCCGAAGCTGCCAGAATTTCTCTTAAGAGATTAGAGCAAACAGGCTATCAAGTCTGAGAACACATAGAAAGGGAGACACACAAAGCATTTCTTTTTTCATTCTTCTTCGTTGCCCATCTCCCCATCTCCTCTTCCTGCTACCTTGTAATAAGTGGGATCATCAAGAATTTGACACAAGGTAATTTGATTCATGAGTATTGAAGAATTTTTTGAGTTAAGTGCTGGTAAATGGTTTTCCCATCGTACTAGTCATCACTTAGCTTTCAAGCAATCCGAGTCTGGTAAATCAGATATCTTTATAGAAATGCTGGCAGCAGATCATCCAGAGGTGATCAAGCTGTGTGAACAGTATGAAATTGACCCTAAACGTGCTTCCTGTGGTGCGAGAGTGACTTGGAATGGCACGATGGAATGGGATGAACAAGATCACAAAGGTTCTACGGTATTAGTTCCAGTACCGAATGCAGATAACCCCAACGAAGGCAAATTATTGCGGGAAATGGGCTACGCTGAGAAAATGCCTGTTGCTGGCAGCTATAAGATTGGTGATGATGACGCATTGACCTTAATTACAGAATATGAAACAATGTGGTCGGAAGAGCGCCTCTGGTTTGCTAGCCCCAATTTACGGATGCGAGTCGGCGTCCTGAAGCGCTTTGGTGGCTTTAGTATGGCTTCGTTCACTTCTGAAATTCGCATGGGTGGTGCTGCACCAGCTAAAGCTTCTGAGGCGGCGAATTCAGCATCAAGTTAGTTGTGCTACTATGTAGCCCGCGACTAAAGTGCGGTCTAAATAGCCAAAACCCACTTTTACACTGATCAGTTATCAGTTAACCGTGATCAATAACTGATAACTGATTGAAGCAGTTTAATCGCGGGCTTTGGGGTGGGTCAATTGTCTAGTTTGAATAAGAATCAAGGATTATAACTTAACAGCAAACCCATAATCCATCGGTGTCCATTAGTGTACCCTGCGTAAAGGGCGTCTACATCGGTGTTCGTTAGATTTTTCATGCCCTGGTTGTGGGCAATTCCGTGGGATTCTAGTTTGAGAATATTGATCGAATTCACGTTGATTTATGAACAGCAGGGTAGAAGTCTGATTGATCTGCAAATTTAGATCTGCAACAAACTAGCGATCGCCTGTGGTAATGGTAGGATGATCATCACCAACAAAGCCATTGCAAACAATCCCCAAACATCACGTTGGTTGTCCAGTTCCGTGACATCATTTAAAGCAGGTTCATCCATTAAGGGTATGAACAACAATATCAGCGCCCACAAGAAAAATCCTGGTTGAACTAAAGACAACAACAGCAACAGTAGACGCGCAACTTGACCAATTAAGATAGCGTTTCTTTGCCCAAACATTGCATGGACAATATGACCCCCATCTAACTGTCCCACCGGCATCAAATTCAATGCAGTTACGATTAGTCCTAAACAAGCAGCTACTGCAACTGGATGCAAGTCAATAGCCGATTGTGGTGTTAATTGACTACCCAAAGCCAGCTTGGAGAGCAGTGCTAACAAAATAGAATATTTGGGATTGAGTGCATCAGGATTTAATAGTCCTGTTTTTTCTTCTGGTAAACTCACAACCTCAGAGTGAGCTAAGCCCCAAATCAATAAAGGCAATGTTACCACAAAACCTGCTAAAGGTCCGGCAATACTCACATCAAATAAAGCTTTACGGTTCGGTACAGGACTACGCATCTTAATAAATGCACCAAAAGTTCCCAAGAAAAATGGCATGGGAATAAAGTAAGGCGGAGTTGAGCGAATTTTGTAGCGTCTCGTCGCCATTAAATAGTGACCGAGTTCGTGGACACCCAAAATAAACATCAAAGCTAGGGCGTAGGGTAATCCTTGCAAAATCAGGCTTGGGTTAGATTGAAATTGGCGGATTGTCAATTCAATACCAGCAATTTCTACTCCAACCTTGGTAGTTGTTACCAAAGTGGCTAACAATAGCAACAATGCCCAACCAAATTGTTTTAATTGTTCTTTTTTTCTCGGTGTATTACGCTGGGTAGTTAGAGTATTAGGAACAAGTACAAAGAAGGGTTTGCCATTTACACCTTCTTGAAAGAACACTAAAAATTTACCTGCAAATTTTGTTTCTATATTTTCTTTAATCTTTTGGTATGCTTCGTTTGGTTTGCTTCTTAATTGCCCTCGGCAAATTACAGCCTGAGGTCTATATTCTATATTCTGGATGTAATATACAGACCAAGGAAAACAATCTCGCAGTTTTTGTTCTTCGTTCGGCTGAATAGGACGCACCGGAGTTGGTTCTGGACTGGGGAGTGTTGTGGGTTCTGTTTGTGGCGCTTGAGCTTCAGTTGGTTTGTCTTGTTGCGGTTGGCGTCCCCATTGAAATAGCACCCAGTATAAAATAGGACAAATGACTAATGGCCAAATCATTAGCGATCGCGGTAGTGGTTGTTTTTCTCCATGCATTACTGTCCATCCTGTCCACAACAGTGCTGGAGTCATTAATACCAACCACAGTAACCAGACAGGTGTCTGGGTGAGGCGAGCAACACTACGTTGCACCATTAGATAAGTAATTAGTCCCAATAGAATCAGAAACCAAACTGTCATGTGATTTTTGTTTATTTTTAAATGTCAGTCCAAACTTGTGGTCAACCGCACCACTATTATTGCCACAAGATAGACACTATCCCACTTTTTGATTGGTGAGAAGTTTTATACTTAAACCGGGTTTGTCAAGACTCCTCAAGGAAATTGTTTTTCTCATGTGTCCCTTGTCTCAAGAATCAAATCATACAGCCAAGCCACCACAGGAAGTCCTAGATACTATTTTTGCATTTCCGCCAAATCGGGACACACTAGGGGGAACAGCTTATTTTATTGTCGGAAATGAAGGCAATATCCTGATTGACTGTCCTGCCTTTGACCAAACTTACCAAGATTTTATGCGATCGCATGGTGGTATAAGTTGGTTATTTCTCACCCACAGAGGGGCTATTGGTAAGACAGTAGAATATCAGCAAGCCTTCAATTGTAAAGTTTTAATTCAAGAACAAGAAGCATATCTCTTGCCTGAGCTTACTGTAACTACTTTTAGTCAGGAATTTGTCCTTGATTCCATCACAAAAGTGATTTGGACGTGTGGGCATTCTCCCGGCTCATCTTGCCTTTATTATAGTAAGTCTGGGGGTGTACTGTTTTCTGGACGCCACTTACTACCCAACCAGCAAGGTGATCCAGTTCCATTGCGAACAGCTAAGACTTTTCACTGGCATAGGCAAATAAAGAGCATCAAAATGCTTTTAGAACGCTTTACTCCAGAAACACTTCAATACATTTGCCCCGGAGCAAATACGGGTTTTCTCCGGGGTAAGCGTGTAATAGATAATGCATATGAACGCCTAGGCAGTCTGGATTTAGGAGCACTATTGCAGACGCAAGCCATATTTTAGGGGGATAGAAAAACTGAGAGAACCGATCAGTTCTCTCAGTAACGAGGTAGAGGCTTTTGAGCAAGGTAGAGCCTTATTCGTCAGAAGTGACAATAATTATTCCGACTCTTCCTTATTGTTACGCACCCAGATGTTCATACTGGTATCAGTTACATCTTTTGATTGCACTGCATCGCCTTGCTCAGTAGTAAATTTTGCCAGAGCTGGTTAATGATCATACTGAGGGCTAAAAACAAACATCGACTGAGGCGAGTTTTGATATTTTTAACAAGTAGCCAAGTATGCGATCGCCCAAATGTTCAAAAGGGAACAGAGAACAGTTTGCGGAATTCGACTGAGATCACTGATGACGGTACTGGTTAACTCTCTGTAGTTCACAGGTAGCTTGGGTTTTATAGCACCATGACCGATACCATTTCTGGCTTGACCATGGGAAACTCTGGCATAGAAAGCTTCTAGGGGAGTCACACCAGCAGCGGTTACACCAGCCAGAGATAGAAACCTACGTCGTGAGAAAGACACTTGCTCTGAATCCTTGTGATTTCACTCTTTTGAGGTGAAATTTATCAATCCCTGGTTAAATTCAAGTGAAGCAATAGTTAAATAACCTACTATTTTTACGTTGCGAGAATTTACGTAGTTTAAAAAAACTTAATAAGCGACAATATGAATGAAGACCACACGCTATTTAATTTCAGAATGCAACCGAATTCTCTGCAAACGATAAAATACTTAGCTGATACCCTAGTTTTGGATAGTCAAGCATGGTATACAGCAAAAGGGAAAAAGAACAACTATTCCATCAAATTTATTCCCAAATGCTAAGTTCCAGCTATAGTATTCCTAAATTATTCCTGAGAGACAAGATCCCCGACTTCTTTGAGAATTCGGGGGTCTAGGCTTTGTGATGATCACGAACCATATAAAAAAATATTCTGTAGAACTGTAATAGTCCTGAGTCTGTTTGCAAAAATCAATTAGCAAAAATTGTGTTTATTTACATTGAAATTACGTGTATAATAATTTACATTATTTTAATAATTTTGTTTAAGTTAAATGTTTATTCATGTTAAATTGTGATCCCGAAGCCCACGAGTTGTTGTAATGCACAAAAAGGAAATCTACAGATGTCTAGGCAAATTTATCATCAGAGAAAATTTTTGAGAGCTTTTGACCAAAGGGTAATAAATATACTCTATAAATTGATTACTATTTTGAAAATATGCTGGATGAGACTGTTAGAGTCTCTCCCTTTTTTAATTGCTTGTGCTGTATTTTTAAGTGTAATAAGTCTGAAAAGTCCCATCCTACTTTTTTGTTTAGTTTTTAGTAGTTTAAGCGCAGTTGTCTTGCATAAAATTGGGCAACAAGTCAATCTACCAAAACGATATATTATCTTGTTACAAATGTTAGGAATAGCTATTATTTTCAGTGCATTTTGGTTAGATTATTTTGCAGACCCAGCACAAGCACAGTTTTTCAGAAAAGCTGAAGATTTTTTCAAAAATACCCTAACACAAGGTGCGGCAACAGGTAGCAATACTCAAGCAGCAGTTAGTCTAGTATTTAATGTATTACGTGCGCTTTACTTACTATATATAGCTGTTTCCCTGATTGGTGTGATTAATGCAGTTCGGAAAGATGAAGACTGGCAAAGTGTTGCTAGAATTCCCTTATTAGTTGTGGTTGCAGTAACTATTGCTGATGTACTCACTGGCTTCGTTATTGGTGACACCAATACAACTAATTGATTCATCAGTAAAGATGAAAAACAGATCAGAAGTTCGCCATGTCTCAAGAATCAGATAAAGAATTTCGACCAGTAAATCAAATTTTAGGAACTCAACCTTCACTAGGTCCAATTCCTGCTGATCAAGTCTTTCCTTGGACAGTAATAGCCTTAACTTCCTACTTTATCGTCAATGGAATTTTTGGCGGTATCTTTAGTGATGAGTTTCAAAAATGGTTGTGGACATTGCTAATTACTGCTTGGGGAATGGCGACTTGGTGGATCTTAACTGGTGGTAGGAGTTGGCGCTTTTTAAGTAAATTTATTGGGGTTCCCACTTGGACTAGAGGCTTTGCTCGTTATCAAAGCTTGCTGGAAAATAACCATGAAGCAAAAAATCGGAAAACAAAGCGTCGGCGTCGCCGGAAGTGAAACACGATTCACACCCTTTGAAGACGCTTTACATCTAGCAACAATGCTACGCATATCGCTTGATGGACGCGATATCGGTGCTTACACTTTGACGAAAGGAAACCAAAAAGATAGGTTTTGTTTCGTTTTTGGTTTTGACTGTCAAGGAATTCATACGACCTTAAGACCAGAACAAATTAATACCATTTTGAATAACATTGAAGCTGGCTTAAAAGATCTTCCCGAAGGGGAAAGAATAACTCTACATTTAGGGTCTTTTAGTTCAGATAAACAGCGACAAAAAGAGCTAGCATCTCTTGTTAAAAAATCTCCATCGCCAGATATTAAATATTTATTGCTTTCAGAAAGAGCAAGAGTTCAAGAATTAACTCGTTCTGGTATCCGCAAGCCAAAATTTTTGCGAATTTATGTAACTTACACAATTGAACCAGATGCGGCAAATACAGATGATTGGATAGAAAAATTATTAGCTAAAGGTGAAACTTGGTGGTTGAAATTTAAAGGTGATTTAGCAGAAGTCGAAAACCAACGTATTGAAACGATTATTACTAATGCCTATAAAAATGGTTTTTGTCGTTGGGAACAACTTTTATCTAACAAAATGGGGTTAGATATTAAACCTCTGAATATAGAAGAATTATGGGGAGAGGTTTGGAGAAGGTTCAATGATACCCAACCAATAGATATTCCTCAATTGTTAACTTTAGATGAAAATGGTTTACATGAACAAGCTAATTCAGACTTAGCTAGTACCAGATTACTGATTGAGAATATCCACAGTACAACTTTGCTAATTGAGTCTGATGTACCTTGTGCCGATCGCCGCTGGGTTCATGTTAACAATAACTATGTCGGCGTCATGACTTTTCTCGAAAAACCTGGTGGTTGGCCGAGTAAAACTGCTCAATTACGTTATCTTTGGGAACTGTTAGCCAGAGAAAATGTCATAGACACAGAAATTTTTTGTCAGTTGAGTGCAGCGAATCCAGCAATAGTCAAAACCACACTGCAACGGGTATTAAAGCAGTCAAATATGACGGCTTTATTAGCACAGGAAAAAAGTAGAACTATCGATGTCAATGCTCAATTAAAGTTAAGAAAATCTGTAGCAGCACAAGAACAATTATACGAGGGAGCGCTACCGATTTACGCAGGTATAGCTATTTTAGTGCATCGTCCGAGCATCGAGAGATTGGATGAAGCTACAAGATATATTGAAAACTGTTTTCAACGTCCAGCCAGGGTAATTAGAGAAACAGAATATGCTTGGAAAATTTGGTTGCAAACTTTACCAATTGTTTGGGAGACTCTACTCGCTAGACCTTTTAATCGACGTCAGTTATATTTAACAAGTGAAGTCCCAGGATTAATGCCTTTGGTGTTAACTAAAGCAGGCGATCGCGAAGGTTTTGAATTAATTGCCGAAGAAGGTGGAACACCAGTTCATTTAGATTTATTCAACCAACATAAAAACTTAGCACTATTTGCTACCACCCGTGCAGGTAAATCAGTATTGGTTTCAGGGATCATAACACAAGCTTTAGCTCATAACATTCCTGTAGTAGCACTAGATTTTCCCAAACCCGATGGTACGTCTACTTTCACCGACTACACATATTTTATGGAGGGGAATGGAGCATATTTTGATATCTCCAAACAATCAAATAACTTATTTGAACAACCAGATCTGCGCTTGTTGAATCCAGAAGAACAACGCGATCGCATGTTAGATTATATCGCTTTCCTCGAATCAGCTTTGATGACAATGGTTTTGGGGTCATCTAGCGAGAATCAGCTACTATCGCAAACAGTGCGATCGCTGTTAAACTTAGCATTAGGAGCCTTCTTTACCGATGAAAGTATTAAAACACGATATCAAGAAGCGATCGCAGGTGGCTTTGGTAGTATAGCTTGGCAGAAAACCCCAACATTAAGAGATTTTCTCTATTTTTGTTCGCCAGAACATTTGCAACTCGAATCGATCGCAGGTAGAGTTGAAGACGCCTTAAATCAAATTCAGCTGCGCCTGCGATTTTGGCTTTCCAGTCGTGTAGGTAAAGCAATTTCCGCACCTTCTAGTTTTCCCACAGATGCACAACTTTTGGTTTTCGCTTTGCGGAACCTTGCAGATAACGAAGACGCAGCAGTGCTATCTTTGAGTGCTTATTCCGCAGCATTACGCCGCGCCTTAAGTAGCCCTGCTTCTATATTCTTCATTGATGAAGCACCAATTCTCTTTGAATTCGACCAAATTTCTGATTTAGTAGGAAGAATTTGTGCTAACGGCGCGAAAGCCGGTATTAGAGTCATCCTCTCAGCCCAAGACCCTGATACAATTGCCAAATCTAAAGCATCATCCAAAATTTTACAAAACCTCACTACACGCTTAATAGGTCGAATTCAACCAGTAGCCGTTGATAGTTTCACCAACATTCTCAAATATCCCCGCGAAATCATTGCGCGCAACGCAACTGAAAGCTTTTTCCCTCGCAAAGAAGGAATTTATAGCCAATGGTTATTAGATGATAACGGGATTTATACCTTTTGTCGCTACTACCCAGGTTATGAACAATTAGCAGTAGTAGCTAACAATCCCCAAGAACAAGCTGCACGCCAAAAAGTTATGCAGACTCACAAAGACAAATACGAAGCAGTTTCCGTCTTTGCACGTCAACTAGTAGCATTACTACGCGGTTAACTTAAGCCACAATGCAAACAAAAAATCCATCTGTGTTCATCGGTGTGCATCTGTGTTCGTATTAAATAAAAATCTACTTACCCAACAGTTATGAAAAAAATAATCTTACTTGCCATACCTCTTTCATTTTTAACCATCCTACCAGCAATGGCAGACCTTGGTCAAGTGTGGACAGACTTTCAATCTTACGCAACAGACTTACAAAACTACCTGAGAAATAACCTCACTGAAACACTACAACCAATAGAAGCAGAAGCTCAAATTGCCATTGATAGTTCCACCGGAGAATTGAACATACCCAACCCCAACGCCGCCGGAGAAATCATTCGTGATGGGACAATTTGGTACTACACTTCCGCAGATAAGTTCGATAATAATTCGACAGTGAGAGCAAATTTAGTCAGCAATGAAATTAATCGCTTAATTACTCGTGGTGCAGCATCTGGATTATTGGGTACAAATGGACAATTGAGATTAAAAACAAAATTAGAATCAACAGAACAAACAATCCAAACAATTGCAGGATTTAACCAGGAAAATGAAAAACTGCAAGAGGAGATAAATACTCAGCTTGAAAGTTTTAAAAATGCAATACCTGATCCTGTGCAAAACGCATTAGCTAGCATCACTTCACTTTTGGGTATTGGTCAACTGAACTTTTTACTACAAAATAATAAAATGCAAGAGGAAGAAGTCAAAATAACAAGCGAACATTTAGCCCAAACAATGCAAACTAACCAATTTCTACAATACTCCAATTTAAATCTAGCGAATATTTCCCAACAAGTAGAAGAAAATAACCGCGCACGCAGAGTAGATAATGCTACTGAAGCATCTAGACTATTACGAAATTCTTCTCAAGTAGATTTATTTGGTAGGCAGTTTGAACAATAGCTCAAATCCTCGAAATGAAAATTATAATTTCCCAACTTTATCCTTCAAGATTTTTTGCCCAATCTAACGTTCCTGATATTCCCGATATTCTCAACAGTGGCTTCACTACTGCCAAAAGTGTTTCGGAAAGTTGGGAAAATCAATGGTTAGATTTATTACAAAATAATACTAATGAGAATTTATATGGAGCATTAACAAATCTGGGCGTATTTTTCGCAGTCGGCACCCTATTGTTTTTCATGATCCAATGGCTCAGAGATGTTATCTATAGTGAATATTCCCGTCCGATTTCTGCTCTGATTTGGCCTTTTATAGTGGTAATACTATTAACAAATACAGGAAGCGGTAGTGTATTATCTAATCTGACACTGGGAATTAGAAATTTCATCAACACAGTAAATCAGCAAGTGATCACCACAGCAGATGCTAATAGAAATTATCAGCAAGCATTGAGTATGGGTGTTTCTGAAGAAGTAGCTGGTTCTGTGCTGCGTCCTTGCCAGTCATTAACAGGCGAACAACAAAATCAATGTTTTCAAAGAGGCAGAGAAAAAATAGAAATTCTGTGGCAGACTTATAGAGATTTATATGGTGATAAAGTTTGGATTAATCGGCTAGAAAGTAAGATTAATCAAATCGCATTTAGCACAAATAGCGTACCAGAAAATACATTTAATTCTTTCTTAGGTTCCACAGTCCAGACTAGCATTAAAAATTTTCTCATTTCCTTGCAATATGCATTTCAAAATTTAATCGAAGCTACGATGTTGTTAGTAGCAACTTTAGGACCATTGGCTGTGGGGGGTTCTTTGTTACCTGTAGCTGGTAAGCCGATTTTTGCTTGGATGACTGGATTTTTATCGTTGGGAATTGCCAAAATTTCCTTCACGATTATTGCCATTTTAACTGCCACAGTAATTGTCAATGGTCCTGGTGAAGACGCTAGTGCTGATCCCGATTTAATGTGGTTCATGATTTTTTTGGGAATCTTAGCACCAATAGTATCTTTGCTTTTAGCGGCTGCGGGGGGATTTGCAGTATTCAATGCAATTAGTAATACAGCAGCGTGGGCAAAAGAGAGGGTTTAAATGGTACGTTTATTAGAGAAAAAACAACGAACAGTGAATCTTTTAACTACATTTGCGATCGCAACTTTAGGATTGCAGATATTAGCCCTACTTTTCTTGACATTCCAAGGTTTAAAAATTCGTCAACTTAGTCTCAGAAAACCTGCTGCTTTTGTCCAATTAATAGCTGGTCAACCGATAACTGTTAATGATGACTTGGTAAGAGATCCGGAAGCAATTCGCCAATTTGTCAGTAAAAGCATGACCTCAATGTTCAACTGGTCTGGTAAATTACCAGCACAAAATGTCGAAGAAGTATCAAAACCCAAATCAGATTTAGGTATACTTATTCCCACATCACAAGGAATTAGCAAAAAAGTTACTACTAGCAGTTGGATTGCTAGCTTTGCTATATCAGAAGACTTTCGGAAAGGTTTTTTGCGTGAAATAGCAGCGATGACACCGCCAGAGGTTTTTAGTAATAATTCCAGTCAAGCAATAACTGCACAAATTGCCATTAAGCGAGTTTATCCTCCGCAAAAAATTTCACCAGGTAAATGGCGAGTAGGTTTAGTGGCTGACTTGATTCAAACAAAAAAATCGGATGGAAGAAGAATTATTACTCCTTTTAATAAGGATGTGTTGGTACAGGCTGTCGATTATTTTCCTTATCCGCTAGATGATACTACTAGTGTTCTGCAAAAGGCAATTTATGGTATCCGTTCGGAGAAGTTGGAAATTTATGAAATTCGGAATTTGTGTTTGTTGGATCAGTATAACAATTTAAGTCAGGAGCAGTTACAGCAGTGTGGAATTCAAAATACGTCTGATAGTTTTGTGAGGTAATTGGGGATGGTGGTTATGCAAAAAATAATGTTTGAAAAAACGAACACAGATGAACACGGATGAACACGGATGGGGTTTGCGTGTGCTTTTGGGTTATGTGTTGAGTTTATGTTAAATGTGAATTAATAGAGTTAGTTATCAATGCAGTTACTTAAACAGGAAAATAAAAAGAAAAGTAGTATTTTACCTTTGTTTGCTGTTGTAACCTTTGGTTTAAATATTTTCACTTTATTAATACTGATGTTCCACGGTTCGATGTTGCAGCAGCTAAGTAAGCAATTAACACCGCGAAGTTTAGTGCAACTTGCTGATGGTCGTGCTATTACGGTAGATCCGACGCAAAATTTGGAACGATATCCAGATACTATCCGGCGCTTTGTAGGTGAAACGATGACCTTAATGCTAACCTGGTCTCAGGAGCAGCCACCAGAAACAATATGGGAAATTAGTTCAGAACTGTTAACTAATGATGTAAAACAAAAATTTCAATCAGAAATTATTAATGGGAATACAGCTAATCAATTTGAAAACCGAGGTGCTGAGAGTGTTTTTGTGATCCAAAGAATTTCTCAACCTGTAAAAATTGCTGATGGAAAATGGAAAGTGGAGTTACAAGGTAATCAATTAATATTTAGCAATTCTGACAGGTTAGGAAGAGCGATCGCATTCAATAAACAAATCTTAATCCAAGCAATAGATAATCAAAAAATAACATTACCTGATGTACCACTTTCTTGGCATTTAGCAGCTTACCGCCTCGGTGAAGCCAGACTAGAAATTTACAATATATGTGACATCAAAGATAACAACTGTTCCTGATTAAACTATAAACAAAAGCTTTACTATGACTCGATATTCTATTCCTTCAGAAACTCATCCAGAAAATCTCGAGACTCCCATCAGTGAAAATTATCAACCAGAACTAGGATTATCTGATTGGGAACTGCGAATGGCAAAATTGGTTGGCTTTGAACAAGAATCTCCAGCCACCGAAACCCAAACAGAAGTAGGAGAGGATACAGCCAACTTACCACAGTTATCTTCAACTGCTCGAGAAGGTGAAGTTTCTACCAAGCAGTCCCTCTCATCCAATCCTTTTGCTAAGTTAGCCTTAGTAGGGACTGCTACTTTTGCTTTAGTTTTAGTAGCTGGTGCTTTTTTGTCCCAGTTGATGAGTGCTAGCAATCAAAAACCAAAAAAAACTAATATAGTTGCACCAAAAACGCCGCAAACATCCACGGAAACACGCCTGCAACAACTAGAAGGAGAATTAGAGACTTTAAAAACAAAATTAGCCTTAGCTGAACAAGCACAAGCTGTAAAATTAGCTCAGCAACAATTAAGAGTTGGAAAAGTCAAATCGCCACAACCAACTTCTGGGGTGGAAACTGCTAGAGATAATAGACTGAGAGTTGCTCTGCAAAGAACACCTACACCCACAAAAACAGTTTACACGCCGCCAAGGGTGATAACGCGTGTCGTCACAGTACCCCAAACTCCACCAAATTCTACTTCACCCCTACCTGTAATTCCCACACCAGAAACCCAACCCACAGTTCAATTTACTCCCGAACCTACACCAGATCCATTACAGGAATGGGCAAGGCTATCAAAATTGGGTAGCTATGGTCAAGTATTAGCTACTGCTACTCCCAATAATACTAATACAAATCGTCCGACTCCTTTAGCTGCAAACAATCCCAAAGTTCCACCGCAGATAAATAATTCTCAATCTGAGGATAATACTTCAGAACAATCAACTTCTGTTGTTAGCCAAGCACAAACAAAAAGTCCAAAATCAGTACGAGTCGGAACTAGTGTGAAAGCAGTATTAGCTACTGCTGTCTTTGGAGAAACTACTAGATCAACTAATAATAGAAATAATCAAGATAATAGTCCGAAAAACGTATTTGTAGTCCGCTTACAAGAACCATTAAAATCTATCGATGGTGAGGTAGTATTACCAGCTAAAACTGAGTTTTTGACTGAAGTTAGTTCTATTTCTGAACAAGGTTTAGTGCAGTTAAATGTGGTCAGATTAGTTAGAGAAAACAATGGCAATTTGACAGA
The DNA here is from genome assembly GCF_001904645.1 of Fischerella major NIES-592. Lineage (NCBI taxonomy): Bacteria > Bacillati > Cyanobacteriota > Cyanophyceae > Nostocales > Hapalosiphonaceae > Fischerella > Fischerella major. The sequence continues at coordinate 274,575 of NZ_MRCA01000001.1, read as the reverse complement.
GCAACCCTTAACACCAAATGCTATCCTAATTCGTGCCTCGGCAGGTAAACCTCTAGTTGCCAACCAATATAAAAGAGGGACATCCACCGCTATGATTGATGCTAGTCAATTCGTATTGGGAGGTATTGGTAAAGCCGCAGAATTGTTTAATCGTACCGAATCACAAGTCACGACAACAGCTACAGGTACTGTCGTTACTAACAGTAATCCCCGACGCAATCTCCTAGCTGGGATTTTGGAAGGTGGTGTGAGAACAGTGGTTCCGCAAATTACCCAACGTAATCAACAGGCAATTTCCCAAGCAATGCAACGCACTAACATTTGGTTTTTGCCAGCAGGCAAAGAAGTAGAAATATATATTAATCAAACTATGCAGCTTTAGTATAGTATCTCTGAAAATCGTATTTAAGGTAATCAAACCTGCATAATAACATAGTATTGTACCAATAACCTACTTTCCCTTTGGAGACGCTACACAAACACAAAATAAAATCTAACCGAATAATCTCTCTGTACCCATCTGTGTACCCTGCGGGAAGCCGCCCTCAGGGGCGTCTACATCGGTGTGCATCTGTGTTCGATGTCTAAAACATAAATTTCGTCACAGCCTCAATTCCCAGCAAATATAAATACTATATACAGCCATGAAAAATAACATCAACCTGCAATTTAAACCCCCAAATAATCCCCATCTCCTAACTCTAACTTCCCTGATTTTTTCAGGTGCAATCTTGATGATAGCAGGTCGTGCCTTGGCAAATAATGCTGTTCTCCGTTCCATGTTTTCTTGCCAAGCGCAAGGGTTAGGAGGAGTAATACCTACTATCAACGTCTGGTTTCAACAAGGCACAAATTTAAGTTTTATTCCGGCTGGAGAAACAATTAAAAAAGTGTGGTTAAACGATCCATCCCAGGTCACAATGGATTTTGATGGGCCAATGTGTATGCAGTTTGGTCCAGACCGTAATAATAACGTCGGAGATTGTAAAAATTCCGCAGCAAATGTCATTCAACTCAGACGAATTAAAAAAATCAATATTCCTGGACTACCCACCACTGATAAAACACTTTTAACGGTAGTTACTGAACAAGGCGGTAAAAACAAGCTATATACCTTTGAAATTATTTATGATACAGGGTCTCCAGAATATCATACTTTAGCAATTTACCCTGATCCTCCTGCTCCTAGTTCAGCCCCCGCTTGCGTGAGAGTTGGACAGTCAAGAAATTGATCAGCCATACTCCTGTTGCCGATACTAGTAAAAAAGGCGTCAACCAATCACCCCAACGCACATATAAAGTCTGCGTTTGGCGGCGATAAATTGTTTCAGCGTGAACTTCGTAGGTATTATGTCCCGATATCCATACTGTTCTACCGTGGGGATCTACAAAAGCTGAATATCCTGTATTTGTCGCCCGTACTGCCCATCTGTCAGTTTCAATGGCTCGCATGATATCCTGGGCATGATGCTGTGCTGGCATAGATGCACTGTAATGAGCATCATTAGATGAGCTGAGGATAAACTGTCCCCCTGCTTGGGCTTGATAGCGAAATACCTCCGGGAAAGCAGACTCGTAACAAATGCCTGCGATCGCACGACCAAAAGGCGTGTTAAAAATTTGATTTGGTGAACCAGGAACTTGGTGTTCATCCAAAGGTGACAATCGACTAATAATACCACCCAAAAGTTCTTCAAAGGGGACGTACTCACCAATCGGTACTAACTTCACCTTGTCGTAACGGCTAAAAACTTTACCCTCACCCGTAACAGTCAACAAACTATTTGTATAACTTTTTCCCTTCTCACCAAAACCACCAATCCACGCCACAACCCCCTTAGAACGCACCGCCGCCACCAAGGAACTACGCATAATATTACGCTGGAAGAAAGGCAAAGCCCCTTCCGGTGTTAGTACTGCATCAACTCCTTGATCTGCTAAAGTTAGATACCCGCTGGTGTAGCCTGCTAAGGCGCGACGTAAGCCTTCTGGATAAAGTTTGATTTGGTTAGGAATGTTACCTTGAATTATTCCTATCTTCAGGGCTGCGGCTAATGGTTGAATTAGGGGACGGTTGTATAAGCTAAAACCGATTAGGTGTAGGATAAGTAATAAACCTGTAGCGGTAATTAGATATTTATTAATGAACCGCGAAGACACGAAGGACGCGAAGAAAATTCCCTTTGCGTCCTTCGCGCCTTTGTGGTTTAAACACGCTTCTGCAATCAAGCCATTGACGGCGACGATCGCAGCTGTGACGGCATAAGGCCCTGAAATTTGACCAAGATGGAGGATTACGAGATTATACGGACTTTGTGTGTAGGAAAGAGAACTCCAGAATAATGCTCCCCAACTCCATACAGTCTCGATGCCACACCACAGGGCTGTGCCTATAAGAACACGAGCGTAGGGTTTTGGGATGGACTTACAAATTATCCTCATCCCTGTCGCCCACAACGCTACGGATGCAGCGCCCCAAAGGGTGATGAATACCCAGCAGAAAAGAGCTATTGCCAGGCTTGCTAACCAAGGAACTCCCATCCACGTCATGGGATGAATACCTGTAATCCAGGATAGGGCTATACTGTGATAACCAATACCCCAAATTAAGGCAAAAAGAAGGGGAAATGGCTTTGGGCGGAGTGTAGGATTAACTACTAAATACCATAGAGGTGCTAAGGCTACCCATGCCAAAAACCAGGCATTGACTGGGGCGACGGTAAGCCCCATCAATATACCGCTTCCTAAGGCGATCGCACAACTCACAAAGAGTTCGCTGTGTTCTTTACTCTGCTTCTGTCGCATCACCGGTGTCGGGAGGAACGATCGCCACTCCTGTAATGACATCATCTTCGTCTAGGCGTTGTACACGGACGCCTGTAGCCGAACGAGACTGGACGGAAATTGCATTCACTGCCTGTCTGATGATGATACCGCGACTGGTGACCATCATAATTTCATCGTCGTTGTTGACAATGTGTAGGTTGGCTAGTTGGTCTTTGATTTTGCGACTCTTGAATTTGGTTGCCATTAAACCTTGACCAGCCCGGTTTTGCAAGCGGAACTGAGCAACGGGTACGCGTTTACCGTAGCCTCCAGTTGTAATTACTAATACCCAAGGGCCGTGATGACCGTTGCCTGGTACTTCTGCGGATTCTTCTGTTTCGATGTCTTCGGTTTCGATCTCTGCGATTTCTGCTTCTGAGACTGGGGCTAAATTATCAAGAATGGCGGCGGGTAGAATATCCATGCCAACTAATTCATCACCGTTCTTGAGTTTCATGGCTTTGACACCACGGGTAGCACGACCAAGGGGACGCAGTTGTTCGTGATCGCAGCGGAAGTGAATGGCCATACCTTGACGAGAACCGATGATGACGCTGTCTTCAACTTTTGCCCGTCGTACCCAGCGCAGTTGATCGCCTTCTTCTAGGGAAATAGCAATTAAGCCGTTGGCACGAATATGACTAAAGGCTTCCAATACGGTTTTCTTGATGTTGCCGCCTTTGGTGAGCATGACCAAATATTCATCGCTGGTAAATTCGCTGACGGGTACGATGGAGGTTATTTTTTCTTCTTTGGGAATGGGCAGCATCTGTACAATCGGTGTGCCGCGACTGGTACGGGAACCTACAGGAATTTGGTAGGCTTTGAGGCAGTAAACTACACCGCGATCGCTAAAGAATAATAGGCTATCGTGGTCACAGCAAGTCAAGAAATGTTCGACGCCATCATCGTCTTTGACTTTGGCAGCAGCTTTGCCTCTGGTGGCGCGGCTTTGGGCTTCAAAGGTGTTGACGGGCATCCGTTTGATATAGCCTTGTTCGGTGATTAAAATTACAGCTTTTTCGTTGGCAATTAGGTCTATATCTTCTAAATCACCTTCACCATGGGTAATGACCGTGCGTCGTGGTGTAGCAAATTTGTTTTTGAGATACTGTATTTCGGTTTCAATAATGTGCAGTATCCGTTCCCGCTTTGCCAAAATATCTTGCAAGTCGGCGATTTGGGCTTGCAATTCTTCATGTTCTTGGCGGATTTTATCTGCTTCTAAGGCTGTTAACCGCCGCAGTTGCATTTGTAAAATTGCGTCTGCTTGTGCTTCTGACAAGCCGTGAGTTGTGATTAATTCTCCTTTTGCTGTCGGTGTATCCGCGGCGTGACGAATTAAAGCAATAATTGCATCTAGATGGGATAAGGCAATTAATAACCCTTGCAAAATATGGTCGCGTTCTTCTGCTTTGCGCAGTTCATACTGGGTGCGTCTGGTGATCGCTTCTACACGAAAATCCAGAAATACTTGCAAAAACTGCTTAAGGGTGAGGATCTGGGGTTCTCCGTTCACCAACGCCAGCATATTTGCCCCAAAGTTAGCTTGCAGGGGCGTTTGCTTGTAGAGATTGTTCAGAACGACACGGGGATAGGCATCGCGCTTGAGTTCGATCACAATTCGCATTCCGTCGCGATCGCTTTCATCCCGGATATCAGCAATTCCCTCGATGCGTTTTTCATTTACCAACTCGGCGATTTTCTCAATTAACGCTGCTTTGTTGGTTTGGTAGGGCAACTCGGTGATAATAATCGCTTCCCTTTCCGGGCGTCCCCGTTGTTCGATGGTTTCAATATTTGCTACGCCACGCATGGTTATCGAACCGCGTCCGGTGGTGTAGGCTTCTTTAATCGCCGCAGTACCAAGAATGTGACCACCAGTCGGAAAGTCGGGGCCGTGGATATACTGCATCAGCTGAGTATTAGTTATTTCTGGGTTATGAATTAGTGCTACTAACCCATCAATCAATTCACCCAAGTTATGGGGTGGGATATTAGTTGCCATCCCCACAGCAATTCCGGAGGAACCATTCAACAACAACTGCGGTATCCGCGCTGGTAAGACCGTCGGTTCTTGCTGAGAACCGTCGAAGTTATTGACAAAATCTACGGTTTCCGATTCGATGTCTTGGAGAAGAGCATCGCTGGTTAAAGCTTGTAAGCGGCATTCGGTATAACGCATTGCCGCCGGTGGGTCGTTATCTACAGAGCCAAAATTACCATGCCCTTCAATTAGAGGCGATCGCATCGAGAAATCCTGCGCCATCCGCACTAAGGCATCATACACTGCTGTGTCGCCGTGGGGGTGATATTTACCCAAAACTTCCCCCACAACACGCGCACATTTACGGAAGGGACGGTCTGAGGTCAACCCCAACTCATGCATGGCGTAAAGGATACGCCGATGGACAGGTTTCAGACCATCCCTGGCATCTGGCAGCGCCCGCCCAACGATGACGCTCATGGCATATTCCAGGTAAGACCTGGACATTTCGTTTCGCAGATCCGTGGGGATAATCCTCTCCTGAGAGGTTGTCATAACCTAAAAAACTCCAATAATGGCTAGTTTTAGCGATTAAAGCGAAAATAAGCAAAATTATTGCAAACTAAGCTTGAATAATTGCCATAATTTGTTACAATTTTAGCACATATTGTCTATTTCTGCCTGGTAAGCAAGGCCAGCCAAATTTAGTGGTTAGTAGTTAGTGGTTATTAGTTTTTCTCCCTTGTCTCCTCCGCCCCTCTGCTTCCTTGTCTCCCTTGTCCTCCTTGTCCCCGATCCCCAATCCCCTTCACGAAGCATCCTGCTGAGACTTGATTTGAGATGTAATCAAAGGAACTTTAGGAGCAAAAAAGAAACCGAGTAAACTCGCAAACAGAATTGGTGTTAAGGGAGCGAAATTGGTGAGTTTTGACAACAGTAAGGTTGTGCTGATCGGGGTGCGTGTGACTGCGGCGTTAATAGCTGCCATTACACAAATCATTGATACAGAAGGATTAATTGCAGGAAAAAAAACTGCTATGGCTTTGCCAAGACAAGCGCCAATGAAAAACAGAGGAATAATAAATCCACCAGGCCATCCACCTGTTACGGTCACGCCAATGGCTGCCATTTTACCTAAGGCTAAACCCAATAGCAAAACACCAGAAAAGCTAGTAGTAACGATGACTGCTAACTGATCATGGCCAAAATAACGAGTTAGCGGTAATGAGAATGCTAAGATTCCTAGCCCCAGTCCTGCTAAGCTTGTGCGAAGATAAATCGGACCGGGAATACGGGCAAATAAGCGATCGCATCCGTGAAAAATCCCTATAAATATCCATCCTGCCAATGCCCCGATGATTCCAAAGAGGATGGCAGACAAGATATCATTTATACCTTCTAAACTGTATTGAGGAAAATACCAAGTCGGCGCAATCCCTAAGTGCGTAATTAACGCAAAGACTAAGTAGCTAGCACAACTAGAAACAATGGCTGGCATTAGGGCTTGATAGTACTCCACCACATACTGATGGTGCAATATTTCTAAAGCAAATACCGCACCGCTAAGAGGTGCGCCAAATAAAGCAGTAAAACCTGCTGCCATTCCTGCTAGGCTGAGATTGCGGACATCTTCACCTTGGAGTTTGAGGCGATCGCTCACCCAAGTGCCCAAGGAACCTGTTACCTGTACTAATGGTGCTTCCGGGCTAGCACTACCTCCAGCTGAGATCCCAACTAAAGAAGCAAGAATCATCGCCGGATTTTTGCCAATATCCAAACGTCCGCTACGAAAATGAATGTTGTCGATAATAACGCCTATTTCTCCAGGATTACCAAGGAAGTGAATCACTAAACCGACAATCAAACCGGCTAGTGGCATGAGCAACAACACACCCCAACCGGGAACTTTTTGTTGTGCGTGAGTTAGCATTTCTAATATATTCCAGTACAACGCAGCAAATAAACCGCCGACAATCCCCACTAATACCCAACGCAAAACCCAACGGGAAATCATGAAAGGATTACGCCTTGTGAGTCCGAACAGTTGCGAAAATGCCCAACGTTGAGTTTGATCTAATCTTTGACGCTGCTTTGGTTGCACTGTACTAGTTACCGTAGTAAAAGATGAGATAGGAAATTTTGTCTAAGCTCAAATCCGGTTGATTCACTAACCATAGTAGTTAAAAATGAGAAGGTTTGCAGCTACTATTTTTAGGGAAAACGGTAAAAGCGATCGCTTTACTCCAAAACGGTATTGAACAACTTGATATACTCATATCTTGCACCTATCCCATATCCCGCCTCGCAATAAATTCCGACGTAGAGACGTGAAATTTCGCGTCTCTACCAACCTAATAAATTTATTTCTTGGCAGACGAAAAAGTAGGTGCAAGATCTAAGTTAAGAGAGAAAATTGGGTAACGGATAAGAAAAGGTAAAAAGTCAAAAGCTAAATCATCGTAAATATTTCTTTAACTTTTGACTTAATTAGTGCGAGTCTATATTTATCACCTCAATACTTTGTGACGAACTGTAACGCCAGTAAAATCGTTTCGCCATTGAAGCAGAAGAAGTCCAAATATCACCATCCTTGCAGCGATACCGATGGGTTCTCAAACTGCGATAAGACGGACCATTATTGGCGAAACATTCAAAAGCTTTGTCGTATTGCTTGCGGTCTTTTGAAGATAAATCATCAAGTTGTTTTTGAACTTGAAGAGTGAAAACTAAACGGAACTTGATAGTTTGAATCTGCATTCAGTAGTTTCCGAACATCCAAACTTGACCGAAAGCGTAGAGTTATTTGCATGGCGATCGGTGGAGCGCGTGCTTTTTCCCAAGCGTTCATTTGGTTATGATGAGTGTGATAAAAACTTTGTGAAATCCCAGTAACTAGACGATAAATGCTGCGTCGTCTACTACAAATTCAGGTTGCGTACCCAAAACTGCTACTTTGCAACGGTTATGTGCAGACATGGGATAGAATCTCACTTGATCTTCCCGTTTGTTGACGAGTCGCATCAGGTATTGAGATAGAATTTGGTACTGCTTCTCATCTAGTACGCACTCAAAGACAGACTTTTGCACCCGCAACCCGTAAGCTTCCAGAAGTTTCGACACTTTATTGCGACGGGCGTCACTAACGATATCGTAGCAAACTAGATAGAACATCATCGCTTCACCAACGTTAACGGTACTTGCTGTGGTGCAATAACGTCAGCAAATTCTGAACGTGCTGGATTGAATTTCAACGCTAGGGGACGGTAGTATTCGACATCGCCTAGCAAACAGGCGAGATACTCGCGTACCTGCAAGTCAATACACTGGCGGTAACTTACTTCCCCAGCGTAGGGATGCAATACAAAGGTTCGTAGCTTTGCTTCCCAATGCTGGAGGAAACGTTGGAGGAGGGTTCGCGGCTGACTTTTACCGTTACCATTGCTGTGAGGAAGATGAGGCGCAAAATTTAACACCAAGTCATCAACGATAGGTGGGTGAAATTCTGCCATGAAATCCCACACCAAAGGAAGTTCGTAATCTGCGTCATGATGTAAAATTGCGTAGTCGGGGTGTAGCCCGACAGTATTCACAAGGGTGTAGATATATTGATGTAGCAGCTGATTTCCCAGGTTTAAAAATCTGCGAATTCGCTTTGCTGTTGTCTGCGGACATCCATTGTAGAAGTTGAGTAGGGAAGCAATGGCACAATAGTAAACATTATCAGCTTCTTCGCTATATTGGCGCAGTTCGTCAATAGATGTGGCTAATGCTAAGTTATCCATCAGCAGCATCAAGTAATTTGATGCACGTTGGATTGCGTCGCTTGTGTAATGGCGAGTCCAACTCTGCAAAAAGACATTTTGATTGTGCAGTTTTGCCCAAATAATACTTTCTGCTGTAGCGCGATTAAATTCTACATCTCGTGCGCGTCGGCGTTGGTGGATTAGATATTTAGCTGGTTGTTGGGATGTATTTTCTAACCTGCCTAAATATTCGCTATCTTGGGTTAAATATAAGACAGGAATTTGATGAGCAAGCACGGTTTTTATAACTTCCCTTGGTAGAGGTATGTTACCAAAAATGATGATTTGACTGACGTTACTAATCCGAATACAAATGCATTGTTTTTGTTGATGAAACACCTTCAAATAATGGTGTTGAATTTTGAGCATTGCATCTTGCTCGGTAATATAAATTGTGGACATAGATTAAATGAAGTAAAAGAAAAGGTAAAAAGTAAAAAGTAAAAAGATAAGATTTTTTTGCATTTGAAATTTTTACTTTTTACTTAATTTCATCTTCTCAAAGGCATATATGAGTTCGTATCTGCGTCCAAGTAATTTTTATATGACTTCGTATATGAGTTATATCAGTTGTGATTACAGCAATTTCAGATAGGTTGTGAAAATTCAAATATCAAAAAAACCGGCTTCTTCAAGAAGCCGGGTTTCTCTATGTTTGGAAATAAAAACTAAATATTTGAATTTTGAAATTGTTATGATTAGCATTTTGGCGTTGCTGAATCAAAATATGAATTTACAATTTACGGGTGTGACCAAATTCAGCAACGCCAGCATTTTTATCCCCGTGAAAGGGAAGAGACGTAGCATTGCTACGTCTCTACATGTTTCCGTCCCCCTGAAGGCGCTGTTGCTTTTAACGATAGTGGTTTCCGTCCCCGTGAAGGGGAAGTGAATGAAAACATCCAGACCGCTCATGCAACTGCTTCCTATCCTGCAAAGTTTTCATCCCCGTGAGGGGTAAGTGATTTAAAACCTGCTGCTGCTGCTTTGACTGGTGTTTCAACGGTGCGTTTTCATCCCCGTGAGGGGTAAGTGATTTAAAACTGTTGCAGGAAAATCAGGTGGCTCACTTGGAAATCAACGGGTTTGGAACGTTTTCATCCCCGTGAGGGGTAAGTGATTTAAAACCAACAGCACAGTTGGGAAGAACGTGCAGGAATGTTTCAAGTTTTCATCCCCGTGAGGGGTAAGTGATTTAAAACAATACTCCTACTGCAACCGCAGAACAGGAGCAGCGTCAATGTTTTCATCCCCGTGAGGGGTAAGTGATTTAAAACTCATAATCTTCCAGGTCATGAATAACTAACCCAAATTGTTTTCATCCCCGTGAGGGGTAAGTGATTTAAAACATTTATGCATAGCCCTGACCCGGAAGAGCTGGAAACGTTTTCATCCCCGTGAGGGGTAAGTGATTTAAAACTCTACTCTTACAGAAAGCTTGCCAAATAAAGCTTACAGAACTGTAAAACTGAGGGGGGTCTATTTTACCTGTCAATAAACCACTATTATTGACAATAACTAGAGTCTGCAAGTAACTCAAACCCTGACACATTAAGTTATCTGAGGGGATCAACGAAACAATCAGCCTTTGGTCTGTTAGACGACCCCCTCAGTTTACACTTCTTAACAAAATGCCTTAAGGAAACTAACTATCAGGTTACAAGCAGAGAATATGTATTGATTAAGTTTTCAAGGTACAGGTGTTGGTGTAAACAATAGCATAGCAACCAACACAATGCAATCTCTCTATTAAGGTTTCCAAATCATTGGTCTATATATCTTCACCTCTCCCATCAGACAAGCTACATACTCCCGCACTTGTAACTCTAAACACCTGCGAAAGCTAACTTTATATCCTGTATTTGGGTGCGTTAACTCAGATTGCAGCTTTTCTTCCCAGTGCTTGAGAAACTTTTTCAAAGCATGGGGTTGAAGATATACGCCTCCTTTTTCATCAGGAGGAGTAAAATCATCTTCTGTGAAAATATTGGAATTAATCAAATAAGCGACTAAAGAATCAACTAGTTGAGCGCGAAATTCCTCCATTAAATCGCTAACTAAAGCTGGATGATTATCACGGGGGACGTGAAGATTGCCAAAGTGACCGTGCAATCCTATAGCTTGGATAAACGAGAAAACATTTTGGCTGAGTAATGTATATCCTAAACTTAAAAGGCTATTAACTGGGTCAGTCGGTGGACGCTTGGTACGCTTCTCAAATTTAAACACACTAGAAAATAGACTTCCCAATGCTTGAAAATAAACTGTCGCTGCTCTTCCTTCATACCCTCGCAATGCATCCATACTTTCTGCAAAAGGTAATTTATCCATCAAAGTATCTAAATCTTTTATTGCTTCTTTGACAAGATTATCGTCGAATTCTGATGATTTTCTGCGTTTTAAGCGCATTAATAAGATTCGAGAGTTATGAATTTTAGCTGTGACAATTGCTTCAGCTTGGCGACGTGTAAACTCAGGATTTTGACAACACTCCACCTGTCGCATCAAATATTCAACCTTCGCATCGCCTTCCACTTGCAACCTACCAAAATACCTCCCCTTTTGCGATAAATACATAATTGGAATTCGCCGCCGCAAAGCCAAAGAAGCCGCACCATGAGATACATTACAACAGCCAAATAAAACAACATTACTCACCCGACTAACTGGAATCTTGATTCGCAATTCTCCTTGATAAAACACCTGAAATTGCTGATTTTTTACACTCAAATAAGCGCCCTGGTCGGTTACATATAATGTAGACATAAAATCCTGCCAAAGATGAGATATGGGTGCTGTCGGAAATTTGATAGGCTTGTCGATACTGCAAGCCTTGGGAGGACGGGAAACAGATTTTGTCGGGCGTTGTTTGGGGCGAAAATAAGGTAAACCTGATCCATTCGTTACCCATTCACCCTCACGAGTAACTACAGGTGGTGGTGGCGCATAAACTTCACCACCAGCAAAGCGATATCCCAGAAAAGTAAACTCATCACCAGGGGCGAAAATTTGTGTTTTATCTGGCTGAAGATGTAAATATAGTTCTCCTAACCAAGTAGTAACTTTGTCGAGAGTGCGATTTGCTTCCAACCAACTGTTACACGCAATGGCAAAATCATCTCCGTACCGCACCAAGTTAATACCGTGACTGAGGCATTTTTTGTCAAATGCAGTCAGGTATAAATTAGCTAAAGCCCCCGAAAGAATACCACCTTGCAACACTCCCTTACCCGGATAAATCAGTTTTCCGGCGATGACAATTCCTGATTTGAGTTGTCCCTCAAGTAATTGCACTACAATTGGTTCGAGCGATAACTCTTCCAACGCAGTCAACAGTAACGCCCAACACAGGCTGTCAAAAAATTCAGCGATGTCAGCTTTGATGATCCATTTGGGTTGAAATTGGTAATAGGAATATAAATGCTGTACTGCTTGCTGGATATTCCTTCCAGGTCGATAGGCGTAGCTACAATCTAGAAAAGTATCTTCTAGTGGAAAATACAGTTCCTCCAGTAGCAAACGCTGCACAATTCTATCCCGCACAGTGGGAATACCAACCAAACGCTTGCCACCACTACTTTTGCTTAGATAAAATCCTTTAGCAGGACTGGCGCGGTAAGATTCTTGTTGTAACTGGCGCAGCAGAATAGGTAACTGATCATTGATAGCAGACGCAAATAGATCGAGGCTGATATCATCAACACCCGCAGCTTTAGTCCCTGCACGGACGAGAAGCCATGCAGATGTGATTTGTTCAAGAGTGAACATAATATTGAAGTAAAAAGTTAAAAGGCAAAAGAAAGAATTGAGAGGATTTTTAGTTTCTTCCCAATGACTAATGAATAATGACAACCTTCATTAGCTAACTTGATTTGTGTTGAGTTACTTAACCTCATATCTTGCACCTACCCCATATCCCGCCCCAGAATAAATTTCTTGGTGGAATTAAAAGCTGGTGCAAGATCTGAATAACTTGATTTTTGCAATTGCGTATATGAGTACGTATATGACTAATTGACCAATGTATATGACTTCGTATATGACTTAATTATTCTTTCTTTTTACTTGTTATGGCTCGTTCTCTTGTTGCATCATCAGCAGGTATTAAAAAAGCTAGGATTGCTTTAGAACGCCAAAATTTGACGCAAATGGCTTTAGTTAACGAGCGGGGAATTGCATCCTGGTCAACTATCAATAATTTTTTTAACGGTAAACCAGTTCAACGCCAGATATTTATTGACATTTGCTCTGAACTCAACTTAAACTGGCAAGATATTGCCCTATCTCTTTTAGAAGAAGAGGAAACCCAAAAATTAACACCCCTCGACAAACTTTGGCAGCAACTTGCAACACTGGGTTCTTCTACTGAACAAATGGGATTAGTTTTGGTACAAGAAGAAACACTCGGTTGGGGTTGGCAGATTCCCAGTCGTTATGAAAAATCTGTATCTTTAGGTAGTCATATTCGCTTTGAAATCAATCTTGAAAGTTCCGGATATTTATTACTTCTACAAAAAGATACATCTGGACAAGTTTGGTGTTTTTGTCCTTCCTGTTTCGCCTCTCAACCACAATTAGATACTGGTAAAACTATTGTGCCTCAAGAGGGTTCACCGAGGACATCTTTCCCTATTGAAGGTAATCCTGGTAAGGAGCATATTTTAGCAGTAATTACCAAGGATGCGCCTACCCTTGATTGGCTACCCCAAGGAAGTGATGCTCCTTTGCACTTAGAAGAAAGTCATTTGGAGCAATTACTAGAATTTGTAAATGAAAGTGAAGAATGTCAGGTTTTCTATACAGATTACATGATTACTGTTTAGTACCAATTATTTATGAAAATGCACAGAATATAAAAGAAACGAACCGCCAAGAACGCCAAGAACGCCAAGAGAGGTTTGATTTAATAGAGTCTTTCTAGTTAGAAGTGTCTGGAATTAGCAGATGAAAGAAATTCTAGAAAAAATAGATCAACTTAATCGAGAAGTGGTACGACTTGCTGGACAAGGCAAATTTGAACAAGCGATAATTGTTGCACAAGAAGCTATAAAAGTAGGACGCAAAAATCTATATAAGCATAAAAATTTTGCAGATAGTTTAAATAATCTTGCAGAATTATATCGAATGTTAGGATGTTTTTCACAGGCGAAACCTTTATATATTGAAGCCTTAAATTTACGAAGAGAATTACTAGGAGATTCACATCCAGATATTGCCCAAGCTTTGAATAATCTTGCGGCATTTTATGTTGCTCAAGGACTATATTCTCAAGCAGAAACGTACTTGTTTGCAGCTTTAGATATTTTTAAATTTAATTTAGGTGATGAACACGAGCAAATTGCCAATTATTTAAATAATATTGGGGAAGTTTATCGAGAACAGGGACGCTTGGAAGATGCGGAAAAGATGCATCTAGAAGCACTAGAGATGCGGAAGCGGTTGTTGGGAGATTCCCATGTTGATATTTCTCAAAGTTTGGATAATCTTGCAGCCCTTTACGAAAATCAAGCACGTTATGTTGATGCTGAGAAAATGCACTTGTTAGCATTAGCAATGCGAAAAGAGTTGCTGGGTGATGAGCATTGGTATATTGCTGTCAGCTTAAATAATTTAGCAGCGTTGTATAATTCTCAAGGACTTTACTCTCAAGCTGAAGAAAATTATTCCCAAGCATTGGAACTATCTAAAAAATGTCTTGGTGATGAACACCCTTATGTGGCAATTACCTTAAATAATCTTGCTAATACTTATAATCAGCAAGGGCGTTATGCAGATGCAGAAAACATGCATTTAACAGCCTTGACAATGCGAAGGAAGTTGTTTGGAGACGAGAATTTAGAAGTTGCACAGAGTTTGAGTAATTTGGGAGATATTTATCTTCTACAAGGACGTTATGTGGAAGCGGAGCAAGTATATGTGGAAGCTTATTCTATCAGAAAAAGTTCCCTAACTCCTGAACATCCCGATATTGCCCTCAGTTTACATAGTCTCGCAGTTCTCTACGCCTATCAAGGACGCTACCAAGCAGCCGAAGAAAAGTATTTGTCAGCATTGTTGCTTTACAAAAATATATACGGTAAAAATCATCCTAGTGTTGCTAAGAATTTAAATCATTTGGGTGGACTTTATAAAGAGCAAGGACGTTTTTCGGATGCTGAACAAAAATATTTAGAAGCTTTAGCAATCAGAAAGAATTTATTTGGACAAGAACATCCTGATATTGCAGATAGTTTAAATAGAATCGCAGAAATTTATCGTTTACAAGGGCGGTATTCCCAAGCTGAAGAGATTTACCGTGAAGCGTATTTTTTGAGTGAACGCTTGCTGGGGGAAATGCATCCTGATGTGGCGGTGTATCTGAATAATTTAGGAGTACTATATGATGCTCAATTCAAGTATTGGCAAGCAGAGCAGTTATTTTTAAAAGTATTGTTAATTATCAAAAATCAGTTTGGCAATAAACATCCACGAGTAGCTAGTACGATGAACAATTTGGCTACAATTTATGGCAGTCTGGGGCGCTACGATGAAGCGGAAGCAATGCATTTGGAAGTATTAGATATCAGAAGGTCTCTATTAGGTCAAGAACATCCAGATATTGCTAACACTTTCAATAATTTAGCAGAGATATACTTGTCTAGTGGACGCTACCTCGAAGCTGAACAATATTATACAGTAGCCTTATTGATGAGGAAGTCTCTGTTGGGAGAACATCATCCAGATGTGGCATTTAGTTTAAATAATTTAGCAACTTTATTAGCTGCTACTCAACGTTTTGATGATGCTTTTTTATGTCGCCTTCAAGCTAGTGAAATTAATGATAAGCTAATTAGCAGTGTATTTGCTTTTAGTTCTGAAAATGATCGATTAGCTTGGATTGAGAAAATTAGAGGTAATTTCGATTTATTTCTCTCTCTAATTTACAAACATCTTCCTCATTCAAAATATGCGTTGCAACAAGGGTTAGATTTTGTCCTCAAACGCAAAGCTCTAACAGTTGCATCATTGTCTGCTCAAAATGAAGCTTTAGTGAGCGATCGCTATCCCCATCTGCAAGAACAATTTCGTCAGCTGAGTGATTTAAATGCACAGTTAGTCAAGCTGACTTTTTCTACTCGTCAAATCAGTGATTTCACGAATTATCAGCAAGAGTTAGCAGAACTGGAGGCTAGATATAACCACTTACAAAAACAACTAGCATCCCAAATACCAGAAATTCAATTAACAAAGAAACTTCTTGACCGCTTTGCGGTGGCTGAGACGCTACCAACTAACTCGATTTTAGTAGAATTTGTCCGCTTCGATGTTTACGATTTTCATGCAGTTCCAGCTAGAAAAGAAACACAATGGCATCCTGCTCGTTATTTGGCATTTATTTTACCAGCCCAGCAGCCAAATGCAGTGCAGATGATCGATTTAGGAGAGGCTGAAGCTATTGATGAGCTAATTCAGGAATTTCGTTTGCAAGCATCGGACTCTACCAAAAAAACGCTGGCGTGGGGAAAAGCAGCCTCTATACCCAAGTTACAAATTAAACAATATAATCCAGCAGTAGCTATCCACCTAAGTCAAGTGCTTTTTGGGACTATCCGTGAAGTGGTGAGTAAATGCAAACATCTAATACTTGCACCAGATGGTAACTTGAACTTGCTACCGTTTCAAATATTACCCATCGATGATACGGGTACGCACCTTTTGATGGATGAATATATTATTTCGTACTTAGGTGTCGGGCGGGATATTCTCCGCTCTCAAGTTCAGATCACCCGTACTGCGGATGCACCTATGATTATGGCTGATCCAGATTTTGATTTGGCTAGTGAGCACAGGAGTAGGGAAGCCAAGGGACAAGGGAGACAAGGAGGAGAAGAATTTATCAATACTCTTGATGGTGAAATATTGTCCCGCGCTGCTGGTACAAGATTTCTCGGTGAAAGCCTTGCTAAAAAGCTACCAAATGCACGCTTATATATGGGAGCAGAAGCATTGGAAAGCCATTTAGTCAGCAGTGGATGTCCTAATATTATGCTGATCGCCACTCATGGTTTGTTCTTACCAGATTTGCCACAAGTATCCCCTAAGGTGAAGCGCAAAGAATTAGGGATGGAGCGTTTGGCGATATCAAAGGTAAAAAACCCAATGATGCGCTCTGGATTTGCTTTGGCGGGTGCAAATACTTGGCTATCTGGCGGTAATCTACCACCATTAGCAGGTAAAGGCTTTGTTTTTGCTCAGGAGATCACCAATTTGGATTTATGGGCGAACGAACTGACTGTATTATCTGCCTGTGATACTGCCAGAGGAGATATTAAAATTGGCGAAGGCGTATTTGGCTTGCGTCGGGCTTTTGCTGTCGCGGGTTCAAAAACACTGGTGATGAGTCTGTGGAAAGTACCTGACAAACCAACTGCTCTGCTGATGGAGCGTTTTTTTGACAACCTGCTCTTAGGAATGGGGCGTGCAGAAGCTTTACGGGATGCCCAGAATTATATACGTAAAATTACAGTAAAAAAATTGCGGCAGTCTGCTTTGGGTTTAGAAGTTTTGAAGGAACTATTGAGGGTGAACGAGTTGTCAGCACAAAGTAAAATTGATTGCCATGAAGAAGATACGCCACTGGAGCATCCCTTTTATTGGGGAGCATGGATTTGTCAGGGGGAAACTGACAAGTTAAAAGTTTAACTTTTGCCTTGTTTGGTCAGGAGTAGTTTGTTATACTATTAGCCGTCAAAGTAAAACTTTAACAGAACCTTGACAATTTAATCTAAAAGTTTCCAATTGAACAAAGGTGTATTTTTTTGACTTTCAATACTTAAATTTTTCGCGGGGGTATGACAGACTCCCAAACCCTGATTCTAGCGTTGACCCCCGCGAAAGCATTGCTAGGTAAGGGTTTAAGGTAGCTGTAAACAGTGCTTTTGATCATTAAAATAAGCTTATTGACAGCAATATATAGACCCCCCGCGAAAATGGTATTCTCAAACTCAGTTGTGGCAAGGGTTCCAGGAGAGTAGAGTTTTCATTCAATTCCCCTTAACGGGGACGGAAACCACAGTCGTTGGTTGTAAGAAACGATCTCAGAAATTTTGTTTTCATTCAATTCCCCTTAACGGGACGGAAACCTCTACAGGACTTTCTAAACCGAAAGCATCTACATGTTTTCATTCAATTCCCCTTAACGGGGACGGAAACAGCGTACAGCTTATTATCACCGTACCCCCGCAAGGAGTTTTCATTCAATTCCCCTTAACGGGGACGGAAACCCTTGGGTATCCATAAGATACACATGACAAATACGCAAAAGGTTTTCATTCAATTCCCCTTAACGGGGACGGAAACCTTCATGATTTATTATCTCAAAGAACTTGCTTCCAAGTTTTCATTCAATTCCCCTTAACGGGGACGGAAACCATTCCGCTAGTGCTCGATCGCACTGCAGATAGCGCATAAGTTTTCATTCAATTCCCCTTAACGGGGACGGAAACTCACCGCACCCTCAACCATCAAACTAATCACCAATTTTGTTTTCATTCAATTCCCCTTAACGGGGACGGAAACATAGGGTTAGACAACGCCACTGGGATTTGGGTGGGATTAGAGTTTTCATTCAATTCCCCTTAACGGGGACGGAAACATGGATAATGCAATTGAGGTAAGCGATTTAGCTCATAATGAAGCAGGAAAACCCAGGAAGTGATTCTTGGAAGCCCCCACTGTACTCGGTACTCTGAGTCAGTGGTGGGAGGATGTCACTTTATTCAGTTGTGCTAGAAATGCCTGATAAACCAAGTCACGAAATCATCAGTTTCACAGAAGATTAGGGAAGATACAATTTCAATCAGTATCCCGTTGCCAATCTTGCTTGGGCTATGTTTACAGTTATCTATTCTGATGAATTTCTGGATCACAAAACTGGGTATCTCCATCCAGAGAAACCAGAACGCTTAACCGCTATTACTAGTGCCCTACAAACTGCGCCATTTGCTTCGCAAATTGAATGGCGATCGCCCACGCCAGTGGCAAAGCGTCCTTTAATATCGCTAATGGAGGAAGCACACAACCCAAGTTATATTAAAGCAGTCCAAGAATTAGCCTCTAATGGTGGTGGCTATTTGGATACGGACACCGCCGTTTCTCCCCGTAGTTACGATGTCGCATTACTAGCAGTGAGTGCTTGGCTAGATGGAGTAGATGTTGTCATAGAATCTGGTGAACCCGCTTTTGTTTTAGCACGCCCACCAGGACACCATGCTGAAAGAGATTACGGGATGGGGTTTTGTTTATTTGCCAATGCTGCGATCGCTGCTTTCTATGCTCTGAAAAAACCCGATATTAACCGCGTCGCCATCTTAGATTGGGATGTGCATCACGGAAATGGAACCCAAGCAATTGTGGAGATGAATCCTCAAATTGCTTATTGTTCGCTGCATCAATATCCCTCTTATCCAGGTACTGGTAAAGCTACAGAAAGAGGTTTTCATAACAATGTTCTCAATATACCCATACCGCCTGGTAATGATATCGGAGTATATCAACCTATTTTTAGCAAAAAGGTTGTACCCTTTCTGTCAGACTTTCAACCAGATTTATTGATTGTTAGTGCTGGTTATGATGCCAATGCTGCTGATCCACTCGCCATGATTAATCTGCAACCTCAAGATTACGGTATTTTTACCAACTATTGTTTGGGTATAACTCGTCGAATTCTATTTGGGTTAGAAGGTGGTTACGATTTGCCAACACTTTCCCAATCTGTGGTAGCAACCATCAATCAATGTCTAGCTTGAAAATGGGAATTGGGGATTAACTTAACAGCAATCCCATCATCCATCTGTGTACCCTGCCTTAAGCCGCCTTCACGGGAAGTCACTGCGTCGGACGGAGACGCCCGCAGGGTAGCACGCGGCGTCCAAGACTGCGATCGCCTCACCACTGCTGTGTCTACGTTAATTTTTCATCCCCTCGTTGTGGTCACGAGCCTGTGGAGGTGTTTTGTTCTTAAAATTGGCAGGAAAATTTCCTGCTTCAACAAATAATTACCAAAGCAGTTTCAGTAATTTTATTGAATGTATTTTTTACATCTACTTACTGTTAATTGCATGGCTTTATAAAATATCAGCAAAATTTATTCAAATCTTTCAAAAGAAAAATTGTTAGACATCTCGCTAAATACCTAAAGTTTTGTTAAGATGCATATGCTGGTACTTTAAAGACCGAAAATCAGCTGTCAAGGTGTGAAAAAACAAATAGTACTAGCACAACAGAGTTAAAGAGAGCAAAGCCATGACCACCTACATTTTCTTCGACGAAGCCCTCCACATCCTTGTAAATGCCTTTTTGATATCAGTAGCTCTGCTAATTACAGCTTCTGGTATTGGTTTGGCAGTAATTGAAACAATAGAAAAAACAAGCGATCGCCAAATATCCCCCAGGCAGTTTCGCTAACTACAAGCTAAAAATTTAACTAATTGTCGGAAACCATTGAGTATTGTGTTCACTAGACAAGAATCCTGGGAACACTAAGCTCAAGAGTCTCAGCAAGTGTCATTAGCTACCAACAAAGCGAAAAGTAGCAGTAAATATACTGAGCTTGAGACCAAAGCAAAGGAGCAAACTACAATGGGTTTATTAGACAAAATGTTCGGCACACAAAGCCAAATTCAAGACGCATTCAATCCAGCAGAAGCATTTGCCGCTATTACTCTGGCTGCAACAGCCTCAGACGGTTATCTTTCTGAAGAGGAGGCGCGTGCTATCTCATCCACCCTGTCTCGAATGAGACTTTTCAGAAGTTATTCCAATGATGTCATGATCAGAATGTTTGACAAACTTTTGGGGATTCTGAGGCGTGAGGGTATTGATGTTTTGTTTAATGCTGCTAAGGAGTCTTTACCACATGATTTGCGGGAAGCGGCTTTTGCAGTAGCAACTGATTTAGTATTAGCTGATGGAGTTGTTTCCCAGGAAGAACGAGACTTTTTGAATGATTTATATCAAGCTTTGGGCATCTCCAGTGATATCGCCACACAAATAGTACAAGTGATGTTGATCAAAAATAGGGGATAATTTCGCTATCCAACATCATTTGTCTCAATTACAAAACAGGGGACGCGCAAAAAGAATAAACTGCTTGCAGAATTGGAAAAAGGTGAAGGATAAAGAAGTCAAGAAATTGAAAGACTTTCTTTTCTTTGTTCTTTATCTTTTCCTGTAGAGTAGAAAATCTACTTTTGCAAGCGATGTAATGATTATCTCAGTTTTTACAGTGTTTCTGAGCGATCGCTCGCCATCACTCTCTCAAGAAACACGGGGGTGTAAGGGCGTATTATAAACTATGAACTAACTACGCACCCCGCTTAAGCTACGTGCGAGGTTTCTGACGCTTCAACTGCTGAACTTTCCTAAACCCTTCACAAAGCTGTGGGTTTTTACAAAGAGGATCAACATCGACGTTTGAGAGGCTAGTTCCTAACCCCTTGGCATAAATCCCCGTCCTTAAGCACCTGACAGATCCCCAGCCCCTCTCCCCACTTGGGAGAGTGGAGCCGAACTGCTTTCTGAGCCATAGTCTGCTCCCACTTCTCCCGATTGAGAGAGAACCTTTAAGCTGCCCTAGTTGGCCTCTCTCCTTGTGCGACGGGCAAGGAGTAACATTTGCACGCCGGTGCACAGCATGATGAGGAGTCCAGCGCCTACTAATAGGACATAGAACGGTTTCAAGGTAGAGTCAAGGTAGGAACCCTGATGCAGGGTCATCAAAAACTTGACCTGCTCCTCAGAAAAACCGAGCCAAGTGATGCTCAGGCGATAGGCAATGCCAGTACTAGCGGTCACCACTAAAGGTAGGAAGGCGATCGGTGCTAGGAAGCGATGGATGTTCCGCTCTGGTGGCAGCTTGGCGGGCGATCGCCGCCGGAAACGAGACCAAAGCACTGCCCCGCTCCCAATCAGGGCCAACAAGCCTAAACCCACCAGAGCAACATAAAAAGGAACCAAAGGCTCACCTAGAAAACGACCTTCATGGATGCTCATCATGAACTGACCAAACGACTTGGGCAAACCCAACCAACTTCGACCGAGCCGATAGGCAACGCCGCTGATACCAGTCAACAACAGTGGCACAAACAAGGGTAGGGCTAATTGGCGATGCAGCTTGACAATCTTAATGTTTTTGATGTTCATAGGTTACCTGAAAGTCAGCAATGGTTACCGTGTACCCGTTTATCTACCCCTCAAAGCTCAACCCACTTGCGCAATAGATTGCTATGCAGTTTGCACAACAGATCGAACTCAACGGTCTTGCCGTATTTCTCAAATAGAGCTTGACGAACGGTATCCAACTCAAACAACATTTCCCGCTCGCTTGGGTTCCGAATTAGGCTCTGAACCCAGGTGACTGCGGCTAAGCGCACCCCCTCCGTGACCGGCGTGACGTGATGGAGAAATGTGGACGGGTACACCACCATCGAACCAGCTGCTAGCTTGAAAGTTTGTTCCCCCAGGCTAGTATCGATCACCAGTTCGCCGCCGGTATAGGTGGCGGGGTCGCTCAAGAAGAGCGTCAGTGAAATATCTGTCCGCGTTAGCGTGGTTCCCTCTCCCATGAGGGCATTGTCCATATGTACCCCGTAACTCATGCCCGACTGATAGCGACTAAACAGGATCGGGCAAATAGAGCGGGGCTGCGCGACGGACTGAAACAGAGGGTGGCGCTGGAGTGCCGTGAGAACGAGGGTTTGAGCTTGTTGCTTAGCCCCTGCCTCGCTCTGCCACTGCTCGTTCTCTTTGACGACCTTGGCATAGGTACCCGCAGTGAGCTTGCCGTCTAAAAACTGACCTTGCTGCAAGAGTTGGTGCAGTTCGGTCAGCTCAGCTGAATCGAGAACACCGTCAATGCAAAGGATCATGGTACTCCTAAGCGACTTCTGTTTACACTATTTGACTTGAGGGCAGGGCACTCCGCTCACCGCGTTCACCGCGTTCACCGCGTTCACCGCGTTCACCGCGTTCACCACGAGAAGCCACAGGGAGAGTTGCATCCAGGGTCTGAACAGGGGCTGGTTGATGCCAATTTGCGGCGGATGGTGAGGTAGGGGCTAAACTGCCTCCTTCTTCACCACCACCTGGTTTGTTGGGTTGGTTGGTGCAGGCCGTCACACCTGTTGCCAAACTTAAACTCAGAAATAAAGCGACTGCTTGCGACTTGTTCATGGCTAACCTCTGTAATTAGGAGATGGATTCAAACTCTTTGACTTTCAAGTTAGCCAGTAAAAGTAAAGAACTCGGTAATTGACTGCCATAGGTTGCCTGCTAAAAGGTTGTTAGCCGTCTTAGGCTTCTGTGCGAATCAGCTTGCCCACAGCTTTTGGTTAAATGATCTGATTGTCTATCCTGCTACTGGGCGTATCCAGAAAGCTATGAGCATATCGCAATGCGACAGGTCAGGAGAATAGATCTGCTTTGGGAAGGAGATGACATTGAGATTTATGAAAGGCTCAGGCAGAGGGCTGTCAGCGTAGAAAAGGAATTGCCTGAGTTTGTCAAAGAGATTATTGAGCGCGAGATCGAACGTAGTGGCGACGGCTAACGCTGCGTTGGTGCGGACGGTACAGAGGTTATCGGCGAGAGTTTAAGATTATCTGCCGCCGCACAACTTCACTGATCTACACAAGCCTACCGGCAGGGGAGCTTGACTTCAAAGCAGGTACCTTGGTGGGGTTGGCTTTGCACGCTGATGTGGCCATGATGGCGCTCAACAATGGTTTTGGCGATCGCCAGCCCCAGCCCAGATCCATCCCGATAATGGTGACGCGCTTCTTCAGTCCGCCAGAACCGGTCAAAAACGTGGGGCAAGTCTGCGGGCGCAATGCCAATGCCGGTATCTTGCACTCTGACCAAGACGGCTTTCCCAGCTTGTTGTAAGGTAACGGTAATGGTGCCGCCGGTGAGGGTGTACTGTAGGGCGTTGCTCAACAAGTTGGCAAATAAGCGCTGGAGTTGCTCGGCATCCCCGTAAACCTTGGCCGTGGCTTGGGACTGATAGGTCAGCATGAGCTGGGCCGCTTGGGCGCGATCGCGGTGCAGTTCAACTAAGTCTTCCAGCAGTTCATCCAAGTCGATGACGTGCCATCCCCGCTGATCAGGGGCTTGGGCATCAAGGCGAGCTATGAGCAGCAAGTCTTTGAGCAGATGGCCCATACGGGTGGCAGCAGTGGCGATCGCGGTCACTTTCTCGATGTCGCCAGGGTGAATGCGTTCGGGATGACTCTGCAAAACCTCAGCCGAAGCCTGAATGGCTGTTAGGGGGGTGCGCAATTCGTGGGAGGCATCGGCAGTGAATTGCTTGAGTTGAGCTAAGCTGGTGGCCACGGGGGCGATCGACTGGCGCGTGAGCCACCATCCTGCCAACACCACTAAGCCCGCTACAATCGCAACACCTAGGAGCAAGTTCGCGCGCAGATGGGCTAGCTCTGTCTCCAACTCTGCTAGCGTCCCTGTGACCGCAACATACCCTACCAACTCCTGCCCTGACTGCTGCGAGGCTTTGTAAACCGGCTGCAAGAAACTGCGGGTTTTGTCTCTGGATACGAACAAGCCTTCAGCCGGAATCTGGTCTGGTAGGGGCAAGTTAAACAATATTCCCTCGTAGATCAATAGCTCTCGCGTGGGCGTATACCAAGCAATTCCGTAGGTTGCGTCGAGGAGTGTTCCCGGAACCAGCGGCGGTGCAGTGTCCATTTGGTATTTACCCATCAGTTGCACAAGGGCGATCGGTAAAAGCTGTCCCTGGCGATCGTGGGGCAAGGTGCGTCGGTAAGCGGCGTACTCAGGTTGAGTCGTCAGTTCTTCATATTCGTGCTGCACAACCTCCCAGATTCCCGCTGCGGAAGTACCGATCTGCTGCAATTGTTGGTCAAATTGCTGTTGGCGATCGCGCGATACAAGGACGTAAATCGTCGTTGCGAAAAAAACTAAAATTGCCGTAATGGCCAAAAAGTAAAATAGCAGCAAGCGGTTACGCAGGCGGTTAAACCGCAGATTGGAGATTTGGGTTAAGTCGGTAGCCCAAGCCATACACTGTTTCAATCAAGTTGGGGGGTGCTCCTGCTAACTTGAGCTTCTGACGCAGACCGCGCAAGTGCGCTTTGACTGTGTCTTCCCCAGGCAGGTCATCAAACGTCCAGACTCGTTCTAGAATGTATTGGCGCGTCAAGATGCGGCTGCCATTCTTCAAAAAAAGCTCAAGTAAAGCATATTCTTTAGGGGTTAAGCGCAGAATGATACCATCATAAAAGGTTTCGCAGGAGTCTACCCTGAGCAGGAGCTTTTCCCAAGTCAGTGTCTCTGCAAAGGGGAGTGAACGCCGACGCAACAAGGCGCGAACCCTGGCTAGTAACTCAGATATCTCGAAGGGCTTGATGATATAGTCATCGGCTCCTGCATCCAGACCAACGATCTTATCTGCGGTGGTGTCTCGTGCGGTTAACATTAACACAGGCACAGACAGGTTTTGTTGCCGCAGTTTTTGGCAAAGGAGGATGCCGTTTAGTTTGGGCAAGGTCAGATCCAGGACAATCAAGTCAAATAAACCTGTTTCCGCAAAGGCTAAACCGGTCTGACCGTCGTGAGCCATTTCAACAGTATAGCCTTTGTCGCCCAAGGCTTCAGCAACAGCTTTGGCAATAGCCCCATCATCTTCAATGAGTAAAATCCTCATACCAAATGCTGATAAATCAAGTTCTCTGTAGGGTGCTAGGGATCGTCCTAGCGGACACACCAAGGGGCGATCGTTTTGTTCATCGGGTATATACTCGCATAACTCCATAACTTATGCAATTTCCGTCAGACATCGCTCTGGCTTGTCGGGAAAATAGATTCCAGCGTTCAAATTAAAGAGCAATTCCATCGAAATTCCAGTATCAATCCATTGTTGAATTGTGGCGATCGCTTTGACGACTTTTTTCTGATCTAGTGTCTTCTTTTCGACATAGAACCATAAATGATCCCGAATATAAGGCGGTGCAATTGGTACTGAACCCTTTGCCCACTTTTGATAAAAGAATTTGCTATAAACAGGCAAAACGCTGGCTGTATAACCCTGAACTAAAGATGAAGAAGTGCTGGGTGCGATCGCAGTAATATGTGAATTTGGTGTCGTCGAACCATCACGACGAACAACATAGATATCCGTTGTGGATTCCTCAAAGAGTTTGGATAGAGCTTGCATACTGGATAAGTTAATCAATTGGAGAAAAATAATTGTCAGAATGGAAAAGAATTGTTAACTAGATTTAGCAATATAAAAAATTGTCAACGTTATGTCACCAAACGCTGGCAATCCTAACAATTTCTGAGGTTGAAAAACTGTTAAAAAAATTGTCCAATAAAAATCCAGAGCAAGCTTTGGTAAAGAATGAAACTTGCCCCGATTAACGACGAATGCCAGTATAGATCGACCATTGATTTTTACGCAAGCAAATCACAGTTGTGTTAAGATGCAACAAACAAGTATCAGAGAAGATAAGCAGCAACCCTTTCTAAATCTCAGGAAAATGATTCGAGGTTGGCAAAATATTGCAAGCTCAACCTATAGGAAGATTTCTCTTGCGATCGCTCGTTTAATTCGGGATGAACCATAAACACACCAACATCCATACAACGGTTAGCTAAATAAAAAGCTGTCACAACAATGTCAACTTCATTAGTTTATTTTGTAATTGGTTCTCTTATCGTTTTACTAATTGGAATTGCGGCTTATTTCCTAACGGCTCGTAAGTATCAATCCTCAGCCACAGTTGCCAATTCCTACGACCTATGGACGCTTGACGGCATCCTAGAGTTTTACTGGGGAGAACACATTCACCTCGGTCACTACGGTTCGCCACCAAGACGCAAGGATTTTTTGGCTGCTAAATCTGACTTTGTACACGAAATGGTTAAGTGGGGTGGTTTAGATAAATTACCTCCTGGTACTACCGTCTTAGATGTTGGCTGTGGAATTGGGGGCAGCAGTCGGATTTTAGCGCGAGATTATGGATTTGCTGTCACAGGAATTACCATCAGTCCACAACAAGTAAAACGCGCCCAGGAGCTAACACCCGACGGGCTAAACGTCCAGTTTGCGGTCGATGATGCGATGGCACTGTCGTTTCCAGATGCCAGTTTTGATGTAGTTTGGTCAATCGAAGCAGGTCCTCATATGCCTGATAAAGCCATTTTTGCCAGAGAATTAATGCGGGTGCTAAAGCCTGGTGGAATTTTGGTTGTCGCTGACTGGAATCAAAGGGATGACCGCCAAAAGCCGCTAAATTTTTGGGAGAAACCAGTAATGCGACAATTGCTAGATCAGTGGTCTCATCCAGCTTTTTCTAGCATTGAGGGATTTTCTGAACTGTTGACAGCTACAGGATTAGTCGAAGGTGAGGTAATTACGGCTGATTGGACGCAAGAAACCCTTCCTTCTTGGTTAGATTCGATTTGGCAAGGGATAGCCAGACCTGAGGGATTGGTGCGTTTTGGACTGTCTGGTTTTGTCAAGTCTGTGCGGGAAGTACCGACACTTTTACTGATGCGTTTGGCGTTTGGTACAGGGCTGTGCCGGTTTGGAATGTTCCGGGCTGTGCGGACAAATTCACGTACAGAATTGATGGATAGAAACTTTGCTAAGGAAACTCCCTCAAGCTCGGTTAGGTAGCAAGCATTATGACCAGTGCGTGAGTTTCGAGCTATGACCTTATCACTGCATCTATTTGAAGATCAGCTAGCTTGTGCTGACTTAGTGTTGCTAACTAAATGCGATCGCGTTGACGAACAAATGCAAGTAAGAGTGCAGGATTGGTTAAAGCAGAACTTACCTCCTGGTGTAAAAATCATTCCTTGTACAGCGATAACTTGCTCCCAACCTTTTTCCATGATAATGGCGATCACACTGGGAATCATATAATCAGGTAACTTCTGTTTGAGAAAGTTACGCAATTCACTAATTGTTAATGACTGTTGCTGAGAAACAACATATGCAACTATAGATTTATTCTCGCTTTGCAGTTCTCGAACCATCACCACTGCTGCTTGGACTTGGGTATGTCTTTCAAGCGATCGCAAATATAAATGTAACCTTCTTCATCAAAGTAACCAGCATCACCAGTATGAATGCAGCCATCTACTAAGGTTTTTGCTGCAGTTTCTGGTAATTTCCAATAACCAATAATATTTGCAGGAGATTTGATACAAACTTCACCCACTTCAAAGCAAGATAGTTCTGGAAGGCGATCGCGGCAGCTAGCTACTCCTGCGGAGTATCACACTCTCCTCGAAACCCAAAAGAAAAGCGCGATCGCTACCAGGGGATTTTCCAGCTTGGCAAACAGTCTATACGTACTTTCGCAATTGGCGTAAAGACGGGACTTGGCTAAAAATCCACAACAGTCGTAAGAGTTTGGGTTCGCATAGAACATCAACACCATCCAAATCCATCCGAGGCAGTAAAACCTGTCGAAAGATAATGACACTTCCCGCCATAGCGAAAAACAAGTTGCAAGCGTTTGTAGTACCTTTAGAGGATTTACCTCCAGAGGGTTGAGAGTTCATAGGCAACTCCTGAAATTAGGTAAATCAGCGCGCCCTGATTTACCCCCAAAATTTGACTAACCCCGTCCAAAAATGTCCAACGTGGCATAAAATTACACCAGATTTACACCACCAAAAACGGCTGAAATGGGGTTTTTATGGAGACAGTAAACCCCTGGAAGTCTTGATTACCAGGGGTTTTATCTATAAATGCCAGGAACCGGATTTGAACCGGTGACACGAGGATTTTCAGTCCTCTCTCAACCTTGATTTATCAGTACTTTCACGCTTTACAAAACTTCTTTACCCCCAAATTACCCCAAAAAAGTTCTGACAATATTTACCTTGCATAGTAATTTTCACTTTTGCCTTTAATCATCCAGCTCTAGCAGCAGATGCAGCTAATGCAGCTAAAGTCTTTTCTGCCAATTGCGCTTCTTGTCATGCAGGTGGTAAGAACTTGGTTCAGGCAAATAAAAGCTTGAATAAGAGTGATTTGGAAAAATATGGGATGAATTCAGCAGTCGCATCTGGTGTCTGCAATGCCTGATTTACAAACCATTGATGAATAAGCAAGCTTTCGGGATATTCCCTACTTGTATCATTCCATATCAATAACTGATGCTGTTCATTAACAGGAAGCAAACATTGAGACTCATAGCGATCGCTTGGTTGTTGAGACATGGCTGTTAGTGTCTCAAAATAGTAACCACCAATGGCTTCTAGTTGAACTTGATTAATCTTGGTGAGGTCGCATTCTAAATCAAGTTGAATATTATCCGAAAATGGCTCTCGGTTAAACTCGACTCTTAAGGCAAAATGGGTTTCACCAAAACCTTGCGCGCCGATAATTTCTAAACCTGTTAATGATTGGAGATTCTGAAATATATGAAAGTGCGTGTAATTAAAAACAGTTTCAAATAGCTGTCCTCCACGATTAAGCTTTTTCAATTCTGCGTAGGGATAGCGTCTATAAGGTAATAATTCACTTTCTGCTTGAAAAGTTTGTTGTATTAAGTCTATCCAAGTTCCTCTATGCAGTTGTAAACGTAATGGCACAGTGTTCAAATGAATACCTAGCGTCTGTTCTCCGTCTTCAGTCTCTAATCTACCGTTAGACTCCAAACCCGTTAATACATCCGTCTCACCACTTAATAAACTCATGACTCTGATATGTGCAGCTAATAAAACGTGCTTAACAGGAACCTGCGCTATCTTCGCCAGTGATTTTTGGCGATCGCTTGCAGCAATCAAACTAAATTTTTCTGTTTTTTGGCGATCGCTTGCAGCAATCAAACTAAATTTTTCTGTTTTTCGGCTTAATAAAGAACTCGGTTCAGTAATATTAACTTCCTGCGCTAATTCATAAATTGTTTGATGTTGAAAAAGTTGTTGTAGCGAAAAATTCAAGCCTATTTCCTGAGATTTGGCTAATACCTGAATACTACGAATCGAATCTCCTCCTAACTCAAAAAAGTTATCGTGGATACCTACTCGTTCAATCCTCAATACCTGTGTCCAGATTTGAGCTAATGCTTTTTCTGCTGAGGTAGTCGGAGCAATGTAAGCTGTATCTAGTTCAGGTCTGATGCGATCGGGGTTTGGTAATGCTCGTTTGTCTACTTTCCCACTGGGCGTTAAAGGTAGACTATCTAACATGATGAAAGCCGTAGGTATCATGTATTCAGGTAACTGATTTTTTAGCCAACGACGCAATTCAGTAATTGTTGGTGCAGGTTGTTGAGAAGAAACGCAATAAGCAACTAATTGGCGATCGCTAAAATTTTCTGATTTATTTTGTTTAATAAATTGGCGCAGTTCCGTAACACCAGCATCAGGCTGAATGTCACCAACAGACTCAGTTTCTCGCATCAAAACCACAGCTTCCTCAATAGCTGGATGTTGGTGCAATACCGCTTCAATTTCTCCCAACTCAATGCGAAAGCCACGAACTTTTACTTGTTCGTCAATGCGTCCTAAATACTCAAGTTCGCCATTAGGTAAATAACGTCCTAAGTCTCCAGTTTGATAAAGCCTGATAGAGTAATTTCCAAAGTTGCGATCGCTAAACCTTGCAGCAGCCAGTTCGGGACGATTCAAATAACCCCGCGTCACCCCAGCACCACCAACGTAGATTTCTCCAGGTACTCCAACGGGTACGAGTTGGCGATGCTTATCTAATATATAAGATAACGTTAGTGGTGTGCAACGGATCGTACAGCATCCGGTTACAATATTCGCGGTTTGTTTGCAGGGTATGAAAACCTCCGCAACGGTTTCCGGGATCAGGGAAATCAGCGTGATATTGCTAATGTTGAGCGAGTAGAAGTTCTCACAGGCCCGTCATCAGTTCTTTATGGTGGTGGTAGCTCTTTTTCCTTGAGTGGGCTAGTTAACACAGTGACGAAAAAGCCGCTTGACAGTCCCTTTTACCAAGGTCAGTTGACCATCGGGAGTTTCGATTTTTACCGTCCAACTATTGATATCACTGGGCCATTGTTAAGCGATCGCTCGGCTTTGTACCGTTTAAATCTCGCTTATGAAAATAGCAACAGCTATCGTGATTTTGTCTCTAGCGAAAACTTTTTCATTGCTCCGGTTTTGACTTTACAAATTAGTCCCCGCACAACTTTCACCACCGAATTTGAATATCTCGACTATAGTTATATTTTTGATAAAGGATTACCCTTAGATCCTGTATCTTTAAAACTTCCAGTTAACAGGTTTATTGGCGAACCTAATCTTGACCCAACTACCGGAAATGTTGCCTCAATTAGTGGTAACTTGGAACACCAGTTTAGTGATAATTGGAAATTTAGACAGGGGTTAAATGCCACTATTAATAATACTGAAGTTGGTAATGCTCGGATATATTCAATATCGTTACGAGATGATGGTCGTACACTAGATAGGACATCTTCACAAGGAGCGCAGAAAACAGAAAATTACACCTCACAAACCGAAATTTCGGGAAAATTTAATACAGGTTCATTACGTCACAATGTTTTATTTGGTGTAGAATTAGCCAGATTCAAAATCGCTACTTATGCTTATACAGATATTGTTGTCACTGAAGATAATAACCCGGATCTGATTGGCGATCGCACAGCAGGCGTACCTGAACATAGCGCTAGCTTGTGGACTACTTACGAAATTCAAAACGGTAATTTGCAAGGTTTAGGTTTTGGCTTGGGGTTAGTATATGCAGCAGAACGTGAGGTATCTTTACCCAATACATTCACAGTTCCCTCATATCTAAGAACTGACGCATCTGTTTTTTATCGTCGGAGTAATTATAGAGTTGGTCTAAATGTCAAAAATCTCTTTGACGTTAAATATTACGAAGTAGATGGTTTTAGTCTTCTCCCCGCAGCACCATTGACGGTATTAGGTACATTTGCAGTGGAGTTTTAGTCATGGCAAAAATTGTATTTTGTATTTGGCGATTGCAAGGCGAATTTTATGGCACTTTGAAATTGGCGAAAACTCTAAAATCCTTTGGTCATGAAGTGCTTTATTTGGGGATACCAGATTCTCAAGAAAATGCTCAAAATCATGGTTTTACTTTTCTACCTATTCTCGAAAGATGGTTCCCAAAAGGTTTTATACGAAAAGTTGATGATAATCATCTTAAAGCTAGTGGGCTTAAGCTCATCTTAGAGCAAATTAAATATATCAAGTATTTTAAATCTATGATTAATTCCTTTCTAACAGGAGAGAACCGCGAAGTACATACTTTGCTCAAACAGACTCATCCCGATTTACTTTTGATTAGTACATCCTCCCCTTTGTTCTCAACTTTACTGGCTTTAATAGCTTATGAATGCCAAATTACAAGCATTTATTTAACGGATATGTTTACGGCACTACCACCGCCTAATCCAAACCGACAAATAAAATTTTCTCCTCAGTTTTGGATACAACAATTTAAATTACCATTCAGTTGGTTAATTGGTATCGATATAAATATTAAAAATATTATCAAGAAAATTGCTATCAAGAGTAAAGTTCCTCTGGAATTACTAGATTTTCAGCATGTGATTCCTTTGAAATTACCACATTTATTTTTATGTCCTGAAGAATTAGATTTTCCTGGCACTGTAAGACCAGGATGTTATTATGCAGAAGCTTCTATAGATTTAGAAAGACAACAACCTGATTTTAATTGGTCAAAACTCAAGCAAGATAAAGCTCTAATTTATTGTGCTTTAGGAACTACAGTAGGAGCAGTAGAAACTTTATGTGAGAATAATTAAAGTGAATTTAAGTATTTCTAGATTGAAAATCTGTGAAATCAAATGGTGGCACTGGTTGTCGAATTTATTACTGGTGCAGATATTGGCTGCTTGTAGCCAAGTTTCTTCAAGTCCACCAGCTACTAAAGTTAGCGGTGAATCCAAAGATGAGATAGTGCTGGCTTTTTCATGGGAGGATTTTGACGACAAGGGGTTCGACCCAACTATGGGTTGGAATTATTACGGGCCGCCACTTTTTCAAAGTACACTGTTGCGCCGTAACGAAGATCTAGAACTGGTAAATGACCTTGCTCAAAACTACACTATTAGTAGCGATCGCAAAATCTGGACATTCAAAATCCGTGAAGATGTCCGCTTTTCGGATGGTCAACCCCTCACAGCCGAAACCATAGTCCAGTTGCCCAAGGAAATTGGCAAAATCCTGGTTACTATGCTAATCCTACCGTTGACCAAAATCTTGACAAAGGTATGACCGCAGCCTCAGAGATAGAAGCAAGATTATTTTGGCAAAAGTTACAGTGGGACGGTCAAACTGGAATCACTACTAAAGGCGATGCTGCATCTACTTGGCTGGTTAGTCCCGAGCAAACTTACTTTGTGAATAGCTGTTTAGACCTTGGCAAACAAAAGCAGGTAACTCACAATTACACAGGTTCAATATTAGCCAACGTTACCTCTTGGAAGTGGAACTGCGATTGACCTATGAAGCATATCTGGCGATTCTTACTCCAAAAATTCCTACACTTTCTACTGCTACTAATAGCACTGTCAATAATCAGTTTTGTCCTGGTAAGCTTGTCTCCTGTTAACCCGGTAGATGCTTATATTGGGGCTGATGTGATGCGTGTGGGTGCAGAACAACGAGAATTAACTGCCCAACGTTGGGGATTAGATCAACCCATGACTACACGTTTTTTTCTTTGGCTAGGACAACTACTGCAAGGTAATTTGGGAACTTCCATGACCTACAACCAAACGGTGTCCCAAGTGATAGCTGAACGTTTTGAGGCATCATTAGCACTGATGGGGTTGGCGTGGTTGTTTTCTGGTGCATTCGGTGTATTGCTGGGTATTGTCGCAGGAGCTAAGGAAGGGTCTTTAGTAGATCGGGTGATTCGGATTTATGCTTATACTTTGGCATCAGCTCCCGCTTTTTGGATAGCCCTACTATTGTTAATTATTTTTTCGGTAACGCTGCAAGTTACCCCGATATGCTAATCAACCTTGGATACTGCGGGACTTTAGTATAGAAATAAATCCTGGCGAAATCGTGGGTTTGAGTGGAACTAGTGGTTTAGGAAAAACAACTCTGGGTAAAATTTTAGCTGGTTATCTTCAACCTGTAGAAGGCTGTATCAGTGTAGATGATCAGCCTTTGCCAATACGGAGTTATTGTCCGGTGCAAATGATTTTTCAGAATCCTGAGTTGGCTATGAATCCTCGTTGGCGGATTAATAAAATCTTAAAAGAAGGGCAAATGCCTTCTGGGGAATTACTCCAAGCTTTAAATATTAACCAGAATTGGCTGAATCGCTGGCCTCATGAGTTAAGCGGAGGCGAACTCCAGCGCATAGCTGTGGCTCGTTCGTTAGGAAGGCTTACTCGCTACTTGATTGCTGACGAGATGACGGCAATGCTAGATGCTAATACTCAAGCTTTGATTTGGAAAGCTGTTATCGATTACGTTCGTCAAGCTGAAATAGGTATTTTGGTTATTAGTCATGACTTTTGGCTGCTCAAGCGTTTATGCGATCGCATGATTAACTTGCATCAGCAAGCAAATGGCATTTAGAATCCTATTTATACTTAAAAGCACTTAAGCTCGCCCAAATCCGTGACCCCGCGTTCCCTTTGACCAGATAATTAACTCGCCGTTGTTTCCCCCAGCTGCCAGTTGATGCCCTTGAGGATGCCAGGAT
Source organism: Fischerella major NIES-592 (assembly GCF_001904645.1). Lineage (NCBI taxonomy): Bacteria > Bacillati > Cyanobacteriota > Cyanophyceae > Nostocales > Hapalosiphonaceae > Fischerella > Fischerella major. The sequence goes on along the minus strand of NZ_MRCA01000001.1, from coordinate 240,218 downwards.
AAGCAAGAAAATCCAGCATTCGCACCATCAAGAATCTGAGTTAGCCGCTTATCCTTATTCCACAAGCACAGCTTGCCATCTTCACCAGCAGAAGCCAGCAAGTGAGTATTTGGTTGAAATTGGATCGATTGCACAACATCTTCATGTCTTGACAGGACTCGAGCATCCCAATCATGAGACTGTTTTTCCTATACAGCTATGCCTTCAACACTAGAAACGGCAAGTATTGGAGCGCCTGATTTTGAGGATGTGTCTGACCATGCCAAGCGGCGAATCTTGTCTGGAAAGCCTCGCATCACCCAAGGATTGGGGTTGTTCCACTCCAAAACGGTGATGGTACGATCCATGTTACCAGAGGCAATATATTTACCATCAGGTGACCAAGATATTACCAAAGAAGCGGAATCAACTGGTAACAAACATGGGTCATCATCCCAATTAGTTACCATCCAAATCTTCACCCCCTGATAACCAGCAACTGCTAAACTTTCACCATTGGGATGCCAGGTGATGTCAAGAACGGAGGAAGTATCAAAATTTAGCGTGGCTTCAATGTTACCTATGTCTGCATTCCATACCTGCACTGTTCGCCCCAAACTGAATGCCAATAAGTTTCTCTTGGGACTCCACACCATACGGTCTACCCAAGCACCATTTTCCAGAATGTTGAGAAGTTCTGGCTCCCCTGAGTGTAAACGCCAAATTCTAACCTCCCCGTTTTGCCCAGCTGCGGCGAGAAATTGACCGTCACGAGAATTGGCAAGACAGTCTACAGATTGTCCGTTTCCCTTTTGTAGAAACGTTTCATGAAACATTTGGTTAACGTGCCATAGCATCACCTCTCCAGCTGCGGAACTAGCTGCTAGGAATTCACCGTTGTCATGCCAAGCGATCGCTGTCACGTAATCCGACAGCATCCCTAAATGGCGCTGCTCAAACTCACCTTGTATGTTTGCTCTTAAACCAGACACGCTCGAAAATCCTCTTTTAGCTTTGCCTCATCTAGGTTGCGACCCAACGCATCTCGAAATGGCCCATAGTATGCAGAGGCATATTTTGCAGAGTATGCCAAAATTCGCACATCAATGTATCCTGCTACATCAAGTGCCTGACGAATTGCCCCTACTCTACCATCCATCATGTCAGAAGGTGCGACCATATCTGATCCTGCTGCGGCTTGGCTTACCGCCATTTTTACTAGCACTTCGACTGTGGGGTCGTTGAGAATAACACCATTTTCATCAACAATCGGTTGCTGGTACACCCAGAGTAAAATCAGCGTAAAGACTTCGCCCATCTGCAACATCAAAAATTGCCTTAGCACGACTCACTTGACCGTAAGCGCCATGAGTAATTTCATAGCAAAACTCGTGCAAACTATCTTCGTCGATAACTTGACCTGTGGTAGGGACGCGCCATAGTTGGGTAGGGGTAATACTGATATCAATGGCTGCACCTGGTTTAATTTCCTCTGCCCAAGTATGATACTCATAATCTTGGAGATGAGGTGGCAAAATAGCGATGTTCCTGTAAGGAGCCGCCCCTTGGGCGATCGCACGATACGATAAATTATCTAGTATTGGCGTGATAGCATTCAGTTCTAAATAAAAACCCAGTTCAATATAAACAGCATCTGCTGTTGATAGTTGGTTGAGAAACTCAACTTCCTGTCCATCACCAAAGACTTTAACGGTAGGATATTCGCTCTTGATGCGGGTTTGGTCGATAGGAACGTTACCCGTCCCAGGACTGAAATACAGTATGTTACTCGTAGTATTATCACTACAAGCTATTTGTTGAGTAATCCAAGTGGTTTTTCCAGCGCCTGCTAAACCTGCGACAACAGTAATTTTGGGTATATTCATACAGTAATGATAATCGTTATTAAGCAAATTATTTCAAGCACTTCTGGGGTGTAAAAACGCTCCTTTGGGCTTCAAAATTGCTGGGACAATCTTTTCACTTGCCATTCTTGCACCAGATAAATTTCGTGCTGTTGGGCCTACTTGTAAAGCTGCTAAACCACCCATCAGGAATAATTCACAACCTGGAACACGCAAATATTCATCCAAAACTGGCAAACCATTAACTATTTTGATTGGATAAGTATCTAAAATTTCTTGTAATAACGCTTGTGATGTCGCATCAAATTTAGTGCCAGTAGAAAGCCAAATCCGACTGTATTCATACTGACTACCATCACTACATTGAACTTGCCAACTCTTACCTAACCACTGGGCTTGCAAAACTTGACAGTTTTCATCAATTTTAAGATTACCATTACGTACTTCTCGCCGTAGTTGCAGTCCCATTGCTGGTGTCATGGAACCACCATTACGCGCTTGCACAATCATGTCAAAGCGCTTTTGGTAATCTTGTTGAGCAAAAAATCCCTTCAAATACTTTGGCCCTAACCAACCAGGTTCAGCATCAAATAATTTTTCTTGTAACTGTCGCCGCATCATCAGGTGGACTTTTGCACCACGAGAAATAGCACCTACTGCCAAATGTCCACTCGTCAACCCGCCACCTATAATTAATATCCTTTTACCCGTTAAGTATAATTGCCGTAAATCCACTGTCTGCGAGTGACAAAGCCTATCTTGGGGATACTCGGACTCTATCTGGTTTACCCAATCGGGTATTTGCTGTTTACTGCTACCTGTTGCTAGTACTACCCGCCGTGCAATTATCGATTGTCCCGAATCCAACCACAGGCGTAAGCGCGGACGAATCAGTGATGGTAAAGCCTCAATACGTGTCACACCAAGGGGAATTACTTGCTGTTGTAACGAAAAGCGGCTAATTATATCCTCACAAAAATCTTCAAATAGTTGAGTTCCTGGCAAATCGTAGGGGGGAAAGAACTCACTGTTACGAGATTCAGCGAATTTCCGCAATGCAAAAGGATTAGGGTCGGGATGATGAACAGCAGGTGAACGCAAATGAGGAATTTCTAAAGCAGCAAATTGATGCTGCCAATGATTCCTCTCGCGCTACCTTTGTTCTCACTATCCTGGATATGGAGAAAAGGAACTTCAGCAACTTCCTCTCATCACTCAAGCTGAGAAGGAATTTTATGAGTTTCAAGGACTCTTGAGGGATCAGACTTACCGCGAGTTCTACGGTACTTCATTCGATAAAGTCAAAAAATTCTCTATTGATCCAGTAGACTCATTCACCGAAAAATATGTAAAAACCCTCAGTGACGGGCTAGCATTGATGTCGGTAGGAACTACTGCACTAAGGATCGAAGAACTTTACTCTACCCGTTGTTCTCATGCGACACTTAACCCACTGAAGGCTTGGTTGGCGCTGTGTACAAATGGGATTGTAGTTCTCGACTGCGGTGGTGGAGAGGATGCAGGACGATTTGGTCTACCTATAGGAGCCGATGTGGTTGTTGTAGTAGTTGAGGCGACACCCGACTCTGTGGCAATTTCAGAAGATATCCGCGCCATTGACGAAGAGTTAGGAATTCCAGTGGTGTATGTTTTAAATAAATGCCTTAACCAATTCCCAGAAGTGGAGGCTTTTGAGGAAGAACACTCTACCAGAATAGTTGGGAAAATTCCGTTTATACCCTCTATTTACGGCAAGAATCTTCTTGATTCTTTTGACGAAGTTGAAGGAATTTTTACTCAAATTCTTAATCAGATTCTCTCTCAAAAGTTAAGTTCTCCTCTTGAGCGGTGGGCAAGAATACTTAGGTGGCAAAATCGTTTGCAGAAACAACGTGAGTTAATGAAAATTTAGTCGTAAATACTAGGAGGTTAAATTCTTTACGATTCCAGATTTCTGTTCTGATTGAGACTAGGAGAGGGAAGTTTTATCAGAACACAAGGGCAGGAATTTATCAATCAAGAGAATTCCATCGAGATGGTCGATTTCGTGTTGAATGACAATGGATAATACCCCATCAGCAGTGAGGTAAAAAGCACGATTTTCTCGATCAAATGCTGAAAGTGTAACTTGATTAAATCGCTTGACAACTCCACGCTGCCCTTGAATGCTAAGGCATCCCTCTTCTGAATCAATAACAGGCTTTTGGTATGCTATTTCCGGATTAATGATGCACAAGATATCTTCAGGTTTAATCTCTTGTGTCTTGTCACCTAAGATGCGTTTTTGATTGAGAACAAAAACCCTTTTTAACTCTCCAATCTGAGGAGCAGCTAATCCCATTGACTTATGTTCAAGCATTGTATCTACCAAGTCATTAACCAAGGTTTGAAGCTCTTGATCAAATTTTTCTACCTTGATCGAAGGTTTCCTTAATAAGGAATTGGGATGAGAGATAATTGTTTTGATTGCCATACATTGAAATTAAAGAATTAATTTAGATCTGACATTGGTACTAGATTAGCTTAATTTTTAAGGCTCTTCAGTACTTGATATGCTAAATTAATCCGCTAATAAGCTGAAAGTATTGCTGTACAACAAAAATAGACATTATTTTTTTACATTTTGGACTTTTATAAGGATTTAGGCATTTTAAGCTTGATTTTAAAGTCAAATTTTGATGTTTAACTAATAGTATGGCATATTAGGTACTGAAGAACCATTTTTAAGTATTAATTTATTACCAGTATTGACAAAGAAGAATATGATATTACCATTTTCCATCTGGACAGTTAGAAGCTTCAAGATTAGCCTTCACCATCATCAAACATCCACATATAGTACAACGCTTTGCTTGAGCATCAAATTTTTCACAAGTTGAGCATATTTCTAGTCTTTTTTTAACGGTACTTCTGTAAGCGATCGCTCTATCACCACATAATCCCTGATTGACAGTTTTATATGCTTCTCTAAGGAGGTTTTTAAGCATTTGATAATTGCTTGGGTAAGGAGGTGGTGAAGATTTAATCATCTAGAACATCCTAATTTATAAATAAAGTACCTGAATAAATACTTTACTTCAGATACTCAATTATTATCCCTCAAAAATGGTAATTACAAAGTTTCTCAACCAACTAAGAAGCGGTTAACTGGCACAAATTTATAGAAGGCGTACTCATACCATACAGTCCAAATAAAATCCCTAATCCAGGTAGTCCGCATTTGGGGACGAATCTGGTAATCAAAAGATGTATCAGTAGCACCAACTCTCGCCATTGCGTGGTTACATCCACAACCATGCTCTTGGAAAAATCCGTGCTTAGAAGAGATGCTTTGCACCATTAGTTGGATGGGAAACACCTTTTGTCCATGCAAAGAAGCATCCCAAGCGCGAGCATTTTTTCTGTCCTCTTCACTGAATCTTAATGGACGAACTTCAGAAATTTCTTTCCTGGAGATCGGTGCCAGGTGTACGTGATAAAAAGAAGCTGGAAGGTCATATCCAAATTCCTTAAAGAGGTCTTTCGCAATTTCGATAATTTTCTTACGTTCAGTGTAATCTTCTTGTTCTAGAGAAAGTTCGTTCTCAATCAAATCAAAATTCGGATATTTATTAATGTCAAAATCTTCTCCATAAAACTCAAGCGTTTTCCAAGCAAGTTTACCAAATATTTCACAAAAAGCTGGCTTGCAATCTAGGAAATCTTCCGATTCATTGAATAAGTCAACATCACCATGAGACATCTTGTGAAGAAAAAGTTGCGCCATCTTTACATATGCTTGTGGGTCAGAAAGTTTTGTATTAGATTTTCCGGCATAAATATCTTGCCAGGACTGAGGAAGCTGATTAACAGGTATCGCTTGTTCATCTTCAATCAGACATGTACTCTCTCCAAAAGGTAACGAATTTCTGATGATGGCGGACATATCTGCTTGGTTTCCCTGACTAGCTGTCTTTTGCTCCATCAGTTTTTCACTAGCGTTCAGTGACATGTATCTTTCCTTTGTTGAGTCACATGGTCAAGTGTAACCTATTTGCTGAGTATGATAATCATTTTTATAAAACGAGGACGACAAAGCGGAGATGCAGACACACTCGAAGCAGCAAATAGAACTACTGTCGTTGCAGGTTAATCATACGTTGGAAAAACCTGACGGTTGGCTCTTTCACTTCTGGCCGAGTCAACAAACCTTGAGAAGGACTCAACAGAAATGCCAATAGAAAAAATCCGCACACTACCAAAACAATTGTTGCTCCTGATGGGGCATCTAGATGATAACTCAGATACATGCCAATCACACTGCCACTTACCCCAATTACAGATCCTAAAATCATCATCAAATGCAGTTCTCTAACCAACAAATAGGCGGTGCTTGCAGGTGCGACGAGCATCGCAATCACAAGTAATGCCCCTACGGTTTGCAAACTTGCCACAACTGTCAGAGTCATCGCGACTATTAAACCCAAATGATACCACCGCACAGGCAACCCATCTGCTTGCACTCCTAAAGGAAGAATACTAATAGTAAATAACTAATGAAAAATATCTTACTTAGTTAGGTTCATGGCTGGGTTCTCAAGTTAAACAAGGATAAGACTTTCCATCCGAACGCTATTAAAAAAACAACTCCTTGAACCAGTGTGACAAGCGATATCTCCTACTTGCTCTACTTTCAGCAAGATGGTGTCGCCGTCACAGTCGTAAAGTAGTTCTTTGACTTTCTGAGTGTGTCCACTTGTTGTACCTTTATGCCATAATTCACCACGAGAACGACTCCAGTAGTGGGCTTCACCAGTTTCTAGAGTGCGCTGAATCGATTCGGTGTTCATCCATGCCATCATCAGGACAGTGCCATCTTTGTAATCTTGAGCTATGGCAGGAATCAAATCTTGATTATTAAACTTAAGTTTTTTAATCCACAATAAATTTTGATTCATTAGCGTTTACTACAGACAGTTCAATTTCTGGAGTATATCGACTCATAATCAGGCACAAAGCTACGCGCTGCTACTTCATAATCTATCGTTTGGAATGTCGGATTTGAGTCGAAATCAAAGCGGCTCCGCTCTTTATTCATATTGAAGTTGCCTTTTATCTTGAAGATAGTTCCAAGGCAATGACAACTCTTGCTACCATTGCCCAGGTTTGGTAAAGTTACTGAAACTTAGCATTATGCTGGATCAAGTTCATAAATTCCTCACGAGTACGTGCATCATCAGCAAACACACCCCGCATCGCACTAGTAACAGTCCAAGAACCAGGTTTTTGTACACCACGCATCACCATACACATATGAGTCGCTTTCACCACTACTGCTACACCTTGGGGTTTGAGCAAGCCTTGTAGCGCATCAGCAATTTGCAGAGTCAGACGTTCCTGCACTTGCAAACGCCGAGCATACATTTCACAAATGCGAGCAATCTTGGATAAACCAATTACTTTTCCATTTGGAATATATGCCACATGAGCGCGACCAATTATTGGTAATATATGGTGTTCGCAGGAACTAAAAATATCAATATCCCGCACTAATACCATTTCATCAGCATCTTCTTTAAAGACCGCCCCATTTAACAATTCATCCAAAGACTCATGATATCCTTTGGTGAGAAACTGCAAAGCTTTGACAACTCTTTTGGGAGTATCTTTTAAGCCTTCCCTGTCTGGATATTCTCCTAGTCCAATCAGCAAAGTTCGCACAGCCTGCATCATTTCTAATTCTGTAACTTGCGGTTGTTGCTGAGTAGATAAAGAAGACACAATTTGGTCAGCACAAGTGAGGTCAGGACGAATCGATAAAGTCATTTTCTCAGCCTAATTTTTTAGAAAAATCAGTCAATAGTCATAGTAATAATTCGTTAGTAATTAGTCATTAGAAGTTAATTGATAACCCTTAACATCTAACTGATAATTTCTAGCAACTAACGATTAACTAATAACTCAGTCAGGCAATTACTTAATATATCTTAATCATACCAAACATTTGTTAAGAAGAGAATGAATTTCATTGGTGTTCAAATGTCTACCAATAAAAACTAACTGATTTTTAGACTCAGTCAGCCATTCATCGCCATCTAAATTATAACGAGGACCGCTGAGTTGAAAGATATGGCGTAATTTACTATCACTAAACCACAGAATACCTTTTGCTCGAAAGACAGATTGGGGTATTTCTTCGTTTAAAAAATTCTCAAATTGATGCACATCAAAAGGTCTTTCACTTTGGAAAGAAACGGAAATAAATCCATCATTTTCTAAATGATGTGAGTGATGTCCATGATGATGATGCTCGTGGTCATGGTCATGATGATGTTCATGATGATGCTCATGTTCGTGCGTATCTTCAGTAATAGAGGTATATTCATCTTTTGGATTTAACTCTACGCCTAAAATTAATGGTAACGCTACCTCTCCATAGGTAGTGTGCAGAATTTTTGCACCCGCTTTAACTTCGTGGATGTAAGCTTCTAGTTCTCGAAATTTTTCTCTTGTAACAAGGTCGGTTTTATTCAAGAGAATAATATCTGCATAAGTTATCTGTTTTAATGCAGCTTCACTTTGAAAATGTTCAGGGTTAAACGTTTCAGCATCAACTACAGTCAGGATAGAATCGAGATTTGTGAAATCTCTTAATTCTGTCCCCAAAAAAGTTAAAATAATCGGCAATGGGTCAGCAACACCTGTAGTTTCAATGACCAGATAATCGATGCGGTCTTCCCTTTCTAATACTCGGTAAACAGCATCAACAAACCCGTCATTAATTGTACAGCAGATACAGCCATTGCTCAGTTCTACCATATCTTCATCCATAGAAACTAGCAATTGGCTGTCGATGTTGATATCACCGAATTCATTCACAAGAACAGCGACTTTTAAATCTTGTTTATTCTTGAGAATTTGATTAAGAAGTGTGGTTTTTCCACTAACTAAAAATCCTGTGATGATAGTAACAGGCATTCCCCGTTTGGGAATATCAGAAATTATATCTGAAGCTGGTACAGTGAGTTGAGTCATAGTTCATCCTTATTGTTTAGTTTTGAGTTAAGAGTAGTAGTTGGTTTAGCAGATAAATGTTCAATTTAAGTAGAAAAATCACAAGCAAAATCCGCCAAAGTAGGAGTGAGAAATTTTGAATTTCAAATTATTCCTATCTCCCCCTCCCGCACTTTAAGTAGGTGGAGGAGCAATTCGTGCGAGAATTCCTTTTTGCAAAACTTTTGGTCGTTCTTGTCGTGGCACAATACCATCACAACTGACATGATATTGTTAGCATAATTGTAGTATTGCTTCTGAACTTAAGAGCGGCGGTAAATCACCAAACATTAAACTGGTTTTGTTAGGTGCAGTCAAAGCAATAACACAGGGTCTATTACAAGCACTCAAACACTCTACTTCCTGAATTACAAATTCAGATTGCAACGACCATTTTTCAGATCAATTTAGCAATTGTTTGAGTAAATGTATCCCGCCTCTTTCTCCCATATAATCACGTTGCGTAGGAGAAAAATAACAAGATTTGCAAATGTAGAGCGCGTGATTAGCCATATTTTTGTGCTTGTTAGATGACTGTTTTTAATGTAATAGCTTCTTGTAGACGTTTGACAAGCTCGTCCAATGTTAACATCCCTAAATCTCCAGCAATTCTAGTTCTAACGCTCAAAGTTTTGGTTTCTACTTCTTGCTTACCAACAACGGCGCAACTACAGGAATTTTTTCTAATTCTGCGGTGCGGATTTGCTTACCTAGACGTTCTCCTGTTTGGTCTATTTCTACCCGTAAACTAAATTTTTTCAGATAACTTGCTACTGATTTCGCATATTCTTGTGTTGATTCAGTCACAGGTAATAACCGCAGTTGCACTGGTGCTAACCACACAGGAAAATCACCAGCATAGTTTTCAATCAAAATCCCAAAGAAGCGTTCTAATGAACCAAATATTGCCCGATGAATCATGATTGGTCGCTTTCTGATGCCATCGGCTGCAACATATTCCATATCAAAACGTTCTGGTAAATTAAAATCTATCTGAATAGTTGAACATTGCCACAATCTACCAATCGCGTCTTGAATTTTGATATCAATTTTTGGTCCATAGAAAGCACCACCACCTGCCGAGTAGTTGCAAATACTTTGTAGGCGGTTTTCAAAGAATGTCGAGATTTCTGTTTTGTTGATCGCCAATTCCGAATTACAGTTGCGGAAGAACATTACTTTCTCGATTTACTGTTCCACCATCGCTCCCTACAATCCCTCATTGCTGAAGAACAACATAGGCTGGAACAACAATTTGATTTTGGTTCGAGAAACGAACGTTGATAGTTTTAAACTTCAAGCTACCTAAAATTACGCTGGTTTTACTAAAATCAGGTTAGTTTTAACAATTGCGCTTCTTATCGATGTATATCACTTTTGATAGTTGTCAGCTGATCTAGAAACTTGCCAAGCTGGAAAAATATTGCACTCACCTATCGAAATGCCAGTCAAACCCAAACAACACACAATTCGGTTTGAAATCCTGCTCACACAAGAACAAAATGAACATTGGCAAGCTTTAGCCGAAAAAGTAGGTATCAGTAAAGCAGAATTAGTCAGGCGTTCTATGGCTGGGTGTCGCATCAAAACTATCCCCCAAGCAAACTGGCAATGTTACTGGCAGTTATTAAATATAGGCACAAATATTCATCAAATAGCCAAAGCTCAAAATAGTGCGATCGCCAACGGATTAATACCACCACCCATCGACCCCATTCCTTTCGAGAAGTTAACCAAACAAATTAATAGATTGCGGTTACATTTACTTTTAGGGACTGACGAAGAAACAAACGAGGAACAATCTTTGGGCGATGATTGGGAAGATAAAAAAAGGTAAAAGCTTCGCCGGACTCACCAAATACATCTTAGAAAAAGAAGAAGCAGAACTTCTTTGTACCAACCTCGCCGGAGAAACTCCCCAAGACTTTTACAGACAACTTGCAGCCACTTGCCAACTCAACCCTAGAGTAGAATCTCCCGTCAGCCACATTTCTCTTAGCTTTGCACCGGGAGAAAGACCATATCAACAACAGCTACAGGAAATTGTCGAAGGTACGCTTTTGGGTATGGGTTTTGATAATTGTCTCTATTTCGCCGCCACCCATAACGACCGTAACCACTTCCACCTGCACATCGCCGCAAGTCGCATCAATATTGATGGTGAATGTGTATCTGATTGGTAGGATAAAAGACGTTTGGAAAAAGTTCTGAGAAATCTAGAATCCCAGTTCAACCTAACTCCCGTACCCTCTTCTTGGGAAGTAGACCATACAGCACCTTCTACTGGACAAAAACGACGGATGATGCGCGAACGACAAGAATTTGAACTGCGGCTACGGGATAAACCACCATCTTGTAGCGCGGTGGAGAAAATTCAGGATGCAATAAACACTACTATCCAACCTAAAATGACGATGACCCAATTTCTTGAGAAGCTGCAAGCAGCAGGTGTGGAAACTAAAGTAAAAGTTACCGAGGAGGGGATCATCCAAGGTATTTCTTATTCAACAGATGGGGTAGCTTTCCAGGCGAGGAAATTAGGTAGAAATGGAAAGGCTTGCACTCTCAAAGGAATTTTGGCACGAGGTATCGATTTTGACTTGGAACGAGATGTTTTAGCGTTAGTCCAATGTGCTACAAGTAACAGCCAAGACGACAAGCAAACGTCAATAAATACCTTAATTTCCAAAATTCAAAATCATCCTCAAAACTTATCTATGTTTACGTCGAACTCCCACAGCCACAATGTCGCCCAAAAGAGCCAATCTGCTAATGTTTCTGACTTGAGTAACTCCCAACAGCAAGATTGCATACTTAAGTCTCAAGTTAATTATTTAAAGCACCACAAAGGTGCAGAATTAGACCTCTAATACTTACGACTTGTTCATCTTGAGCCAGCTAAATAATTGAGCAGCTGTTAGCTCTAGGTCAATTCCATCCAACACAATCAAATTATCCGTTCCACGACACAATTCTGGTTGTTGTTTTGGTTGAAAAACTAAAACTGAACGGTCGTCTGGGTCAATCAACCATCCAAGTTGGCAACCATGTTTGAGACTGTGCAGAATATTACCAGTAACGCGGTTAGAACTTTGGTCAGGAGAGAGAATTTCAATTGTCCAATCTGGAGGAACGAACACATCATCAACAGGTTCGCCATTCTCATCAAATTCAATGTGTTCCCACCTGAGAACGACTACATCGGGAACTATCGAGCGACCTCCACAAGTACACCGTAATTCTGGAAAAGCATAGGCAATTCGCCTCTCTTCAACAACTTCATTAATCACATTAATCAATTTACCCTGAAGTCGGGAATGGCGGGTCTTAGGCATTGGTTTTTGGACAATCTCGCCGTCAATGTACTCACTAGCAGGGTTTGTTTCTGGTAGCTTGAGAAACTCTTCTAATGTAGGAGATGAGGGTCGCGCAACAGTCATGATTTTCTGCTCCAAACTGTCTGCTTCCAGTTTATCAAGGCGCTCATCGCAATCCAATTCTAAACGTTGGATCATCAACTACAAGTTATACTCATTTTCCAAGAAAGCCAGTATTCGTTCCTGCTTAGAGGTGAGACTCCCAGGATCTGCTAATCTCCCCAGCACTTCCATTACAGCTGCATGGGTTGGCTCAAAATCTTTGTAAATTTCGTCAGTTAGTCGCCGGATGCGATCGCAATTTTTAGTAGCTGTTGGCTCATTCGGAGTATATACAGGTTCTAAGTTTTCAAGTTTGACAGCAGGAAAGTCCATTCTGTAAGTTTGAACAGCACAACTGTAAGTGTTAACCTCAATAATTATGCACCAGCAGCCGGAAAACTTTTTTAATTCCGGATCGCCTTTGCCAATAATTTGGCAGAGTTCACCAACAAAATGTGGATTGGGTACGGGCTGCTTACTCTTAATTTGTTGAACAATATCGCATTTATTCAGTTTTTTATCCAGTAGCTTTTGTGCCAATTGTTTCCCTTCTTCCTGCACAACCTTAGCTAGCAATAAAATGTCTTTTTTGGTCAACCTAGTATTACGAGTCAAAAGTAAGTGTTTTATTTCTTCTCCGAATGCAGTAGCTAAAGTATCAAGTGCCTCAGTAAATTGAGCGTCGTTCCTGATTGTGCGATCGCTCACTTTGTACTGTTGTGCCAAACTTTTAGCCACATCTACCTTGATTGGATTTTTTCCCTTCGATAAATCCTGTTCGAGGTCATTCTCTACCGATAGGAAATTTTTTCCGTTCGGTAAATTCTGTTTCAAGTTATCCTCACGATTTCCTCTCAAATGTATATAGCGCTTACCTCTAAGATAACTCGCAGTTTCCGGTGTTATGTTGCGTCGCCCTAATTGATGATTGGCAATCCAGCAGACAGCTGCTGCTCGGTCTGTAATCTCAATTTCTACTGTCTTGTAAGGAATTTGCAGTCGAGTACAAATTTCATAACGGTTGTGACCATCTAGGAGGATACCAGTACTCAGCCATACTACCAAAGGGTCAATACAGCCAAATTCTTGTAAGTTTGCCTCTAGTTGCAGTTTTTCTTGAGATGATAAAGGCGGAATGAGATTTTGAAACTCTGGGTCGGCCATCATCTGGAGATAATCAACTACAACTAGCCCTAGCTTTCCAACACGTGCTTGAACTTGTCGGCAAGAGGAAGCGATTCCAGAAACCGTAACCCCTCGGTTGTCATTTATATATAGCGGTAACTCTGAGGTAATACCGACAATTTGAGCAATGCTGTCAAATTCCCAATTAGCTAAAAGTTCAAATCCTGCCCGATGTTTACGCATGCGATCGCTCAAAAGTGGAATTAAATTGAAATCTTTGTACTGGGGAGTCACACTAATTAAACTCCACAGCCTATATTCCAACTGCTTTTTGGTCATCTCCAACGAGAAAATAATCACAGGCAACTTGTGCAGCAATATCATTTGGAGGGCTAAGAACAAAGCAATCTGTGACTTTCCAACTGACGGTCTGCCTCCAATAATGGTGAGTGTGCCACCTTCAAATCCCACCATTAACTTATCAAGTTCATTCAGTCCTGTTGGATAAATGGGCCGTCCGGACTCCAATTCCTGGTAAGCAGCAATATTAATCGTGCTGTTATGTTCGGTGTTTGAACACAATCCTTGGTTAGAAACTTGGAAAACTTTTTGCTCTGCTTGGTCAAGAATTGTTGGTAACTCGGTTTCCGTCTCGTAGCCCAGTTGTACAATCTCGTTGCCAACTGATATTAACTGCCGTCGCAGGTATTTTTCCATTACCAACGCGGCGATCGCATCGATATTGACTGCTGATACGGTGCGGTCTACAAGCGTTGCTAATTTATTTCTACGTGCGATCGCCAGCTACTCGCGCCACAACAGAGGCTATTACCTTGCAACAGCTACGTGGGTACTTAACCACTTGTTTCTCGCTAAAGCGAATTACCACCCAATTGCCATTGGTAAAAAATTTATTTCTGATCTCATCCTTACCCTGGTCGATGCAGTGATGGGGAGCTTTGGTGTTGCCTACATAAGGTTCATCAATTTCAATATCTATACTTAAACTGCTTGTATGTACAAACACGAAATCTGCTGAGTAAGGATAAGAAAATTGTGGATTTTGGAATGCCACGCCCTGAACGGCATTTGGAAAAACGTGCCGAAGAACCTGATAAAAAGTTTTTTCAGAAACACCCGCAGGAGCGTCACTACGACCAATTGGCTGTAAAACCTTGTCTGCAATCCACTGGCGCAGTTTGGCTTCGCGTTTTTGCAAGCGTAAAACAGTTTTATTTTTAACTTCGGTTGGTGGTTGACGGTACTTGGAAATGTTCTTGTTAGCTGATGTTTTAGGAGAAACAGGGAATATAGCGCAGAAAATGCCCAAGCCAATAGATACCCAAGTAACAGCAACCAACCAGAGAGGAGACAGCAGGATAAAAGACAGGGGAATTAGAAAACCGATAGATATAAACAATACATAAATAGATACGTGTAATAACGAAACTTTTGGAAGGATAGAAGTATAACTACCTTGGTGTTTTAGTAATTGCTCTGGCTTTCTAGTAGAGAGAAGATGGTAGGCACTCAGACTAGGCGCAGGATTTTTTGCCAAGAATTTGAGTATTAAAGGTGGATAGAAAATAGCAGGATAGAATCTATTCACGGAAACGAATTAATTCTGTTTTAGGTATCGAATTATGCATTAAAGGTTGATTGAGTGATGGTTTTGGTACAGTTCTGGTTGGGGTGGCTGTGTCTTCAATTCCCAGTAATCCCAGTTCCGTCAGCACTCTTAGGGAGAGGTTCACACTTTGCGCGATTTCCACTAAAGATTTATCGGAAGTATTTCGAGCCAAGGCTAAAAACTCTCTAATCTTTGCAACAACAGGGTCTGATGGTGGTGTATAACCCCGACGCACCGCAGAAATTAAACCACGTTCAATATCATTAAGCGTAGCCTGACGAAATGAACCAACCTCCAAGGTGTACCTTTGCTGTTCGGTTCCCGATACCGTCGCTATGCTCAAACCGTTGTATTTGGGTGAATTTTCTCCTGGTAGCAAGTTAAAGGTATATAGCCGCGCTGTACCATCTTCAGTCTTAGTCTTGATAAATAAATTGGTTACGTTTGCCCTTGTCAAATGGGGAAATTTTAAAGGCTGTATTTGACGGAGAAATATAGTGGTTGCTTGACCGTTTTGTGTAGCTGTGTCGGTGGCGTAGGTGAAACGGCTGGGGTCTGCTAGAAAAATCTGGGTAATCCGCTCGTTAACCCTGGAAAAATCAATTGCAGTAGCTCTTCCAGCCCAAACTTGAACGTTAATTGCCTTTGAGTTCAGACCTCTTCCTTCCGAAGTACTAACTGTCGATACCGCTGGATCAGCGTGAACAGGAAGTACGTTGGTCAAACACAAAAGCACAATTGTACCCACCGAACTATAAAATCTCCTCATATTCTTATCAACGAGAAATTTCAAAGAAACTATTAAAAAAGATGGAGACTTTCGTCTCCGCAAGCACAATTGCCCCATTAGAGCGCCTCTCAAGTTCATCAGAAGCTTTATCTGCACGCTTACTCAAACGCTCTTGCATTGGTTTGAAAAATCCTTCGACTGCTGCTGCTAAAACATTTGGTTGTCGAGCTGTGGTTGTAATTGTCTGGTTGCTAAACCCACCGTTGGAAATTACAGTTGAAGACTGAGTTTGATTTTGGTTAAAAACGGCACCTAAACGCCCCGCAGCACCTAGCAAACCAATTAAAATATCTTGTTGTGCGATCGCAGCACTTCTATCTTCCATTGATTTTGCAACTAGAGGTCGGCTGTCTTCTCCTCGAATTAAAATAGCGTCTTTAGGTATTGTTTGTTGCCGAACTTGACCATAAATATCGGTATAAACAATAGCAACAACACTCTGCTTGACAAGTTTGTTAGCTTTGGAAACCGAATCGACTTCTGTAATCAAAATTGTTCCTTTTGGTAGTGCTACGCGGTTATCGGTGGATAAAACATCTTGGAGCAATTCCACGGCAAAGCGCCCTTGGTTTTTATCGTCTTCTGTCCAAATCATCGGCACTAAAACCTTAGCTCTTGCACTTGTACCTATCTGAATTCGCAATGGTGAAACCAAAGACGTAGCAACAGTTTGTTTAAAGTTTGGACGTTTAAAACTTGCAGGAGTGCGATTTAAAATTCCCCACTCCCCCGATGTTAGAATTTGCTCTCCAGCGCTATTTGGTTGAGTGCGTAAACGCCCACTATCTTCTCTAAAGACATCGCCACTAACTGCAACGACAGGAATTGAAGTGGCAACTTCAGACCCCAAAGATTGTTTTGGAACTTTTGCTGTACTAGTGAAAGTAGCAGAAGGCGAATGAGCAATGGTATTATCTGCAACAGTGGTCGCATCAGTATTGTTGGGTAAAGCTTGTGCCTGCCCCAGCGGCTGATTTTCAGGCTTAATGTTATTACTTGCAACTCTTTGCTGTCCCAAAGTAGCAAGTTTATTCCACTGCTCAAAGGGGTCAATAGTTTCTACAGGATTGGGAGTAGGGGAGGAAGCATAGACGCGGAGTGGCTTGTTGCTAGACATTGTAATTCTGGGCTGTGGCGGTTGCACTAGCACTCTTTCTTGAATGATTCTTGGTGGTAAAGGCTCTTTGACAACACGAACTTGTGGAACAGGTGCAGGTTTGCGAATGTTTGTAGGAGCGGAGTGTTTTGGAACTGAGGGGGATGGTGTTTTTTGTGGCTGTCCTTCGGTGCGACTGGCTTGGTTTCGCAATCCCAATTCAGCCTTGAGGCGAGCCGCTTCGTCACTTTCGCTTTCTGCAAAAACTGTTGGTGTGGATTTTGGGGTGACTGTGGGCTTGGCTATCGGTCTTGCAGCAAAGAAGATAGACCATATCATCCAACCAAAACCTATCACACCACCTACCAATAGCAGTCAGCCCTACAAAACACAGGGGCAGAATATCCTTAGAATCTAGCAGCAATTTGGTTCGCTTAACTTGTCTCAAAGATTTCAACATATAATGCAGTGGCTCCTCAACTCCCGGTGTCTTCTTTAAGAGGTTTTTCCTGCTAAACCTGTAGCGATCGCAACCACACCATCAAAAGCAACGTTGACGAGGGCGGCTACTCTGCTATTGATACCTGT
Source organism: Fischerella major NIES-592 (assembly GCF_001904645.1). NCBI lineage: Bacteria > Bacillati > Cyanobacteriota > Cyanophyceae > Nostocales > Hapalosiphonaceae > Fischerella > Fischerella major. The sequence goes on along the minus strand of NZ_MRCA01000001.1, from coordinate 222,694 downwards.
GTAAAGTGCCACCCCACCACCTCCAGCAATCGGGATTCCCTGCGATAAGGCATCAAGCATAAACCGCCACAGTAACACATCTGGGTCTATCGACATAAGCTTTGAAACATAATAATTTGTCTGTTTGAACTAATTTTCCATTTGCTTAATTTCCCGTAGTGTTAGTACCAGTACCATTACCCACGAACAAAAATGTGATCACGTCAATGACAAGAATAATGCCGATCGCTAAACCAGCTTGGGTGGCAATTGGTCGCCAATCGTTACCTTGCTGCGCTTGGTTGTATGCAAACAGTGCAGCTACACCTACCAAAAGCAGGAAGACAGCGCGGATAGCGTTAAAAACTAGTGCGATCGCTTGCGGATCTATACCAGCACCTCCGGTACCACCAGTAGAACTTTGTTGAGCGATATTAGTGAGAAACTGCTCCAATCCGCTTAAGAAAATCGCCTGTGCTGGCATTACAAAAACCGATAGAGTGCTGGTAGTTGCCATAATCACTCCAACTACGTGCCAAAAGCGAATTCTTTTTCCAATAAACTGGTTGAGATAGGGAATAAAAGCAATCAATCTATTCAGGCAGTAAAATAATAAGCCCACTGATAAAATAACTGTTATCACTAGTGGTTCTTTAACTGCCAAATAAACTAATCCCAAACCTAAAGCAATACTTATTTTTACATCGTTTTTTGTCAATTTAAACCTCATTATCAACAAAACTGTCAGCCAAGGAAAGTTTGTGTGTTTGCGTAGAGTGTTTTGTTTTCAGTTACTTTGTTGGAGTAAAGTTGAATTTTAACGAGACAGATTTATTTAAATAGGTTGGAATATTATTTCTTCTTTAAGAAGATAGGAAAAATAAAAAAAATAACAATTTTTGTGCCAATATTGAAAATTCTCAAAGTAAAGTTTCAAAGAGATTTATATGATGCTCAAACTATGTTTAAATTTGTAAGCAAACAGCAAGCCTCGGAGCATTTGAATCTCAGCTTTGCCACACTAAAGAAATATCGGCTTGATGGAACGTGGATTGAAGGAATACACTGGGTGCGGATTAATAGTCGTTGTGTTCGCTACAACTTAGAACTCATACAAGACTGGTTACAAAATCGCCACGACCCGATCGATCGCTCACCATCGAGCAATAGATGTATACCATGCTAGTTTACTGAGCAATCAGAAACGTTCTAATCGAAGGGCAAATTCTATTTAGAATTACGGCACAACATTTGGTTGGTAAGCCTATAGGACATTGCTAGAGAGAATATCTAGCTCTATTTGCCTAGCCTTCATTTCCGCCAACTTGCGATTAGCTGGCGTATCTGTAAAACCTGTCGAAAGATAATGACGTTTTCCGGTATAGCTAAAAACGAGTTGCAGGCGTTCGTTCGAGTTTTTAATTTGGACAGTTCCCTTAGAAGCCTTGCGTTGAGACATTTGGGTTTTCATCAGGTAACTCTTGAGATAGGTCAATCAGCGCGCCCTGATTTACCCCAACTTTACCCCAATAATTTGACTAACCCCGTCCAAAAATGTCCAACGTGGCATAAAATTACACCAGATTTACACCACCAAAAACGGCTGAAATGGGGTTTTTATGGAGACAGTAAACCCCTGAAAGTCTTGATTACCAAGGGTTTTATCTATAAATGCCAGGAACCGGATTTGAACCGGTGACACGAGGATTTTCAGTCCTCTGCTCTACCAACTGAGCTATCCCGGCGAAACGTTTGTTTTCAACGATTAACCAATTTAGCAAACTTTTTCTGAAATTGCAATAGGTCAATCAAAAAAACTATGCGCCTTTGCCCATAAACTTGACCCAGCCGAAAACAGCCACAAACCCCAGGAATTGTACAAGTACAATGCTCGGCCCAGAAGCAAGATTGAAAAGACCTGATGCGATGATGCCAGCTATGCTGGTGGTAGAACCAACTATCACTGACAGCAGCAAAAAGCGGCCAAAGTGATGACTCATCAATTTAGCTGTGGAGGCGGGAATCACCAAAAAGGCATTCACCAGTAAAACGCCGACAGCCTTAATCGCCACAGCAACAGCTAATGACAGCAAAACCACAAATCCATATCGATAAATTTGTACCGGAATCCCTTGGACTTTTGCCACACCAAGATTAAGGGTTAACAAAATTTGCTGGCGCAGGGTTGATAATAGAAATATGCTCCCACCCACAAGCACCAGCATGGTTAAAATCAGATCTGTCAGATCTATCGCCAAAATATCGCCAAATAGGACTGCCATCAAGTTGCCGCGATATCCTTGGATGAGGCTACTTAAAATTATGCCGATCGCTAACGCTCCTGATAAGACTATACTAAGTACGCTATCGCTAGCTAAATCGGTTTTGTCGATAAAGTAAATCACCACTACCCCAAACACCAATGTGAAAGGTAGCAACATCCAAGTAGGATTTAACTGTAGCAATACACCTAATGCTACGCCTACTAATGCCGCATGGCCGACAGCATGGCTGAAAAAAGATAACTGGCGCAGGGTGACAAAACAGCCAAGCAAACCACCAACTATTCCCATTAAGACAGCACCAACCATAGCCCGCTGCATAAAGGGAAACTGTAACAAAGTTAATAGATCACCAGTTGTGGTAATCGCTAACCAAGTGAAATGATTATCATTTAAAAACAATTCATGCAGCATTAATTTACACAAAATTCATGAATGTCTTAAGTATATAAGTTTAGTTTTCATTCACTTAATTAAATGCCAAAAAAACGAGATGTTTACAAAAGAGTTGCAACCCCTCTCAATTCAAGTTCTTAGCAGCGAAAAAGCCCAAAGGATGGCAGAATTTTTTAGTTTCTTAGGGGATGCTAATCGTCTGCGAATTCTATCTCTGTTAGCTGAAAAAGAATTTTGTGTGAGTGATTTAGCAGCTACACTAGACATGAGTGAATCTGCTGTATCTCATCAGTTACGAAATTTACGAGCCATGCGCTTAGTTAATTATCGTAAGCAAGGTCGTCGCGTATTTTATCGCCTCCACGATAACCATGTTTTGCATCTTTATCAAGCTGTCGCCGAACACCTAGATGAAAAGGATGAATAATCAAAAATTTCATAATTCATAATTGTAATGTTTGTGTTGGTAGCGGCTAAATCCTGGACCGTAGGTTGCTAGAAGATTTTGTGGTGAGAGTGCAACTTCTGGTACTCCGACGCAAATGATGCTTTGGTTGAGACAAATCACGCGATCGCAATAACGACTGACCATGTCAATATCGTGGGAAACTTGTAAAACTGTCCAACCTTCTTCTTGCTTCAGTTCATTTAGCAAGGTATAAAAATCTGCCGCACCTTGTACATCTACCCCAGCAAATGCTTCATCTAATATTAATAATCTTCTAGGCATCACCAAGCAATAAGCGAGCAACACTCGCTTTAGCTGACCACCACTGAGAGTACCAATTGCTTGGTTTCGCAGATGATAAGTATCTGTTCGACGTAAAGCCGAGGTTATAGCTGCTGCTTTTTCCTGATTTCCCTGCCATAGACTTTGAAAAAATGAATTTCCCTTTTTCCCTTGTTTGACCCATCCCAAGCCTACCAACTCACTTACAGAAATCGGAAAACTGCGGTCAAAAATAAAATGCTGTGGCACATACCCCAACTGATGGCACAAATGTCCTAATCTAGTTACTGGACGACCAAATATTTCTATATTGCCAGCAGTGCGAGGAATTAAATCTAAAACTGCTTGTACTAAAGTACTTTTACCTGCACCATTAGGGCCAACTATAGCAGTATTTGTCCCGGGCAACAAATCAAAAGAAACGTCCCGAATAACCAAATAATTACCCTTATTTACACTCAATCCTTCTACTTTCAGTACAGGAATTTCAATATTCATTACTTAAAATTCGACCAACAACCAATACATGACATTTATTTACAAGCTGTTTCTAAAGTTTGTAAATTATTTCTCATTGCCTGAAAATAATGTTGTGGATCTGTTGAACCTGTTTCCAAAGAATCGAGTTCATATAAAGTTAAATTCAAATCTTTAGAAAGACTCGTCAATAATTTGTTATCTATTCCTGGTTCACCAAATAAAGCTTTAACATTATACTTTTTCACCGCATTAACAGCTTTTTGTACATCAGTTGGTGTCAGTTGGTCTTCCGGAATTTCTACTACTGCTACTTGCTTGAGGTTGTAGCGTTTTGCTAGGTATGGATAGGCATCATGGAATGTAATAAATGTGCAGTTAGGATTTTTTTGTAGAGTCTGCTGATATTGATTATTTAAATCTTCTAATTGTTTTACATAAGCTGCTGCATTTGCTTCGTATGTGGCTTTATTTGCAGGATCAGCCGCAATTAAACCATCCCGAATATTAATAACTTGTTGTTTCGCCAAAACAGGATCTAACCATACATGAGGATTACCTTCACCATGTTCATGGTCGTGTTCTTCTTTATTTCCTGTTTCTACAACCGGTGATATTTCTTTTACAGTTTGAATACCTTTACTGGCATCTATTTGTGTTAACTTTGGATTTTGAGCATTTTTGACTGTTGGTTCTAAAAATTCTTCTAAACCCAAGCCGTTTTTTACTAATAGATTAGCTGTAGCGATCGCTTTCACATTTTCTGGTGTAGCTTGATACTCATGTACTTCTGTTCCTGGAGGTACTAAAATCGCTACATCTGCTGCATCTCCTGCTACCGCTTGCGTAAACCAATACATCGGTAAAAAGGTCGCCACTACTTTAATTTTTTTGGATTCTACTGTTGGTGTGGATGCTGCTTCCTGTGCTTGGGGCGATTGTTCTGTATTAATTGAGCGTTTTGTATCTGCTTGACTACAAGCAGTTGTTAGTAAAAATAAAGTTACTAAAGATACAAAACTACTCAGGAATTTATTTGTTTTACTTACTCTGTCACTCACTGTCTTGTTACCTCCCCTAAAGATTAGGTCTTGACAATGAGTCTTATTCTACCTCTAATAGAAAGAAAAATAATTTTCATTCTCATGAGAAACTGTTTAAAAATGTAAACTAAACGATAATTTTTCTCAATAATTCTTATCCTCAAATAGCCATATGGTTATGATTGCTAGAATTTCTGTTAAAAACATTGGTAACAAATGATAAATTATTTGAGAATACTTTTTAAGAGATCTGCTGTCAGCAAGCGGATATGTAGTCTGTCAAAAAAAATACTAATGGTTTGTAGTTAACGCTTTAGCGCTGATAAGTATTCTGGCTAGGGTGCTAGTAGTTTCTCTTCTGCATAGCTTTTTAAGTTTTAGTGTGAGGAAAAATGCAAAAATTCTGGAAATCTTTGCTGGTTAGTCCAGCAATTCTCGGCGCAATCCTACTTGTTGATGCGACTGCATTAGCTGGAGAAACAATTAATACTTCCGAAAACACTCAACCGCAATTGGTAGTCACTCCCAAGCAGAAAGTTGAGAACAACAATACTCAATCTCAAGTAACTTCGGTTTCTCAATTGTCGGACGTACAACCAACAGACTGGGCATTTCAAGCTTTACAATCACTAGTAGAACGCTATGGTTGTATAGCTGGATATCCAAACGGTACTTATCGTGGTAATCGGCCGATGACGCGTTATGAATTTGCCGCAGGTTTAAATGCATGTTTAGATCGCGTCAATGAAATCATCGCTACCGCGACATCAGAGTTGGTGACAAGAGAAGATTTAGCCACATTACAAAGACTGCAAGAAGAATTTTCCGCAGAATTGGCGACTCTGCGGGGTCGTGTAGACACACTAGAAGCACGCACCGCAGAATTAGAAACAAATCAATTTTCCACCACCACTAAATTAACTGGACAAGTGGTAATGGCAATTACCGATGTTCTGGGAGGAGATAATGTTAATGGTGTGGATGCTAAAGATAACAATACCACCCTTGGGGCGCGGGCGCGTGTAGAATTGAACACCAGCTTCACAGGGTCAGATACTCTATTTACCAGGATTCAAGCAAATAACATTCTTAACCCAGATATTGGCACATCAGAAGGTAGTCTGTTTTTTGCTGGTGAGGATGGCACAACTGATGCTTTCCTGGATGCACTCTGGTACAGATTTTCGCTGACTGATAGTACTGAGGTAATTGCTATTGCCAATGCAGGCGCAGCCGACGACGTTACAAATACAGTCAACCTGTTTGATGGAGATGGTGCCTTTGGTGCATTATCAACCTTTGGTACACGTAACCCTATTTATTACCAAATGGATGGTGCGGGTTTGGGTGTTACTCAAAACTTTAGCGAAGCATTAGCACTCAGCTTAGCATATTTGGGAAGTTCACCCAATGACCCATCTGCCGATAATGGTATATTTAACGGGCCTTACGGCGCACTCGCACAGCTAACATTTCAACCGAGCGATCGCCTCACTGTCGGCTTAACCTACATCAATGCTTACAATCAGGAACTGGATGCTGGTAGCACGCGTGCCAATCCCATCTCTTTCCTTGAGTCTCAATTGACTACTCCTGGAGAACCAGAACCAGTGAGTGTACCATTTTCCAGCAACTCCTACGGTCTACAAGCATCCTATAAACTCAGTGATAATTTTGTTTTGGGTGGTTGGGTTGGTTACACCAATGCTCGGAACTTATCTACACAAGGAGGAACAATCGACCGTGGTAAGCTGGATATTTGGAACTGGGCAGTAACTCTGGGATTTCCTGACCTCGGTAGTAAAGGCAGCTTAGCGGGTATCATTGTCGGCATGGAACCGAAAGTTACAAGTTCTAGCATCAATGAAATCGACGAGGACGAAGATAGCTCATATCACTTCGAGGCTTTTTATCAGTATCAGGTGAGCGAAAACATTACCATTACCCCAGGTGTGATTTGGCTAACTGCACCGGATCATAACAGTGATAATAATGATGTGATCATTGGCGCACTTAGAACTACCTTTAGTTTCTAAGTTTTTTGGGCAGATAAAAAAAGACCAGCAGTATGAGGCTGGTCTATTAAAAAGACTATCCTTTCTCTTCTCTTCTTATGTAGAGCAAAACCCAAACATCGCGTTTCCAAAACGCAGCGGGCAATCTTTGATAACAAGATTGTAACAGCCAGTACAGATTTTTAGTTAATTTTTATAAAAAAAGAATTTTGACCAAGAGGAGATTGGGGAAAAGAGAAGACAAAGGAGAAAACAAACAACCATCAAGCACTGACCACCAGTCCTTTCAAGGTGGATAAAAATCCTCAAAAAATTTCCTCAACTTTAATCTTTGCACCTTTGTGGTACAGTTAATATCCTCTCTGGCTACGGCGCAACCGCAGGCGCTGCGATCGCGCACCACACAGATATTAACAAATTGGCATTCACAATTAAATTGTAAATAACTAGTAGTCAGTGGTCAGTAGTTGGTGGTGCAACCAACTACTAACCACCTTTAGCAAGTTGTGCTTTCGCCTCTTGCCAAAATGCTTCTAACTCTTCCAAAGAGTAATCAGACAGGGGGCGATCAGTAAATCCTTCTATTTTTTGGAAGCGGTGAATAAAACGTTGATTTGTTCCTTGTAAAGCTTCGCTCGGATCAAGGTTGTACCAACGAGCCAGCTGGAGAACAGAAAATAATAAATCTCCTAATTCAGCTTGTTGGCGTTCTGGTGTTTCGTGAGCTAAAGCTTCTTGAAACTCTCGCAATTCTTCGTGAAATTTATCCCATACTCCATCAATATTTTCCCACTCAAACCCAATAGCAGCAGCTTTTTGAGAAATCTTCATCGTCGCCATTAATGGGGGAAATTTGCGAGCATAACCACTGAGTTTTGTACTCAGTTTTTGATTTTCTGGAGATAGTTCACCTTTTTCTGCTGCTTTGATTTGTTCCCAGTTTTGCCGCACTTCATCCACGCTTTGCACCGACACATCCCCAAAAACATGAGGATGACGCCGAATTAGTTTTTGGGAAATACCTTGTGCTACTTCTTGTAAAGAAAATTGCCCATATTCCTTGGCGATTTGTGCTTGCAGAACAACTTGCAATAATAAATCTCCTAATTCTTCAGCGATCGCTTGCTTATCCCCACTGTTAATAGCATCTACCACCTCATAAGCTTCTTCAATGACATACGGTGTTAGGGTTTGGGGAGTTTGTACTAAATCCCAAGGACAACCACCATCAGGCGATCGCAACTTTGCGACCACATCTATTAATTCTTGTAAGGCTGCCAAAGTGTCAGCATCAGATTGTGTTTGATTCTTATTTTGCAGATTAGACATATACTTAACTTTAAAATAACAGCTTACTTTGTGTCTTAGTGACTTTGTGTTTAATTAACCACTAAGACACCAAGACACCAAGAAAATGCCAGAATAGCTCAATGCTTTTTTGCCTTGCTTGCTCTTTTTGTTCTAGTTCTATTCGACTGAGTAGTTGTGCGTTTACGTTTCTTCATTTTCGCACGTGGTAATAAACTCCGAACACCTTGCTTTTGGAAACGCTTGTATGCAGAATTGCTCCAGTCGCTGAGAGAATGGCTCATTGCACCCAGTTCCAGCCCTGAGAATAGTGCTAGTAATTCTCGAATGTAATTTAGCGATCGCCCTACGGTTTCATTCAAAAATTGCCTACTCCAGTCGCCGTTACCTAGTATTTGGGCAACTACTGTACCCAAAATTACCAATATTCCCACTACGCCACTCAAATAAATAACTCGTAGTGTTGTACCGATAATTGGCCCGTGAGATAAGAATGAGCGATGACGTAGGCTTTTTTGATAAGGAATCCAAATCCAACGTAACAGACCCCAGCGTTGGTACTGCCGAGAATAGATATCCAAGTCTGGGCCAAACATCAGCCCCCCGAACATAAATCCACTTGCCACCAATAAGGTTAAGTTGCCACTCTTGGTTTGGGCAAAAGTGGCTCCAGCAACGAACGGCAAAGCCCACAAAGTTATGCGATCGTGCGTTTGACCAGAGGGCATAGGAATTTTGGATGAGGCAAGCAAAATTTTCTCAAAAATACTATCGCGTTTTTCAATTTAGTGTGCTAACATTAATTATTGTGAGCAAAAACGGGTGGTTAGCTCAGTTGGTAGAGCGCCTGCCTTACAAGCAGGATGTCACTGGTTCGAGTCCAGTACTACCCATGTTTTGAAAACCCGCATCAGTGACGAGTTTTGTATTCTGGAACCAGAACTTTACCGCTGCTAAGTAGAGCATTTTTGGTGTCTAAATGTTGATAATTACTGAAAATATCTGATAATTACAGAACAAATTTAGCTCAGAATCGCGTGGTCAACTCGTGTCCTGAGAAAACTAGGGAGTTAAGCGGTTTGTTTATTGATCATGTAGTTAAGGCACTGAAGTAGTCAGCTACTCGGGTATGTTAGATGCTAAGCTAGCTTGATATATGAAGTAGTTGACTATGAATTTAGAAGTAGTAGCAATTATGGAAGTCATGAAAGTGACAGTTAACATATCTCGCTTCTGGCGGGACGGATGGCAGTAGCTCAAGTTGTCAAAGACCTTGATATGAATACTCGCTCAATTACTGCTCAAAGGAAAGGGACAGACAAAGGTGATTGGGCGACCTTGGTTAAGTTATCTCGGTACTTTCTCTTTCCAATCGACGAACTTTGAGAGGTTGATACTAAGGACGCGGAATCCCGACAAGATAAAGCGATCGCCTTATAAAAATTCTATGAATACTGTAATTACATCAGAAAAAATTGAGTTGCCACCTGGAGCGGTGTTGAAACTTTTAGGAAACTGGCAAGAGTACCAAAGAATGGTTTTGCAGTTGGGCGATCGCTCTATACCCCGCATTAAATACCGACCAGGAGAAATTTTGTTAATGGCACCGCTACCAGAACATGGAAGAGATGCAAGCTTGCTGGCAGACGTTGCTAAAGTTTTACTCGATCGTTTAGAGCAAAGATACGACTCATTTACCTCCATCACCATGAGCTTACCTCTTGTTAGCGGCATTGAACCGGATTATTGCTTTTATATTGAAAATTGGAGAGCAGTAGTAGGTAAGAATCGTATCGACTGGCAGAACGATCCGCCACCAGATTTGGCAATTGAAGTAGACGTTACTAGTTATACCGATATTAATGATTATCTCCCTTACAGAGTGCCAGAGGTTTGGCTCCTGAAGAATAGCCAGTTATTAGTTTATAGATTGCAGGGCCAAAGTTATGTACTTGGAGAAAGCAGGTACCTTCCTAACACCCCAGAAATTGTGCAGCAATGTCTACAAATTGCAAGTGAGCAAACAACAAGTGAAGCAATTAGGTGGTTAAGGAATTTTTTGCGCTCTTAGAAGCGATCGCCCTGGTGAGAAATTTTTACACTCAAAAAGGCGATTACGAAGTTAAGGAGATGCTTTCACAACCTCACGAGTCTTCCTAACGACTCCACCACAACAGCCAAAATCAGCAAACAAATCTTCTTCCCCTGCATCAGTATCTAAATGTTGATAATTACTGAAAATTAATGCGATCGCACAGACCACTAAATCCTTAGGCAATGGCTCTTATCGGGAAACGATATGATTCAGGTAAGCCTGGGCAAAAAATATGTTGAGAGGAAAAAGCCGGATATTTTGGCGTTATAGTATTGCAGTTTTGACTGTAGCGATTGCGCTACTGGGTAAATTGCTGCTGAATTATTGGTCTGGTCAACTAAGAGAAACCCCATTTTTACTATTTTTTGCTGCCATTATGGCGACTAGTCACTATGGAGGAGTTGGCCCTGGTATTTTGGCAGTTGTTTTATCTGGTTTATTGAGTAGTTATTTTTTCTTAAATCCGATTAAATCATTATTCAGCAGTAATCCTTGGATAAATCTCCAGCTAGTTATATTTTTGCTGGAAGGGCTATTTATTGTTTCAATAATTAACTCCCTTAAGACTTCTCGACGGAACACCCAAATAATTAGCCAAAAATTGCTTTTAAGTGAAGACAAAAGTCGTCAGCATCAAGATTTATTACATTTAATTGCTAACTCTTTGCCAGTCTGCATTTCTTATATTGATAGCCAGCAACGCTACCAGTTTATTAATAAAACCTACAATACTTGGTTTGGCTTTTCTCCGGAAGAAATCTACGGTAAGCACTTAGTAGAAGTTGTGGGAGAAGCAGCCTATCAAATCATCAAAGACAAAGTAGAGCGCGCCCTAGCAGGTAATTTAGTTGAATATGAAGCAGAACTTCCCTACCGCGAAGGAGGTACACGCTATATCAACGCGATTCTTGTTCCCGACATTGCCGAAGATGGTTCGGTGAGGGGCTACTGTGGGTTAGTTATAGATATTAGCGATCGCAAGCGCGCTGAAACAGAAATTAAACAACTCAACGAAAACTTAGAACAGAAAGTCAAAGAACGCACCATACAACTGCAAGAAGTCAATCGGGAATTGGAAGCCTTCACCTACACAGTTTCTCATGATTTACGCGCCCCGCTCCGTGCCATGCAAGGACTAGCCCAGGCTTTACAAGAAGACTACAGTTCTTATCTAGACGAAACAGGACAAGAATACACCAAGCGTATTGTCACCGCAGCTGCACGCATGGACACCTTGATTCTGGATTTGCTTGCTTATAGTCGTCTGGGACGCAGCGAAATTTGGTTACAACGGCTGAGTTTGGACAGCGCGATCGCTGAGGTACTCAAGGAATTACAGCCAGAGATACAAGTTGCCCAAGCACACATCACCATCGAGTCACCTTTACCGATTGTGAAAGCACATCGCACTATCTTAGTACAGGTATTGATTAATTTGATTAGTAATGCCATTAAGTTTGTGAATGCTGATGTTCAACCCCAAGTGCGGATATGGGCAGAGGAGAGAGTAGGGGAAGAAGGAGGACAAGGGGGACAAGGAGGAGTAAATTCTCCTCATACCCCTCCCCACCTCCCCACTGCCCCTAATCCCCACTCCCTGTCGGTCGTGGGGGCCCCGAGTTCCCCACCTCCCCATCTCCCCACCTCTTCAAAAACCTCCACCTCCAAAAAATGGGTGCGTCTTTGGGTAGAAGACAACGGAATTGGCATTGCTAACCAGCATCAAGAACGAATATTCAGAACCTTTGAGCGCCTCCATGGCATAGAATCGTATCCGGGAACTGGTATCGGTTTAGCAATTATCAAGCGGGGTATTGAGCGTATGGGAGGTAGGGTAGGAGTTGAATCGCAATTAGGGCAGGGTAGCCGATTTTGGATTGAGTTACCCCAAGACGATTCAAACAGTCAGTAGTTAACAGTTATTAGTCAGAAAAACTGATAACTGTAAAGTTATAATCTGTACGCTAACGTACTAATCTTCCACTAGGAAGAAGAAGTAGTTTGCAAATTTTTATTAACCTATGACAACTTCTCACGTCGTCACTAGCTCTCAGAGTATGCTTTTCATTCTCTAGCAGTTACGTGCCGTCCTGACTGTTCTGCCAACAGACTACAGCATGTCTCCATCCGATAGCGATCCCAGGTCGATTAATCAACTCTTGGCATCTTTACCGGATGAGGAGTATCAGCACCTGGCTCCCCATCTAGAATATATAAGGCTCTCTCAAGGGCAAGTTCTCTATGATCGTGGGGAAGTGATTCAACAAGTCTACTTTCCCACTCGCTCAATGATATCTCTAGTTTCCGTTCTCAAGGATAACTCAACCACCGAATTTGCAGTGGTGGGTAATGAGGGCATAATTGGTATTCCGGCATTTTTAGGCGGTAAATTTACTAATAGCCGAGCGCTTGTACAAATAGCAGAAGGCGCTTTCAAAATAGATGCTGAAATCCTACAGCGTGAGTTTGAGCGGGGGGGAGTGTTGCAAAAAAAACTGCTACTTTATACCCAAGCGCTCTTAACCCAGATTGGTCAGAATGCAGTTTGCAAATTTCACCATTCCACTGAACAACAACTTGCCCGTTGGTTGCTTTGCGTTCAGGACTGTCTTGGTCGAAACGAGATATTTTTAACTCAGCAGTACATTGCCGATCTGTTGGGAACCCGTCGCGCCACAGTTACAGTTGCAGCTGGTAATTTGCAAGAAGAAGGCATGATTCGCTACAGTCGTGGAAAAATCATAATTCTAAACCGGGCCGCACTAGAGGCAACTGCTTGCGAGTGTTATGGCATAGTAACAAATGAGTTTGCTCGACTGCTCAATTATTAGTAGTGAAAGCGATAACTGTTAACTGTTTACAGATGAGCGATCGCTGATTGAATGCCGCTTATGTACGGAACCGTACAGACAGGGTTACTCCAGCCATGTCAATTTAAGATGCTTGATTTAGAATTGATGGAAGCGATGCCGTGCTAGTTAATCAGCTACTGCTGGCTTTACCAGAGTCGGAGTTCCAACGCCTTGCTCCCCATCTAGAAGAGGTGTCACTTTCCCTTGGTCAAGTTCTTTATGAAGCAGGGGAAAATATTAAGCATGTCTATTTCCCGAATCGAGCAATGGTGTCTTTGATAGCTGTCCTTGAGGATGGTTCGACAACAGAAGTTGGTATGGTGGGTAGCAATGGAGTTGTGGGCTATCCTGCATTTTTAGGAGGAGACTTCACAACAACTCGCACAATCGTGCAAGTTGCTGGTACTGCCATGAAGATAGATGCCAAGCTCCTCAAACGGGAATTTTATCGTGGTGGAGTGCTGCAAAGGCAATTACTACTTTATACGCAGGCCTTACTTACCCAAATTAGTCAAACAGCTGCCTGCAATCGTCATCATTCCTTAGAAGCACGGCTTGCCCGTTGGCTGCTCACTGCCCAAGACCATACGGCTTCTGATACTATACAAATTACTCAAGAGTTTATTGCTGAGTTATTAGGTACACGACGCTCTGGTGTGACTGTGGCAGCTGGCTTATTGCAACAAGCAGGTATTATCCGCTACAGTCGAGGTCGGATTACGATTCTCAATCGCTTGGCTTTAGAGGCAACAGCTTGTGAGTGTTACGGTTTTATTAGAAAAGAATTCGATCGCTTGCTCAACGAAGAGCAAAAGTAAGTTATCCCAATTTTTTGAACAATATCAATAAGTCTTTTTTGGGAAAAATCTGGGTCTTATGTACGCAAGCGTACAGAGCGCTCCTGAGATTTATGTCATGCTATAAGAGTCTTTCTATGACTGTCCTCTGAAATAGTAAATACATTTGACTACTAAACACCGATATGAAAACTCTGTTTAGCACAACCAAATCTTATACTATTTATTTCTCTACTGGCCTCCAGAAATAAAAAATCTCAAGGAGCCAGCTTGTAATGATGAGTCATGGTGAATGTAGTATCTTGCTGGTAGAGGACGATCCCAACGATATTTTCTTAATAGAGAGGGCATTTCGTCGGGCAAATTTGAAGCACTCCATCCATGTTGTCAAAGATGGAGATGAGGCAGTATTGTTCCTTGAAGGTCAAGGTTGTTATATAGAAAGAGAAAATTATCCATTGCCAGCCTTAATATTGCTAGATTTAAAACTACCGCGTCGTTCTGGTCTGGAAGTTCTAGAATGGCTCAAGCAGCAGCCTTTACTCAAACGAATTCCAGTGGTAGTTCTCACATCTTCACGAGAAAATATTGATATTGACCGTGCTTATGATATCGGGGTAAACTCCTATCTAATTAAACCTGTTGCTTTTAATGCTTTGCTGGAGATGATGCAGGCACTAGATTCCTACTGGCTACAATTTAATCAGTATCCTTCTATTTATTTGAGTTAATCTGAGAAGGCAGAAGGCAGAAGGCAGTCCCAATGAAAAAATTTCACAGCCATGCATGAACAAACCTCACCCCCTCCCCCTCTCCTTAGCAAGGAGAGGGGTGGCGTAGCCAGGGTGAGGTTACTTTCAACTTAGAAGGCAGAAGGCAGAAGGAATATTCTTAGTATTCCCCATCTCCCCCATTTCCAGTCAATGGGTAACAACCAGCGATGACTACTCAAAATAATTCAATTCAACGCATTTTGCTGGTAGATGATAACCCAGACGATCGCTTGCTGGTGATGAGAGAATTAAGTCGAGAGTTTGCTCAAGCCCAAGTAATAGAAATAATTGATGCCAATGCATTGAATCAGGCATTAGCAGCAGATGATTTTGATTTGGTCATTACTGATTATCAACTCAACTGGACAACAGGTATAGAGGTTTTGCGTGCTATCAAAGCTCGCGATCGCAATTGTCCTGTGATTATGTTTACCAACACTGGTTCCCAGGAAATTGCGGTTGAGGCAATGAAAGCAGGACTGGATGACTACGTAATAAAATCCTCAAAGCATTTTCTTCGCCTGAGCCAGGCTGTACGCTTGGTGTGGCAACAATACCAAACTAACCGTAAAGCAGCCCAGTTAGAACTACGGTTACAGTCATTATTGAATCAACTGAGAATAGGTGTATTTCGTGCTACACCTGAGGCAAAAATTTTAGATGTAAATACGGCATTTCTAAATATTTTGGGTTTGCCATCTTTGGAGGAAGTTCAATCATTTATTAGTGAACAACTCTACTCCTTTATGACCAACGAACGTCCTGCTAAGCAAGAGTGGGAACGGGAAATACAATTCCAACGCCTCGATGGGAAAAACATCTGGGTATTGTTCAGTGAAACCCAAAATCAGCTAGATGGTGAAACATTTATAGATGGCTTGATGGAAGATATCACAGAGCGCAAGCAATCAGAAGCAGAGATTCGTCAATTGAACCAAACATTAGAACATCGAGTCCAAGAACGTACAGCCCAATTAGAAGCTATCAACTGTGAACTAGAGGCTTTTGCTTACTCAGTTTCTCATGATCTGCGATCGCCAATTCGCCAAATTGACGGATTTGTTAATTTATTAAAAGAACACTTAGAAAATACGACCCGTGATGAAATAAGTCTACGTTACTTGCAAGCAATTTTAGAACTAACTAACCGGGCAGGTAAACTAGTAGATGATTTGCTGACTTACTCCCGCACCGGACGCGCAGAAATGCACTACTCTATCGTCGATATGAACCGTCTAGTTTGGGAGTCAAAGCAACAGATAGAAATGGTTTTCCCCGATCAGACTATTATTTGGTATGTCCAGCAACTACCTCATGTGTGGGGCGATCGATCTTTATTACGCCTTGTTTGGCAAAATTTGATTGAAAATGCTGTGAAGTTCACTCAACTGTGCCAACAACCAATCATTACTATTGGTAGCATTGAGGATGAGCATGAAACTATTTTTTTTATTCAAGATAATGGTGTGGGATTTGACATGCAATATGTCAATCGCTTATTTGGTATATTTCAACGCCTTCATAACCAAACACAGTTTCAAGGAACAGGCATAGGACTTGCTAATGTCCAACGAATCATTCTCAGACATTGTGGCAGAGTCTGGGCAGAGGGAGATATAAATCAAGGAGCAAAATTTTACTTTAGCTTACCAAAAGAAAATATTTAATTACAGTGGGTGATGGGGTGATGGGGTGATGGGGAGTCTGAGGAGTAAGAGATAACTAATAACCATTAACCACTAACAACTAACAATTAACAACTAACCACTAACCACTAACTATTAACAGATTTCTAATCTACATCGACAGCTAGATGTGTGAACTTACTAAATTTATTGAAAATAATGCTGCTAGGTTCCTATTAAAATGGGAAATTGGTGGCGTGGCGACACTATTATAAAAAATAATATCATGATGCGTATTCTGCTACTGGAAGATTCTTGGGCAGATGCCGAGCTTATCGGTACGTCTTTAAAAAAGAGTATAAATGATTGTGATTTTGTACGAGTAGAAACTCGTATAGATTTTATCAAAGCTCTGAAAACCGAAACCTTGGATTTAATTTTGGCAGATTACGCTCTTCCCTCTTTTGATGGGTTTTCTGCTTTAGAACTTGCTCGCGCTATCTGCCCAGAAGTACCATTTATCATCATATCTGGGATACTTGGTGAGGAGCGAGCTATTGAAACTCTCAAAAGTGGTGCTACAGATTATGTACTTAAACAACGCCTAGAGCGACTAGTTCCAGCAGTGGAACGAGCCTTGCGAGAAGCGGAAGAACGAAAATTGCTCAGGCAAGCAGAGACAGAATTACGCAAAAGTGAAGAACTATTTCGCACCTCTGTAGAAACCATCTTAGACTGCTTTGCTATTTACTCTGCCATTCGTGATACCTCAGGTAAAATCATAGACTTTCGCATTGACTATGTGAATGCAGCTGCTTGTGAAAATCATGGTTTAACACAAGAAGAGCAATTAGGTAAGTGGTTGTGTAAACTCATGCCTGTACATCAAACAAGTGGTCTGTTTACAGAATACTGTCGGGTTGTAGAAACAGGTCAACCACTGGTGAAGGAGTTGTTGTTGGAAGATGAGCAGGAGAGTAGGGGGAGTGTGAGGAGTCAGGGGAGTGTGAGAAGTGCAGGAATTAATAATCAACAACCAACCACCAACCATCAACAACCAACCACCAACCACCCAAGAGCTTATGATATTCGTGCTGTGAAGTTTGGGGATGGGGTAGTGGTGACTTGGCGGGACACAACCGAACGCCGACAAGTCGAAGAAGAACGAAAACAACTCATTATTCAAGAGCAAGCAGCCAGAGCAGAGGCTGAAAAAGCAAACCGCCTCAAGGATGAATTTTTGGCTGTTGTTTCCCATGAACTTCGTACTCCGCTTAACTCTATGTTGGGTTGGGCGCAGATACTCAAAAATCGGCAGTTGAATGAAGCGATCGCCAGCAAAGCTTTGGAAACGATTGAGCGTAACGCCAGACACCAGAAAAAATTGATTGAAGATATCCTTGATGTTTCCATGATCATTCAGAATAAACTCCGTTTGGAGTTACAGCCTCTGTACTTAGTTCCGATTGTTCATGCTGCCATAGAAGATGTACAGCCACAAGCTCAGGCCAAGTCTATCGAAATAGAATCTATGCTTAGTCCCTTCATCAGTCCGGTTATGGGCGATGCGGAACGGTTGCAGCAAATTGTATGTAATCTCCTCTCTAATGCTATTAAATTTACTCCTGCTGCTGGTCAAGTGCAGATTTCGCTTCAACAAATAGAGTCTTTCGCCCAAATTACTGTCACCGATACCGGACAAGGTATTAGTTCCGACTTTTTACCCCATGTGTTTGATCGCTTCCGTCAAGCAGACGGTACTACAACCAGAAAATATGGAGGATTGGGATTAGGACTTGCTATTGTTCGCCATTTGGTTGAAATGCACCACGGTCGTGTTTATGCTACTAGTGAGGGAATTGGCAAAGGAGCTACATTTACAGTCCAACTGCCAATCTACAAAATAAAATAGAAAACCTGAAAATTACTGTCTGATGAACACATCACAAGATGCACGCCAATACGCTCGAGCTACCCAGCGCAATCGTGAACCTATTCTGGAAGTACTCATGCAAGTTTGGATCTTAGATAGAAGTTTCTAAAGTGATAAAAAGTTATGTTTTAGAAACGAACACCGATGTACACCGATAAACACCGATGGTTACAGATAGATCATCTGTTATGCGTTTTTGTTCAAGCGAATATGAAATGATATTAAGTCCGGCTAATTATTTACGATATAAACCTTGGGCATTGGGCATGGGAAAATCATCAGTATCTTAATTACCCATTACCTATTACCCACCCTAATGGATAGTATAACTGTTCAAGCAGATATGACATTAGTTGTTGCTACATTTTATAAGTTTGTTAAACTCCCAGATTACGTTGAGATACAACAACCTTTGTTGTCTTATTGCCAAGCACAAGGTATCAAAGGAACTATTTTGCTGGCCGAAGAAGGTATAAATGGTACTATTGCAGGTTCCCGTGAGGCTATTGATTCACTGTTGTCTTTTTTGCGTTCTGACTCCCGCTTGGCGGATTTAGAACATAAAGAGTCTACGGCTGAAAAACCACCATTTCAGCGTATTAAGGTACGCCTGAAAAAAGAAATTGTCACTATGGGACTGGCTGATATTGACCCTAATGAAAAAGTGGGTACTTATGTTAGTCCCCAAGATTGGAATAAAGTAATTTCCGATCCAGAAGTAGTGGTAATTGATACTCGCAATGATTATGAATTTAGTATTGGCACTTTTAAAGGAGCGCTAAATCCGGCTACAGAATCATTTCGGCAATTTCCAGAATATGTAAGTAATCATCTTGATCCTAGCCAACATAAGAAGGTAGCACTATTTTGTACTGGTGGAATTCGCTGTGAAAAAGCTTCTTCTTTTATGTTGGCACAAGGTTTTCAAGAGGTTTATCACCTCAAAGGCGGGATTCTCAAGTATTTAGAGGAAGTTCCAGCTGAGGAAAGTCTTTGGGAAGGAGAGTGTTTTGTTTTTGATGAACGGGTTGCTGTGAGTCATGGTTTGGAACCCGGTTCTTATGAAATGTGTGTCGGTTGTGGACATCCAATTTCGGATACTGATAAAACTTCTCCCAAATATGAGGAAGGAATTTGTTGTCCTCATTGTTTTGATAGTCTCACTCCAGAAAAGAGAGAACGTCTGGAGGAGAAAAAACGACAGATGTCAAGGAGGGTATAGTTATACCGTTTCACCATAAGTCTTATACATTAAGCGAGCAGGAAAACAAGGGAGAAAATTTGTATCAATAACTTTGTGAAATGGTATTAGCTAAGGAGTGTAGTTTTGACAAAAAATTGAAAATCGCTCCTCGTAATGTTTTGAAGAGCTAAAGCTGTTACTACGAACTTTGTCTTCCTACTTGATTAATTAGCTGCGGTGGCGAAAACTTCTTGCAGTTTCTCTGTCTTGGTAAATGCTAGGTATTGAGACGCCATTTCTGGAGTTAACAGTTCTATCATTAATCTGTTTTCTACCCAGAACTCAATCACATCAAAGAAAGACTCGCGACTACAGCGTACCACACGCCAACCTTCACTCACACCAACTTGTTCAATTTCTGCTTGGCTGACAGGTACAGAAATTGCTGCATGGGTAGCTGTGAACATAGAAGCATTGGCATTATGGACAAACATGCACTGTTCATTTGCCGCTGCACCAGGTGCTATTTCAGATCCTAAAGGATAAACTTCAATTGCTGTACCGTGTTCATCGCCAGGAAAGACAAAGTAGCTACCTGGGTGAGGAGGAAAGGGTGCTATTTGTCCTTTCATTACTTTTGCTAAAGCTTGTGCAACACGTAGGGGATTAATAGCGGAAATTGAAATGTGGTGAATCATAGGATAATTTTAGGATAATCTTAACCTTCCAGATGTGATAGGATACAAGCGATCGCTATCCGATTCCGCAAATCAAAAGGTTGTGTTGTAATATTTCAATTCCTAATTTTCATTGCTAAGGTCAACCCATCAGCGATCGCTAACATGCTAAGCGTCACTCTTTGATCTTGATGCAGTTTTTGATTAAATGCCCGAATTTTATTAGTTCGATTATCCTGTTGTTGAGGATCTGCAACTCGACCTGACCACAGGACATTATCGATCACAATCAGTCCGCCCGGACGCACGAGTTGCAAAGCTAGTTCGTAGTAGTTGTCATAGTTGCTTTTGTCGGCATCAATAAAAGCAAAATCAAAGGTTTCTGCTTCTCCTGCTGCGATGAGTTTTTCTAAAGTTTCCAAGGCTGGGGCAAGGTGCAAATTGATTTTATCTGCTACACCTGCTTTTTGCCAGTAACGACGAGCGATCGCTGTGTATTCTTCATCTATATCACAAGCTACTACTTTACCGTCTGCTGGTAATGCCAATGCAACTACTAAAGAACTATATCCAGTAAATACACCTATATCTAAAGTCTTTTTTGCTGCCATTAATTTAACTAGCAATGCTAAAAACTGTCCTTGATCAGGTGCGATTTGCATTGTAGCCATAGAGTGCTGTGCTGTTTCTTGACGCAGCTGAGTTAAAATTTCCGGCTCTCGCAAAGATACTGAAAGTAAGTAGTCATAAAGACTTTTGTCTAGTCCCAGAGCTTTATTGTTCATAAAGTGCGATCGCTTTTTGTATCTTCTTTTCTGTTTTTATCGCAAAAGTGCATAAGTTGATTTTGCCTATACCCATAAGGAAGACAGAGGGGAAGCTACCAAATCTCTGAATCAAAGCTACACATATTTTGTAGTTGCGTCAGTCACGCGACTACAAACATTTTTTAATTCTGATACTATTTCACAAAATTCTTAATCGAGGCCTTAATATCTTCCCATGTCAGGACATCATCGGGATTAGCCTCATAGTCAGTAATTCGACAACTTGATATGGCATAACATTGACTAGTAGAAATTAAAATCATTAGTGACAAAAAAGACGGGCTTTTTGCCCGCCCGGCATTTACCGACTGTAGAGTTGTGTCATTTCTAACAATCTTTGACTTAATTCTGATGTGAGTAAATCTGAACTGGTGTAACGCCAACGCCAGTTACCTGCGTTCACACTTGGATCGTTCATCCTGGCGCTGTTATCTAAACCCAAAATATCTTGGAGGGGAAGAATTGCTAAATCAGCCACAGATGCTAATGCTAGGCGAATGAATTCCCAGTTGATTTCCAATATTTCTTCTGGCGAATCGTAACCCAGATATTTTGCAACCATTTGCTTTTCTTCGGGTTTAGCTCCCTGTTGCCACCAACCTATTGTAGTTTCGTTGTCGTGGGTTCCTGGATAGACGACACTATTTTGAATGTAATGGTGGGGTAGGTAAGCATTATCTGAACCACCACCAAAAGCAAATTGCAAGATCCGCATTCCCGGAAAATCAAAGCGATCGCGCAATTCTTCTACTTCTGGTGTAATAATACCTAAGTCTTCTGCCATTACGGGTAAACTACCTAAGGTTGTTCCCAAAGTTTCAAAAAATTCGACTCCTGGTGCTTTTACCCATTCGCCATTGATCGCTGTTTCTTCCCCAGCGGGTACGCGCCAGTAAGCTTCAAAACCCCGGAAGTGATCAATTCTGACAATATCTACGTATTGTAATGTGGCTCGGAAACGTTCGATCCACCAGGCAAAGTTGGTGCGTTGCAATTTCTCCCAATCGTATACAGGATTACCCCACAATTGCCCAGTTGCGCTAAAGTAATCTGGTGGCACACCTGCAATATAAGCAGGTTCTAAGGTTTGAGAGTCTAGTTGAAAAATATCAGGATTTGCCCACACATCAGAACTGTTGTGACAAACGTAAATCGAGATATCCCCGACTATTTGAATGTTTTTGCCGTTGGCGTAGGCACGCAGGTGTGACCACTGCTGAAAAAATTTAAATTGTAGAAATTTATGGTATAATATACTGTCATTAAAATCTTGGGCTGCGGCTTGCAAGGCACTAGGTTCGCGGCGAGCGATCGCATTTTCCCATTGGCTCCAAGGTTTGCCATCGTTTGCTTCTAGTAGTGCCATGAACAAGACGTAATCGTCGAGCCAAGCCGATTGCATCTGACAAAATTGTTCATATTCAGGGTTTGATTTCTCGCTTAAGGAATGCCGAAAGCGTTCATAAGCAAGACGGAGAATACTCATTTTGTGAGGAATTACCACATCGAAATTAACTCGATTGGGGTTATCTGCTGCACTTTCCGGTGGCAGCGTCAATTCCTCTTGGGATAGTAAATTCTCCTGTACCAACTGCTCTAGACTAATCAGCAGTGGATTTCCAGCAAAAGCACTAAAATTCATTGTATAGGGCGAATGCTCATAGCCAGTGGGTCCCAAAGGCAATATCTGCCACAGTCTTTGGCCACTTCTCTGCAAGAAATCCACAAACTCGTAAGCCGAATGACCTAAATCACCAATGCCAAATCGACTGGGTAGAGAAGTAGGATGTAACAAAATTCCGCTTGCTCTTTGAAAGCTCATCACAAAATCCTCAGTTTTTCGGTATCAGGTAATACAAAAAGGTCTAAAAATTTCAACCAGGCTGCGAATCTCCCTTGTACAATAACTTATTGCCAATAGGTTGTATAAATTATGCAAAATCCGATTTTGAAGGACGATCCGCTTTGGTTTAAAGATGCTGTAATCTATGAAGTGCCTGTACGTGCTTTTGCCGACAGTGATGGCGACGGCATTGGCGATTTTTGTGGGTTAACGCAGAAGTTAGATTATCTGCAAGATTTGGGAGTCACAGCAGTTTGGGTGCTGCCCTTTTTCCCCTCGCCACTGCGCGACGATGGCTACGACATTTCAGATTACACTAGTGTCAACCCCATCTACGGTAATCTAGAAGACTTTAAGGCTTTTTTAACAGCTGCCCATGAGCGCGGAATTCGCGTCATTATAGAGTTAATCATCAATCACACCTCCGATCAACACCCTTGGTTTCAACGGGCAAGGCGATCGCCTGCGGGCAGTTCCGAGAGAAATTTTTACGTTTGGAGTGACACTCCTGAAAAGTACCAGGACACGCGGATCATCTTCAAGGATTTTGAAACCTCTAACTGGACATGGGATCCGGTAGCAAAAGCCTATTATTGGCATCGCTTTTATTCTCACCAACCAGATTTAAACTTTGAACACCCAGAGTTACAGCAAGCGCTGTTTAATGTGGTTGATTTCTGGTTAGAAATGGGGGTCGATGGACTGCGTTTAGACGCAGTGCCTTATCTCTATGAACGTGAGGGAACTAACTGTGAGAATTTACCAGAAACCCACGAGTTTTTAAAGAAATTGCGGCGACATGTAGACGAAAAGTTCCCCAACCGGATGTTACTAGCAGAAGCAAATCAGTGGCCTGAGGATGCGGTAGAGTATTACGGACAAGGGGATGAGTGCCACATGGATTTTCACTTTCCCCTCATGCCACGTTTATATATGGCGTTGCATATGGAAGATAGCTTCCCAATTATTGACATTTTACAGCAGACGCCACCAATTCCCGATAACTGCCAGTGGGCGCTATTTTTACGTAACCACGACGAACTGACTTTGGAAATGGTCAGTGATGAAGACCGGGATTACATGTACAAAGTTTACGCCCAAGACCCCCAAGCCCGGATTAACTTGGGTATTCGTCGCCGTCTCGCACCATTGATGGGTAATAACCGCCGCCGGATTGAGTTGATGAATGCTTTGTTAATGTCTTTACCAGGAACACCCGTATTGTATTACGGCGATGAGATTGGTATGGGAGACAATATTTATTTGGGCGATCGCAATGGTGTACGCACGCCGATGCAGTGGAGTCCTGACAGAAACGGGGGTTTTAGTAGTGCTAATCCCCAAAGGCTTTATGCCCCTTTGATTGTAGACCCAGAGTACCACTACGAAGCAGTTAATGTAGAAGCACAACGGGCAAACCCCAATTCTCTGTGGTGGTGGACTAAACGACTAATTGCCACCAGAGGACGGTATAAAGCTTTTGGTCGGGGTACGTTTGAATTTTTGTATCCAGAAAACCGCAAAGTCCTGGCCTTTACTCGCAACTACAACGATGAACACATTCTCGTTGTAGCTAATCTCTCGCGGTTTGTGCAGACTGTGGAATTGGATCTGTCTGCATTTAATGGCATGGTTCCAGTAGAAATTTTTGGTCGCAATGCTTTTCCAGTAATCAGTGAATCTCCTTACTTCCTTAGCTTGGGACCCCATGCATTCTATTGGTTTACCCTGCAAATGCAACCCAGCTTGACTTGTCCCATCCGCAATCCCAACCAAATACCTAAACTTATAGTCAGTGGTAGATGGCAGAATGTTTTTGCCAAAGGTGAGGCAAGAACGGCACTTGAAAGTATACTGCCAGATTATCTGTGTAGTTGTGCTTGGTTCGATGGTAAAACACGCATCATCCAAGCTACCCACATTACGGAAGCAATTCCTGTAAGTTATGAAAATACTCAAGCGTATATTATTTTACTACGGGTAGACTACACAGAAGGCGACCCTCAAACTTATGTTCTCACCCTAGCTTACGAAACAGATGGCGTTGGTAGCGAACGCTTCAGCACTCACATTGAACAAATAGTTGCCCAGATATATGTCCAGGGTAAACAAGAAACCGGAGTCTTATTTGATGCTTTAGGACAAAAAGACTTTTTGAATATCCCCTTGAATGCGATCGCTCATCATCATACCTACGAAGGTATGCAGGGTAAATTGGTGGCAACATCCACAGAACATTTTTCGGAAATTCTGACTCAGTTTAGTGACCAAAGCAGCAATGTTTCCTTGGAACCCCATTTACTCAAAGGCGAACATACTAACACAGGCATTATCTATGGCGATCGCCTGATTTGTAAAATCTTCCGCAAAGTCGAGGCGGGTATTAACCCCGATCTCGAAATTGGTCGCTTTCTTACCGCCACTTCAGTTAAAAAAGGTATACCCCAACTAGACCACCTAGCCCCTGTTGCTGGTGCATTAGAGTATCACTGTAAAGGTTCTGCACCAATGACAGTAGGGATTTTGCGAAAATATATCCCTGAGGTTTGCGATGCTTGGTCTTATACCATAGACAGCTTGCGTGACTTTTTTGAACTAGTTCTGCCAAAATACGCAGACATCACTGATATTGAGCTACCCCCCTCCTTGTTGCAAGCAGCGCTATATATTCCAGTCCCAGAAATGGCTCAAGAATTCATGGGTAATTACCTCTTGGCGGCTGAATTGCTGGGACAACGGACTGCGGAATTACACATAGCACTAGCATCAGACTCGGAAAATGTAGACTTTGCACCAGAGCTATTTTCTTCTTTCTACCAGCGCTCAATCTACCAATATATGCGGAATCAGGCAGGGCAGACTCTATTGCTATTGAATAAACATTTGCAGCAATTGCCTAATGATGTCCAACCTTTAGCAAAATTGGTGATCAACCAACGCGAGCTGATTTTGGGACGCTTTCAGGAAATATTGAATCACAAAATCACTGCCATGCGAATTCGGTGTCATGGCAACTATTCCTTAGAGGAAGTGTTATACACGGGTAAAGATTTTATCATCATTGATTTTGAGGGTAACTCAGAACGCCCCTTGAGTGAACGTCGAATGAAGCGATCGCCCCTACGGGATGTTGCTTCAATGATAGGATCTTTTTACTACGCCAGCCGTGTTGCTCTGCGTAACGAAGAAGAAAGTGGTATCCTGCGTCCTGATGAGTTACCATTAGCAGAACATTGGCAGCAGTTTTTCTTCTGCTGGTCTAGCGTCGCCTTTTTAAAATCCTATCTGATCAAATCAGATCACGCAGCTTTCATACCCAAGCATCCCAGAGAGTTACAAGTCCTTCTTGATGCTTTTTTGTTGGAGAAAGTTATTCTGGAGTTAGACTACGAACTCAGAAACCGACCGGATTGGATCGAAATTCCTTTACAGCGAATTTTGGATTTGTTGCAAAACTCGAAGTAATGAGGTTGGTATAGATCAACGTATTTTTCGTGTTCGCTATTAGTGATTAATGGTTAGTAGTTAGTGGTCAACAACCAACTACTAACTATTAACTGAGTAAAATTTTGGGTAAATTTTTGAAACGCAGTCCCGATGAAAAAAGTTTCACAGCCATCCATGAACGTTGGTACACAATCTTGCGATGAAAATTCTGCTTCCCCTTATTGCCTATTTTCAAGACAGAATTTCACGAGCGATCGCACACAATCAGGGGATGAAAGACGAACACCGATGAACACAGATAAACACCGATGGATTATGGGTTTGCTGTTAGGCTCTTTTCTAGACGGAATTTCACCAGCGATCGCTTGCCTCTTTGGGGATGTAGCAAAATTGTCTAGGCGATCGCAGAAAATTTTGACACAATTCACTATTTATGGGGATGTCATTCTGGTGTGAGTGAGTAAAAATTCCATCAACAGGTTGAGTTACAAAACTTTTTATTTAGCATAGGATTTGAGATACTGCAAGAAGCTAGGGCGTGTTGTGCTTGGCAACATTTTGTAACGCGCGTTAGCTCAGTTATTCTGCCTGATAAATCTGCAACAGGAGCTTGACCGTATGTACTTCTCACTCTGGCCTGGTAGACCATATCCTCTGGGAGCAACCTGGGATGGTAAGGGTACAAACTTCGCTCTTTTTTCTGAACATGCTACAGGGGTAGAATTGTGTCTGTTCGATCAAAAAGGGCGAGAAACCCGATTAGAACTCAAAGAAGTCACTAACTTCACCTGGCATGGTTATGTCCCTGGTATTGGCCCTGGTCAAAGGTACGGTTTTAGAGTACACGGCCCTTTTGCTCCGGAAGAAGGACATCGCTTTAATCCCCACAAACTATTAATTGATCCCTACGCTAAGGCAATTGATGGCGATGTGCATTTTGGTGAAGAAATTTTTGGTTATCGTTGGGATGATCCAAATCAAGACTTGGGATATTCAGACATCGATGACGCTCATTTAGTTCCCAAATCCGTCGTTGTGGATGAGTCTTTTGATTGGGAAGGAGACGAATTACTGCAAGTTCCCTGGCATGAGACGATTATTTATGAAACTCATGTCAAGGGATTTACAAAGCTACACCCGGAAATTCCCCCCAGGCTACGCGGAACCTACGCTGGACTCGCCCACCCGGCGGCGATTTCTCATTTGCAATCTTTGGGTGTGACGGCAGTGGAATTAATGCCGGTCCATCATTTTCTCGCATATCCCGGACATTTAGTAGACAAAGGTTTAAAAAATTACTGGGGCTACGATTCTCTTTCCTACCTAGCTCCCTATTCTGGTTATAGCGCGAGTGGTTCTCTGGGGCAGCAGTTGAGAGAGTTTAAGCAGATGGTGAAGGCATTACATAATGCTGGGATAGAGGTGATTTTGGATGTGGTGTACAATCACACAGGTGAAGGGAACCACATGGGACCTACTTTATCTCTGCGTGGTATTGATAATGCTGCTTACTACCGCCTAGTTGATGGCAATTGCCGTTACTACATGGATTTTACTGGTTGCGGTAATTCTCTCAATGTCCGCCATCCCCAAGTGCTGAAATTAATCATGGATAGTCTACGCTATTGGGTGTTGGAATGCCATGTTGATGGTTTCCGTTTTGACCTAGCATCTGCTTTAGCTAGGGAATTATACGCAGTTGATCGTCTGGCAGCTTTCTTTGATATCATTCACCAAGACCCAGTGATCGCAGATGTGAAATTAATTGCCGAACCTTGGGATGTGGGTGAAGGAGGCTACCAAGTAGGCGAATTTCCACTGTTGTGGTCGGAGTGGAATGGTAGGTATCGCGATACAGTGCGGGACTTTTGGCGTGGGGAAGACAGCCGCATGGCAGAATTTGCTTATCGGTTTACAGGCAGTTCTGATTTGTATCAGTTTAACGGTCGCAATCCCAGTGCCAGCATCAACTTTATTACCGCTCACGATGGTTTTACTCTTTATGACTTAGTAAGTTATAACGAAAAGCACAACGAAGCCAATGGCGAAGATAACCGAGACGGAGAAAGTCACAACCGTTCGTGGAATTGCGGTGTGGAAGGGGAAACAGATAACTTAGAAGTATTGCGTTTGCGGAGAAAGCAAATCCGGAACTTTTTAGCAACCCTGTTTCTTTCCCAAGGCGTACCCATGTTAGTAATGGGTGACGAAATGGGGCGATCGCAACGCGGTAATAACAACCCCTACTGTCAAGATAACGAAATTTCCTGGCTCGACTGGGATTTACAAGAAGAAAACGAAGCACTGTTAGATTTTACCCGCCAATTAATTGACTTACGTCGCAGACATCCTGTGTTTCGCAGACGTAAATGGTTCCAAGGGCGCGCCATTCACGGTTCTGGTGTGCATGACATCCTGTGGTTTAACCCTGATGGTGGCGAAATGACAGATCAACAATGGAACGATGGTTTTACCAAAGCGATCGGTATTTTCCTCAATGGTGAAGAAATAGCCACACCAGGACCAAGGGGTGAACGGATTATTGATGATAGCTTTTTGTTATTCTTCAACGCCCACTACGAAATGGTGGAATTTCAAATTCCCCACAGACTACAAGATTGGGAATGGCTGACTATTATCGATACTACCAAACCCCGTTTTGTGCAACGCGGTAAACGTTACATAGAAGATAAACCTGTACAAGTAGAAGCGCGATCGCTTGTCATGTTGCAACGTCTGGGCAAAGTTTCTCGTGATGATGAGGATTAGAGGGGATCGGGGACAAGGAGGACAAGGGAAAACATCTCCACTCCCCACACTCCCCACACTCCACCCTTACGGGAAGCCGCTACGCGTCTACACACCCCACCCTTACGGGAAGCCCTCCGGGTACTCTTCGAGAAGCCCGGCTTCGCCCGTCTACGGGGGTTCGCAATCGTGACGGGAAGCGGAGCCAGTGCGGTGGACGGGTCTCCCGGCATAAAGCACCTGGCGTCCAAGACTGCGACCCCCTCCCTCACCGCTACCGCGTCTACACACTCCTCACACCCCTCACACTCCCCCCACTCCACCCACTCCCTTATACCCAACCAATAACCACTAACTAACATGCATATCGGCTCTCAATATTTAGGCGATCGCACTTGCAATTTTACCCTGTGGGCACCCCTAGTTGACGAGGTTGCTGTTCACCTTGTCGCACCAACAGAAAAAATTATTCCCCTGCAAAAGGATGAACGGGGTTATTGGCACGGAACTGTGAATAACGTTGAGCCTGGTTGTCTCTATTTTTACCAGTTGGATAGGCAAAAAGACACAGCCGATCCCGCTTCTCATTATCAACCAGAGGGGGTTCACGGGTCTTCGCAAGTGGTTGACCACAGTAGCTTTACTTGGCATGACAGCGAGTGGCGAGGAATTCCCTTAGAGCAAATGGTCATCTACGAATTGCATGTAGCCACTTTTACTCCAGAAGGGACATTTGAGGCCATAATTCCTCGGATTCCCGAATTACTGGAGTTAGGGGTGAATGGGATTGAAATTATGCCTGTTGCTCAATTTCCAGGCGATCGCAACTGGGGTTACGATGGCACTTTTCCCTACGCAGTGCAAAATTCCTATGGTGGCGTTGATGGTTTGAAGAAATTGGTTGACGCCTGCCATCAATATGGTATGGCTGTCATTTTAGATGTTGTATATAACCATCTTGGCCCAGAAGGAAATTATCTTTGGGGATTTGGTACTTATTTTACTGATCATTACAAAACACCTTGGGGCAGTGCGGTTAATTTTGATGGCCCTTACAGTGATGGGGTACGGAATTACTTTGTCCAAAATGCCCTTTACTGGTTAGAAACTTTCCATATCGACGCTTTACGTCTCGATGCAGTCCACGCCATCTATGATTTTGGGGCTCAGCATATTTTGGCAGAGATTGCCGCAGCTGTTGCTAAAATTTCGCAACAAAGCTATAAACGCTACCTGATTGCCGAAAGTGATTTGAACGATCCCCGGATTATCCGTCCTCCCCAAGTGGGTGGTTACGGAATTGACGCCCAGTG
This sequence comes from Fischerella major NIES-592, assembly GCF_001904645.1. Lineage (NCBI taxonomy): Bacteria > Bacillati > Cyanobacteriota > Cyanophyceae > Nostocales > Hapalosiphonaceae > Fischerella > Fischerella major. The sequence goes on along the minus strand of NZ_MRCA01000001.1, from coordinate 192,351 downwards.
GAGTGATGATTTTCACCATGCTTTACATACTGTACTAACAGGAGAAAATCAAGGATACTACAAAGATTTTGGTCAATTAGAACAGCTTGCCAAAGCCTATCGCCACAGCTTTGTCTACGCCTGGGATTACTCCCCCCATCGCCATCGTTACCACGGAAGCGATGCCAGTGATTGTCTGTCTCAACAATTTGTAGTGTGTTCTCAAAATCACGATCAGGTAGGTAACAGGATGATGGGCGATCGCCTTACCTCCCTCATCTCCTTTGACGGGTTAAAATTAACTGCGGCAGCTGTGCTGTTATCTCCTTATGTTCCCTTGTTGTTTATGGGTGAAGAATACGGCGAGACTGCTCCTTTTCTCTACTTTGTGAGTCATAGTGATCCTGACCTGATTAAGGGGGTAAGGGAAGGTAGAAAAGCAGAATTTGGTGCTTTTTTTGAAGTTTATGATCAAGAAGCACCAGATCCACAAGCAGTAGAGACAATGGAGCGATCGCGCCTCAATTGGGAAAAGCGTCATGAGGGCAAAAACCGGATGTTATGGTTGTTTTATCAAAAGTTACTCGAACTGCGCAGAACAATTCCTGCACTGGCTAACTTAGATCGCAACAACTTAGAAGCATCGGTAATAGAACCAGAGAAGGTTTTACAGCTGCGGCGGTGGTGTGACGATAACCAAGTGTTATGCTGGCTGAACTTTAGCTCAGAAGTTGTTAAGATTAAAGCAAATATACCTAGTGGAACCTGGAAAAAACTACTCGACTCGGCTGATCCCGCTTGGGGTGGTGATCATTCCCTATTACCCGAAATACTAAACGGCGAATCCCAGTCAGCATTTGCACTTCATCCTGAGAGTGTAGTTATTTACTGTCAATAGTCATGTGTTGTTTATTGTTTGTTGTTCGTTGTTTGGTGTCGTAAAAACCACTAAACCCTGTAGGGGCGTAAGTATTTGCGCCTTTAATAGCAACCAACAAACAACCACCAACAAAGAACCATTTAGGAATCATGCAAATACCTATAGCAACATACCGGATACAATTCACCCCTAGTTTTGGTTTTGAGCAAGGTAAAGCGATCGCTTCTTATCTAGCAGAGTTAGGAATTTCAAATTTATACGCCTCCCCTATTTTGACAGCGAGAAAAGGTAGCACTCACGGTTACGATACTGTCAATCCCAACGAAATTAATCCAGAATTAGGTGGAAAAGAAAAATTTGCAGAATTAATCGCAGAACTCAAGCATCTTAACATCGGCTGGATACAAGATATTGTCCCTAACCACATGGCTTTTGATAGTCAAAACCACATGCTTGTAGATGTTCTCGAAAATGGTTCTGATTCTCAATATCGTGACTTTTTTGATATTGATTGGCATCATCATTATCCCGAAAATCAAGGTAAAGTACTTGCACCTTTTTTAGGGAAATTTTGTGGTGATTGCTTAGAAAGTGGTGAATTACAACTCCAATACGAAGAAAATGGTTTAACTATTAATTACTACTCACTCAAATTTCCCATCCGCATCGAATCTTACTCTCAAGTTCTTACCTACGATTTGGGACGTATACGGGATAAATTAGGCAGAGATCATCCCGATTTCATGAAACTTTTGAGTGTTCTCTACATGTTGAAATACATTCCATCAGGAGAGGAAGGTAGAGAACGCTACGACCAAATTGTGATTATCAAACGCATGTTATGGGAACTGTGGAATGATAGTCCTGAAGTCAAGAAATTTATTGAAGAAAATATTCGTGTTTTCAATGGTGAACCCGGAAAACCTGAAAGTTTTAATCATTTAGAAAACCTACTCAACGAACAATTTTTCCGCCTTGCTTACTGGAAAGTTGGCAATGAAGAACTCAATTACAGACGTTTTTTTACTGTTAATGATCTAATTTCGCTCAAAATCGAAGATGAAAAAGTTTTTGACACCACACATTCCTGTATCTTAAAATTAGTTCAAGAGGGAACAATCAGCGGATTAAGAATTGACCATATTGATGGTCTTTATGATCCTACCCAGTATCTTAATCGACTACGTGAACATGCTCCGGAAGTTTACTTAGTTGTGGAAAAAATTCTTGAACCTCATGAAGAATTGCCCATAAATTGGCCAATTCAAGGCACAACAGGTTATGACTTTCTCAATCAAGTAAATGGCATTTTCTGCCAACAATCAACAGCAGCCGAATTTGATACTATTTATCAGCGCTTTTTGGGTAGAAAAGTTTCTTGTGAAGAATTAATTGACCAAAACAAAAGGTTAATTATTAGTAAACACTTAGCAGGAGATATTGATAATTTAGCTCACTTACTCAAGCAAATTTCCGGTCGCTATCGCTATGCTAGCGACTTTACTATGTATGGGTTAAAAGCTGCGTTGGTAGAAATTTTAGCGCTGTTTCCTGTTTATCGCACCTATATTAATAGTGCTGGGGCTAGCAAAGCAGATCGGGAATATATTCAGCAAGTAATGACGCAAGCTAAAAAGAATATTCCCAACTTCCTCAACGAATTAAGCTTTATTGAAAAGTTTCTTGTCCTTGACATTGACGAACACCTCTCCCCAGAAGATCAGGAACAATGGTTGCATTTCTTGATGCGGTTACAACAATTTACCGGACCATTGATGGCTAAAGGTGTAGAAGATACAGTTTTATATGTCTACAATCGCCTGATCTCCCTCAATGAAGTTGGTTCTCATCCTACACATTTTGGTATTTCTCTAGAAGATTTTCATCTGTTTAATCAACAGCGTTCTTCTCAATGGCCCCATGCGATGAATGCAACTTCCACCCACGATACTAAACGTGGTGAAGACATGCGCGCACGTATAAATGTTTTGTCGGAAATTCCCCAAGAGTGGGAAAATCATCTCAAACAGTGGCGGGAAATCAATGCTCCCTACAAAGAAACTGTTGATGGACAGGATGTACCAACTCCTAACGATGAATACTTTTTCTACCAATCGTTGATCGGTGCTTTTCCCTACAAAGATGAAGAATATCCTAGCTTTGTAGAACGGATGCAACAATATATTATTAAGGCAATTCGTGAAGCCAAAGTCCACACAGAGTGGATTAAACCAGATACAGCCTATGAAAACGCCTTCACCAATTTTGCCGATCGCGTCTTGAAAGATCCTCAGAAAAACCCATTTCTCGAGGCTTTCCGCCCCTTCCAGCGCAAAATCCAACACTACGGCATTTTAAATTCTATCTCCCAGACTTTAGTGAAAGCTACTGTCCCGGGTTTGCCAGATTTTTATCAAGGATCGGAACTTTGGGATTTGAGTATGGTAGATCCGGATAACCGTCGTCCGGTGGATTTTGACATCCGCAAACAATATCTGCAAGACATTAAAACCAAAGCAGCACAAGACATATCAGGTTTAATAACAGAACTACTGCAAACCCCAGAAGATGGACGAATTAAGCTATTCCTGACATATAAACTTTTGCAAGCAAGGCGAGAACACTTAGATGTATTCCAAAAGGGAACCTATGTCAAATTGTCAGTCGCAGGTAGCTTAAAAAGCCATGTTGTGACATTTGCTAGAGAATTACCAGACAAGAGAATAATTGCGATCGCTCCTCGTTTTCTCACCTCCCTAGTTAAAGAAGGCGAGTATCCCTTAGGTGAACAAGTTTGGCACGAAACCCGCATTGTTCCTCCTCCTGGTTCCTCTGATGTTTGGTATGACGCCATCACCGGACAGAAAGTGCAAGGCGAAGATACCCTCTGGCTGCGGGAAATTTTGCAACAGTTCCCCGTAGCATTGTTGGTTAATCAAGCAGAAGCAGCATTACCAGAAACAGAAGGTAACAAATAGGAGACGAAGTAAAATAAGTTATCTTGTTTCCACGCAGAGTATTATTGTTGCCATGCTCTGCGTGGAAATTTTTCAGAAAAGAGGCGTTGCAGAGAAAGCAGGATGTTTTTGAATTGTTGTAAGCTGAAATCCTGCACTAGGCCATATCCCGCCTAATAGCACATTTAAGAGAAGTAATTTTACGTGGTGTGCTGGAAATTCCTCGCGAGCAAATTATTGGTATATCTGTATTTTTAGTAGTCTTAGGAGTAATTCTCATCGCCATTTTGAACACATTAAAATTAATCAACCTAAAAGCACAGAAATAACTACACAATTATTGACTGAAAATTCCCTTTCTTCAGATTAATTGTAAATACAAATACAGCAATTATCCTCAATTTAATCTATTTTATTTACCTGATTGTATCCAATAAAAAACATCAAGCTCGATAAATAAATCAGGTAATTTTAATATTTAAAATCGCTAGATAGTTTGCAATGTGCTATGCTAACGTTAGGGGAATTAAAAAGTATGGGTTACAAGCACACTTTCTTATAAACAAAAAGACAGTGTCAAAGATGTATCACCCTTGTGTAGATAAAGAAGACGCTGCAACAACTCGATAAAAGTAGGTTATGTTACCTGATACCTGATTTATGCAGTAAATTTTAAGAGTTAATAGTGATATTGAGCGTAAATTTTGAACTATTGACTCACTTAATAATTTACAACTCCTAACTTCAGGAGAGGATTGTTAGAATGAAAATAGCCTTCGCAACCAGTGATAGAGTTCATGTTAATGCTCACTTCGGATGGGCACAAGAAGCAGATATTTATGAAATCTCAGATACTGGTTATAAATTTATAGAAACCCTCAAATTTGCTGGTAGTTCTAATAAAGATAAAGATGCTGAAAGTGAAGATAAAACAGCATCCAAGATTGAGGCATTAGCTGACTGTACTATTGTCTACGTGGCATCAATTGGTGGTATTCCCGCTGCTAAGTTAATTAAAAGAGGTATTATGCCAGTCAGACCACAGTCAGATAAAGAAGAGATTATCAGTATTCTGAATAAATTAGTGCAAACTCTCAAAGGTAATCCTCCACCGTGGTTACGTAAAGCCATACAAAAAAGTTAATTGATATGATATCTGTCAATTTGCGATCGCTTTCACATTTGTAGCGAATGTTGTTGTGTTCATAAACAACCTCAAGACGTTGGTTATAAATCGGCTTTTTGGAAGGCGATCACCAATCAGCATCTACCAAGCGAGGCAATGTTCGCAATCGCGTTTGGAAAAATTTTTCCATTTTTCAGGAGTGTGTCGATTAGGGGGTCTAGAACCCTCTTCCTGTAATCATTCCAGATGTGAACTCTTTCCATAACATTTCTCCTCAACGGGGACGAAAAACATTTACGGTTGTCACATTTCCACTAGTATGACATCGTTGTGTAATATCAATCACAAAATGGCGTTGCAGAGAAAGCAGGATAATTTTATTTTCTTTTCTAATTGAAAAACTCCTAAATTACCGCCCGCCGTCTGACGGACATGATATCATTCCCTGTCTAAAGGAAGTTGCTTTGCTAAAAAATAATTAACTATAGTGGAATGCGAAATTAGCATACCACAAGGGAAACCATGAAAGCAGTCGTGATTCATCGGTATGGTCCTGCTGAGGTGTTGCAATACGAAGATGTCGCACCACCAAAAATTAAACCTGAAGAATTACTTGTAAAAGTTCACGCTAGTTGTATTAACCCTGTTGATTGGAAAATCCGCAAGGGTATGTTGAGAATTGTCACAGGCAATAAATTTCCCATGGTTCTTGGGCTTGACTTGGCGGGTGAAGTCGTAGAAGTTGGTCCTAATGTTACACGCTTTACCATTGGTGATTCGATATATGGTACTCTAAGACCACCCAATGGAGGAGCTTACGCAGAATTTGCAGCAGTTCCAGAAAGTTGTGCTGCGATTAAACCCGCAAATATGAGCTATACAGAAGCGGCTTCCGTACCCATCGCCGGTTTGACTGCTTTACAAGGACTGCGAGACAAAGGCAACATTAAATCCGGACAAGCTGTGTTAATTAATGGTGCTTCTGGTGGTGTAGGCATTTTTGCAGTACAAATTGCCAAGATACTTGGTGCAGAAGTGACTGGTGTTTGCAGCACTAAAAATTTGGAATTTGTCAAATCTTTAGGAGCAGATCGCGTAATTGATTACACGCAGCAAGATTTGACTCAAGAAACAGTGCAGTACGATATTATCTTTGACGTAGTTGGTAAACGGTCTTTTTTGGAGTGTAAAAAAGTACTAAAATCTAGTGGAATTTACGTTACCACATTGCCTACCCCAGAAAATATTCTGCCAGGAATTGTGACAACTATTGTTCCTGGTAAAAAAGCCAAATTAGTCCTAGCGTCAGCAAATGCTCGAGATTTAGTTTATTTGAAAGAATTAATTGAAGCAGGCAAACTTCGGACTGTGATTGATCGTACGTATTCCCTGCAAGATTTAGCCGCTGCTCATACTTATAGCGAAAGTGAGCGTGCTGTAGGGAAAATAGCGATCGCAGTGATTTAAGAGTGAAATCATTTTATGAATGCCGAAACAACATCTCGCATGCCTGTTGCTTTAACTATTGCTGGTTCAGATAGTGGTGGTGGTGCAGGAATTCAAGCGGATTTACGTACCTTTGCTTTTCACTGTGTCCACGGTACGAGTGCAATCACTTGTGTTACAGCTCAAAATACTTTAGGTGTTACCAGAGTGGATGCGATACCACCAGAAGCTGTGATTGCCCAAATGCAAGCTGTATGTGAAGATATCGGCGTGCAAGCAGCAAAGACAGGAATGTTGCTCAACAAAGAAATTATTGCAGCTGTCGCCCAGCAAGTAGAAGCTTTACAAATTCAAAATTTAGTTGTTGATCCTGTAATGGTGTCAAGGGCGGGGGCGCAATTAATTGACGATGAGGCTGTGAATATACTTTGTCATACACTCATACCCCTAGCTGCCATCGCTACACCCAATCGCTACGAAGCCCAGATTTTGAGCGGTTTAGAAATTAACACTCTAGATGATATGCGCAAGTGCGCCCAAATTATTCATGAGAAATTCAAAGCTAAAGTCGTGCTAGTCAAAGGTGGTGGGATCTCGGGAAGTGGACGGGGAGTCGATGTTTGGTTTGATGGGCAAAAACTCGCGACTCTCAGTGTAAAACAAGTAGAGACAAAAAATACTCACGGTACTGGTTGTACTTTATCAGCAGCGATCGCAGCTAATTTAGCACGTGGTGATGATTTATTCACCGCAGTGCAGCAGGCAAAAGAGTATGTTACAAATGCTCTATCCTACGCCCTAAATATTGGTCAAGGGCAAGGCCCTGTCGGACATTTTTATCCACTGTTGCTAACAACTAACCATTAACTAATTCCATCAGATAGAATGGGAAATGCTGTCTTTAATTTTAATTAGTAACAGACTCAATGGCAAAAAAGAGCATGATTGAGCGCGAGAAAAAACGCGCCAAATTAGTGGCAAAGTATGCTGCCAAGCGGGAAGCTTTGTTAGAAGAGTTCAGAACTACAGAAGATCCAATGGAGAAGCTGGAGATTCACAGACAAATTCAACAGCTACCCCGCAACAGCGCACCCAGCCGCCGTCGTAACCGTTGCTGGGTTACTGGTCGTCCCAGAGGAGTTTACCGCGACTTTGGACTATCTCGGAACGTTTTGCGGGAATGGGCGCACGAGGGCCTTTTACCTGGTGTAGTTAAGTCTAGTTGGTAGTTAGTTGGTTGTTGTTAGTTGTTAGTTGTTGGGAAACCACTAAACAAACCAAACAACAACGAACAAAGTATTATTGTCCACAGCACTTATCAATTCCCAGACTTTCTAGGAGTAGATCGCTAACGGCGTTGGCGATCGCAAACTCTCCATAAAAACTTTTGGAAAAATCAAATGCCTGCATCTCTGTGACAATAGCAATTACCAGAGAACCAAGGTCATTTTCTCCTTCCATCCGTTGCCGAACAAATATCTGTGCTGCACGTTCGGCAATGTTTTGGTTAACTGCTTCTGGAATAAATTCTGCATCTAGCCACCCATGCAAACGTTGCTTTAACCATTCGCCTTCAAGCTCCGGATTTTGGGATGGTGGCAGGGTAATAGGTGGAATAGGTTCAGTCATCTTCTTTATTTTAAAACGCAGAGTGACGCTAAGGGAATCGCAGAGAGAAGTTTGAGCGCCGGTTTCCGGCGATCAAAGCTTCGGTGGAAACGCAGAGGATGATTGATAGCATCTATAGAGTGTTCCTCTCGTGTTTTTTATTTTTGTGTTATTTATGCAATATGATATCGCCAGTATCATTCAAGGCTATGCCCAAGGTTATTTTCTCATGGCTGATGAGGATAATTCCTTGGGTTGGTATGGCAGTCGCGATCGTACTCTGATTCCTTTGGATGATCGATTTCGCTACCCCAAGTCACTACGACGTGTCCTGAATCAACAGCGGTTTACCGTCGCGGTTAACCGTGATTTTGCAGCTGTCGTCGAAGGTTGCGCTAACCGAGAAGTAACTTGGATTTCTTCAGAATTAAAGGATATATACTGGCAGCTATACCAAACAGGTTGGGCGTACAGTTTTGAAACTTGGCAGGAAGACGAACTTGCTGGAGGAATTTTAGGGATTGTTGTTGGTGGTGCTTTTATTGGGGAATCGATGTTTTATCGCATTCCCGATGGTTCTAAAGTGGCACTGGTGAAGTTAGTAGAAAGGTTAAGAGAAAGGCAATTTGTGTTATTTGATGCCCAAATGATGAACCCCCATTTAGCAAGATTTGGGGCTTATAGAGTGGATAATAAAGAGTATCAAGAGTTACTTTATAAGGCTTTGTATCGCAAGTGTTCTCTTGTTTAAAGTTTTTATTTTGTCATATTTTGCTCACAATTATAGCTAATACTTTATGGTAAGTAATTCAACAGAATTAGTTACATATAGCCATCCTATCTGCAAAATTGAGAATTGAGAAAGCCAGATCCCCGACTTCTTTAAAAAGCCGTGGATCTTGTTGTTATAAATTATTTTTTAATGTCTATTATCTCTGACAAATTAAAGTCTTTTACTTCTTTAGGTAGATGAAGAACATGTTTTTGGTGTGTTTACTTGTGTAAACATACTTCTTGTAAATAATTTCCAGTAAACGCAACTATATATTTGCTCGTTTACCGATTAATAACATAGTGGAAAATGGCCGTCATGAATTATTTGGTGAACTGTATAATTTGACCTTAAATTCATCTCCTCAACAACATTATTATTACTTCAGGGTCTATTGTCTATGCTTGCAAACATTTGTACTTTATTTGAAGGTGATTATCATTACGGTGTAGGAGTATTAGTTAATTCTCTTTACAATCACGGCTTTCGCGGTGTAGTCTGGGCAGGATATCGAGGCAATTTACCTCCTTGGGCAAATTCTATTAAAGAAGGTGAAGGATATCAAGAGTTTTATGTGGCAAAAGATTGTGTAATTCGATTTATCAAGCTCACCACTTCAATATTTTTTGCTAATTACAAACCTGATTTCATGCTGCAACTTTGGGAAAATTATTGTCCAGAAGTTGAAGCATTATTTTATTTTGATCCTGATATTGTCAATAAACGTTGTTGGGATTTCTACCTTGATTGGATTGAGCGTGGTATTGCCTTATGTGAGGATGCTTATGATTATATGCCTGCCAATCATCCCTATCGGATCGCTTGGAAAGAACTTGCTGAACGCTACGGTTTTTCTTGCCAACGTCAACTAGAGCGCTACTATAATTCTGGTTTTATTGGTGTAAAGCAAAGCCAGAAATCTATACTTTTGTTATGGCAAAAATTATTACATATCTTTGAAGAAGCAGGTTATATCAATCTCAAGGATTTTTGTCTTGCTTTGAATCGTTATCCCTATTTCCAAACTGATCAATGTGTCTTGAACTTGGCATTAATGTTAAGTTCTGAACCACTTAGTACTGTGAGTCGGATGGGAATGGATTTTGGTGGCGTTAGCGTAGATATCATGTCACATGCGTCGGGAAGCCAGATCAAGCCTTGGCGAAAACAACTGATTTTTAAAGCGTTGGAAGGATCACCACCAACATTGACAGATAAAGCTTATTGGCAAAACACGCAAACACCAATACAACTTTATTCACCTTGGCAATACCACCAGAAAAAAATTGCTCTCCGGTGCGCTGCTGGGATTGGGCGTTTTATTCGTCGCTCTTAATTTATACTGAATTCACCCGATGTTCTGTCACTAAAGTCAAACTCACCCATTCTCCTTTATCGTTGTAACTACGAATCATGCGTTGACGCAGATTTGGTGTAATTAACCAACCCACCTCCAAAAATAAGGGTTGACGAAATTGCACTTTTAATGGTGAAGTGGCAGAAGCACCATCAGGTAATAGCAAGACTTGTACCTGCTTTTGCAAATCTTGACTAAATGTAAGAATAGAACCGTTGATTGTAGCGGTGGAAGTAATTGTGCGATCGCCAAACGAAAGACTTTGGACTAAACTTCCAGAACTGTCTAGTTGCAATTGCATTTTGGTAGAGTAAAGATCAGGCGATCGCCAATCTGGATATATCGTCACTGCTTCGCCTTGCCATTCTCCTAACAATGCTTCTACTGCTAAAGCAGGGCTTTGTATAGCTGGGGTTCCGGCTAGATGTTCGCGGATGAGGGTAAATTGTTCTAATTGACCATTTTTATCAAACAACTGTACGAGGCGCAAACGGCGATTTTCATAAATTAATCCTAATTCTGCTCCAAATTCAGAAAACGGCCCTAGCTGAATCGTACCTTGAGAAAAAGCACCATTCTCAAAAAATAATACACCCCGCCCCAAAGAACTGTATTCTAAGACTTTTTCATCTCCGTCTAAGCGAATAATTTGACGAATTGTTTGATTATTATTTAACCCTTTTAAAGACACAACACTAGGTGTATCTGCGATTATTTCCCCGTGAGGAGATACACGAGTAAATGAACCTCGCCATTCACCAAGATTTTTGAGTAAACATTCCCATTGAGTCATTTGTTGGTTATTTGTTGGTGGTTAGTGGTTAGTCGTGAAAATTAGTGAACAGTGAAAAAATTAATCTGATAATAGATAACTGATAACAGACAACTGGTTATTTGACTAACTTTTCGCAAATTTTTGCACAGCAAATAAACTTCCTATTAATCCTACCGTTGCACCAAAGTTTAGAAGAATAAAGGGTAATAATAAAGTTTGTAACGGAGTCAGTTGTAAACCGTTGGTGAGAAATTTGATAAATTCGGGTTGATTAGCCAGTAAATGTCCCAGGAACTGTTGAACAATGCTAATAAAACTCCAAGCGAGCGCACCTCCAACCAAGCCAAAAGCAATTCCCTGCAATATAAACGGTAGATAAATCCAAGCGGAAGTTGCTCCCACTAGCTGCATAATTTCAATTTCTTGGCGTCGCGCCATAACTATTAATCTGATAGTGGTGGTAGTAACAGCGATCGCTGTTAAAGTCAAAATTATAGTAATTGTTAGTGTCACCCAGTTTAAACCTCGATGCAACTGAGAAATCCTTCTGACTGCTTCATCTACATACTGAACTGCATCTACACCATGCAACTTTGCTAGTTGTGTTGCTAAGGTTGGTACTACCTCAGAGTTACGCGCTTTCACCTTCAATTCATCCACAAGCGGATTTTCACCTAGCTGCTCAGTAGCACCTTTGATATCAGAAATTCCCAGTTCTTTAACTAACTTCTGCCAAGCTTGTTCCCTAGTAATAACTTCTATGTCTGCAACCTCTGGCATTGTTGACACAAACGGTTCAACACTTTCAGCACGCGCACCCGGATCAAGATACACAGATACTTCCAACTGACTACCGAACTGATAAAGCAATTTTTCTACTTGCCAGGAAGTTTGTAAACTCAAACCGAATAAAAATAATAACACAGTAACAGTACTGATAGCAGCCCAATTCATCCAGCCACCGCGCTGCAAACCAATCAAGGTTTCTTTCAGCAGATAGTCAACTTTCGTCAGTATTTTCAACATTATATAACCTATCATTTATACAAAATCATCAAACTCTATTATTAGTCATTTCTCATTTGTCAAAGGTCAATGGTCAATAGTCATTATTGGTTAGTAGTTAGTGGTTGTTACTGACTTCTCACACCCCTCACACCCCCCACACTCCACCCTTACGGGAAGCCGCTACGCGTCTACACACCCCACCCTTACGGGAAGCCCTCCGGGTACTCTTCGAGAAGCCCGGCTTCGCCCGTCTACGGGGGTTCGCAATCGTGACGGGAAGCGGAGCCAGTGCGGTGGACGGGTCTCCCGGCATAAAGCACCTGGCGTCCAAGACTGCGACCCCCTCACCGCTACCGCGTCTACACACTCCCCATCACTCCCCATCACTCCATCTCCCCACTGCCCCATCACCCCACACTCCCACAGATTGCTAAGATTGAATAAAGCGGAATCATTTCCAATCCATAATAGGTGAGATAAAAAAGAATGCCTTCGCAAGTTGCTGTTGAGAAGAAAAAGTTACAAAATCCGCCCTTGGAACTGCATTACCTTGGCGATCGCGTTTTGCGCCAAGGGGCCAAGCGCGTTACTAAAATAGACGAAGAAATCCGCAAACTAGCACGGGAAATGCTACAAACCATGTACAGCCAAGATGGTATTGGTTTGGCTGCACCCCAAGTCGGAATTAATAAACAAGTTATTGTTATTGATCTTGAACCAGATAACCCAGCCAACTCCCCACTAGTGTTGATTAACCCTACTATTAAACAGGTGAGTCGGGACATGTGCGTTGCTCAAGAAGGATGTTTGAGCATTCCAGGAGTTTACATGGACGTCAAGCGTCCTGAAGTTGTAGAAATCTCCTACAAAGATGAGTATGGACGTCCTAAAACACTGAAGGCTTCAGATTTACTAGGACGCTGTATTCAGCACGAGATTGACCACCTCAACGGTGTAGTATTTGTAGACCGTGTAGAAAACTCTTTGGCTTTAGCGCAGGAGTTATCCAAGCACGGCTTCTCCTATCAAGCTGTCAAATCAGTCGTGTAGGATGGTGTGCTTGTGAACGTCATAACTCCCAAAAGTGGTTTATTTTTAGCCTGTTCTTGCATTAGTGCGATCGCAGGAGTAGGTTCTATTTTTGAACTTACCTCAGGTCAGCCTGATTTAGGTACTCAAACCACCGCCATTATTTTAGGGTTAAGCATACCCCTAACAGCACTATTTTTCTTTGTCGCAGTCAAAGATGCTAAAGCAAATTTAAATAAGTAAACATCAAAAACTAGTATTCATAAGGAAAAGGAAAAGGAAATATTTATCCTTTTACCTTTTACCTTTTATTTTTCCAACTTCTCTTTACTTCCTATCGCTTCACCTATCTGTATTTTCTCAAAACAAGATAAGTACTTCACTATAAGTGAAATATAGTCATCCCTATTAAATTTTACTTCGTGTCTTAGTGTCTTGGTGGTAACAAAGATTATCTTTGAACCACAAAGACACTAAGGCACAAAGAATTTAATAGTTTTTCGCTTGGTTTGAGTTCGTTTTTCACGAATTTAAGATTTTATTTATTTTTTTAGAGCAGAATTTTTGCGAAATCAATCAGACAGTTATTGTATTCATGAATTACGAATGAACTTAATAGTTGTACTTTGTTTACATTTAGCAGCAGATAACTATATTCGCTTGCAACGATTTTAGCTAAAAAAATTACTTGTGAAAAATTGGTGCGAAAGTGACTTATCCTGCTAAGATCTTGCAGCAATTGCACTGAAATTGAGGTAAAAATGAGACACGAAAAAATTTCTCCCGGATTGCTATTGGCTTATGAGGACTATCAAAGAGAAGGAAAAGAAGCTTTAACCACGCACAAGCGATCACTCGGGATAATTGCCCCGAAAAATAGTGTTAAGCCTACCCGTAGTGTCGTTTTTATCTACTGTGATGAAAATGCTGATTTGAGCCATTTGTCACAATACGGTATTGAAATTAACCAAAGTACAGGTACTGTTAGGACGGCATATTTACCCATAGATAGTTTAGATGTTTTATCTGAAGAATCTGCTGTTGAAAGGATCAAACCATCTCGTAAATTAAAATTACGGATGGACGCAGCACCGGAGAAAGTAAAACTGCCGGAGTTTAAGAATAATACTGGATTGACTGGTAAGGGGGTAGTTATTGGGGTCATAGACAGTGGTATTGATCCAAAACACCCCGCTTTTGCAGAACGTATCTTGAGAATTTGGGATCAAACCCTACCAGGTCCAGGAGTAGCAGAAGGCGGTTATGGAGCCGAATTAACCGGAACCCAGCTGACAATTTCCCAAGACACAGACGGTCATGGTACTCACGTTGCAGGTATAGCCTCTGGCTTGGATAGTACCTATGGTGGTGTAGCACCAGAAGCAGAATTAGTAGTTGTCAAAACTGATTTGCAAGATGCTCACATTGCTGATGGTGTTCGCTATATTTTCCGAGTCGCAAGTGAAATGGGACGTCCAGCAGTTGTGAATCTTAGCTTAGGTGGACACGCCGACGCCCACGATGGTAGTGACTCTCTATCAAAAATTATTGATGCTGAATCCGGACCGGGAAGGATTGTTTGCTGTGCTGCGGGTAATGAAGGTAATGACAATATTCACGGTCAGACAACTGTTAGCAGCAAAACCTTGGGAACTATGCGCTTTAGTGTTCCCTACAATCAAGTAGGTATTATTTGGTTAAACGGTTGGTATTCCCGTGATGGTCAGTTGGAAATATCTCTACGCAGTCCCAATGGATTTGTGACTCCTTTCCAACCAATTATTTCTAATGGCAATCCCTCAAAACAGTACAACTTACCAGATGCACGGGTAGAAATTGTCACTCCAGGGCCAGATCCAGTCAACGGGGACTATAACTTCTTCGTGCAAATTCGAGGCGGAGGTTTTATATTTAACCAACCTGTACCAGGTGGAGTTTGGCAATTACGGGTACGCAACACCTCTGGAAATAACGTACGCCTAGACGTATGGACGTTAGATGACGCAGCGTCAGTATTTTTTACAGGTAAAAGCATATCCGACACGATGAAAATTGGTTCACCAGGGGCTGCCAGCACTGCAATCACAGTGGCTTCTTATACTACTAAAAATAAATACACTGATATTGATGGTATTGAGCGACAAGTCGGTTTAGAGTTGGATGATATTTCTGACTTTAGTAGCGAAGGCCCACTGCGGAATGGTTCCCAAAAGCCTGATGTGGCAGCACCAGGAGCGATGATTGTTTCTGCTCTTTCGTCTACAGCCAACTTTGATCGATCAATGATGGTGAACTCTAAATTTGCAGCCTTAGCTGGTACGAGTATGGCAACACCATTTGTTACTGGCTTGGTAGCACTGTTGTTACAACGCGATCCTAATCTTACCCCAGAGGCTGTGAAAGATTTGCTACGTCAAAATAGTTCTATTCCTGGTGAAAATACAGGAACTTTTGATAAGAAATGGGGTTATGGATTAATTAATGTGGAAAATTTGTAGTTTCAAAGGCTGAAATAATACATCCGCTAAAAAGTAGGGAATTCTGCTTTGGCTGGTAGTTTGTGTCATTGGTTTTGATGAGGTGCGAGATCCCCGACTTTTTAAAAAATTCGGGGATCTAGCCATGGCAACTCGTGAGAACTAATGATACAGACCAGTAGTTAAACACGTTATCCATAAATTAATTCAGTTAAGAGGTGAAGGGTAAAAGGTAAGGATTTTCTCTATTCCTTTAACTCTACCCCTTTAACCTTAGCTCTTTTACCCACAAGAAGTTAAATCTCTAATTAGTTATAGAAAATCATATTATCGAGTCTATACAAGGGTAGGCGCGTCAAGTTTATAGATCTGATAGGTTGTTCTTAGGACAGGTTATTTTGAACCTGCCCTTTGTCCAATAAGTAAGCTTACTCTAAAAGAATTAAGACACTACGAAAGGGAAAAAGGTTAAAGGGCCAACGGCAAGAATATCAATTCCTTTAACCCTTCACCCTTTCCCAATATGGTGTTACAGGGGATTTTCAGATGAATTATAAAAAGCTAGATGCCGCCCTTGCTATGGCGCTCAATCAAGTCCAAGATCCAGATGAACGTAGTTTAGTCGTTTTCATCCACACCCAACCACTAGCGGATAATTCTAATGCGGCTGCTATCTTGGAAAATCTCGGAATAAGTGGAATTACTGAAAAAAAAGACGTATTTTCTGCTACTTTATCTGTCAATGAAATTGCTAAACTTTCAGAACAGTCTTGGGTGCAGTATCTGAAACTATCGCAAAAGTTGCGTTTGGTGGATAGGCAATGGGATCCGAAGAGTATCAGTGTTAATAAATATTAATATTAATTGATACATCTAGCTTCATTTTGTAACACATGTCGTATTATTTATCTCCGGCAGCAGTTTGTAAAGTTGACTAAACTTAGTTTTCAATACCCCCTTACCAGCTGCCGCAGACAGTCCTAAACTGTAGTTGAGAGTTGAAAGGCAGTCGGGAGCAAACTTGTGAAAAAAGTTTTAGCAATCATTCTCGGTGGCGGTGCAGGAACCCGCCTTTATCCGCTCACCAAACTACGCGCAAAACCAGCGGTGCCCTTGGCAGGTAAGTATCGATTGATAGATATCCCTGTCAGTAATTGTATAAATTCCGAAATTTTCAAAATATACGTCCTGACACAATTCAACTCGGCTTCTCTGAATCGCCATATTGCTCGTACCTACAGCTTTGCTGGCTTTACTGAAGGGTTTGTGGAAGTCCTCGCGGCACAGCAAACCCCAGAAAACCTCAGCTGGTTCCAAGGTACAGCCGATGCGGTTCGTCAATACCTATGGCTGTTTGAAGAATGGGATGTAGATGAATATTTGATACTATCAGGCGATCATCTGTATCGCATGGACTATCGCCAATTTATCCAACGTCATCGAGAAACTGGAGCTGATATTACTCTCTCAGTTATACCCATTGATGAACGTCGTGCCTCAGACTTTGGTTTGATGAAAATCAACGAGTCTGGCAGGGTTGTTGACTTCAGCGAAAAACCCAAAGGCGAAGCTTTAAAGAAAATGCGGGTTGATACTACTGTTTTAGGCTTAAACCAAGAACAAGCCGAACAGCAGCCATACATCGCCTCCATGGGAATCTATGTCTTTAAAAAAGATGTTTTGATCAAGTTGTTGAAAGAAGCTTCCGAAAGGACTGATTTTGGCAAAGAAATTATTCCTGACGCAGCCAACGATTACAACGTTCAAGCTTACCTATTCAATGACTATTGGGAAGACATCGGAACAATTGAAGCGTTTTATAATGCCAACCTGACTTTAACTCAACAACCTCGCCCGCCTTTTAGTTTTTACGATGAGCAAGCGCCGATTTACACTCGCGCTCGTTATTTACCTCCCAGCAAACTTTTAGATTGTCATGTCACCCAATCAATAATTGGCGAAGGTTGTATTCTCAAAAATTGCCGCATTGAAAACTCGGTGTTAGGAGTGCGATCGCGCATTGAATCTGGCTGTATCATTCAAGATTCCATGATTATGGGTGCAGACATGTATCAGCCATTTGCTGAACGCCAGTCTGACTGTGACCACCGTAGTGTGCCTTTAGGTATCGGTTCTAACACCATTATTCGCCGCGCCATCATTGACAAAAATACTCACATAGGTTGTGATGTGCAAATCGTTAACAAAGATAATGTCCAAGAAGCCGAGCGCGAAAGTCAAGGTTTCTACATCCGTAGTGGCATTGTCGTTGTACTGAAAAACGCCGTCATTCCTGATGGGACGATAATTTAGTATATTTAGTTGTTTGTTGGTTATTGGTAGTTGTTGGGAATAGACAAGCAACAACAAGCAACAAACAACAAATAAGAAACAACAAATGACTAATGACAAATCTCTTCTTACTAATTGGTCTTCCTGGTAGCGGTAAGTCAACCTTGGCAAAACAATTAGTGACACAATGCCCCCAGAGGCGACTGGTTTCTACCGATGCTATCCGGGGGCAATTATTTGGTAATGAGGCAATCCAGGGGCCTTGGCTGTTGGTTTGGCAAGAAATTGAGCGGCAATTTCAAAGGGTGATCGCTACAGATAGTACAGTCATTTATGATGCTACTAACGCTCAGCGACGCCACCGCTGTGAAGTCATTACCTTAGCCCGCAACATTGGTTTTACTCATATTACCGGGATTTGGGTAAAAACTCCTGTTTGGCTATGTTTAGCACGCAATCAAAGACGGGAACGTCAAGTACCAGAAGATGTGATTTTTCGGATGTATCGTCAATTGCGCGATGCTCCTCCTAGTTTAGAAGAAGGACTAGATTGCCTAATTTGCTATTCGGGGATCTCACAAAGTACGGAAATTGCCCTTACGTTTTCAGCAACAACCGAACTCGAATTTATTTAAGGTTTGTTAATTTAAAATCAGAGTTAATCTGCCTAGAATTCTGCCTAGTGTAGAATACCCAACCTCATATTTTACAAAAAAACATAAAGGTAAATGCTAGAGGAGTATTGTAGATGGCTACAACCGATTTTAAAGATTATTATGCTGTTCTGGGAGTTAGTAAAACTGCTAGTGCAGATGAAATTAAACAGGCTTTTCGGAAATTAGCTCGTAAATATCACCCGGATGTTAACCCTGGCAATAAACAGGCAGAAGCACGCTTCAAAGAAGTGAACGAAGCTTACGAGGTTTTGTCAGACCCAGACAAACGCCAAAAATACGATCAATTTGGTCAATACTGGAAACAAGTAGGTCAAGGCAACCCTTATGGTGGTGTTGGCGTTGATATGGGTGGCTTTGACTTTAGTCAATACGGTAGTTTTGATGATTTTATTAATGAATTATTAGGACGCTTCGGTGGTGGTAGTACTCGCAGTACAAGGCAATCCTATAGTTACCGCACTTCCACTGGTGCTGGACCTGGTGGTTTTGGCAGTTTTAATGACTTTGGTTTCCAGGATGCTGGTGTAGGTACTGCCCAAGATACTGAAGCTATAATTTCTTTGACTTTTTCGGAAGCGTTTCATGGTGTACAAAAGCGCTTTAATCTTGGTAACGAAACTATTGATGTCCGCATTCCCGCCGGCGCCAAACCTGGTACTCGTCTACGGGTGCGAGGTAAAGGTCAAATCAGCCCTCTCACGCAACAACGAGGCGATTTGTACCTGAAAGTTGAGCTTCAGTCTCACCCCTTCTTCCAGTTTGAGGGTGATAACTTGGTGTGCGAAGTACCAATTACACCAGATGAAGCAGTTTTGGGCGCTTCAATAGAAGTACCTACTCCTGATGGTAGCGTAAATGTTAAACTACCTGCTGGAGTGCGTTCTGGTCAATCCCTGCGTTTACGTGGTAAAGGCTGGCCCCAACCTAAGAGTGGACGTGGTGATCAGTTAGTGAAAATTGCGATCGCCACTCCCAGAGACATCAGTCAACAAGAGCGGGAGTATTATGAAAAAATCCGCGCTATTCGTACCTATAACCCCCGCAGTCATTTACAGAATATTAGGCTGTAATATATTGTTGGTGGTTGGTTGTTGGTGGTTGGTAGTTCAAATAACAAACAACAATTAACAACCAACAAGCATCAACCATTAACTCCTCCCAGACTGATACTGTGCCATTAAAGCTTGCATAAGAGATTTAAATGCTTCAATCGCTTCTGGGGTAGGATGGGTAGTTTGCCAAGCCGGACGCTGCATTAAGCTTTTTACCCATGCCCTTAATTTGGGGTTGTCACTGAGAGAAAAACCCAATATCGGCAAAATAGTCACTGCACAGCCGGCAACAATGTCTGCTGGAGTCAATAGTTCACCACTAAAATAAGGATGATGACCTAACAAGCTTTCAAAAAATTTCAGTACTGTAGCTATTTTCTGGTTTGGTGATACAGTTTGAGCATAGAAAATTATTTTTGCTATTAGCTTTTAACTATTGCATTATATTGCTCTAGCAATTTTTCTACACTAGCATTGTGGTCTAGGAACGAAAACAAATGCTTATAACGCAGTCTACCTTCTTGATCTAAAACGAATTGTGCTGGTAAAGGCGCTCCCAAAGCTTGGCCAACATTATAGGTGCGAAACACTCGGCAGGTGGGGTCACTCAGTAATGGCATCTTTAAGCCTAAATCTCTTACAACTATTTGACTTTGCCGTTCATCAGTACTAGTAACCATTAAAACTTCTATGCCCCGATTTTGAAATTGTTCATAGTTTTCGTTTAAGGATTTGATGTGTGGGTAGCAAAAGGGACAATATTGTTTTTCTGTAAAAATTCGCGTAAAAGCAAGTAATACTGGTTGTTTATTTCTGTAATTTGATAATTTGATTAAAGTATTATTGGTTATATCTGGCAGTTGAAAATCTGGCGTTAAAAATCCTAGTGGTATTTGATTGGCAGCAGGAATCGGTAAAAAATTTCGGAAAAAGCGCTCATTAAATAAACCGCTAAAATCAGTTGAAATTAACATGATTTTCTCCCCAATAAAAATATCAAAACTATTACATAAACAAACCACAGATAACTGACAAAATGACACCGATTAATTTATATCCGTGTGCATATCGTGTATATCTGTGGTCACTCTGAAATCTTGCATCGGATAGATTGGGTAGGCCAGAAGCCTAACACCAATCCAGCTCGGAATAAACATTCCGAAGGTCAAATTGTTGATAGTTGATATGGGAAATCCCGTTACCTACACAGCAGCAAAGTAAACTTTAGACTTTACCGGGTCGGGAATCATTGTTTTATCACCAGGCTTCCAACCAGCAGGACATACTTCATCAGGGTGAGATTGGACGTGCTGAATAGCTTGTAGTGTCCGCAGTGTTTCATCTACGTTACGACCAAAGGCGAGGTTGTTGATAGTCGCGTGTTGGATGACACCATCTTTGTCAATGATGAACAGACCACGCAAAGCTATGCCAGCTGCTGGATCAAGGACGTTGTAAGCAGTGCTAATCTCTTTCTTAATATCGGACACAAGGGGATAGTTAAGATCACCAACTCCTCCAGACTTGCGATCGGTCTGAATCCATGCTAGGTGTGAAAATTCGCTATCAACGGACACACCGAGGATTTCTGTGTTAATCTTTTTAAATTCTTCGTAGCGATCGCTAAAAGCTGTGATTTCTGTTGGACAAACAAAGGTAAAGTCTAGGGGATAGAAAAACAAAACAACATACTTACCGCGATAGTCGGAAAGTTTAATTGTTTTGAATTCTTGATCTACCACAGCAGTTGCTGTAAAGTCGGGAGCTGATTGACCAACACGGAGGCATCCTTCTGTAGACATATACTAATTCTCCTTGGAAATTAT
This sequence comes from Fischerella major NIES-592, assembly GCF_001904645.1. NCBI lineage: Bacteria > Bacillati > Cyanobacteriota > Cyanophyceae > Nostocales > Hapalosiphonaceae > Fischerella > Fischerella major. The sequence goes on along the minus strand of NZ_MRCA01000001.1, from coordinate 171,090 downwards.
TTTCGTCTAGTAGTCCACCAAAGTTTCTTTGGGGAGTGGGAAAATAACATCGGTAGTGAGGATTTTTATCCTCTAACCTTTAGCCTTTACCCGACCAATACCCTGAATTTTGGGTTGGCTAAGTACTAGCTGCCCGCTCATCTTAGGTGTACAGGTAATACTTACCTGTCTACGCCCTGACAGCTTAATTACGAACTGTTACAACTATATCATACTCATAACGATTTTGAGTAGCAAATGGCCGATTTAGATACAAGAGAATGGTTGCTCACGAATGGCTTGGGAAGTTTTGCCAGTGGTACGGTTTCTGATGTCCGCACTCGTACTTATCACGGTTGGTTATTTGCTGCGACGAACTTGCCTTCTAGACGCACCCTACTGTTTTCGCATCTGGAAGCTAGCCTGGAACTACCAAAGCAAGTTATAGCATTGGGGACTAATTTTTGGGGTAGTGGTCAGATTGATCCGGCAGGTTACGAACTGCTACGTCATTTTAATATTAATCCGGTTCCTAAATGGGTGTGGGGTGAAGACGACTGGCAGCTAACAAGACAATTGGTAATGCCCCACTTTTGTAGAGGAGAGAGGGAGGTGGGGAGATGGGGCGTTGAGGAGAAAAACTTCACCCTATCTTCTTGTAATCGCCTTTTAATTCAATATCGTTATGAAGGAAAGGATGAGGGCATTTTGAGGTTGCGACTGTTGATCGCCGATCGCGATTTTCACGACCAGCAAAAAGCCACTCCACAGTTACAGTTCTCACAATTACTAGGTCAGGGACAAGTCTGTTTGCAAGGGATCAACTCAGGAGTGTTTGGTACACCCTGGCACTTGCGCTGGACACGAGGCAATTATCAACCAGACGGATTTTGGTATTGGAATTACCATTTACCAGAAGAGACACGGCGAGGATTAAGCGATCGCGAAGATCTCTACAGTCCTGGTTATTTAACAGTTACGCTTTTACCAGGAGATGTAGTCACTCTCGAAGCCAAGGTGGGTTTTCCCGATCTCTTACAAAGTCCCCTCACTGACGATACCTTTGCAGAAGTTGTTGAGGCAGAACAAGACCGACTCTCTTTAGTATTTAGATGGGAACAGGAAGAAGTGGGGAGATTGGGAGATTGGGAGAACCGGAGGTGGGGAGAAAAAAGCACTCCATCATCTTTCCCAATTTGGCAGCAATTACTAAAGGCCAGCGATCAGTTTGTTGTTTCCCCCTTCTGTGGTGCTGAACCTACTGTAATAGCTGGTTATCATTGGTTTAATGACAGGGGACGTGATACCTTGATTGCTTTACCAGGTTTAGCGTTGCGGACTCAGCGTTTTGATTTGGCAAAAGGACTTTTACAGAGTCTTGGACGTTACTGTCGCCGCGGTTTGATCCCCAATATATTTCCTAGTTTAGAAAATGAACCTGTTTACAATAGCATTGATACGGCTCTGTGGTGGATTGAAACCTTGGGGCTATACCTAGAAGCGACACAAGATTGGCTGTTTTTAGCAGAACAATACTCAGTAATACAGCAAATTTATAAAGCCTTCATTGGTGGTACACGCTACAACATTCAAGTAGATTCTACGGATGGTTTAATTGGTTGGGATGCTCGTGGTGTTGCCTTAACTTGGATGGATGCAGTAGTTGATGGACAACCAGTAACACCCCGCCGTGGGAAGCCAGTCGAAATTAACGCTCTATGGTACTCAGCTTTGTGCTGGGCTTCTCGGTGGGCAGAAATCTTGAGTGAGCAAGAAACTGTCGCCGAACCAAGTCGTTTCGCCAAGCAGGCTCGACGTTACAGCCAGCAAGCCCAACAAGTCAAAGACTCACTCCAACAGTTCTGGAATTCCCAGCTAGGCTACTTATATGACACTATAGAGCCAGACGATCATCGTAACTCTCAGGTTCGTCCAAATGCCGTGATTGCGCTTTCCCTTGCCCACTGCGCCTTTTCTATTGAACAGGGGCGTCAGATATTACAGTTAGCTACTAAACGCTTACTCACACCCTATGGTCTTCGTACCCTTGACCCGGGTGATCCGGAATACATCGGCAAATATATGGGTCATCCACAACGGCGCGATCGCTCTTACCATCAAGGTACTGTTTGGTGTTGGCTAATTGGCCCTTTTATCCGAGCTTGGAAACGTTTCTGTACTACAGAACCTTTGCCTTTTGACTGGCAACCTCTGCTAGACCACTTTCTGGCTGACGGTTGCCTTGGCTCAATTTCGGAAATTTTTGATGGTGATGAACCACACACACCCAAAGGTGCGATCGCTCAAGCGTGGTCCGTTGCTGAGGTACTCCGCCAGCTTGAGAATTGAAAATTTAAAGTGGATTTTTATTTTTGGCATTGCTGAATCAAGATATGAATTTACAATTCACGGATATGTAGAGACGTAGCAATGCTACGTCTCTACAAAAATGTATACAAACATAATTCATGACCAGATTCAGCAACGCCTTATTTTTGATGGCTCAGGTGTGATTCGAACACACGACCTAGGGCTTATGAGTCCCCCGCTCTAACCTACTGAGCTACTGAGCCAAACTTTTCTCACCGATTTCTAAATATAGCATACTAGTTTTGTCATGGCTAGTCCTACATACTTAGAAATTTTGAAAATATTGCTGTTTATTTAGTAATCAATACTTTTCGGATTAACATTCTTTATCTGGCTTGTGGACTAAGAAAAGGGAAAGGGGAAACCTTTGAATTTATCGTTTTCCCCTTTCCCCTTTATCCTAAAGTTATTGTGTTGGTAGTTGAGTGTTAAATTAGCAAACAACGAACAACAAACAACTACCACCAAAAACTATATGCGTTGTTGTGGCGGCAAGAAAGCCATAGGATTGACTGCGCCCTTGCCAGTTGGATGGATTTCAAAGTGGCTGTGGGGTCCGGTGCTGAAGCCAGTACTACCCATTAAAGCAATTGTGTCACCTTGCTCTACTCGTTGACCGACACGTACTAAAACCTTGCTGTTGTGACCATAACGAGTCAAACTGCCATCAGGATGGCGGATATCCACAAGATTACCGTAGCCACCATTGTTCCAACCAGCTTTTTCTACTACACCACCAGAGGAAGCATAAATCGGTGTACCAACACCGTTAGCAATATCAATTCCTCTATGCATTCTTCCCCAACGCCAACCATAGCCAGAGGTGAGGACTCCTTTGGCTGGCCAAATATAGCCTGTAGCTGTAGGTGTGATTTCTTCAATTGGCTTAGGCAGATATGTATCTACTGCGGCCAATGGTGGTAATTCTGGAGAAACTTGAGTTCCTCGCTTAGCATTAAAAGACTGAGATACATCACCACCCATACTAGGTGTTGCTACTTTCTGAGTTTGATTGCTAGCAAATTCTGGATTAATCGGTTCTTTATTCTGTCTTGTGGTAGTGTAGGTTGATACCCTTGGTCTAGGAACGGGGATTGATACTGCTACTGGATTAGGTTTGTTAACTGAGGTTGGTACTACTACGTTGCTACTGGGTCTAGAAACCGGAATTGGGATTGCGACATTGTTAGGTTGGGCAACTGGAATTTGTACAGCAGCAGTGTTATTGCTAACTTCCTCTACCACAGTTGTATTACCAGACTGTTGAGCGCGGTATTTTGCTCGTAATCTTTCAATTTCCGCTTTTAAGCTGTTTAGGCGTGGATTTGTGTTTTTAGCATTCTTTGATTTGGTTGCATCTTGTTTCCTAGCCAGCTGCATTTCGGTAATCGCTGTTGGGATGGGGGTATCACCACCCATGCCATAGGCGTTTTCTGTGGCAGGAACAGTTGCTGTTTTATTAGTATTTGTTGTTGAATCAGTGGAATAATATTCTGTGTTAACTGTATTGGCTTGAATTTGGTTGTTTAAGGGTGATGAGCCAATTCCAGCGCTGCTGGTATCAGCAATAACTGAATTAGGGCTAGGATTGGTAACTTTGGAATTACGGCTCAATTCAAAAGTACTGGGCTTAACTGCTACTGGTGCTGTGGTGGCTGCTTTGTCTACCTTTGTAGTGGGAATATTCAGCTTTTGATTGATTTTTAGTTGATTGGGATTACTAAGATGATTTGCCTTAGCTAATTCTGAGACTGATGTACCATAAGCGCGTGCGATCGCTGCTAATGTATCCCCTGGTTTGACTTCATAGGTAGCACTAGCTGATGAGGTGACGACTTTTGCTGTTGCTACTGTTGATGTAATAACTGGGGTGCTAACTGTTGGTGTTGCAGCTGTTGTGGGTACATTCACTACATTTTTTTGCTTTAATCTAGACACGAAGCTAGCTTGGCTGGCATCGCTAGTTGTTTGTGACTGTACTGTAAAAGTGCTGCTTGTGTTTGCCTGTGAAGTTGGATTAGCAACTTCTGATGCTGGTTGAGCTTGATTTGTGACAACTTTGGGTAATTCTGTAGTTCTTTGAGATCGCAGTTCTGCCAGACTGGCTCTTAAACGGTCTGATTTTTCCTGTAAGCGGTAGAGTGCAAATTCTTGCTGCGCTTTCAGTTGGGCATTTACTTCGCTGCTCAGTGTCTTATCTTCTACCACTGTCTGCGGTTGAGCAGCAAAGGATGTGGTTTGATTGCGGGTTACTTCATAACTATTAGATAGTGTTTGTATGGGTGTTTGTGTATTGCTGTTGTCATTAGGAACACCCACCCTGTTTGCGATTGGAGCTTTAGTTGGTACTACAACTGGCCCATGAGTTGGCACAGTTACTCCATTGGTGACAATCTGCCATTTTGCCCCAAGCCCAGGCATCTGTGAAATTGCTGTTGGTTCAACTAAAACAGGATTTTCAGGCTGACTTACTGACGATTCGATCTCGGACTCTAAATGATTTGTACGAGCTATTTTTAATTCGGCATCAGCAGTCGCAGGAAGTGTTGAGGCTGTGTTTTGATTACCTACTGGTTCTGCAGCAAGGGCTTGATCGCTTTGTCGAGTCACCAAAAGGCTAGTCGCCCCCATTGAGATTGCCAAGCCAATCATGGCGGCTTTTGTTGGTACCAGGCGGTGGATTCGTGAGTTAACTGGGTTTTGCTGTTCCACCGGTACTTCCTCGCTTTGGGTGTTTTCTAACACAGCCTTCTCTCTTTTTTTCAATGCTCGTTTCAAAGACGACCTCCTATGAACACTAGCGCTTAACTGACCTCGATGATTAAAGTCGAGTACTAGTCAATGATTTGGATCACATTAAACAGTAGATCAAGATCACATTGAACAGAGATACTTAGGCAAGATTAACTTGCTTCTTTAATTTAGACAAGTTCACATTTTGAAAATTTAGTAAAAAATTAATTTTTCTGCGACTTGTCTGTTCTCTGTTCATAACTTACAATTTGTTGCTCTTTAATAGCTGTCTCAAAACTTACTATTGGGACTGATTGGAAGAGCGAACAACCGCTGTAGATAACTTTTATCTTCAAGGGTTTTTCACCCAATCCGTCGTCACAACAGGAGACTTTACGCTGATTATTCCCTAAAACACAACCGTACTAACTCTCAGGCATGTTTACGCTCCTAAAACCAATTTAACGGTTATGTAGTCGCTCAAATGGTTGATATGACATCCTTTCAGTTTTTTAGTTCCTCAAATTAAAAAAGTCAAATTCACGAAAATCTATCGTTCGATTCAGCAAATCTCTCTTCTGCTATATACAAATTTCTTATAGATGATTGTAGCTTTTTCTAAGTATTATTACTGTGAGTTTGCCGAGTTTTCAAGAAATTAGTATAGGATTTGACTTTTTTACAAAGGTAGCTATAGGGTTTTCTCTAAAAATTTATGAACTAAAGATTAATTTTTTGTTAATTTTCAAGTATTTTTAGTTAAAAAGTAAACTTTTATACATTGTGTATTCTGTGATTCATTCTAAATAACCCAACTGACGATGCGCTTCAAATAAAGCTACTGCCACACTCACAGAAAGATTCAAACTGCGAACTTTGGGTTGGCTCATGGGAATGTAAACAGTGGCATCACAACTGCTAATAACTTCTGGCGGCAAACCTGTAGTCTCACTGCCAAACAAGAGCCAATCATCAACTCGATATTGAAAGCTAGCATAGTTATAATTACCGCGTACACTGAAGCCTAGCCGTCTTCCTCCTCGTTGCTCATGTAAGGTTTTAAATGCTTCTAGAGATTCGTGATAATGCAGTTTGACATAGGGCCAGTAATCTAGACCGGCTCTTTTAAGATAGCGATCGCTAATTTCAAATCCTAAGGGACCAACCAAGTGTAGTTCTGTACCTGTTGCAGCACAAGTACGAGCAATATTACCTGTATTGGGTGGTATGAGGGGATTAACTAGAACTACCTGAGGCATTTTCGGGTGGCTTTACAGTATCTTTAAAAGTAAAGTATCAAAAAGTTTAGATCTACCTATTGATAGACGCGACTTATAGCTTTTGTTAATAATTTTCAACCTACCACAATTGATTAGAAATTTAAAACAAACCAAAGGATACTCCCAAAATCTGTTCTGAGAGTAAGTATCGGGTTATTTTTGAGAGAATGAATTTTATTCCCAAAGACAGATGCCATTTCCTACAGATAGAGGATGGGGCGTCAACTCCATAGTGGAATTAAAGGGGAAGGGAAAATGGGGAACAGGAGTAAGAATCAGCCCCTCAAAGACGAGGGTACAAGCCCTTTACTTTAATTGATCCAGGTGAAAGAGAAATATTTGAAACATCCTGTTCAAATCCCCCAATTTTAATTATCGGCATGTCTCTATTGCCTGTTGTCTATTCTCTGTTTTCTGCTAAAGCTGATTGCTCAAGCAGCAAGGGAGGCACATAATTTATCTTCTAGTTCTACTTCACGTTCTCGTACAGCACGAATAGCCTGAATAATTGTGCTTTGAGCGCTGAAACCAACAGCATATAGCTGTAACCATTGTTGGGCTTCATTACCTTCACGGAGAATTTTCTGTAGAGGTGAAAGGAAACAACTGAAGCCGTTTTGCTTAGCAAGCGCCCAAACTTCCTGATAAAGTTCAGCAATCCAATCTCTAGCAGTGATTTTTCTGCCATCTTGCCAATGCAACAGTTGGGCATCAAGGCTAGAAGTAGCTGCAGCTATTTCGTTGTTAGCAGTCAAGGAGATGAGTTCTTCAGGAGAAAAAGTACTTAGAGTTAAAGGATCAACATGGGGATTTTCGATGAGCTGTAACAGACGTGCTTCTAGTAAAGCAGTAATTGCTAATAAAGATATAGGATCTGTCACTAAATCGCAAATTCGCAATTCCAGTCGATTTAAATCATAAGGACGGCGATCGCCATTTGGTCTTACCGATACCCACAAATGCCGAACATTTTGCATTGTTCCTGCGGCTAGCTGTTGTTCTACCCATTGAATATGATCAGCATGGCTGGTAAATAACGGCACATGAGCAGGGGTTTGTGGGAATACACGCCAGCGGGTAGAATGAAAACCTGTGGCTTTGCCATCTAAAAAAGGAGAAGAAGCGCTCAAAGCAAGAAATAACGGTGCTTCTACCCGGATGAGGCGACAAGCCCGCATCAGCAGTTCCGGGTCATCAATGCCGATATTAATATGCACACTAGCCGTAACTACTTTTGCGCCATAGGTTTGCTCGATATAAGTGTGATAGGGATTTGTGGGATCAGAACGAACAAAGCGATCGCTACCACCTAAAGACAACGTGCTACCAGGAATAAGGGTATAATTGCCCAATTGCTGAAGGTACTCTCGCAACTTCAGGCGGGGACCTAGGATGGCACACAATAATTGGTCATAATTACGACTAGGTACAGTAATATACTCTACATTCCTGCTATCAGGCTCTCGTACATATCCATCCAAAGACGTAGTAATCTTGTCAGAGAGACCGACGATTTCACCATCAGGTGTACCTGTGTACATTTCTATCTCAAAGCCTTTTAATAGCACCTTATTTTTCTCCTCGGCTCTCCTTCTTCTTAAATTGTATCCAATGAGACGATTTTCTGCATTGCACCCGTAAGGGGAATCAGTTATCAGTTATCAATAACTGAACTACACTCCTCATACTTCTCATACTCCACCCTTACGGGAAGCCGCTACGCGTCTACACACTCCCCCATCACCCCACCTCCCGCTTCTTAAAGATGAAAATGCCTATAAACTTCACTCGCAGCCCGATGTACAAGGGAATGACGATAGACAAGGGACTTTAGATCATCAGCATAACCACCACCAATAACACAAGCGACGGGATATCCAGTAGCAATACAAGTACTTAAAACTTGCATTTCCCGACGATAGATACCAGTGTCAGTTAAAGCCAATTTGCCTAAGCGATCGCCGACATGAGGATCGACACCTGCATCATAGAAAATCAAGTCTGGCTTTACCTCAGACAACAAATCTGGCAAATATGCGGCTAAAGTTTGTAGATAGGCATCATCTTCCATACCAATGGGAAGCGGGACATCCAAATCACTCTTTTGTTTTGTACCAGGAAAATTGACTTCGCAGTGCATCGAAAAAGTAAAAACAGTGCGATCATCTTGAAAAATAAATGCTGTTCCATCCCCTTGATGCACATCCAAATCTACTATCAAAATTTTTTGGACTAGTCCTAGCTTTTGCAAGACACGAGAGGCTATCGCTAAATCATTGAAAATGCAAAAGCCAGAACCATAACTGGGAAAAGCATGATGAGTACCACCAGCAGTATTGCAAGCTAAACCGTGACTAAGTGCTAACTTGGCAGTCAAGATCGTACCACCTACCGCTACACAGGTACGATTTACTAGCGCTGGACTCCAAGGTAAACCAATACGCCGTTGAGCTTTTAAATCCAAGGTTCCTTCATAGTAAGCTTGAACATATTCTGGTGTATGGACTAACTCTATTAATTTCTGTGGAGGACGTTCAGGGGTATGAAATTGGTAGGGGTGTGCCACACTATCAGCTAACAGTAGTTCGTAAAGTTGCTGAAATTTGGGCATCGGAAAACGATGTCCTTCAGGCAGTGGTGCAACATAATCTGGGTGATAAACCAGCGGTAAATCCATTTTTGCTAAATTAGATATCAGCTATTTCTCAAGCTCGGTATGTATCAAACAGTTAAAATTTGAGTGTCATACAAGCGCACGACTATGCGATCGCCTGCTTTTAATCCCCTCACAAATTTTGCTTTGGATTTGATCTTGTATTTGTAGTCGCCCAAAAACCGCTCTTTATGATACTTGTTGCCATGTTTTGATTTAGGGAAAACACGGGTTATTACTTCTGAAATATCACCGGCGGGTTGCAGAACCGCAAGGGTAAAACCAGCTTTCTGACTTTGGACTGCTACACTATTGGCCGCACTGATTTGGGTGCTGCGCTGTACAGTGGTGCGGCTACTGGTTTGGCGAGTCACAGATTGTACTTTCGTCATAGTCCTGTTTCACGTCTTAATTTATGATATAAAAAGCACTCTTAACTCTTGCTTCCGGTCAAGAGGCGATCGGTTTGTTTTCCTTAAATCTGTGAAGTCTGAGAAAATTAATATATAAAGAGAATGCTTTACGAATCTTCATAATGACTGTAAACACACAGCAGCTACCAACCACAGCTACTTTTGAAAAACACCTTTGGACTTGGCAAGGTTACAAAATTCAGTATACTGTCCTGGGTACAGGCAAGCCCTTGGTTTTAGTACACGGCTTTGGTGCTTGTATTGGCCACTGGCGAAAAAATATCCCTGTGTTAGCCGATGCTGGCTACCAAGTATTTGCCCTCGATTTATTGGGCTTTGGTGGTTCAGAGAAAGCGCCTATTGATTACACAGTGGAAGTCTGGGTAGAACTACTTAAAGATTTTTGGATAGCCCATATTAACCAACCCGCTGTATTTATTGGTAACTCGATCGGCGCACTCTTAAGCTTGATGGTATTAGCCGAACATCCAGAAATTGTTGCAGGTGGGGTGTTGATTAACTCTGCGGGGGGTTTGAGTCATCGTCCCCACGAATTGAACCCACTGCTACGAGTTGTGATGTCTGTTTTTAATAAATTAGTTGGTCATCCAATTACCGGGAGTTTCGTATTTAATCGCATTCGGCAAAAACATCAAATTCGCCGGACTCTCTACCAAGTTTATCACGATCGCCAAGCTGTTACGGATGAATTGGTAGATATGCTTTATACACCATCTTGCGATCCAGGAGCGCAAAAAGTCTTTGCTTCCATCCTCACAGCACCTCCTGGCCCGACTCCGGCGGAATTATTGCCGAAAGTCCAACATCCTCTGCTAGTAATTTGGGGTGCTGACGATCCTTGGACACCAATTACTGGTGCGAAAATTTACGAGCAAGCGCGGGATAATGGTAAAGATATCAAAATTGTTCCCATACCTGGTGCTGGGCATTGTCCCCACGATGAAGTGCCTGATGTGGTGAATTCCCAGATTGTGCAGTGGTTACAAGATTCTCTATTCACTGATTATAGCGCCCTTAACTAAAGTTGGAGCTTAATCTTTAGTCAGCCTTTAGCTGACTATTATAAATTTTTTAACCCGCTGAAGTGGGTTAAATTTAAACTTCCCCAATTGACATGTAGATGGAGTACACTCTCCCTAATCTTCTCCATTTTCGGGGAGGGTTAGGGAGGGGTTCTCCTGTACCTTACTCAGATGAAATCTGCTGTACCTCCAGTCCCTCTGGTGAACTGGCCGAGAGGACGGGGTGAGGTTTTATCATGGCAAGGTTCGTAAATTTTTTCATTGGGACTGGATGGTTGCTATTTCTATCTCCAGTAAAAAGCGCAAATTTTACCTAAAAGATATAAAAATTCAAACTCTGGATGATATGGTTGCAGAGATGGGGATAAAGTACGTATTCATTCAGAATTAGAATAGCCATCTTTTTTCAGAATCAAGCTCTGACTTTCGTTAGAGGGATAATTGTTTTTTTGGCGTTGCTGAATTTGGTCATGAATTGTGTTTGTCTGCATTTTGTACAGACGTAGCAATGCTACGTCTCTATCGTGTGAATATTGAAATCTGCACTGTGTAAAATCAGTGCAGATTTCAGTCAGAAATAGGCGAACTAATTACCATCCATTATCGCCATCATCGTATAAGTTTTCACTTTCAGTAGGGCTATTGTAAGGGAGTCGCGGGTTATCAATAACACCTGAGTGAATAACTTTTCCCTTTTTAATTTTTACATAAATCTCTTGCTCGTATAGAGAACCAAAGCCCACGCCACGATGATGAAGAAGTTTCCCTTGAGGAATTTTGATCACCCCACTGAACCATTGAGCACGAGTGGGAGTTTTGCCAAGCATTTTGTAAAGACCAAATATATCTACAAGATATAATTGACCTTTGTTGATTTTCCAAGTCCCGATAGGTAGCCGCCAGTAAGCAGTTGAGAATACCAAGGGATGATCGTTACCTATATTTATATCTTGATCATTTAACTTCATCACTGGATTTTGCTCAGGCAATGGAATACAAAACGACATTGGTATTATTTCGCCATAGAAGTTAATTCTCTCACAAACCTGAGCTGTCATAATTAATCTCCTCTGTTAGTTAGTTATCTCTGCGTGCTTGTCGTAAAGCTACACGCTCATTTGGGAGATTTCCTAATTTGGATTTAGATTTACTCAAGATTCTTTAAAAATGCCATTATAATAATGGTACTAACATACTGGAGATAAAATCACGGTTTACGCACGTCCTTTAGCACGGCTAATTGAACAATTACAACGCTTACCGGGAGTAGGTCCAAAAACTGCCCAAAGACTTGCGTTGCATATTTTGAAGCGTCCGGAAGCAGAAGTAGAAGCTTTAGCACAAGCTTTAATCGAAGCCAAAAAGCAAATTGGTTTGTGTAAAGAATGCTTTCATCTTTCAGCTGAACCTGTTTGTGAAATTTGTCGCAACCCCAGTCGTGACAACAGTACTATTTGTATAGTGGCAGACTCCCGCGATGTGATTGCTCTAGAAAAAACTAGAGAGTACAAAGGTAAGTATCATGTCTTGGGCGGAGTAATTTCTCCGATTGATGGTATTGGCCCAGAACAATTGACAGTCCAACCTTTAGTGCGGCGTGTTAGTCAACAAAAACCCAAAGAAGTAATATTGGCAATTAGTCCGAGTGTAGAAGGAGAGACAACAACACTATACGTCGGTCAGTTACTCAAGCCATTTACCAAAGTGACGCGCATTGCTTTTGGTTTACCTGTGGGTGGCGATTTAGAGTATGCTGACGAGGTGACGCTAGCGCGGGCCTTGGAAGGGCGGCGAGAGTTAGATTAGGTTTATCAGTTATCAGTTTGATAATATTCACTGATAACTGATTTGCTCAAGCTCCTCGAGTTAGCTGTAGACTTTGTTGTTGCACCACTTCTTCATATAACAGTTCTAACTGAGCAATATTAGTGCTAAGAGTGTAGCGTTCTAATACTCGCTTTCTAGCTTTTTGCCCCAGTAAAGCTGTTAACTCAGGGTGGTCTTGGAATAATGGTAGCAAGGTTCTCAGTTGGGGTCGTACTGATTTAGGATTAAGAATTACACCCGCTCCCTTTTCTAGCACTTCTCCATCGGCTCCAACATCAGTGGCTAAACAAGCGACTCCACAAGCCATAGCTTCTAATAATGACAAAGATAAACCCTCTACTAAGGAAGGTAAAATATATACATCTGCACTCCGTAGAATCTCTATGCGTCGATTTTCATCAGCGACGAAACCTAACCAGTGAATGCCATTATCAGAGCTATAAAAAGGTTCCAAAGAAGACTTGAGGGGACCATCACCGACGATCAGTAACTTGCTTCCTGGGGCCATTTCTGCTTGCTTCCAAGCGCGCAGCAGAGCTTCAACGTTTTTTTCTGGAGCTAACCTTCCCTGGTAGACAAACAAGCGATCAGCATCAAATTCTGCTTTAACTTGAGAAATACCAGGAGAATATTTATTAACATCCACGCCATTGGGAATAACGGCAATATTTTCTGACGGTACACCCATACGTGCTAATAATTCGCGCTGTATTTGGGAAAATACAATCACGCGATGGTAATTGCCCAAAAAAGGCGCGTAGAGTTGATAGGCCAAAAGTTGGGTTCCTGAAACCAGCTTGGCTCCTTTACCTGCAAACGGTGTGTGGAAAGTAGCAACTAGTGGTAAGTTTAACTCCTCACAAATTTCCGGCAAAACAAAGTCTAGGGGAGATAAGGTGAGGGAAGCATGAACTATATCTGGTTTAATTCGCTTCAGCGATTGAGTCAGAACCTTAGTCGCTCTAAAGGTGGGAATAGTATAAACCTGCGACTTATAAATGAAAGGTAAAGGTACCTCTTGACAATTTGGCCAATTGTCAAGTTTGGATTGTTCTTGAGCAAAATGCAGGAAACTAACTTGGTGTCCCTGCTCTAGTAAAGCATTTGTGATCTCTCGACTGTAGGTAACATTGCCACAAAAGGGCGATTTTTTTCCAATCCAAGCTATACGCATTCTTTAATTTATTATTTATTAGGAAAGCGGGTTTAATTTATCAGCTTTTTACCATTATTCTGATGTTTTTGGTTTTTACTGTTTTTGGCTTGTTGATTAATCATAAATCACAGCCAGTACCCACTTAACATACAAAATTTTATGTTTTTTATTTAAATATGATTATATTTATTTGTTTTATTTATAAGTCGCTCTTTCAGGACAAAATCAATATAGACCAACTAGACGCCAAAGCTGCGCCTAGCTTATGTAGACTTGATCCCTAGCTACTGGTATCCAAGATTTTATTATGCATATAAGCTTAACACAAAAGTATTAATCTCTACTAGAAAAGGAAATATACCAGTTTAATAAACCACCTAAGAAAACGATCGCTGCCAATCCAAAGAATACTACTTGTAACCCAACGAAGGTTTCTGCTACGCCTGCTAATGCCAAGGGTAAAGTCAGGGCAATATTAATGACATTATTCTGTAAGCCAAAAACTTTTCCCCGCATTTCTATGGGTGTTTCTGTTTGAATAGCCGTTTGCATGGGTATGCCTACTAATGCCCCAAAAATACCTAAAGACATCACTAATGGCAAAACTGCCCATAACTGTTGTGTAAATACTGATAGACCAATTAGGGATGCAACCATACCAACACAGCCAATAAGACTTAACTGAGTATAGGAGAAGCGTTGCCCAAATTGACCTAGCATTACTGCTCCCAGCGCAATTCCAACACCACCGGATGCTAATAAAAAGCCGAATTGTTCTGGTTTTAAGTTAGGAATTATTTCTGCCATGCGGACAGCAAGAACTGTTAACGCTGCAAATACAGAAAATAAGATAATTAATTGAATCAGAGCGTTGCGGAGGCGGTGATTTTTCCCCAAATAACGCAGACCATCCCGCAGATCGGCAAAAACGTGTGGAGATTCCTTTGTGGGTGGGTGGGGTTTTTCGTTAGTTATTAGTAATAACAAAATTAATCCAGCGATCGCATAACTACCACCCACAACTATTTCTTTTCCAAGTCCGTCGCTACCACCAAGGAGTAACCACAAGCGATCGGCTGCTGCTAACAGTGGTTCACCAATGGCGAACCCAATAATCACCGACGCCATCATGGTGGTGGTGTAAAGAGAATTAGCTGAGAGTAAATCCTTTTCTTTTACAACTAAGGGAATTGCTGCTTGTTCGGCTGGTGCAAAAAACTGCGTCAGTGTCGAGACCAAAAAAGTTATGCCTAAAATGATCACAAAACCCACAGGTAACATTGCGATCGGTTGCCAATCCTGAGTTAACCAAAGTAGTGAGGGAATGATCAAAACTAGGATACCGCGCCAAATATTTGTTCCAACCAGTACCATCTTTTTCGACCAACGGTCTACAAATGCACCTGCTAGGGAACCAAACAATACAGCTGGTATAGTAAAAGTTATCATCAGTGCTGACACCCAAGCACTAATAGTTTGTGCGCCTGTCTGAAAATGAGTATTGATCAAGGCAATCATCAGCACCAAATATACTTTATCTGCCAGTTGACAGAAAACTTGACCACCCCAAAGAGCTAAAAAATTAGGGTTTTTCAATACTGGCCAAAATCCGTATTCCTGGGCATTATTTGCAATTGCTTGTGTGTCTACAGGTTTTTTTTCTGCATCTGACTTTTCTGATACAGATGCATTTGGTTCATTGGAGTTAGTTTCCGTTGACACATCGGTTAGGGGTGCTGCCGATGTACAATTTTGATCGTCTTGAGAAACGTCTTTTGCAGACATTTCTTGATAATGAATTTGGTTGGATGTAGTATCGCGAACCGCACTCAGGTTATTTAGTAATTTTGGGGTTGATGTTCTATTGTGTTTTTTGACATGGCTTGGCGATATTGGCAGGATTCTTGTATTCAAATCAGACGATTGCATCATGGTTAGCAGCAAAATAAGAATCAATCAAGGCAGCAGAACGAATAGGACGACCAAAATGATACTGAGCATACTGACGTAAAACTTGCTCAACAGATAACCAGCTATTTTTTTCAGCTGCATCTAGCATTATCTCTGATTGCGACAGCTGCTGGAGTATAGACAATTCTTCAGCATCCAAGCGCTTAGAAAGCGCTGGTATTTCTTGGTGATGGTTGATGGTTTTGTAGGCTTGGTTCTTGTGTGATGGGTGACTCGGGACGTCCACTGCGTTGCGGGAGTGGGGATTAGGAGTGGTAGGATGATGGGGTGGTAGGGTGAAATCTTTTTGCCCGTCTCCCCATTGCGCCTTCTCCACCTCCCCCTGCTTCTTCAAGCGTTCCCAAGCTGCTAAACAAACAGTTCCACCAGCACTGACGCTGAATCCAACTCGCCAGTGGGGATCTTGAAAATCTGGTTTCAAGGTGCGTCCAGTTAAACAACAAATTTGTACTTGTGGTGTCAATCCAGCCAAAGCCAAAAGCTGAAATAGTCCATGTGTCAGATGAGCTACAACGCTGGATGCTGTGCTAGGTAAATTTTCAAGTCGTTCTAGATGTTCATTTAGTAACTCATATAATTCTGGTTGGGGGTGTTCGCTTAAAGCCTGACATAGTGCGATTTCCGCTAAGTATTGGCTAGCAACTAGCTTTACCAAGTCCTGAGCCAGACCTGGGTAAGATTTTACAGTTTGAGCTTGTGTAATTTTATCTAGCGATCGCCCCTTGGCAATCAACAATTCATTGACAACAAACATTCCACTCCTGCCACCCAAGCTGGAGTTGTGTTTGCGAGAACCAGGGGCAATTACACGAATCAGACCAAATTCTTGTGTCAAAACGGTCACGAGGCGGTCTGATTCGCCAAAAGCCTGAGCTTTAAGATTAATACCAGTAGCCTTATAAATTCTACTCATTTGTCCTTTGTCATTATGTCTTTTGCCATTTGTCCTTTGTGTCTTGTCATTTGCCATTTGTAACAACTAGTAATTATTAATCAATGACCATTGACTAATAACCAATGACTAATGACTAATGACCTAATGACTAATGACTACTCTTTTCCAGCGTATCGCGCTGTCTTAGTAAATCGACACTATAAGATGTTCCTAATCTAGTAGCGCCCGCCAGAATTAAATCTAGGGCTTGGTCAATTGTGCGAATTCCCCCCGAAGCTTTAATTCCAACTCTTTCCCGTGCAACCTCCTTGAGGAGTCGCACATCGGCTACTGTTGCACCTCCATTCCAACCTGTACAGGTTTTAATGAAAGCAGCCCCCGCATCCATACATATTTCCGTAGCTAGCCTTTTCTCGGCATCCGTCAGTAGGTTGGTTTCTATTATTACCTTAACTATTTGCCCTGTTTCTTCACAAATCTCAGCAATTTCTCGATGCACCTCATCAGTTTTACCAGCTTTCAACCAACCCAAATTAATTACTACATCTAATTCATTAGCACCATTTTCCACTGCCTCTTGAGCTTCGTACAATTTCACGGCTGAAGTCGTCGCCCCAGTAGGAAAACCTATGACTGTACAGATTTTCGGCATCTTATTGTGCAGTAATTCGGCCGCAAGGCGTACATAGCTGGGATTGACACAAACCCCTGCAAAGTGAAACCTTTGAGCTTCTTCACACCATTGCTCAATCAGATCCGGAGTCGCTGTTGGTATTAGCAGAGTGTGGTCTATATATGGCGCAATATCAATATCGTTGTCTGGATATTCTGCTGCCATCGCTTGTTTACCAATGATTGATTATAAAAATTTATAAAACTTTAATACTATTTTAATAAATAAGTCTACAATTCTTATTATTTTATCGATGAAATTATTAACCTAATATTTTCAGGTAATGAATTAGAAATTAGTTGAAAGATATTAGTATAGGGAAAATAGGGAAATTTACAGTGCTTGAACCATTTATTGATTAGGAAGTAATTTTTAACCTTGCTGTAAAACAAACCGAAGAATTGGTCAAACTCGGTATTGACATCAGTGATCCTTCTGTTGTGACATCACTCGAATGGTATGCCAATAAATATCCAGAGATTGCAGAACTTTGCAATAATGCCTTAATGGAACTGATTGATAAACAAGCAGCGACTACTCCTGAATTGGTAGCCGCTTACCGTGATGTTGATATGGATAGTTTCTAATGTAAGCTGTTAACTTCTGGTGAAATCAACCCACCGCTTTCTCAGCACCAACAAGTTCACCCTCAGTAACTTCTGGTAACAAACGCTTCACGCCTTGCTTCACAAACTCCTGCAAAAATACCACTTGTTGGTTCTGCTGAAATATCTTTTGCAAAGTTTGCCCCAGTTTCTCAACATTAAACCCAGTGGCTGAATTTACTGCTACTTCTTGCTGTTGGAAATATTCTATCAAGCTAAGTCCAGCCAACCGCGTGAGATAAGCTGCACTTACACCCTGCACTGCACCACCCGCAACGTAGGTGATAGCATGACTCTTGAGAACAGTACCAATCACTTTACTAGAAAGTTCAACTAAGCCTAGTTTTAGCATCAAGCTTCCCATTTCTCCGGCTATAGTTTTTGCCTGTTCGAGGGAGAATTTCTGCTGATAGATATTACCCAAATCTACGATCATTTGGACATTGATTGCCGTAGTTGCCAAAATATCTAAGGCGGGAACTGGGTTAGCAAAAGCAGCCGCCGCAGCTATCCACTGATATTGTTCAATCACTGGGTGAGCGCGATCGCATCTTACCCCATTTAAGTAATTTTTAGCTTCAGCTTTGAGCAACAGTGCTTTTCTCATCGTAGTTGCCCATACCAATTGTTGCCCTTGTTGTGCTAAAGTCTCACCTAGTTGCTGCGTCAGTTGCTGAATTTCTGGCGCTGGTTGTTCCATCCACTCTTGCACAGAACCGTCATCGTTGTGCTTGCGCACTTTCACAGGTAGGGGAGAGGCTGAGGTTGCTACAACATGAGACTGCATTCGCTGTTTTAAAGACAGCAATATACTGGCGCGTTCATCTACCAAATACTGATCTTGTTTATTGAAAACCAGCATCAGGTGGTGTTTTTCTGCTTGTAGTTGCTGGATGGTTTGAAATTCTGTATCTGTCAAATCACCATTTGTCAGGAACAGAATAAAATCAGTCGCTTTTGCTTGTGTTAATGCAGCTGCATCTGATTTTTCACCAGCTTCTGCAAATAAAGACGGTATTTCTTGTAAACAGACTGTTTTTTGTAGTTGTGGACACCAGTGAGATTTTAGTACTTCTATTAAGGCGGTTTTACCCACCGACTTACCACCAGTCACAGCTAGGTGAATTTCTTCCCTGTCTAACTCAGAGTACAACTGGGGAATTTTTTCTCTTAATGCTGCTAAGGCATGATGATTTTCTGCTTCCCCTGCTAAATGATTTATTACAGTTTCAGCTTTCGCGATCGCACTTTCTACAGTTTCTCGATCCACAGGTAAACTATCAAGTACATGGGAATCCTGTTTAGTGCGATTTTGCTTTAACAACAACAAACCACCGCCAACCAATAACAGACTTAGAACACTATATTCTCCCAGTTGGATGATCGAATCGTGCCAACTTTGTAAAATCCAGAGGGAGAACGATAGTCCAAGTCCTCCTACTAATATTGGTCGCTGCAACTTCACAACCATGATTCACCGCGCTTTTTGGATTATTTCTACTCCAGAATAGATCAAAAGTTAGTGGTTAGTTGGTCAATAGTCAATGCTCAAGGGTCAATAGTGATTAGTCATTTGTTAGTAGTTAGTAGTTAGTTGTTAGTGGTTAGTAGTTAGTGGTAGTTTACTACTCCACTCTTACGCAAAGCCTATGAGCGCACGGCTCTTTCTTGATACCGGGAAAAGAGTCCACCGCTCGTCTACACACCCCACCCTTACCTTAAGCAGAAGAAGGTGCGTCTACACACCCCATAACCGAGGTTGGCAATGAAAATTTGTTCACCCCCATACCCATTTTCAAGACAGATCTACTCTCGGTGTCACACAACGCGGTATATTCAGGTGAAGAGAGAGAGCATCGTAAATTAATCTGTGCCGAGAATTATTGCTATCCTCAACGGTAAAGGGGGAGTCGGGAAAACAACTACCGCAGTTAACCTGGCTGCAACTTTTGCAGAAGCACAAAAAGTTCTTCTGGTAGATGCAGATGTTCAAGGTTCTGCTAGCTGGTGGTATAGGCGTAGTCAAAACAGCATGGGATTTGATCTATCTCAAGTGAAAGATCCCAAATATTTAGGTGGTTTGCGTAAGATAGAAGGATACGATTTAGTGGTAGTCGATACGCCTCCAGCGTTACACTCTACAAGCTTGAAAGCGGTAGTAGCGATCGCAGACTATTTAGTTTTGCCCACACCGCCAGCACCGATGGACTTAGCTGTTCTAATTGATACAGTTAGTCAAGCAGTCGCTCCTTTGGAAATTGCCCACCGGGTGCTTTTGACTAAAGTAGATACACGTAGTTTAGGGGAAGCATTGGAAGCACAAAATACACTCATAAAATTGGGTATTCCAGTTTGTAATGCTTTTATCCGTACTTACAAAGCTCACGAACGAGCAGCACTAGAGGGTGTAGCAATTACTCAATGGCGAGGCAAAAATGCCAAAGAAGCAGAATCAGACTACCGCCGCGTAGCAGAAGAATTACAACGTGACTGGAGAAAATAGGAATCATGGCTACTAGAAAACGCGTTGCCGACGTATTACAAGAAGAAGCACATAAAATATCATCACCAGAATTAGAATCTATTATTGATGTTGCTGCTGAGGAAGTAACAGAGGAAACCACCCCAACTACAGAAGAATCAACTGCTAAAAATAAACGTACAAATCCAACTAAAGCTGATTTAGAAACTACTATCAATCAGTTGCAAACATCCCTAGAACAAACACGTCAAAACGAAGCAAACCTCCGACAGCAACTTAGTGATTTACAGTTATCTTTATCTGAAAAAAATACACTCATAAAGCAATTGCAGGCTTCTGTTGCAGAAACACAGCAAAATCAAAAAAATCTCCAATCCCGAATTAGTGAGTTACAATCGGTCTTATCTGAAAAAGATAAATTAGTGGAACGCTTAACAACAGAACTTGACGAAGCCAAGCAAGCTGCTGTACAACTTGCACAGGCAAATTCTCAGCTTACAGAAGAGATTAATAATTTGAATAATTCTAAAAAGGAAAAAGCAATTCCCAAAGCATTAACTTACAGAAAATCATACCGCACACCTACACCAGAAAAACTACCACCTCAAACACCCACCGAACCCGAAGATAATTCTAATCAAATGTGGTTGCTTGATTAAAAAATTGAGATTTGAGATAGCTAATATAGATCTCAAATCTAAAATCCATAGTTCAATAGATATTTTGTCAGATCTCTCATGTACAATTTCTTACCTTTTGCTTACTTCCAAGATAAAATCGTACCTTTTCAAGAAGCAACAATTTCCATTGCTACTCACGCATTACATTATGGAACTCTCGCTTTTGGTGGAATGCGAGGTATTCCTGATCCCCAAGATCCTAAACAAGTTTTACTATTTAGATTAGACCGTCACTGCCAAAGATTAAGTCAAAGTGGGAAGTTCATACATTACGATATCTCAGCCGAAAAAATCAAAACAGCCATAATCGAATTTGTAAAAAAAAATCAACCCACTACTTCTTTCTATATTCGCCCCTTTGTCTTCACTTCTGATTTAGGCATCGCCCCCAGGCTGCATAATATAGATAAAAGTTTTGCTATTTATGGATTAGAACTAGGAGATTATTTATCTCCCGAAGGAGTCAGTTGTCGCATTAGTTCGTGGTGCAGACAAGAAGACATTAGCTTTCCATTGCGAGGAAAAATTAGCGCCGCCTATATTACTTCTTCCCTCGCTAAAACAGAAGCTGTTGAATCTGGATTTGATGAAGCAATCTTAATGAATTCCCAGGGGAAAGTGAGTGAAGCTTCTGGTATGAACATTTTTATTGTGAGAAATGGAAAAATAATTACCCCTGGATTTGAACAGGATATTTTAGAGGGGATTACACGCGATAGTGTGATCAAAATAGCTCAAGACTTTGGTATCCCAGTAATAGAACGCCCTGTAGATAAATCTGAACTTTTGATCGCTGATGAAGTATTTCTATGCGGCACAGCAGCTAAAGTTGTACCAGTCAATAGAATTGAAAACTATTACTTACCAGAACATCGACCTATCGCTGAAAAACTGAGAGAAAAATTAACAGCAATTACAGAAAATAGAGACCCTGATTATCGTGATTGGGTATATCCAATTTCTATATAATCAATTCTATCTTGCTCTCTTGTAATATAAGTCACGGCTACACAAACAAAATCCACGAAGTGGTTTTAAAATCCTTGATTTTGAGTTAGTTCGCTTCGGCAGATTTATTTGGTATAGCTGTGATTTATAATCGCCAAGGCTAGGCACTAACTTAAATCAATATTCGTCCTCTCAAATATCAATCTTTTTCACTAAATTCCAAAATATGCTGTGCTGTAATTTGCGGTTGCTCTAAATGAGGGATATGTCCACAATCTTGAATCCAAATTAACTGACTATTAGGAATCGCTCTATTAAATCTTTTAGCATCTTTAGTACCTAAAATCCGATCAGAATCACCCCATAAAATCAGTGTTGGTTGCTGAATTTCTCCCAATTTTTTAAATCTAAAGGCTGTGTAACCACCACTTTTAGTAAAGGCAATTAATGCTTGTTGCCAATTAGGACATTCTAAATGCAAAGCTGCACACAACTGAGCATCTATCGTCGCTAAGCTTTTATTTTTATATGCAGCACGGCTAATACTTTGACGTACTCTAGGATGACGCAAAAATTGAGCCGCTAAATAATCAAACGGCGGAAACATATATTTAGCTAATGGCGAACTACCTATCAAACCAGCACTATCAATTAATACTAATTTTTTCACTATTTCTGGATAGGTGAGTGTAAAATCAATCGCCGCCGCGCCCCCCATTGAAGCACCGACTAAAATCATCGGTTGATTAATCAGGGTTTTCCAAAAATGATAAAGATGGGTTTTAATTTCTGCTGTACTAAACTTTATTCCTGTCGGGCGATTTGTAAACCCAAAACCTAACAAATCTACTGCCCAAGTTTGATGCTTTTCTGCCACTAATGGTAGTAAACGGCGATATTCTAACACAGAACTGTCAAAGCCGTGAATTAATAGTAACGGCATCCCACTATTACCCTTTTGCACATAAGTTGTGACAATTGGTTGAGTACTTAAGGGAGTAGCGATCGCAATTTGTTTTATACTTTGAGCCAGAGTCACGGAGGTAGATTCTGTAAGTTGCCTAATTGCAGCAATTTCAATCCCTGATTGGGACTTAGACTGAATCATCTCCACCTCCAATTCAAAATTATAAGGGTTTGGGACTCGGACTCGGCAAAGAATTTGCTCAAATTCTTAGTTACTAGTCTTAGTTTTCATTACAATTTTTAAACATATCATAAGAAAAATAGTTCATGATCGGTAGTTACCTCCTCATTTCCTTATCTCCTACTCTCCTGACTAGATGAAGAGGTTGCATCTCCAACTTTTTTAAGTGCGAGAAAAATGTCATAGCGATTACTACGACTATCATTAACAGCAGATGTAATGCCAATTGAGCGTGTGGCAGCTAAGAACGTTTTTTGATTTGGTAGTAAAGTTGGTAGAGGAAAGTTTTGAACTGTGCGTTCCACATCTAAGAAAAACTGGCCATTGGTAGGATTGGGTTCTGAAGGGACTGTTTGTTGAAATAGTGGAGTATTTGCTAGGGTATTGTTGAGTTTAGGAATTATCCTATCGCTGACAGGAGCGCCAAGTACAAAGAAAGCCACATCTCCGTCTAACCAACCATGGGTAGCGGTTAGAGTTCCCAAAGGTCCAAACCAATTGACAACAGGTTTACCTGCTACTGATGTCTGTTGAATCTGGAATTGGTATTGAGTTTTCATCACTTCATCAAGTTTTTTGAGAGATGTTTCCGCACGGGTGCGATCGCTCGCCTGTACCATGAATACTAAAGAGGCACGGAAATTATCTGATAAACTGTCCCGGGGGCTACAGGGAATGACTGAGACTGAAAATTCATTACCCATCCAACTCAGTAAATCTTGCTCGAAATCAAGATTAGTGAAAGATTTGAAACCTGCTTTTAGCTGTTCTGGTGGAACAGGTGAGAGTGGGTTTCCCTGGGATGTAGAAACATAGTCTGACCACAATTGCCTTAAATTACCGCCAGAAAGCATCATTAAAGTTTCTGGTGGGACAAGGTTTGGCATCTTTCCGGCTTTGTTTTCTACCCTGAGTGTACGTTGACTGTTGGGATTAAGCCAGGAAACACCTTTAATACGTATTCCTTGTGACTCTAAGGAAATGCTTCCAGCTAAACCTTGGTTATTTTGTAATTGTGCTAGAACTTGAGCAGGCAAATGACGATTACCAGATGCAGCAGCTATTTTAGCAGAGGCAGGTATATTTACATAGAATTGAGCAAAAGCTTGAGAGGTAGCAATTTTAGGAAAGTTATCCGTAAAACCCGCAGTTGTCGCCAGGGATGTTTTATTTTTATATGCTTGAATCGCACGTTCTGTGGTTTTAGGGTTATCTGTAATTACCAAGAACTGCTGATCTATGACTGCTGCTGATAAATTTTCTCCCGATGCGGAGTTAGTTTCTTTGATGGCAATTCCTTCATAGGTACGATCAATCCATTGGCCTGCTTTTGGATTTTTAGGTTGTGCTAAAACTTTTTTCGCTTGCTCGGGATTTTTAATTGGTAGTACTACCACTGTAGACCTTTGATTGACAGTAGTATTACCATCGGTTGCCACAGGCTTAGATGCAGGTTTAATTGCTTCTGGGGATAGAATTGCTATTGTTACTTGTTCGCCAACCCAAGGACTAATATCTTTTTGAAAATCGTAACCGTTATTAGTGAGGAAGCGATCGCGCAACTGCACTAAGTTTTTATCCAGTTCGATTTGAGTTTCTTTTGTGCCAAACTCTCTTAATTTCTGCCATTGAGCGCGATCTGTACTCAGAGAAACTGCAAACAGTGCATCCTGGGGAATGATATTTGCACCTACTGGTAAATCTCGAGACAATAATTGTCCTTGGGTTAACAGCCAGTATGCTGTCATACCACCAGCAATTAATATTCCAGCAGATGAGAGTGTTAGTACCAGAGATGGTTTCTTTTTTTTCATCGAAACAGACACAACAGGCAGCGCCATTGAAACAAATACCTCATTATTAGGGAACTTTTTACTTGCTTTGTTGGCAAAGTAAACCAAAAGCTTTTCTCAGCATTGAAGATGTTAATTACATTTATTTTTTGGCTTTAGAGTCTGAAATATACTTCGGTAATAAGTTACCATTTTTTTCCAAAATTGCCATTATAGTTTGTGCATTGTATAGCAATCCTATCTAATTTGTGAGAATCACAATATTTCAGCCAAAAAGTTTAATTGAGCTAACCACCAAGACGCCAAGAACGCCAAGGATTCGTAAGTTATGCGTAAGTTCTATTGTTTAGGAAGTCAGATGATGTTGTCTCTCACGAATGATTGATGATTTTTTATTTTCTTGATTGGAAATTAAATTAATCTTCTATAAGTGAGTAGCAAAATTGACAATATGGTCACTAATTACCGCAACTGTAATTGCTTAAATATCAAAACTTATGTACTTAATAAAATATAATTTTTTTGATTATTTTATTTAAAAAAATGGTACGGTTACAAATGCAGTTGCATTAACCATAGTCACTTTTGCAGATAATTGTGATACTGAGAATAAAAGAATATTTGATTTTTTATACAGTCTGACAATTTGACTCAACTGCGATCATTCAATAAACCAGACCGTAAAGAAAGTAGTTTGCTGTGCGGTAAATGCTACCAGACCAACCCAAATTTTGCAAAGACTTCTCTAATTGAGTTGGTTCATGAAATATTTTCACGACACGGTAGGTTCGCCCATCATTCAACTTTCTCTCTGAATATCCTTGTTGATGTCAAGCTGCGTGATTTAGTGCTGTTGATTGTTGATTTAGCAAGCTATCTACAAAAAAGACATAGCCATCAGGCTTTAGGGCCTGCTTAACCATCTGCCAAAAAGCCCTCGTCGTATTCTCAAGCACATTGACGGTAGTACTCGACTTGCTCTCTGAGAATGTCAGGGTTCATTAAAATTAAAGACCTCTTGATTTTTACTTGCTTCTGGCGGTTCTAAACTATTAGCTTCTCCTTCTACCTCCTGTTCTCCACCTTGTTGCAATAGCTGCATCGCTCCCAAGTATTTTGTTAGATAAGGCGAGAAAACTTCATAAATTAGGGTTAAAGGTTGCCCGTGATGCCAAAACAAGTAATGACGTCCCCAAAAAGGCCCCTCCTCATCAAAGCCAGACTCCAGTCCATCTGAGTAACCATAGTAAATCCCCTGCACATCTCGATACAATTCTGTGCGGAGACGAGCTAAACTTGCCCAAATGGGTAATGAACGATTTTGTAAGTACTCATCCACATGAGAGGCTTCCCACCATGAAGTGGCATATGCTAACCTTTGCCCTGAGGCAGTACGTAGCCATACCTGCCGTCGTAGTCTTGGCCCCGGTACAGCCTTGATTAAGTCAGGAGCGCCGTCTAAATCCATACCAACCAATGACATGTCAATGACATCCACTTCTGTTGGTTCACCTGTGAGCAATTGTAAGTGTCTAGTTGGGGAGCCATCACCTAAAAGTAACAGTTGCCAAGCCGGTGCTAGTTGGGCGTGTGGCAAACCTTGTTGAATTACTTCCTCCCCACCTTGCCATATTGGAGTGAGACGATGCCACCCCGTCGGCAATGTTAAGTTGTTTGTCGGTGTAAAAGTAGCAGTCAATGTTCTTTACAAAACTTCACCTATTTCTATCAAAGCATAAAAAATCTCCCTACCCAAGACAAAGACAGGGAAATTAAGGATTATTTTGTAGTGACGAAGCATTTGTATGGGTATCCTCAATTCAAAATGAAGTATTTTTGTACAAATGCTACCCTTCGGGAAGCTGCGCAAGGCGCGTCTACGCCCGTACAGTGGTTATTTAATGGTTATTTAGGTGGTCACAAACTGCATACAATTCTCAGCATGAAAAAAATCAGTTTACTTATGTTTTCAGCATAGCAGCCTTGTACTTATTTTTCGATAAATACCAAATCTTCAGGCTGATAATTTAACTTGAGGTTTTGACCATCTACTTCAACGACAAAATCAAATCCTGTGACATGACCTTCCCTAAGAATAATTAATCTGTCATCCATAGATTTTAGGTAATCTGAAAACCCTTCTAGAGAAACACTGCCATCGTTGATAGCCAGATAACTAAGTAGTCGGCGAAACAGCTTAGGTAGCATGACAATCTTGTCAGTAATCGTTTCTAGTGTCTCTAAAACAAAACCTGTATTTGTTTGATCTACCTGCCACAAACCTTTCTGATCTTGGCGAGATTTTTCTGCGGCGATAGTTAATTGTCGGCGGATATCTGGATACAACTTAGAATAAAAAGTTGGGTAAACTAACCCTTTTGATATCAGATGATAATTCGCACTTTTTCTCACTAAAGATTTATCGAAGAAAACATTACTACCGTCGTCAGCTTCTGATTCTCCTTTAAAGGCAAAAGCTACACTTCTGCCGTAAGCATCTGCAAAACGGGTGAGAATAAAACCAGGCACTTGTTCTGGTTCTGCTTTAGTAACCACTTCATTGGAATTACGGGTAATATTTTTAAATCCCAAAAATTTTAACAACTCACTAGCCGCAACATGAGCATATTCCAATGGTTGATGTTGCGTACCCAAACTACCAACTCTGGCATGATAATGTGTTTCCAGGGCATCAATACTGTCCAGACGCAGCTGTGCGCCGCCAGAATGATTAGTGTGGATTCGTGTAGGTAATTTTTTCCAGTTTTCGGGATTATCAGGATAAAAACGTACAGAATCACCGTCAGGAGCAGCTTTCACAACTCTATAGTTGCCCTTAATCAGGGTCATTGGCATATTTGAAACTCCTGTTAGGTAAGAAATATAAGTATGTTTGTATAGTCAATTTCGCTACCCTAACTTGGAGTTGATTAGTTAGGAAATTATTTAATAATTTTTTAGATTTTTTCGTAAATTTTCTTAACCCAGTAACCTCTGGGTGGTTTTTCTACTCTATAAACCTTACACCATTTTTCTACCGCCTTATCAGACACACCAAAGTCTTTGGCTATTTGTGTTGTTGGTTTTTCCCACACCAATTTTTGCAGTTCTGCTTTTGATGGTCTTTCTACTTTTCTGGTGTGAATTCTTGAGTCTAGGTTAACTTTTCTAGTTGTTAAATCAACTCCAAATTCTTTGTAAGTTCGCTTTGGCGCATCTTCTGTAAAATCTATAAAGTCTTCCCACCAGTAAAAAGGGCTGGGTGATTTGGGAGGTGTAGTCCTGATTTTGCAACCACCAAACTTAATTGATGGATAAATTACTTTATTTATATCTGGCAAATAAAGGGCATAAAAATCAAAGTCTCCGGTTTTGTATTTTTTCTCATGACAACCGTTTTTGTCTGTCCAACTGGTTTTATTTTTAACTGCACCATTGCTATTATATTTGGCTTGAATTCTATAGCATTGCCCATCTTTGTAGGCGATCAAATCAAATGGTAGATGCTCACACACTACTGGAGTAAAAACTGAATATCCTTTATCAACCAAATCTGCTATTGCTTTAGCAGCTGCAATATCTCCCTTATCTTTCGTGTGATGCATCTAACACTAAGTTCTCTATGGTAAAAATTAATCTACCATAGCTTAGGTTTTGATGACTTGTCTTAATTTAAAACGAGCGCGGCAGGATTCGAACCTGCGACCAACGGATTAGAAATCCGTGGCTCTATCCACTGAGCTACGCGCCCATGTCAAAAAAGGCTTTAGTTAAAGCCAGCTTATCTATTATATATGTCTTGTGATCATAATGCAAGCTAAATTTATTTACCACCGTAGAAAAAGGTAATTTCTTTTTCTTTGAGAGGTGCAAAACCAGCATCGATAAGCTTTTGGTTCAGTTCATCTTGGGGAATATGTTTGGCACCAATTCGGACTATACGCGATCGCATAGTATTACTAACGCCACTACGCTGTCTATTTGCCTCTAGTGCCATGACTTGATGATAAAGTTCCAGCTTGGCGCTGGGAATGGGAGTACCGTCAAAATCAATTCCCTGGGCGATCGCTTCATCAACAGCATCAGCACCCTTTGTAGTTGACTGGATTTCGTTGGTTTCGGTAGTCATGGCAATATTACTTCATCCTTACATTTGAATTTTACCAAGTATAAGGACACTCAGTAGTAAATACTTTTCCTATATTCCTAATTTCTGGCAAAGCCTTTTTCCAAGCTGATTTGACCCAGCAGAATAAACAATTACTAGATGATTATATCTAAAGAAATGCCGTATATTTTCGTATACGCTTGTATATATAAAATTTTTGGTTTAATCTCTAACCAACGGCATAGTCAATTTAATTTAAAATTGACTAATCGGAATTGCTGAAATTATTTTCAAATTCCGAATTCCGGGTTCACAAATTGTTTTGGTCATAGGTGGTGCAATGTCTGACCCTCATACTCCTCAAAGCAAAGACCGTACCCTGGAAAAAGCTCTGACCAACAAAATTATTGATGATTATTTTGAAAACTCAGAAAGCTGGCTAAGAGCGATTTTGCGGATGTGCATCTTCTCCTTGGCTCACTTCGATGGACAACCTGTGTTTATGGTGGAATGTCCTAATCAAGCCGTAGCCAAGCGCTTGAGTCGGAAAACCTACCCTTTTCGAGGCATGGTATATTATCTAACAGATGACTTCAATGCTAGCGATCGCAGCTTGTTTTGCTACCAAGAAAATCAAGGAGGAAAGTGGCGCTGCTTTGACACCAGCATCAATGCTTGGACTGACTTACAGAAGGCGAAAAATAGGAGACAGGAGGCAGAAGGGTAGATCAAGGCAAAAAGCAAAAGGAACATTCTTAATTTCTCCCCATCACCCCATTGCCCCCAACCCCACAAAGTGGGGACCCCTAGCCCCCCATCTCCCCACACTTCCCTAACTTTTCACCTCTGGGGGCGCGTCACCAAACCACCAAAAAACGCCCCCAAAATCGTGCCAGTCCATAATCCTGTTGTGCTGCCTTGCCAAATTGCCCCTGGTGCTACCAAAGCATGACACGCCTGTTTGAAACCCCAGGCTTGATTTTGACATCTTTGGCTATGAATACTTAAGCTAATTTGTCCACCAATGTAACCACTCACAAAGCCAGATAGTAAAGCAAAAAAGGTGCAAATTAGAATTCGGTTTTTAGCCATTGTTTAATTTGGTAATTGTTGATTGTTGGTTGTTGTAGAGACGCGATGTCCCTCGTGTCTGTGCATTAGTAGTGAGTTATTGCTTAAGTTGCGGGTGATATTGTGGCAAACCTAAATACTTTGTCAAATTCACGTTATATAAAGTAACGTAAAATTACTTTAATCAACTCGTAGTAAGTATCTCTATCCCTTTTTTAAGGACTAAAGTTCTCACTACAAACCTTTAATTATTTATGCCCTCCTACTTAGTACAACATTTGATTAACTTGTAGCGAATTCTCTATGGAAGGTGTTACTGAATCAAGATATGAATTTATAATTCACAGGTTTGTAGAGACGTAGCATTGCTACGTCTCTACAAAATTTGGCATCGAACTACAAAAATGTATGTAAACATAATTCATACCATTTCACAAAATTTTTGATACAAATTCTCTCCCTTGTCTTCCTTGTCCTCCTTGTCCTCCTTGTCATGACCAAATTCAGTAACGCCCTATAGAAAAACTCTGCGTACCTTTGGGTTCACTTTGCGTTCCTTTGCGTTTAAGAACGCTACAATTTTACGCCCCTAGAGTAATTAGTAGCTAGTTATTAACCACCAACCACCAATACATCAACCCGTATTTCTCATACCCGCAGCAATACCATTAATTGTTAACAGTGCGCCGCGCAGCAGTTCGCCTTTACTATATCGTGAGTGAATCACTCCAGATGTGGCTATATTCTTCGACTGGCGTAGGCGCTTCAGCAGGGAAACCTGAATAAAGCCCAATGGTACAATTGTACCATTGCGTAACTGTACTGATCGCTGCAAGACAGGATCGCCATCTAAAAGCCGTTGGTGTTCAGTAATTTTGAGTACTAATTCCCGTGTGAGATAGTATTCGCTGGCGATTTGTGCAAATAGTTTCTCAAAACGGGGTTTATCCTCAGGATCAGACAACTCTTCAACATAGCGCCGCGCCATTTGCAAGTCTACTTTTGCCAAAGTCATTTCTGCTTTGGAAATTACCATCTTGAAGAAGGGCCATTTCATATAGAAATAGCGCAGTAATTGCAAATTTTCTTCTGGTTCTTCATTTAAAAACTCTTGCAAAGCTGTGCCAACACCGTACCAAGAAGGGAGCAAGAACCGTGTTTGTGTCCAGCTAAATACCCAAGGAATCGCTCGCAAACTGCTTAAATCTTTTTTACCAGAAGGACGACGGGCTGGACGAGAACTAATTTGTAAGAGGCTAATTTCCTCAATCGGCGTAACTTGGTGGAAGAAGTCGATAAAATCTGGTTGTTCGTAGATCAGCGAACGATAATGAGTACGCGATCGCACTGCCAATTCTTCCATGATTTCATTCCAAGGTTCAATATCATCAAACCCTGTTTTCAATAAGCTGGCTTGAATGACAGCAGTAGTTATGGTTTCCAAATGGTACAGCGCTAAATCACGCAAGGAATACTTAGAAGCTAAGACTTCCCCTTGTTCAGTAATTTTGATGCGCCCATTGATACTGTGACCAGGCTGTGCCAAAATTGCCTCATAAGCCGGGCCACCACCACGTCCAACAGAACCACCACGCCCGTGGAAAATCCGCAAAGTCACCCCATGTTCTTCAGCTATTCGCTGTAAAGTTTTTTGGGCTTTGTGAATCTCCCAGTTGCTGCTTAAAAAGCCAGAGTCTTTATTACTGTCAGAGTACCCCAACATGACTTCTTGGAGGTTGGGAGTCAGGGGATAAGAAAAAGAGGTGGAGGAAGTTGGAGGAGGGGAGACATTTTCCCTATCGCCAGTCCCCTGTCTGTCTCCTTGAATTGCAGCGTAGCCTCCAGCCAACAAGGCGCGATACAAAGGCAATTCAAACAGCTGTTGCATCACACTCTTAGAGCGTTGCAAGTCTTCCACTGTTTCAAATAGGGGGACTACTTGGATCGTACCTACTGCTGTACCAGGATCGTAAAGTCCCGCTTCTTTAGCAAATAGCAATACTTCTAGTACGTCGCTGACTTGGCGACACATACTGATAATGTAAGTTTTGCAAATATTATTACCAAATTCTCGTTGTAGCGATCGCACTACCCGCAGAGTTTCAATAATATCATTGGTTTTTGGTGAAAAAGGTAGTTCTGCGGGAATTAACGGGCGGCGAGTTTGCAATTCTCCTACTAACCAAGCAACTTTTTCTGTTTCTGTTAGTTCATTGTAAGAACAGTTTAAAATTCCAAAGTATTCCAAAATCTCATTTAAAGCATCCGAGTGACGGCTTGATTCTTGTCGGATATCTAAACAAGTCAAATTAAAACCAAAAATTTCGACTTGGCAGATCAGATTTTCCAGTTCCTGGCAATTTAATCCTGTTTCTACTAAGTTACGTTCAATTAACCGTAGTTCAGCTAAAAATTCTTCTCCAGAGCGATAAATAGGAACTTCAGTTTTTGGTGTTTCGCGATTGTATAAAGCCAAGTTGCGATCGCGTGTATTTTCCAGTCGCTTCAGCACGTAGGACATTTTGAGCCGATAGGGTTCTTGACGATAACGTAAAGCTAATTCGTCGTAAACTTCACTTAACTGGGACTGGTCTATTTCTAACGATTCTAGTAAGTCTGGTAAGACATCACTCCAATGCAGCGACACACTCAACAAATTAATGAGCCGCTTCACTGACTGAATGTATTTTTCTAAAACTATTTTGCGCTGATAACAGGCAGTCTGCCAGGTGATTTCTGGGGTGACTGATGGATTTCCATCCCTATCTGCACCTACCCAAGAGCCAAACTTACAAAAGTTCTTACTTGGTGGTTCTAACCAGGGAAAAGTATTAGCTAAAGCATATTTGAAGCGTTTGTAAAGTTGGGGGATAGCATCAAATAACACTTCTTGGAAGTAATGCAGAGCATAGTCTACTTCATCAAGTACAGAAGGTTTGAACTGGTGCAATTCATCGGTACGCCACCAGAGGCGAATTTCTTGGATTAATTGTTCCCGTAGTTCTGCCACTTCCCAAGCATAATCAGGATTTTCTACACGTTTTTCTGCAACATCAAGTTGTTGCAGCAGTTTTACTACTCGTCGCTGTTTATCGCGGATGGTATGACGAACAATTTCTGTGGGATGAGCAGTGAAGACTAATTGCACATCCAATTGGGAAATAAGGCGTTGAATTTGCTGGGGTGGTACATTTAGCTGGTATAACTGGGGAAATAGGGCTGCGAAAGTGTCTTGGCGTTTGCGATGGGGATTGGCTTGCCAACTTTTGCTGAGCAATTCTGCCCCTAATCCGCTGCTGGCTTCAGAATTTGTCGAGGATGTGTTTGCTATTTCCTGGGTTCCTGGTTCACCTGACGCCTCATAGCGAGTCATTTGCTGCCGTTGTTCGTAGTCCTGCTCGATGATGTTGATCAGCTGGAAGTACAATGCAAAAGCACGAGCCGCACGAATAGCTTCGTTGATATTTAACTGCTCTATTAATTTAAATACGGAGGAAGCTTGGTCAAGAGTTGCTTGTCCTTCTGGTGAGCATAAATCACGTAACTGCCGCAAAAGATCGACCATTTTCTGGCCGCATTCTTGCCGCAGTACGGACTCCCACAATTCTTCTACTATTTGTAGTCGATGGCGCAAAAATAAATCTGAAGCGGGGTAGATATTCACTTCCTGAGCGAAAAAGTATAAAAGAGAACTCATATTTGTGTTCTAGTAAGGCCTATTACTTTTTATGATTTCAGGTTTTGCTCTTGACCGTCATGGAATTTGCCACAATAATTTTCAGAAAAAACAGTATAATATTTGACGCTAATTTTCTGGATTCTGTTCTGGAAACTCAAGGATGGGAAGGCGATCGCCACGAAATAATTCTTCGCTGGCTTCCCCAAGAGCTTGTAGTGTTTCTCCGGTGGCTTTCTCTGCTAACAGCAAGATGATCACCGATGCTGTACCCATTTGCAAAAGGAAAGATTGGGGAATGGTAAATAAACCCAAATTAAGTCCTGAGTTGGCTGAAGATTTGGAATTAGCAGCTTGCATAAGTAATTCTCGTGAACTGGAGGAAATCGATCAAAGACAGCAAAATTAAACAAAGCTCAGATTTAGCGAGCTTAAATAATTATTTTTACTGATGAGTGTAAATTAACAAGTTAACAAAAGCGTTAAAAAATTCATGGTGGATAATTCTACGGTTCTAGTTTACAAGTGATTAGGGGAACGGGGATAGGGGATTGGGGATCGGAATAAGGGACAAGGAAGACAAGGGAAGGGAAAGGATAAATAAAACATTAAACCCCTGCTCCCTGATCCTTGCTCCCTACTCCCCACTCCCCACTCCCCAATTCCTACTCCCCAGTTCCAATTCCCAATCCCCAATCTCACCTTTCCATGAAAATAGCATTACCAGTTAGTCAAAAGTCCTTAATACAATGGGTAAGCCAAGCAACAGGAATCAGCTCTTTAGGTGTGAAAGTCCGATTGCGGGGAAATGAGCTGCACATTCTTTGCGAAAGTCCAGAGTGTCCCCAACGTTGGCGTACTCTTGTGGATTTGCTGCACGCGCTACAGCACACTGACTTGGACGCTCTGACCAAAAATGAACAACCTTCAATCTACCAAGTTTTCGTCTACGGTCGAAAAAAAGGGGAAAATCGCCCACAGTGGTGTCATCAGGTTTTCTTAAACCAGTTGGATTTGCACCTACAACAGGTGGAGCAAGCCTTGATCGCAGATGCGGAAAAATCCAGTCGCATGGGTGGGGCGCTAATTCTTTCTAATGAAAGTTTGGCACGTAAAGGCGATCCAGATGCGATCGCTCGCTATTTGAGTGAAAGTCTTAGTACCTTTGGGATAGGGGTGGAAGTCAAAGCCAAAAAGCAAGAACCGACTCTCGAAAATCCCAGCAATCAAAATCGCTTGTTGATTTACTGTCAGTCTAACTATACTCCCGATCCTTCATTAATTGCAGAACCAGTAGCCCAGAAGTTACGCAGTCTCAAGCTTTCTGGTTATCAAGATGCAGTGATCGCCACACAAGTGGATGGCGAAACAGATTTTGACTGGATGCTAAGAGTGGATCTGACACCTCCAGAAATCATGCTGAAAGAATGGGCGCGTTGGGGAGATTTACAAGCGATCGCCAGGATTTTAAATGAAAGACTGTCTGATCTGGCAATCAAAGTCACAGCAACTCTCAAAGAATCTACACTGCATATATTTTGCAGTGCTGCTGACCCCAAGGCAACTGAGCAAATTCCCGATAAAACTCAGTGCTTACAGGCAATTATGCCCCAACTTCAAGCCCTTGCTCCCCAAGGTATTCTCGCCGCCACAGTTTACGGACACCAAACAATCGATCACGAACCCGCTTGGATTGATTGGCAATCATTACCTGCAACAGAATACCCAGATTTAGCAGTATCAGCGTTAGAATTATCCTCAGCTGGAGATGAACCTGCTATTATTTTTTTACTTGAGCGCTTGCTCAACCCTGACATAGATACTCGCCTCAAAACAGGTGGAACTCGCGTCCTCTTGTTACGTAAAGGCGATCTATTACACATCATGTGCGAAGCACTTGTGTGTCCTTCACGCAAACAGGTAGCAAGTAAAGTTACTCAGTTTGTCAAACAGTTAAAAATAGTAGGAATTGCAGGCGTACGAGTCTATGGTCGCCGTGCGGGTAACAAGGAACCTTTTTGGAACTACGGGGTCGATTTTATCAATCGTCAACGTCTAGTACCAGAACCGACTCCTGAATTTGCCGCCACTGCTGCTTATGTTGGTGAACTTTTAACACCTGAAGCTAATGAGCCTGTGCTACCTCCCGATTTAACCAGCCAAGATGTACAGAGTATTTTTGTAGAAGTGGCTCAGGACTGGGGTGCAAGAATCAGAAGATGGCTTTTAGCAACGCAGCTGTTTGCTGAAAAGAAACAGTCACAAGAACAACAGGTAGAAGAAAATGGCTGGCGGGTGGCTTTAGTTTGGGGCTTGTTGGGGTTTTTGCTGACTCTGCAATCAGACTGGATTTTGGGCTATATAACTTCTCACTCCATCCCAGAAACACCAAAGATTGCTAGTACCGCACCTCAATTATCTTCAGCTGAAGAACAAAATCAAAGATTGGAAAGAACTGTTTTTTTTACCAATACATCGCCTGCATCTAAAAATCAGGTGTTTAATGCTTCTGGATTCACCCAAAAAGAAGAATCCATCACTAGGGGAAAAGCAACTGCAACTGCTATTTTATTGGCAGCGCGATCGCCAATGCCAAGTTTCAACGCTCGTCAATTAGATGAGCAACTAGCACTCTACAAACAGCGTCTTGCGCAAAACGGTAAACCACCAGATGTATTAATTATTGGTTCTTCTCGCGCTTTGAGAGGAATAGATCCCACCACACTTTCTCAAGCTTTGGCAACTCAGGGTTACTCAGATATCGATGTGTTTAATTTTGGGATTAATGGAGCGACAGCACAAGTTGTCGATTTTATCCTGCGTCGAGTGCTACAACCATCAGAACTACCAAAATTGATTATTTGGGCTGATGGTGCGCGTGCTTTTAACAATGGTAGAGAGGATGTCACCTTTAAAGCGATCGCAGCATCTCCTGGTTATCAACAAGTATTACAAAAAGCACCAGCCAACGAAGATTCTCAGAATTCAAACACCACTTCAGCATCAATAAAACGGGAGCAAAGCTTTAAAAACACAACTCATACAGATAATAATTTTCAAGCATTAGATGCAAGGTTAAACCAAGCTCTCGCAACTATTTCTACTACCTATAATCAACGAGATCAACTTAAGAGTTTACTCAACAAAACACTGAAGTCTTTACCTTTATTCAGAGGTAAATCAGCAGTTAATCAAAAAATTACATCAGCAGACCCAGAACAGGATGTTTTTGAACAAGCAGTTGATTTTGACGGATTTTTAGCAATACCTATCCGTTTTAATCCAGCTACATACTATCAAAAACACCCCAAGGTTAATGGTAGCTATGACAATGACTATAAATCTTTCCAATTAGGGGGTGAGCAAGACGCTGCTCTCCAAGCAGTATTGCAATTTTGTGCATCCACAAAAATTACTATAGTATTTGTGAATATGCCCTTGAGTGCAGAATATCTTGATGCAGTGCGAAAAAAATACGAACAAGATTTTCAGCAATATATGTTACGCTTAGCTGAAAATTCCAATTTAATCTATCGGGATTTGAGCTTAATTTGGCCCCAAGCTAACGAAAACTTTTCTGATCCCAGCCATCTAAATCTTTATGGTGCAGAAAAAGTTTCCAGAAAACTTGCTATTGACCCAATGATTCCTTGGCCGACCAAATAGGTTATTGGATATTGGTTAGTGAATAGTAGTTAGTGGTAAATCATAACTAATTACCAATTACCCATTACCAATTGAATATTTCAATGAACTTTATATCAATTTTGTACGGAATATTTTTATTGAGTGTGCTTTTGATTTACTGGTTAATAGCGCAACAAAAACTACGAATGTGGACGCTATTGATTGTTAGTATTGGCTTTTACGCATCTTTGCAAATTTATTATATCCCGCTTTTACTAGCACTAACTTATTGTAATTTCCGTATAGGAATAGCTCTAGGTAAACATAATTCACCAAATCAAAATTCTTTAGAACTGCGATCTTTTGATGAAGAATCGCAGTTATCTCAAGCCGATTGGAATAGTCAGCGTTTAAAACTATTATGGCTGGGTGTCAGCATAAATGTGTTGCTACTTTTGGGTTTTAAATATATACCACCTTTATATAACTTTATCTATCATACTTCTACAAGTTCAGTAGTTGAGTCTTTTAAATTAATTGCGCCTTTAGGAATTTCATTTTTTACATTTGAGTGTATTTCCTATTTAGTTGATGTCTACCGTGGCGCACCTGCTAGTAATCAATTTATTCAATTTGCATCATACAAATTATTCTTTGCTAAATTGATTTCCGGCCCCATTACTCGCTTCCACAACCTCACTCATCAATTTAATCACTTGCGCTTTCCTACTGCCAATCTTTTTGCGGAAGGTATTTGGTTAATTGCCCAAGGAACTGTCAAAAAAGGTATTCTAGCTGATCACTTGGGAA
Organism: Fischerella major NIES-592; assembly: GCF_001904645.1. Lineage (NCBI taxonomy): Bacteria > Bacillati > Cyanobacteriota > Cyanophyceae > Nostocales > Hapalosiphonaceae > Fischerella > Fischerella major. The sequence continues at coordinate 133,150 of NZ_MRCA01000001.1, read as the reverse complement.
TTTATGTTGATTTGTGTTTCGGCAATTTGCAACGGGCGGGTAGTACTGATTTATGGTTGGCAATATTTGCCTATGGTTTTCAGTTGTATTTAGATTTTAGTGGTTATGTAGATATCGCCCGTGGCACTGCTTTACTTTTCGGTTTAGTTCTACCAGAAAATTTTGACTTTCCTTATTTCAGCACCAGTATTGCTGATTTTTGGCGACGCTGGCACATAACACTAGGAGATTGGTTGCGTAATTACATTTATTTTCCTTTAGGAGGGTCTCGTCAGGGTTTAATTCGCACCTGCTTCAATTTAATGATTGTGATGCTAATCGCAGGTATTTGGCATGGCGCAGCATTAGGTTTTGTCATTTGGGGTGCGTTTCATGGCTTAGCTTTAGTTATCCACAGATTGACTCATGCTCTTAGCGATCGCTTTGAGGAGTTAGAACATTTTTGGCACAATCCCTTCGGTACACTGGTAGCTTGGTTATTTACGCAACTAATGGTTTTCACCTCTTGGATTTGGTTTCGTCTACCAAATCTCCAAGATTCTTCTTCAGTATTTAAACACCTTTGGGGTTATCCTGCTGATGCTCAATTTGCTCAAAAAGTTTATGTGGAAGCACTCAATATTAGTCAATATCAATTAGCAATACTCTTAGGCGTAATTGCTACCTGTATGACTTTAGCTTATTTTTTCCATCGTCAATTAAAGTTACAGTTCAACTGGCCTGTCAAACTCTTGTTCGTACTTCCCTGCTTCTACGCTGTCTGGATACTAGCTCCAGAAGGTAGTTTGCCATATATTTACTTTGATTTTTAAAGGTTTTGAGTTCTTGGGAAAAAGGGTGTAGGAGGGAAAAAGTATAGAAGTAAACAAAGCAGGTATTATTCTATCTTTTGAGTTAATTATTAATTTTTGAATAAATTGAATAACAGTGATTTATTGAACTAAGTATTTACAAATTTTAATTAATTTAAAATACAATATATTAAGCAATATTAAGATAAAAAAATTAACAAAAAATGAGTGGATAACCGCTTGTAATAAATAAATTTTTGTGTAAAGTTTATTAATACAGGCAACTTAAATGTTTGCCTAAATACATTCTCCCAAAATTCATTCATCGCACTCATAAGAGCAATGACTACAACCTTACAAAGACGCGCAAGCGGCAATGTGTGGGAGCGCTTCTGCGATTGGGTCACAAGCACCGAAAACCGTCTATACATCGGTTGGTTCGGGGTATTGATGATCCCCACCCTGCTAGCCGCAACCACCTGCTTCATCATCGCCTTCATCGCCGCACCTCCCGTAGACATCGACGGTATCCGTGAACCAGTAGCAGGTTCCTTACTGTACGGAAACAACATCATCTCCGGTGCTGTTGTACCTTCATCTAATGCCATCGGTTTACACTTCTACCCAGTATGGGAAGCTGCTTCCTTAGATGAGTGGCTGTACAACGGTGGTCCTTACCAATTGGTAATCTTCCACTTTTTAATTGGCGTATTCTGCTACATGGGACGTGAGTGGGAATTGTCCTACCGCTTAGGAATGCGTCCTTGGATTGCAGTAGCATACTCTGCACCAGTGGCAGCAGCAACCGCAGTCTTCTTGATCTACCCCTTGGGTCAAGGTTCCTTCTCTGACGGTATGCCCTTGGGTATCTCCGGAACCTTCAACTTCATGTTGGTGTTCCAAGCAGAACACAACATCCTAATGCACCCCTTCCACCAGTTAGGTGTAGCAGGCGTATTCGGTGGTAGCTTGTTCAGTGCAATGCACGGTTCTCTAGTAACTTCTTCCTTAGTTCGTGAAACAACCGAAACCGAATCTCAGAACTACGGTTACAAGTTCGGTCAAGAAGAAGAAACCTACAACATCGTTGCAGCACATGGTTACTTCGGTCGCTTGATCTTCCAATACGCTTCCTTCAACAACTCTCGCAGCTTGCACTTCTTCTTGGCTGCTTGGCCTGTAATTGGAATCTGGTTCACCGCCCTGGGAATCAGCACCATGGCGTTCAACCTGAATGGTTTCAACTTCAACCAGTCAGTGATTGACTCTCAGGGTCGCGTGATCAACACTTGGGCAGACATCATCAACCGCGCTAACTTGGGTATGGAAGTTATGCACGAGCGTAACGCTCACAACTTCCCTCTCGACTTAGCTAGTGGCGATGTTGCTCCTGTTGCATTGACTGCTCCTGCGATCAACGGTTAATCTTTAATAGCTGAGGCGCAGCTTCTTGCGTCTCTACATAAATAAAAAAAGCGCTAACCTTGGGTTAGCGCTTTTTTATTGCGATCGCTTCAAAAAAGATAGTTGTATGAGTTGAGGCTGTCTAACCCAGACAACTCCAGATCAAGAGAACTAGCTAAAAATATCTGTCTATGAAAATGTATTTTTATTTTTAATTAACAGTAAGAAAATAACTATAGACTTTTTTGCATATATATTTTCTTATGTTTACCTGCCGCTACCACGATCATCACTTGCAAACTTCATAAAATACCCTCTAATTTACCTATTAATTCCTTCTACAAAAAGCAGTAAGACTAACAGGAGTAGTTGAGCATCATCTGGCATTTTGGCAGAAGTCACGAGAAAACAGAAGGGTAAAGCTTAGCATTACTCAGACTTACGCAGTGAGTTTGTCCCTTGAGACACGGTGTAGGGTGGGTGAGTTTTTCCTCTACCTACTACTCATCAACTAGCTGAAAATAGTCCAGGCGCTGAGGTAAAAATTGCCGCAAGTGCAAACACTGCATCTGAAGCTAAAAATCTCAACAACAGCCTTTTCATCCAAGTAGAGTAACATCATCCTTACTTGCCTAATCCTCCCCGAGAGTTTGACGACGGTGTACACACAAGTCTGAAATAACTTATGAATCCTAGTTTTACCCACCCTAACCCTCCTCTTTACAAAGGGAGGGAACTGGATCTTTTGTTTCTCCCCGATATTCGGGGGATTAAGGGGGGTAAGTCCAATTGAGAGTTGGGGGGAGGGGAAGGTGCGCCACAAGACTGATGGGGTATCTCTGTTTCTGCCTTATATTTCAGCATGGTACAAAACATACCCCATCCAACCTGATGAATAGATTTAGCTAGACAGTGGTTTTAGCTAAAAGTGATAATTATTAACCCAAACTGAGAACGAAATAAATTAAAAAAGAATATTAGAATATTTTCCATATTTAGATGTGCGATCGCTTGATTTTGATTAAATTTGAAATATATTTAATCGTACAAAAATAACTTAAGTATTTAGATATTTTTCTCTAAAAATAGAGCGTCACTCCCATTTTTCTTTAACTTTTTTAAATTTCAATATTAAACTTTCTGAGCACTACAAAAGAGTTATAAAAATTAACAAAAATAGATTGATAAATATAAAAAATTAATGTACAACCAGATCGTAAGACCAGGAAAATTTTCTCCTCTGATCTGGGTGTCTCCCTAAGTAGAGATTCTTAGTATTAACTTACAGTGTGAGAAAATTAGGGCGGTTTGCATTTGACTGGAATCCAATTATTTTAGTTCATCACATTTGCTGGTTGCTAAAAAATTGTGTTTCATCAAAATGTAAACTGCTATCAAATACATATTTGAATCTTGAATTAGGGAATTCCAGATCATTGAGGAGAAAAACTTTAATAAACAACCTTGAGGGACACTCCCTGAGATAAATATAGGGTGATTCGCCCAATGGACTAATAGCGGGGATTGTCCGGTAATTGGTAATTGGAAATTTAGAACAAGTTCTTTCCTGTTACCGATTACCGGGTGATGTGCTGTGTTATCCATATACCTTTAAAGAAAAAGCGCTGACAGTCACCCAATCCTGGTAAAAATCGCAAATTTCTCAATTTCAAAAAATGAGAAATTTGTAATCTGTACATTCATTGAATTTTGAAATAAAACAGCCATGACCACAACTTTAACAAGAGGCGAAAGTGGTAGTCTCTGGGATAGGTTCTGTGAGTGGATTACCAGCACCAATAATAGACTTTACATTGGCTGGTTCGGCGTTTTAATGATTCCAACGCTGTTGACAGCAACTATCTGTTTTATTATTGCCTTCATTGCCGCACCACCAGTCGATATTGACGGTATTCGTGAACCTGTTTCCGGTTCTTTGTTATATGGCAACAACATAATTACTGGTGCCATTGTACCTACATCTAATGCGATTGGCTTGCACTTTTACCCGATTTGGGAAGCATCTTCTCTTGATGAATGGCTCTATAACGGTGGTCCCTACGAGCTAATTGTTTTCCATTTCCTCATCGGTATTTTTTGCTGGATGGGACGACAATGGGAACTCAGCTATCGCTTGGGTATGCGTCCTTGGATCTGCGTTGCTTATTCTGCTCCCGTAGCTGCTGCTACCTCTGTCTTTTTAATTTATCCTATTGGGCAAGGCAGTTTCTCTGATGGAATGCCTTTAGGCATCAGTGGTACATTTAATTTCATGCTTGTGTTCCAAGCGGAACATAACATTCTCATGCATCCCTTCCATCAACTTGGTGTGGCTGGGGTGTTTGGTGGTTCGCTTTTCTGTGCGATGCACGGCTCTTTGGTGACTTCCTCCTTGGTAAGGGAAACCACAGAGAATGAATCCGTTAACTATGGATATAAATTTGGACAAGAGCAGGAAACCTACAATATCGTGGCTGCTCATGGTTACTTCGGACGCTTAATTTGGCAATACGCCAGCTTTAACAACTCTCGTTCTTTGCACTTTTTCTTAGCAGCTTGGCCCGTAGTTTGTATTTGGTTCACGGCTTTGGGTATCAGCACAATGGCGTTTAACTTGAATGGGTTTAACTTTAACCAATCAATTCTTGACTCTCACGGTCGCATAGTTAACACCTGGGCAGATATACTCAACCGTGCTAACCTGGGCATGGAAGTGATGCACGAGCGTAATGCTCACAACTTCCCATTAGACTTGGCAAGTGGTGAAGCTGTACCTGTAGCGATGAACGCTCCTGCAATTCATGGATAGTTAAGTTAGCTGCTTGTAAATAATAAAAAGCGCTCTCTCAATGAGGGCGCTTTTTACAGTTATCAGTTATCAGTTATCAACAGCATACCAATTTGTGCAGAGGCATAAAGCATTGACTAGGAATTGTGTAGTTTTTATTAATATTTCACAATTATCGATAATTTTCGGGAGATATACTGAAGATTAATATATTACCGCTGTTTATTTAATCTAATTTTCATCCTTTCTAGGAAGTGAGAATAAAAATGAAACTCAGTGTATTTACTCAAATTTTGAGTATTGCTGCTCTTACACTCAGTTCTACAGCAACTATTACTCAGCCTAGCCATGCTCAGACTAGCAAGTTTTTTTGTGGTATGAGTAGGGGTGTACCGGCAACACTTGTTCGCACATCACGGGGAAACATTCCCATAATTCGTTGGGTTGATGAAGCTTTTCCACCACCTTGGACTCCAGAAAAACGCTGTGAAGAAATATCTAGCAGATTCCAGAGATTTTATGATAACGGAACGTTGAATTTTTTGAGAGCAGGCAAGCTGAGGAGTCAACCCGTTTTGTGTGTAGCTAGTGAGAAAAATGGGCCTTGTCTTGCGAATGGGGTTCTAGTTACTCTCAAGCCCGATCGCAATCCCCGCGAAACTTTACAAAGACTACTCGATTATCGGGGTGGAAGTGGTGGGGCCAGTATCGACCTTAGTGGTTTTGGCAGTAACAACAATAATAATAGTGCTGTCGTTACTGGTGGGGATGATACAGCTTATGTAGATGTCAAAAAATGGATAAATGAGGCAGAAAGTTCAAAGTCAGGTGAATTTTGCCCAGTAGGAAAACCAGCTTGGCAATGTTAAGCAATCAACCAAAATGGATTGGCACAAAATCATATTAGCTACCTGTATTGGCAGTTTATCAATTTCGTCGGTATTAGTAGCGCCGACTGTCAGTTCAGTTGAACAATCTTTAAACCAGCGTTCAACACAGCAGTTGCAAAAACAGGCTAAGTTAATCACAGTCAAAGTCTTATCAAAAGACTTTTTGGGGTCAGGGATTCTGATTCACACAAAAGGTTCTGTGTATACAGTTTTAACTAATGCCCACGTACTGAGATCTGGTAAAGCCCCCTACCAGATCCAAACCTATGATGGCAAAGTATATGCAGCCACTTTGCAAAGTATGAGCGATTGCGGCAATGATTTAGCTCGCTTGCAGTTTCGCAGCGATCGCACTAAATATACTGTCGCATCCCTGGATTTTCGCTCAAGTTTGACTAAAGGCAATAAAGTTTTTGCAGCTGGCTTTCCTTTTGATGAAGAGGGCGATCAGGATATCGGGTTTGTGTTCAGAAGCGGTGAGGTGTCCCTTGTCTTAGACAAAGCCTTGGAAGGCGGTTACAAAATCGGCTATACCAATGATATTCAAAAGGGGATGAGTGGCGGCCCATTATTAAACTACGCTGGCAAGGTAGTGGCAATTAATGGAATGCACGCCGAACCGCTTTGGGGTGATCCTTATGTCTATCAAGATGGAACTGAACCAGAACCAGAACTCAGGCAACAAATGCACCAATATAGCTGGGGCATTCCGATTGCGACATTTGTAGACCTAGTATCATCTTCTGATTCCAATTTTCAGGCAGAGGTGAAAAAATGAATTTTGGTCATTATCTTCTAGCAGTGCTGATGGGTGCAACTGTGGTGGTGGTACAACCTCAAGTTGCTTTGGGACTAACTGCTGCGCAAGTTAGCAACTGCAGATTTTGATCGCTCCATTAAACTACTTCCTGATCAACCCAAAGTTTATATTGTGCTAGCTATTGCTCGGCAAATTTCGGGAGATAAACAAGGAGCATTAGCAGATTATCAAAAGGCTGCTGCTTTGTTTCAGCAACAGGGAGATGAATATGGTTATCAAAGCGCAGTGAATGAAATCAAAGAACTGCAAGGGATTTAGTAATGGTAGAAGTAGGTTGACAAGATTTTGAGTGATCACTGATTACAAAGTTGTGGCGATCGCAAAATCTTCAATGAAGAATAAATTTGTGATTACAAACTTACTTTTGATGTGAATTAAAGCTATGACAAAGTTTATTGTTTTATATCAAGTTTGGCTAATTACTTCTAATTTCTACGTCACCTCACCCGCCTTCGGCACCCTCTCCTTAGTAAGGAGAGGGTTAGGGTGAGGTTCTTCGTTTTTTACAAGTGTTCGTCCAGACATGATATTAATCGAACACAGATGCACACAGATGGACACAGATAGACTTTCCGTTGGTGGCTGAGTGGTGATTGCTAGTTGTTAGTTGCTATTAGCTATTACCAACTTAAGTAAATTTGTTTTAGAAATCAGTTAGTTAACATTACTATTATTTAGTTAATCATACGTAGTAGTTTAGACATAAATATATTTAGACAGAGGTTAAAAATGAAATTTACGCGTCATCTTTGTGCAATATTGGTGGGTGGAACCATCACAATCATGCAACCCCAAGTTAGTGTGGCGCTGACACCTACCCAAGTCAGCGATTTAGCAAAAGATTTTACTGTGCTGATTGGGGGAGATGGTGTAGGTTCAGGGGTAATTTTTGACCGTAAGGGCGAGACTTACTACGTACTTACTAATCGTCATGTAGTGGTAAATGATGGTAGATATGAGATTCAAACCCCTGATGGTAGTAAGTATCCGGTGTACCGCAGTCAAGAATTACCTGGATTAGACTTAGCTGTCTTGCAGTTTACTAGTAACAAAGATTACCGAATCGCTAATATTGGCAATTCCGACCAAATCCGGGAAGGAATGACAGTGTATGTGGTGGGTTGGGCTGATGCTTTACCTGGTATTACTAAAGAGCGTAGTTACCAATTTACAGATGGGAATGTCCGTAGTCGTCTGAAAGAGGGTAAAGATGGATATACTCTGGTTTACAACAACGAAGCAATACCAGGTATGAGTGGTGGCCCAGTGTTAGATGAACAGGGGCGCGTGGTAGGTATTAATGGACGGGCGGCTACAGAGGTACGCAAGGACGGGGCGCTGGTAGCAAGTTTGCGATTGGGAATTCCGATTAATACTTTTTTGACAACTAGAAGAAATTCCCAGCCAATTGCGACGGGTTCACAAACAGCCACAAGACAACGGAGTGCAGAAGACTATATTAGTTTAGGGGGAGCGAAAGCCGAAAGAAAAGATTACCAAGGTGCGATCGCAGATTACAATCAAGCCTTGAAACTGAGTCCTAATAACCCTGATGCTTACTTCCGTCGGAGTAACGCTTACTTTTTGATCGGAAATTTACAAGCAGCGACTTCGGACTTAAACAAAGTAATACAACTCAGTCCTAAGAATGGATTTGCTTACGCGATGCGGTGTGCAATTCGTCTCACAGAAAAAGACATACCAGGGGCTATTGCTGATGGTGAAGAAGCGGTGCGCCTGAATCCTAATTTGGCTTTTGCTTATCTTGCTAGAGGTAGCGCTCGTGCATTCTTACCAGATTACCAAGGAGCGATCGCTGATATCAACAAATTTATTGAGCAAGAACCTTCTTTTGCTCACGCCTACGCTGTCCGGGGTTATTCCCGCGCTGGGTTAGGAGATAGAAAAGGGGCTAATGCTGATTTTGATCAAGCATTGAAACTAGATCCCAACTTTTTTAGCATTTATCAATTGCGGGGGGTTGTGCGTGGTTTTCTTTGGGGAGACAAACCAGGTGCATTGGCAGATTTGCAGAAAGCTAGTGATTTAATTCAAAAAGATGGAAATCAATTTTTATACCAAGAAGTCCAAAACGCCATCAAATTTGTAGAAAACCCAGCATCCGCATCTCAACAAGTGCTGATCGAACCATTTAACCAAGCGATCGCCCGTAACCCAAATGATGCTAACGCTTACTTCTACCGGGGTGGTGGTTATTATCTGCAAGGAGATAAACAGAGTGCATTAGCAGATATAACCAAAGCAACCCAAATTAATCCCAAATTTTCAGTAGCTTGGGTTGCCCAAGGAGATATATTTAGAGAGTTAGGAAAATATAAAGAAGCCCGTGATTCTTATGATCGAGCAATTAAAGCTAATAGTCAGTGGGGTAATGTCAGTCCTAGTGTAGCTTACGCTTATCGGGGTTTAACTAATTTGGTTTTAGGCAATACGCAAGCAGCAAATGCAGATATTAATCAAGCATTGCAGTTAGATCCTAAAAATGCTGTTGCCTATGGATTTCGGGGTATGTCCTTACAATATCAAAAAGACTATCGTAGGGCAATTGCAGCTTACGAAAAAGCACTTTCTCTAGATGCAAAATCATCACCAGCTATTAACAACCTGGGGTTAGTTAAATATGAATTGGGAGATGTCGAAGGGGCTATACGTCAGTTTCAGAAGGCGATAAATATTAACAATACCAGTGCAGAAACTCAGCTGGCTTTAGCAGTAGCTTTATATAATCAAGGACAGCAAGACAGGGGTTTAGCAATGGCTCAAGCAGCTTTGCGTTTAGATAAAAGATGGGGTGATATTAAGTTTATTAAACAACAACTTTGGGGTGACAGACTAATAGCAGATACGCAAAAGTTACTAGCAAATCCTAAAATTCGGTGAGTGTCATCCGATTTGAGATTTTAGATTTTGGATTTTGGATTAGTTCCACACATTAATCTGGGGACTTGTACAATTGAGAAATTATCGGGCATTGCGATAATTTGTTGATTGATAAAATCACTTACTATTGCCCATTATCCCGCCCTGCAATAAATTGCGGGCTAATAGCTAAAGTACGTTGAAACGTACTAAAAACTGTGGGATTGGTAATGGGTAATTAGTGAGCATTGGTTATTTTTCACTATGCTCAATGCTCAAGGTTTATATCGTAAGTAATTAATCGGACATAATATCAAATTAAAATGGCAAAAGCCCAATATCAAGGATATTGTAAGCTTACTCCTACAAAATTAGTCTAAGAAAAATTTGGAGATATCAATATCTATGCTCAAAATTATAAATCTCTGCTAACAAAAGCCACTGGTTTTATTGCTACCTATGACTTTACTTTAAATCTTTATCGAGGCTGTCAATATGGATAGTTATTGCTATGCTGCTGCATTTAGTCCTAATACAAAAATGCGTTTAGAATTGCCTAAACAACTTTATATGACTTATCTAATCCAAAAATATTTTGATCAAAGACACAATTCTAACTATAAATTAGATGATTATATAATCATAGCAAAAAAATAAAATTTCTGAGGATTTGTGAACCAGTATTCTCATTATCCAATCACAACATTAAGCAAGGATTTTTGGCATGGGAATTTACACCTAGTGTATGCTCATCACCAAAACCAAACTCAGCTGATTTTCAATCAAAATCAAGCACCGCTAAAAGTGCAACGCCCATTTTATCCAGAAGGAAAAGAAGTTTGTCATAGTGTGATTTTACATACAGCTGGGGGTGTTGTCGGAGGCGATCGCCTGTCTTACAACTTCCACCTCCAACCCCATACTCAAGCATTAATTACTACCGCAACCGCTGGCAAAATCTACCGTAGTAATGGCACAATCGCCAAACAGAAAATTGAGATCAAAGTTGACGATCATGCTTATTTAGAATGGTTACCCCAAGAAACAATTGTTTTTGACGGTGCATTATACAGACAAGAAAATATAGTAAAATTAGCTACGAATTCTCATTATTTGGGCTGGGAAATTACTAGGTTTGGACGCAGTGCAAGAGGGGAGAAATTTTTACAAGGAGAGTGGCGATCGCACACCGAAATTTGGCAACAAGGTAAACCTCTATGGATAGATAGACAATGGCTACCAGGTAGGGAAGAAGTATTTCATAGTTTCCACGGTTTGGCAGGACAACCAATCGTAGGTAGTCTAGTCTACATTGGACGAGAAATATCACCAGAAATAGTCGAAAAAGCCCGAAATCTTTGGCAATTGCCAATTATCCATCCCCAAATTGGTGTCACTCGTTTAGAACATGGACTTTTGTGTAGATACCGTGGATCTTCAACTGCTGAGGTGAGAAACTGGTTTATCGGTGTTTGGCAGTTATTACGTATGTCTTTTTTAAATCGTAGTAGCTGTGTACCAAGAGTTTGGCAGATATGAGCCAACAGTTAAGACGCCAACAAGGGAGGTAAAAAGTGCAACTGACGCCGCAGGAAAAAGACAAGTTATTGATTTTTACTGCTGCTTTAGTAGCAGAAAGACGTAAAAACAGAGGTTTGAAGTTGAATTATCCCGAAGCTGTCGCCTATATTTCGGCTGCAATTTTGGAAGGTGCAAGAGATGGGAGGACAGTTGCAGAGTTGATGAGTTATGGTACAACCTTGTTGACACGAGATGAAGTCATCGAAGGAGTACCAGAGATGATTCATGAAGTGCAAGTAGAAGCAACTTTCCCTGATGGGACAAAGTTAGTGACAGTGCATAATCCCATCAGGTGAGGAATTTTAGATTTTGGATTGAGTATGATGATTCCCGGAGAAATAATTACACCACAAGGCGAAATAGAACTTAACCCAGGGCGTCCGACGGTAAAATTACAAGTGTCAAATACAGGCGATCGCCCCATCCAAGTAGGTTCCCACTTCCACTTTTTTGAAGTCAACACCGCCTTAAACTTTGATCGAGAACAAGCGCGAGGAATGCGCCTCGATATTCCCGCGGGAACAGCAGTTAGATTTGAACCAGGTGATGAAAAAGAAGTCACCCTAGTTCCCCTTGCTGGTACACGCCAAGTATACGGATTCAACGGCAGAATTAACGGACAACTCTAACCTCTGCGTTTCTCTGCGCTTTGCTTTGCGCTCCTCTGCGTTTCAAAATTTCCCAGGAGTAAACATGAGTTACAGAATGGATCGCCGCGCTTATGCGGAAACCTATGGCCCCACAGTAGGCGATCGCATCCGCCTAGCCGATACAGAATTGTTTATAGAAGTCGAACAAGACTTCACCACCTACGGCGATGAAGTCAAATTTGGTGGGGGTAAAGTCATTCGTGATGGCATGGGACAATCACCCATCTCCAACGCTGATGGTGCTGTAGACATGGTAATTACCAACGCTTTGATTCTCGATTGGTGGGGTATTGTCAAAGCAGACATCGGCATTAAAGATGGCAAAATATTCAAAATTGGTAAAGCTGGCAATCCCTACATTCAAGACAATATAGATATTATTATCGGCCCTGGGACAGAAGCCGTCGCTGGTGAAGGTATGATTCTGACTGCTGGCGGAATTGACGCCCATATTCATTTTATTTGTCCCCAACAAATCGAAGTGGCGATCGCTTCCGGTATTACTACAATGATTGGTGGCGGTACCGGGCCAGCTACTGGCACAAATGCTACTACCTGCACACCCGGTCCTTGGAATATTTACCGAATGCTACAAGCGGCCGATGCCTTCCCTGTAAACTTGGGATTTTTAGGCAAAGGCAACACTAGCCAACCGCAAGGACTTGTAGAACAAATTTTAGCTGGTGCAATGGGGCTAAAACTCCACGAAGATTGGGGAACAACCCCAGCAACAATTGATACTTGCCTCAGCGTTGCCGATGATTACGACGTACAGGTAGCAATTCACACCGATACCCTCAACGAAGCAGGTTTTGTAGAAGATACGATCGCCGCCTTTAAAAATCGTGTCATCCATACCTACCACACCGAAGGCGCAGGCGGTGGACATGCACCGGACATTATCAAAGTCTGCGGTGAGGCAAATGTCCTACCATCCTCCACCAACCCCACCCGTCCTTACACTGTTAACACCCTTGATGAACACTTGGATATGTTGATGGTTTGCCATCACCTCGATCCAGGAATCCCAGAAGATGTAGCATTTGCTGAGTCACGTATCCGTCGGGAAACTATTGCTGCGGAAGACATTTTGCATGATTTGGGTGCGTTTAGTATGATTTCTTCTGACTCCCAAGCAATGGGCAGAGTAGGAGAGGTCATAATTCGTACTTGGCAGACTGCACATAAAATGAAAGTGCAACGCGGATTTTTACCCCCCCCTTACCAAGGGAGGGTTGAGAATGATAACTTCAGAGCAAAACGTTATGTCGCAAAATATACTATCAATCCAGCTATTACCCACGGTATTGCTCAGTATGTGGGTTCAGTGGAAGAGGGTAAACTTGCAGATTTATGTTTGTGGCGTCCGGCATTTTTTGGTGTCAAGCCAGAGATAGTCATTAAAGGTGGCATGATTGCATGGTCGCAAATGGGAGATGCTAACGCCAGCATTCCTACACCCCAACCTGTGCATATGCGTCCGATGTTTGGTAGTTTTGCTGGTGCGCGTCATGCAACATCGTTGACTTTTATTTCCCAAGCAGCATTAGAACGCGATATTCCTAGCCAGTTGAAGTTGCACAAGCAAGCAGTTGCAGTTTCCGGGATACGCCAGTTAACTAAGCAGGATATGAAGCTGAATGATGCATTACCACGTATGGAAGTAGATGCAGAAACTTACGAAGTTAGGGCAAATGGAGAGTTGTTGACTTGTGAACCAGCAACGGTTCTACCAATGGCACAGCGTTATTTTTTGTTTTGATCCGATATTAATCTTGATACTAATTTTTTGAGCAGCTTCTAAGTAGTCGTTGCTCAAATAAAAAGTTACTGTCGTTGAAATTATTGATGCCTTACCTGGTGATATCAAGCAATTATTTAGTTATATATAATCATTCACTACTAGATTTTTCATTCATTCAAAAAAGTGAAAGAGTGAAATTATTATTGCTTTACTTATAAGTATCTTGTATTATTAAACACCCAATTTATATTTTAATTACAAAAGTCCACAAAAGTAGAGACCATGCCAAAAGACAGTCCACAAGTTAGCCTAGATGCACTGATACCTAGAGAAGCATTTGAAGTCCAAGGACAGCAAAGTCAAAACATAGGAAGAAATGTACCTATGATATCGGTTCGTGATTTAGAACCAAATTCTTTTTTCTATCCATTTTTACGCAAACCTGATTTTCAAAGAGAAACAAATGAATGGGATGCTGAGAAAATTTGTGGTTTTATCGAAAGTTTTTTAGATGGCGATTTGATACCAGCAGTTATTCTTTGGAGAAGTTCTAGTAGTTACTATTTCGTAATTGATGGCTCCCATCGCCTTAGTTCTTTAATAGCCTGGATAAATGATGACTATGGTGATGGCAAGATTTCTAAAGTATTCTATGATGGAGACATCACAGAAGAGCAGAAAAATGCTGCTCAAAAAACAAGAAAACTAATTAAGGCAAAGATAGGTTCTTACAAGGATTATCAATCATTAACCCAGAAGCGCTTTACCCAAAGTTCCCCGATGCAAAATATGTGGTGGTTATCTGCACAGTCACTCTATCTCTATAGATCACATTCAAAGAAGAGCAGATGGTGGTAATGCTACTGTAGACAATGCACAGTTGACTCATCCATATTGCAATACAACATTTAAAAATTAAAATTTAAGAATTTTGTAAATCAAGTTGGAATTTACAAGCAAGAGGTGGAGAAGCAAGAAAGCTTATTATTAACTAATAAATTGTCTATAAACTGGTCAATTTTTTGGGTAGAAATGTGTTGCATGACGACAATGTGGGCAATATTTCCCTGTGTGGCTAATTGCCACTTGCGACACAACTCGATAGCAGGTTTGTCAAAAACGACTGTGGTTGAAAAGTCATTAAGTAAAGGATGGTAATTGATTTCCAAGAGGCGATCGCGTAAATACCGCGCATTTTGCAAGCAGGTAGCAACCTCCCTATGGAAGTGCTGATTTCTCGTTTGGATAGCATACCACAAAAGTAAAGCAGCAAGTCCGCTACGTGAACCCAAAATAGTTATATCTTTACTGCCAATATATTCAACACTTGTCTCAATTTTTTTGACATAGGGTTGACGGGTAAGAACAATTCCGTAAGTGATCGGAGAACCGATAAACTTGTGACCACTAACAGAAATACTTCCAATGGGATAATCCCGAAAACTAATTTTTGGTGCTTCCTGAATAAAAGGAAGTAACATTCCTCCGAGTGCGCCATCACAGTGGATATAAAAGCGAATTCTTAACCTTTGTATGATGTCATTAATTCGCTCTATATTGTCTACTGCTCCTTTCATAGTAGTGCCTAAATTTATATTAATAATGGCACTTTGCTGTTTTCGCTGTGATAGCTCATACTCTAGATGTTCATAGTTAATTTCACCATGGAATTGTGAACTAATCACAACGTGAGGTATTTTCAATAAACGTGCTGCTTTAGCAACCGAATAGTGAGTATCTCTAGAAGAATAAAGAACCGCATCAGGGTAGAGTTCTCTACCCAAGAACATACCGTAGAGATTACCTTCCGTACCACCACTGGTAAGATATCCCCAATATTCTTCTAATTCATAAAGTTGGGCAAACCAGTTAAGAGATTGGCGTTCAAATTCTTTGGAATGAAGAGCAAAATTACCCTCAACAAAGGGATCTCCTACATTATTAAGATTATATTGCAAGAAAGGCAGCAGTAAAGTGTAATCAAAATTGAGGTTAACAGGATAACCTATAGAAAGTTTTGCACATTCAGCTATATGTTGCTGTAGTCTTTTCAGACTTACTGAAGTATTTGTATCAACTAATTGGGGAAACATAAGTTTATTTTTCTACTTAACCTTGCTAATTTTCTTATGCTTTCTCTGTTATGGACTGATGATGAGGTAGCAGAGAACAGAAAAACGAAAAGATTTGATTCAGGCTGAAATACTTACTGCACGCTCTTTTTATTCGTGCTTTTTTTCGCCTTCATCACATGATGTTTGGGATAAAAATGTGAATTACAATGTACTTGTAAATTCTCTTCTATCTAGGTTTTAGCAAAGCATCTCTGTTTTACAGCTATGTATTTGCTCACTCAGTTACTACAGCCACTAACAATTTCATTCTAGCTCTTTGTCAAATGCTGCCGTGTCATTTAGCCAAACAGATCCCCAACTTTTGATAAAAGTCGGGGATCTTGTTTGGAGTTTCAAGTTCTGAACTCGAAGTTTCTCGTTTCAACCTTGGAGTTTCAAGCTTTGAACTCGAAATTTCATGTTTCAAGCTTGGAATTTCTCGTTTGAAACGAAAAGTTTCTTGTTTAAAACTTGAAGTTCCAGGTTTCAAACTCAAAGTTTCACGGTTCAAACCTGAATTGTCTCATTTTAAACTTGGAGTTTCTTGTTTGAAATGCGTAGACGCGCAGTGGCTTGTCGCCAGACATCGCCCAATCATAGAGAATCACCAACAAGCGATCGCTTGTTAGTTGATCCGAATGCGATTAGGATTATTTACCTTCAGGCTTTTTAACTTCACATCTTGTCAGCCCTTGAGACCTTTTTATGAATTTCTCATCAAAGGTGTAGAGTTGAGTATGGTGCTGACTTTGGGCTAAATGAAAAGCATCAGCAAAATCTAAGCCAGCTTCATGCCATTGCAGTACTTGAGAAATTAGACTAGCATTTGTTAAATGAACATTCGATAAACCAAAAAGCTTACGCAACGCTGTACATATTTCTTCTGTTTTAAACTTATACGCAAACCTTAGTACCCATTCAGTTTCCAGAATCACCGTATCTGGTATAAAAACATCATGATTCTGGAAAATTTCTAAACTCTGTTGATACTGTAATTCATCATCTTGGGTCAACAGCCTGACAATAATATTAGTATCAACTGCGATCATGCCATGATTCCTCTACACCTTGGCGGATAGCATTATCCATATCTTGAATCGTTTTTGCTGTACCTTGATATTTCAAACATCCTGCAACATCATCCAAAGTAGTTGCGGGAAAAGATTTCTTTGGCTTGAGAAGAATTGTAGAGGTTTGCCTAAACTCTAAAAACTCAACAAAATCAAGAACTTCTTGTTGCTTGTCCAAGGGAAGCGATCGCCATTTTTCCAGTAGTAATTGTTCAGTACTCATATACCATACTTTTTAACTAAACTAACCGCTAAATCTAGCTTACTGCTTTACTCAATGGGGGTGCGATCGCCTAATCATAGAGAATCATCAACAAGCGATCGCACCACCCTTCATACCTTTCACACTCCTCACTTATCTACTGCTGAAGCTTTCTAATAAACTCCAACACCTTTTGATGTAATTCTGTATTTCCTTGTTGTTGAGACAGTTCAGCAGCTTTCTGCAAATCCGCAATTCCACCCTGCTTATCTCCTGTCAGGGCGCGGACTATACCCCGTTGTCCGTAGGCTTGGGCTAAGTTGGGATTAATTTTGAGAGCAGTGTTGAAATCAGCGATCGCCCCTTGCTTATCTCCCAATAGTCTGCGGGCATTACCCCGATTGTTGTAGGCTTTAGCATAGTTAGGATTAATTTTGATGGCAGAGGTGTAATCAGCGATCGCCCCTTGCTTATCTCCCAATAGTCTGCGGGCATTACCCCGGTTGTAGTAGGCTTCGGCATAGTTGGGATTAATTTTGAGGGCAGAGTTGAAATCAGCGATCGCCCCTTGCTTATCTCCCAAATCACTGCGGGCATTACCCCGGTTGTTATAGGCATCAGCATCGTTGGGATTAATTTTGAGAGCAGAGGTGTAATCAGCGATCGCCCCTTGCTTATCTCCCAAATCACTGCGGGCTACACCCCGGTTGTTGTAGGCTTTGTCATAGTTGGGATTGAGACGAATCGCTTCTGTTAAATCAGCAATTGCGCCCTTGTAATCTTTTTGATCATACTTATCGTAGGCTCTGATATAAAAGTCATCTGCTTTCAGCCCAGTCGCCACAACATCCGGTGGACGCACTCCCACATCCACACCCACAGCTGACATTTGCCGCAAAGCTGAATAAATAGTAGTACCTAAACCCGTAATAATCTTACTCTGACTCTTCTCACCAATTTCTTGCTCATCAACTCTGCCGTGAATTGCTACCACTTCCCCTTGCTCATTCAGCACAGCCCCACCACTCATACCACTCAAAGTATCGTTATCGTAGAGAATGTTGTAACCATCACGCTGCGCCGCACCGTTTGCTTGAACTTGTCCTTTGTTGAAAAATAACTGCGGATTAGAAATTGCTGCTGTTCTGCCCGGAAACCCTGCAACATATACACTATTACTAGCCGTAGCTTTGTCAGAATTCCCAATCTTGGCTATTTTATAATCCTTGCTACTACTAAACTCAACCACAGCTAAATCAACATCTGGTAAGCGTTTGACAGACTTCACCCGATTAGTTTGTGTATCTGGTGTAATAACTTCGTATTTACCACCATCTTTCACCACATGATAAGCAGTCAAAACCGTGTAAGTGTCCCCAGAATGTTTAATCAAAACACCCGAACCAGAAACAGTTGGATCTTGAGTATCGACAATCCGCACCGTAATTTCTCTAGCAATCTGTTCCACCTCTTGCTGAGATAGGGCGACTGCTACTTGTGATTGCACCAATACTATTGATACGCCGATGAATACAGGTGGCAGTGTATAGAAGTAATTCATTTTATATAGGGCTTTTTTGTGTCTATTTTTGAAAACTACACCTTTTTTTCCATCTACTATGATTGAAGCTTATGATTTACAAGTCGTAGTAAATAAAAACTTATCTTTGTTTCTTACTTGAATAACAAATTAATCTTTTTCTAGCTTTTTTATTACTTTTTCAGCGAGCCCTATTTAATTATTACAAATCACACATCATAATATCATACAAAGCTTTAAATATTTTTTAAGTAATTTAATATAAATTAAAGTATAAATAAACACTTTATTATTGTTGAATTATGTTAAGGTAAGCTATTGCTTCAGTAATTACTTTGGACTAATTTGCAAAAAACAGTACTATTGTTCTATTATGTGCAAGTCAACGCTAGTATTATTAAGGACTGTTTCGTGCTGCCCCATATTCATTAGCCTGTTGATATGTCAGAAACTCAGTTTGCTGCATCCTTAAATGGACACCTTTCCCACCCCAACTCCACCAGCCTGAATCAGATTAGAATTCGGGGTGCTAGGCAGCATAACCTGAAAAATATTGATTTAGAATTACCACGCGATCGCCTAATTGTCTTCACAGGAGTTTCTGGTTCTGGTAAGTCTTCCTTAGCATTCGATACCATCTTTGCTGAAGGACAGCGTCGCTATGTGGAATCTCTCAGCGCCTACGCTAGGCAATTTTTAGGTCAGATGGACAAACCGGATGTGGAGTCAATAGAAGGCTTGAGTCCGGCGATTTCAATTGATCAAAAGTCCACTTCCCATAACCCCCGTTCGACAGTGGGAACGGTGACGGAGATTTACGATTATCTGCGGTTATTATTTGGACGGGCTGGAGAACCCCATTGTCCGATTTGCGATCGCTGTATTGCGCCTCAAACCATTGATGAGATGGTAGATCGAATTATGGAGTTGAGCGATCGCACCCGCTTTCAAATTCTCGCGCCTGTAGTCCGGGGTAAAAAAGGTACTCATAAAAAGCTGTTATCTAGTCTCGCTTCCCAAGGTTTTGTGCGTGTGCGTATTGATGGGGAAGTGCGAGAACTTTCAGATGCCATTGAGTTAGATAAAAATTTTACACACACCATAGAAGTAGTAATCGACCGTTTGGTGAAAAAAGACGGTATTCAAGAGCGTTTGGTCGATTCCCTATCTACGTGTTTAAAATTGTCGGAAGGTATAGCTGTAATTTTATTTAATCCCACTTCCGACGCCCAACCAACAAATGACCAAGAATTAGTCTTTTCCGAAAACTTTGCCTGTCCAGAACACGGTGCAGTGATGGAGGAATTATCGCCGCGTTTGTTCTCGTTTAATTCGCCCTATGGTGCTTGTCCTCATTGTCATGGTATTGGCAGTTTAAGAACATTTTCACCGGAGTTGGTTGTTCCTGATCCGGAAGCACCTGTGTATGCTGCGATCGCCCCTTGGTCGGAAAAGGATAATTCTTATTATTTGGAGTTATTGTATGGTTTGGGGCAAGCTTACGGGTTTGAGTTACAGACGCAGTGGCAGAAGTTGACGGAGGAACAGCGGCAGATTATTTTACATGGAGAAGAAACCGCCAAGACGCCAAGGACGCCAAGGAAAGACTTTAGAGGGGTGATTCCGATATTGCAGAGGCAATATGAGGGAGGTACGGAGTTAATTAAGCAAAAATTGGAACAGTATTTGATTGATCAAGTCTGTCCGGTGTGTGAGGGAAAGCGTTTGAAGCCGGAAGCTTTGGCGGTACGGTTAGGGCAGTACCGAGTGTTGGATTTGACGGGGGTGTCGATTCGCGAGTGTCGGGAAAGAGTTGATCAATTAAAGTTGAGCGATCGCCAAATGCAGATTGCTGATTTGGTGTTGCGCGAAATTCGTGCCAGGTTACAGTTTTTGTTGGATGTGGGGTTGGATTATTTGACTTTAGATCGTCCGGCGATGACGCTTTCTGGTGGGGAGGCGCAGCGTATTCGTTTGGCGACTCAGATTGGTTCTGGGTTGACTGGGGTGTTATATGTTTTAGATGAACCGAGTATTGGTTTGCATCAACGTGATAACAGCAGGTTACTGCGGACTTTGACTAGGTTGCGGGATTTGGGGAATACGTTAATTGTAGTGGAGCATGACGAGGAAACTATTCGGGCTGCTGACTATATTGTTGATATTGGACCGGGTGCAGGTATTCACGGCGGTAATATTGTTGCTGAAGGTAATTTACAGGCGTTATTAGAGGCGGAAAATTCCCTGACGGGTGCTTATTTGTCGGGAAGGCGAGTGATTCAAACTCCTGGGAAGAGAAGAGAAGGGAATGGGGTAAGTTTAGTGATCAAAAATGCCCGTCGTAATAACCTGAAAAATATAGATGTGGAGATACCACTGGGTAAACTTGTTGCTGTGACTGGTGTTTCTGGTTCTGGGAAGTCTACTTTAATTAATGAATTACTTTACCCAGCATTGCAACATCACCTTTTGCGTAAAGTTCCTTTCCCGAAAGAAATTGATGGAATTAAGGGATTGAATGCAATTGATAAAGCGATCGTCATTGATCAATCACCTATTGGTAGGACTCCTCGTTCTAATCCAGCGACTTACACGGGTATTTTTGATGTGATTCGTGATACGTTTTCAGCCACTATTGAAGCGAAAGCCAGGGGTTATAAACCAGGACAGTTTTCTTTTAATGTCAAAGGCGGACGTTGTGAAGCTTGTAGTGGACAAGGTGTGAATGTTATTGAGATGAATTTTTTGCCGGATGTATATGTGCAGTGCGAAGTCTGCAAAGGTGCAAGATACAACCGCGAAACCTTGCAAGTTAAATACAAAGACAAATCGATTGCTGATGTTTTGAATATGACTGTTGAGGAAGCTTTGGAGTTTTTCCAAAATATTCCCAAAGCTGTGAATCGTTTGCAAACTTTAGTAGATGTTGGCTTGGGTTACATTCAATTGGGACAACCTGCAACAACTTTATCTGGTGGGGAAGCACAGCGAGTCAAGTTAGCCACAGAATTATCACGCCGCGCCACAGGTAAAACTCTTTATTTAATCGATGAACCAACCACGGGTTTATCTTTTTATGATGTGCATAAGTTATTGGATGTTTTGCAGAGATTAGTAGATAAAGGTAATTCGATTTTGGTGATTGAACACAACTTAGATGTGATTCGTTGTGCTGATTGGGTGATCGATTTAGGGCCAGAAGGTGGTGATAAAGGCGGAGAAGTCGTAGCTAAGGGTACACCAGAGGAAGTTGCAGAGAATCCTAAGTCGTATACTGGACAGTATTTGAAGCAGGTATTGCAGCAGTATCCACCAGTGGTTTTGACGAATTAGATTAAGTAGCCGTCATGAACTATGTACACCAATAAAGAATGAACAACCTCACCCCCTCCCTTCTCCGCGAGTTCAAAGAGGGGCAGGATCAAATGCAAAACGCTACTAACATTGATGCATCAAATGGAGTTTCATTACTATAAGATGACATCCCTATAAAGTACTGTAGATAAGGGTTCTCTTTAATTTGTTCTACTGTTTCTCTGTCGCTTATCCCTAGCTTTTCTTTGATTATTAATGCCCCTAATGCCATCCGAAATGATTTTGCAGGTGCTCCCATCTCTGCGGAAAAAGATGAAGAATATTGGCGTTGCATAATTGAAGTATGAATTTGAGCGATCGCTCGTCTCTTCTAAATGCGCTAACGTATAAATATCAAGGTTTTCGTTTTGATGTTTCAGACTATCATCAATGGCTTGGCGTAGTTGACGTAATTCAAACCAAGCTAGTGTCCGTGCGTCTTGTGGTACATCTGTCGTACGCAACACCATCTCGAGCAAAATATTTAAGTGTTCCCCTTGCAAAGAACGACGGATACTAGAAATTGATTTTGGTTCCCTGGTGTCTATAATTTCTGTCCAAATGTTTTTTGGAGAGTATTGAACAATTCTGGCATGGAAAGCGCTTGTCCAGGTGTTGTTTTGAATTCTATATCCCGGAGACGATTAAGGCGATCGCTATCTAGGAGTGATCTTAGTATTACAGCTTGAAAACTATTAATCCTAAATTCATGTCTGTGGCTAATGTTACAGCGCAATTTTACATTTTAGGGTGCAGTCACTTTTCGATGTCGGCAAGACAAAAATTTTGGCAACTCTTTCTAAGAAAGTAAACCCAATCGCTTGCCGTTGGCATGAGCCAAACGGATGAGATTTTGGCGAGTCATACGGTCAATTCCCAAGCGATCCGCAAAAGTAATTAATCGTCTGTGTGTGTAATACAATTAATTTTCCACGCACTTGATCGAATTTTGCCTGATAGAGATAATTACGAGTGAAAACAACAAATACTGCAAACATAATTAGTTCGATTCCTTTTGAAAGTTTTAAGTTTTATGAACTGCTTACGTTTTCAGTGTATCTTTTCCACTCGCTTTCCACCAGTAAAGATCAAGGCGTTAGACGCTAAGTTAAGTAAATATAGGGGGTGAAAAGGCTCCTCAGGGTTAGGGAGGAGCCTTCAGGGTTTACTTAGCGGCTGTGATTATTTCCGTTCGGGACCGTTTCGCTGGCGGCTTCCAGGGTAGCGGTAGAGGCTGAACCTGACAACTCGCCTAAGTTCACCTTCACAACCCGGCGACGTTCTTGTTCAGTTTTAAGTAGGGTTAGGGTGAGAATACCATCGTGATACTCAGCGCTTACGCGATCAGGTTCGATCGCAACGGGTAAGGCAATCAGCCGGCGGAATTTACCATAGGCAAATTCTGAGCGGAGCCACTGACTGTCTTCAGATTGCTGTGGATAAGGATGCTCACCCTCAATCAGTACGGCATCTCGCGTCGCTTGAATATTAAGATGGTTGCGATCGATACCAGGGAGTTGGACACGCAACACCAGGTTATCAGAGGTATCCATTAGCTCAATGGCAGGGTACCAGCTAACTTCACGCTCTGTAGATGTACCCGTAACCTCGTCAAAAATTTGATCAAGCTGACGACGCAGCGATTCCATTCGCTCAAACGGTTGCCAATTCAGATCAAAAGGTTGCCAACGCATTATTCTCATAAGGTTAGCCTCCTCTTTAATCAATTTTTAAGGTCTGTAGAGTTTATACATTTCAATATAGATTGAGCAGCACAAGGCATCTAACTTCTATCTTGGAATGCAGACTAGATTTTTGTTGTAGCTGCTCTACTCAATATAGATAGCAAACAATTTTGAAACTCTGAGTTTGCTTGAAGTAGTGTTTCCCGAACGGAGGATATGGCGGTTCTCCCACCCAATAGCTTCAAGGAATTTTGTAATTAATTAAGGTGTCGCGACGAGCGATTCTTCAGTATTTTGGGTTCAGAGTTCACAGCACAAACCCTGTTGCAGAAAGAGATTTTGGAAGGTGAGGAGTTGCGATCGCGCCTTGCTCAGGCACAGCCGTAGGGATGCTTTTTCCCAGCGCTTATATCTGGATCTTTTTGTGGTGTCTCAAGCTGAATGTTAAATTTTCGCTGATTTACATTTTTACATTGTGCTTTACGGTGGAGCGATCGCATCCTCTTTCCTGCCGACATCACGCCAAGCTGCAAGTAAAGGCGATCGTCTTGTTCAAGAATTTACTCCCTCACGACCACAGCCGTCTTAAACGGTTTTGTTCGGAAGGATGAATCAAGTTTTTCGAGAGAACCGAACCCACAATTTTTGGCTCACTTATTAATGTGAAATTAGATAGACCAAATTAAATAAATTACATAATTGAACAGCAAAATCGGAGGTAAATCCTATGTCTCTAATTCGTTGGCAACCATTCCAAGAAATTGAAAATTTACAACAAGATATGAACCGTTTATTTGATCGCTTAATGACAAGAGACGGTGAAAGAATCGGTACAAACTTTATTCCCGCAGCAGAAATGCAAGAAACATCAGATGCGATTCATTTAAAACTGGAAATTCCAGGAATGGACGCCAAGGATATTGATGTACAAGTTTCTGCTGAAGCAGTTTCAATTAGCGGAGAACGCAAAGAAGAAACTAAAACTGAAGAAAAAGGAATGACTCGTACCGAATTTCGTTACGGTAAATTCCAGCGAGTAATTCCTCTGCCTGCACGAGTTGAAAATACCAATGTGAAAGCAGAGTATAAGAACGGTATTCTGCAACTCACACTTCCAAAAGCAGAAGAAGAGAAAAATAAAGTCGTGAAAGTGAATATTGTCTAACCCTTGCTAAAGGGAAAGGTTTAAAGGGATCGAAAAATACTTTACCCTTTAACCTTTCCCCAACTCTTGCAAAATAGTTCACAATGAGGGATCAAGATTTTTTCCCCTACACTTTATAGATCCTCACGGGCAATTGTCCACAACTAGGGGATGAAAATTTAACGAACACAGTGCAAGGCGATGCACACAGATGGATTATGGGTTGGCTGTTAAGTTAATCCCCGATCCCCCATCCCTAATCCCCGTTCCCTATTTTCAAGACAGGTCTTATGGAATGGATTGATGGGTTAATGGGAGTACCATCAACTTATCTCCCAACTACTGTTTTTACCTATTCGACTTGATCTTGAACTCAGATGAAAGGAGGAGTTCAATGGCAAAAGTTGTTGGAATCGATTTAGGAACTACAAATTCCTGCGTTGCTGTGATGGAAGGCGGACAACCCGTTGTTATTGCCAACGCAGAAGGCAGCCGTACCACTCCATCAGTGGTTGCCTACACTAAAACTGGCGACAAATTGGTTGGACAAATTGCCAAACGCCAAGCAGTGATGAATCCTGAAAATACTTTTTATTCAGTGAAGCGATTCATCGGACGCAAATACGACGAAATTACCGGCGAGGCTAAACAAGTTTCCTATAAGGTTCTGCGTGATAGTAATGGCAATGTCAAGCTAGATTGTCCCATCCAAAACAAACAATTTGCACCAGAAGAAATTTCGGCTCAGGTACTACGTAAACTGGTAGATGATGCCAGCACCTATTTGGGAGAACCCGTCAAACAGGCGGTGATTACAGTTCCGGCTTACTTCAATGACTCTCAACGGCAAGCTACCAAAGATGCCGGACGCATCGCAGGGATTGAAGTATTGCGGATTATCAACGAACCTACTGCCGCAGCTCTCGCCTACGGGTTAGACAAGAAAACAAACGAAACCATCTTGGTGTTTGACTTGGGTGGTGGTACCTTTGATGTCTCGATCCTGGAAGTGGGTGATGGGGTGTTTGAGGTAAAATCCACTAGTGGTGATACCCATTTAGGTGGGGATGACTTCGACAAGAAAATTGTCGATTGGCTAGCAACGGAGTTTCAGCGCAACGAAGGTGTAGATCTACGCAAAGATAAACAAGCTTTGCAGCGCCTCACGGAAGCTGCCGAAAAAGCCAAAATCGAACTTTCAGGAGCAACACAAACAAACATTAACCTGCCCTTTATTACGGCAACCCAAGAAGGCCCCAAACACCTAGACATGACCCTCACACGGGCGCAGTTTGAGCAAATGTGTTCTGACCTGCTCGATCGCTGTCGGGTTCCCGTTAATCAGGCTCTGCGTGATGCTAAACTGACGGCTGCTGACATTGATGAAGTTGTATTGGTTGGTGGTTCGACGCGCATTCCTGCCGTACAGCAATTGGTACGGCAAATGACAGGTAAAGATCCGTGTCAAGGTGTGAACCCCGATGAAGTGGTTGCCGTCGGTGCAGCAATTCAGGCTGGAGTATTGGCAGGGGATGTGAAAGACATCTTGTTGTTGGATGTGACTCCTCTATCACTGGGTGTGGAAACCTTGGGCGGTGTGATGACCAAGATCATTCCCCGCAACACCACTATTCCAGTCAAAAAATCAGAAATCTTCTCCACCGCTGCCGATGGGCAAACCAATGTGGAAATCCACGTCCTGCAAGGAGAACGGGAAATGGCAGCCGACAACAAGAGTCTAGGCAACTTCCGGCTTGATGGTATTCCACCTGCACCCCGTGGGATTCCGCAAATTGAGGTGACATTTGATATTGATGCCAATGGTATTTTGTCGGTGTCGGCAAAAGAAAAAGCCACTGGCAAGCAACAATCCATCACGATTACTGGTGCATCCACACTAGATAAATCTGAAGTCGAACGGATGGTGAAGGAAGCCGAACGTAATGCCGAAGAAGACCGCAGACGGCGCGATCGCGTGGATACGAAAAACACGGCAGATTCTGTTGCCTACCAAGCTGAAAAACAACTCAAGGACTTGGGCGACAAAGTGCCTCCTGCCGACAAAACTCGTTTGGAAGGCTTGATTAAAGACCTGCGTGGGGCTATTGATCGTGAAAACTATGATCGCATGAAGTCTCTCACCAACGATATTCAACAAGCCTTGATGCAAATAGGTAGTGCTGTTTACTCTCAAGCAGGTAGTGCTTCCACCAATCACAAAGGTGGCGGTGAAGATGTGATCGATGCCGACTTTGTAGAAAATAAATAAATTAGCTCACCACAAAGGCACAAAGAACACGAAGCTTTGTGTCTTTGTGGTTCATGTTGATGAGTGAATTAATTTGATGATCATGCCAGGATTAGCTGGAATTGATAAGAGTTAAGTTGTATTAAGTTGTATAAAATTACAAGCAATTCTATATGCTCCCTAAAAACCAGTAAAATCCCAACACAGGCATTAGCCTTATAAGCCAATGGAACTGGATGTACAAACAAAAAAGTGCATCAGGACTTTAAGAGCAGAGCGCTTGTATGAGGGTATGAATATTTACGGTGTGACAGGTATCACACAAGCGCAGAAATCAACATGGTTAGAACTGGGCGCAGTCGAAGAGAGATAAAAATCTTTATTGACTTCTAGTCCTGATTTTGCTAGTAATTCCTCTTTAACAGCTGACTGACAATATTAAATCTCTTATCCAGTTCGCCAATTATCTTGAGGATATCTGCAACATTTCGTGGTGGCTGAGAAATTAGTGTATCTTCACTAACTAATCGCTGAAAATCAACTTTTACTTCTCCCCTACGTTCGGTTTGACCATCACTCTCGTAAAACTTCACACCTGCTGATTGCATAATCTTGATCACTTCCTGAGCAAGAATGCCGTAACCTATTGTGGTAGGATGAATTCCATCTAAAGAGAACAAACCACCTTGAGTACGACCATTGGAGCCAGAGATGAAAAAGCGAGAGTCTGGAACAGGTGAGAGTGCTTGTAATGCTGGTGGTAGTTCGTAGGCTCCACCAACTTCTTCCCACCAAGAAGGTCTAGCAGTGTTATCTTCTAAATAACGGCGGAATGCTAACCTATCAAGTAACCCACAAGTTTCCAGTAAATACCAATCTCTACCTTCATTTCTCGCTTGTCGCACTGCATCAGTAATATATTCATTGTACTGGTCAATAGCACTGTCGATCGCTCTGACTTCTGCTTCAGTCAGATGTGGATGTTTCTTGGGATTAAAATCTGCATCTGCAATCCAAGGTAAAGTATAGTAAGGAAAGTAACGTGAACCCTGTGTAACTTTACCGCTTACTCCCTTAGCGAAGGGTACAATGGTAATATGAGGTACTGTACCAAAAATTACATGCCGAGCGCGAATTTTCTTGACTTCAGCCACTACCTGGTCTAGTTCTGCTTTGAAGTGAATTGGACGCCAGACAGTGTATTGATCATTGACTTTCATGTCATCATAGCCAGTATCAGTCCATACAACATTAAATGTGAGAATACTGCCTAGAGCATTATTTGCACCAATAAAGACAATCAAAGTTTCAATTCCTTCTGTTTCTGCTGTTCCTTCAGCACCAAGTGCTGTGGCTGCTTGCAGTGGCGTGAGTGCTTTACCATTTGCATCTCTGGCTGAGTTCAAAACCCGGATAGTGGCCCGTTCATTATGATGAGCAACAGTCTGTTGCCAAAAATCATCTTGAGTTTTGTAATTATTAATGATGTCAATGCAAATATCTGCATTGCGTGAGAGAGTATTCCGCAAATCCCAACCGTAAACAGCTAAGTTGTGATTAATCTCACGTTGATTTACTGGCAGTGAACCTTCGCCACGTTCCCAGTAATCTTCAGTTTTATCTAGGAAGCTACGTAAAAATAGCAAAGCTGGCAAAAATTCTAAAAAGTTGACATTGTCACCAAACTTTTGCTGGAGATTACGGGCCAGAGATTCTAAGTTTAATGGCAATCCATCACCTGGTGAATCATAGTTAGGATAACGCAACTGTTTCCAACCCATTTCCCTAGCGATAATTGCAGGATAGGATAGCCGTGTATTAAAAATTGCTCCACTTTGAAAACCATGTGTAATTGAATCACCAATAGTTACCAGCCGATGCTGAGGCGTTCCTTGTCTATTTACATGCACAGGAATACCCAAAGTTGGGTCTGTAATTGGTTTTCGCGCTTCAGACCGCACTTGTACATCCGTAGGTATTTGATTGTTGCTCTGTAGTTGTGCAGTAGTAATATTAGTCATAATGTGCTTTTTTTAACCCTGTGTTTAACATGCTCTCACAAAAATTCCTAACATAGTGCTGAGAAAATCTTATTTTTTGAGAGTGGGAAAAGTCATGTCTTACACCTAATTTCTTAATCGTCAAAAAATAATTTTCAAAGCTTTTAACTCAACTCTATAGAACTTACGCAGACTCTACAAATGTTTGGCGTCTTGGCGGTTGATAAATAAAGCTTTTTGACAACGTCACTGCTTTTATTCACATGAGTTATAAATAACAGCACGGCTGAAAGCCAGATGTACGACAATGTTTGTTGCGAATTTTTGAGCAAAAATCTTTCAAAATTTTCTTTGTTACAATGAACTGCTGCTAGGCAGTATCATTATATATAGTTGCCTAGCACATTATAATAGCCAAAATACTTAAATTTTGTTTGCTATATCGGCAATTAGTAATGAACCTATTCAAAATTAAATACTAGCAGAATTATTAAACAATTTATGAGAGGAGAAACAAATGAAATTTGGGATAGACATTGGGCATAATTGCCCACCCGATACTGGTGCAAGAGGAATTAAGATTGAGGATAATTTGACCTTAGATGTAGGCAACAGAGTTATATCTAAGCTAAGAGCTTTAGGGCATCAAGTTGTAGATTGTAAGCCAGACAGAGCCTCAACAGTAGGAGAGTCGCTGAGGAAAAGATGCGCGACAGCAAATGCTAGTAAAGTAGAACTTTTTGTATCCATTCATTTTAATGCCTTTAACCGCCAAGCAAATGGTACAGAAGTATTTGCAATTAGCGATACAGGTAGAAAATTTGCCAAACCAGTATTAGATGAAATTGTGAAATTAGGCTTTTTTAATCGCGGCGTGAAGAATGGTAGTCACCTATTTGTCCTTAAGAATACAAATATGGCTGCGATTTTAATAGAATGTTGCTTTATCGATTCGCCAAAAGACATGAATCTGTATAATCCAGAGGCAATGGCGAATGCGATCGTCAAAGGTTTAACTGGTAAATTACCTACCGCAGCTGTAACTCCCGTTGCCGATGAAGAAGACAATCCAGATACAACCATCCAGAGATTGCAAAAAGCTTTAAATCGACTTAAAATTACCGATAAAAATGGTAGGTCTCTGTTAGAAGATGGCATTAATGGTGCTACAACCAAATCGGCAATAGAAAAATTTCAAATTATAACTGGTATTCAACAAACGGGAATTGCTGGAGACACTACCTGGAATGCAATTAATCAAATTTTAGCGAAACGAGTTATTAGAGTAAATCATGCAGGTGGTATAGTTGTCAGATACCTGCAATTCCGCTTGGGTGTGGAAATTGACGGCGTTTATGGACCACAAACAGAAGCAGCAATGAAGAGATTTCAGCAACAAAATGGTTTAACTGCTGATGGAATTGTTGGACCTATTACTTGGCAGAAACTAATTGGTTAATAGATGTCGTTTGTTGTTGATTGTTTGTTGGTTGATGATTATTTCAACCGACAAAGAACACTTGAGGAGAAATCTATGGCTTTTAATATCTCTGTACTGAAATTACCAGTTCTCAAAATTGGTTCTAATGGAATTTATGTGAGTGCGTGGCAAAGTTTTTTAAAAGAAACTGAATATCCGATGCAAACTGTTGATGGTGACTTTGATAAAATCACTGACGAAGCTACTCGAATTTATCAACAAAGAAATGGCTTAGAAGCCGATGGAATTGTTGGTAACGGCACATATAGTAAAGCCATTACTCAAGATTTTATCGCTAAAATTCCTAACCTTTCAGCTAGTACATTGCTGAATTATTTAGGTTTTGGTGACACAGAAGTTAAGGATTTACAAAAGTGTTTAAATCAGGTAGCACAACTCAATCCTCCATTAACAGTAGATGGTGATTTTGGTAATACAAGTACCAAAGGATTAACTGAAGCATATAAAAAAAGAGATGTACGTCTACGTGGTGAATTAGAACAAGCTTTGAGTGATACCACTAAACAAAAACTGGGGACAAACTTTACCCAAGCAATGGATATATTTAATACCTATGCAAAAACACAAAGATTTCGGTTGAGTGGTTCCCATTGGGTTGATTATTTTCCCACAAGTAAGTTAATTGCTGATTTAGCTTCTCCTTTTCGTCAAAAAGTAGAAGCATTTCACAATGCATTGATTGATGCTGGCTGTCAGGTGATTGTTACTGCTACCCATCGTCCCAAAGAACGTGCTTACCTAATGCATTATTCGGCTAGAATCAATCGCCAAGAAATATCTCCCCAATATGTACCAGCAATGAATGGAGTTGATATTAATTGGGTGCATTATACCAATGCAGGCTCAATACAAGCTGCTAAAGAGATGGTAGTGGCTTATGGTGTAGGTGGTAATCCTGTATCTTTAAATTCTCGCCATATTCAAAGATTAGCAATTGACTGGAATGTAACCTGGGATGGCAAAATTAATATTAGGGATAGAAACGGCAGAATGGTTAGCATTGGTGAACCTTGTAATGCTGCTTTGAATAAAATTTTATGGAAAGTGGGCGAATCTTACGGTGTATATAAACTGAGTAATGACCCTCCCCATTGGTCAGTGGATGGTTATTAAGTGCTTAGGCAAAATTAAATTCATTCGTAGAGACAGACAATAGGTAATAGGGAACAGCTTGAAAAATATGTAATTAATTGTGTAATGGTAATTAAAAGTTGCGGAAAAGATTAAAGGGGTAGACTTAGATCTTGCACCTAGTTTTTCGTCTGCCAATAAATAAATTTCCAGAGTATTTAGCTCAAGTAAGCTCAAGTTCGGCTAATTGCTTACAATATTATGCTTCGGTGTTGGTCATTACCCATTACCCTTTAACCTTTCCTCTTTACCTTAGTCTTGTCTTGCAAAAGGGACTTTTGCAAGAGGTCTATTATTGCGTACTTGCTGGCTGTAATGGTAAAGTGCCATTGTGCAATACTGGGTAATGTTTTTGTGTGAATCCGATTTAGGTTCCGAAAAATAAGGATATATAACTGAATAAATCATCAGCACTCCTATTAACTGGAGAGCTTACTAATGCTTTACCTTCTCCAACGTCTCGTCCTGATCATACTTTGCCTGACTTTCCTGGTTTCGTGTGATATCCTGGCTCCTCAGTCTCCGACAACAGATACATCAACACAACGCCGTACAAAAGAGGCTTTGCAGTTACAACAACAGGGACTGCAACAGTTCAATCAAGGTAAGTTACGCCAAGCTTTAGCAACTTTTACACAGGCGTTAGATATTTTTAAAGCAACTGAGCAGCGTCAAGGCGAAATAACGACTCTCAAATATATCGCAGAGACTTACGAGAAATTACGCGACTACCCCAAAGCCTTAGATCATTATCAGCAAGCCTTGATTATTGCTAAAGAAACTGATAACAAGACTGAGGAAATGGAAATTTTCAGTCATATAGGTGTAATTTATTACAAAACTGGAGTTTATGGGAAAGCACAGGAGCTTTATCAACAAGCTTTGGTAATGGGTAAAGAAACCAATAACATGCAAGCCCAAGCAGAAATTCTGCACCAAATAGCTTCTCTTTTAGAAGCACAACAAAAGCCAGAGTTAGCGATCGCTTTTTACAAGCAAGCAATTAATGCTTTGGAGGGAATGGAACTAGATTCCCAACCATCGCCACCAAAACAAATTCAGCAGTTGTATACAAGCAGGTTAAAAAATACCTATCGCCATCTAGCTGATTTGTTACTCAAGCAAAACCGTATAGTGGAAGCACAAGTAGCTATTGACTCGCTCAAAGTCCAAGAACTAGATAGTTATCTGAATAATGTCCGAGACAAAGCCAAAACACCCCAGGGCGTAGAATATCTGCAAGCAGAAAAGCGAGTTGTAGATAAATTTAACAATGAAATTTCTCTAGTAGTCAAACAGGGTAAAGAACTCAGTGAATTGCAAAAGATTCCCGAAAAAGACCGCACACCTCAACAAGAGACACGCAGACAAGAATTGGAAGCTGCTCAAAGAGAAACCTTAAAAGAATTCTTAGCATTTAGTGATAGTCCAGAAGTCATGGCTCATGTCCAAGAACTCAACCGGGCTACTGGTGGTGAAAATCTCAATCCTAAAATACTCAGACGCCTGCAAGACTTTATTAAGCAACTGGATATAAACGCGGTTTTGCTCTATCCCCTAATTCTAGAAGACCGCTTGGAGCTAGTGTTAGTTACCCCTTATACACCCCCAATCCGTCGTTCTGTGGCTGTGAAACGTCAAGAACTAAACCGTACAATTGAGGAATTCCGCAAAGCTTTAGAGAATCCACCAAACGATGCGAAAAAACCAGGACAGAAACTTTATAGTTGGTTAATTCAACCAATTGAACCTGCTCTGAAGGAAGCCAATATAAAAACTATTATCTATGCACCAGATGGACAGTTACGCTACATACCTCTGGCAGCACTTTATGATGGCAAAGAGTGGTTGGTACAAAATTATCGGGTAAATAATATTACTGCTCTTAGTCTCACCGATTTACAAGAACGTCCACGGAATTTGAAGATATTGGCAGGTGCTTTTACACGAGGTAATTACGATATTAAGGTTGGTAAGCGTACCTTCAAGTTGGGTGGACTACCTTTTGCAGGAAAGGAAGTAGAAAATGTGACTTCGGCGTTTCCTGGTTCAGCAAAGCTGATTAATTCAGAATTTACTGAACAAGAAACTGTAAAGGTGATGAGCAATTTCCCTATCCTTCACTTTGCCACCCATGCTGCTTTTGTTCCAGGTGCGCCGGATGAATCTTTTATTTTGTTTGGTGACGGTAATGCAGCTAGTTTTCGGGATTTACGATTTTGGAATCTTTCTAACGCTGATTTAGTAGTATTGAGCGCCTGCGAAACTGGCTTAGGAGGACAGTTAGGTGATGGTATAGAAATTTTGGGATTTGGCTATGTCATGCAAGAAGCGGGTGCAAAAGCTGCGATCGCTTCTTTATGGCAAGTTTCTGATGACGGTACACAAGCACTGATGAATGCTTTCTACGCTGCACTCCAACAAGATAAACTCAGCAAAGTTGCAGCTTTACAAAAAGCCCAATTATCACTACTCGATGGCATTTACGACCATCCCTACTACTGGGCAGGATTCATTTTAATTGGGAATGGGATGTGATTGGTTAGTAGTTAGTAGTTAGTGGTTAGTAGTGAGCGTAGGTTTCTTTGTCGCTCAACGCAACCTAACTACTATTTTCTTAACTAATATAGCAATCCCAAATCATTTGTGAGAAGTGAGATCCCCGACTTCGTAAGATTTGTCGGGGATCTGCGTATTTTCTCACAACTCAATTAGGATTGCTATATAGGATTCTTATTTGATTTTTGAAAAAACTCCTTCTTTCCTATTGCCTATTGGCTATTGCCTGCCTCCACGAGTAAATTCATTAATCAAATCGGATTACTACATTTGCTTTTATAAAATCAAAAAATAAATTTTATTTATAGCCACATATTAACTTGATTTTTTCTAAATAAAGATATTTTTAAGATAAAATTTTAACTATTTTTTATCAATTAATTAAGTGATTCATAAACTGTTCTTAACTGCAAAGAATGTAGTTTTATTTACAGGTCTAGATTGCAACACAAATCTCTCATTTTATTGCCAGAATGTTTAAATTTTATGTCACTGATTTAAGCAGTGTAACTACTTCTTCAGTAATGACAGATGCTGTTGTGTTTGGACCATTTTATTGCAGCGATCGCCCAAGCCGTAACTCAAGAGCAGTAGATAAAACCAAGCAAATCAACATTCCCACTGCTTTTGAGTGTCGGTTAATTACAACAACTCAACTTTTAAAAATTATTAGTTTAGCGTCACGGAGCAAACTTTATGGTGGTCAAGGGAATGAGATTAGGGCTTAACCGCTTCACTTTGATGATTTCATTAGCACTATCCACAGCAACTTTTGCTGTGTCAATGCCTTCTGTTCTGTCTCAAGGTACAAATAGAATCACCATCGATGGTTCTAGCACAGTCTATCCAATTACTGAAGCCGTTGCAGAAGACTTTCAAAAAAACACAGGAGGTAGAGTAAAAGTCACAGTTGGTGTTTCTGGAACTGGAGGCGGTTTTAAAAAGTTCTGTTCTGGTCAAACTGACATTTCTAATGCTTCCCGACCTATCCTTGTTAAAGAAATGCAAGCTTGTAATAGTGCTGGTATTAAGTATATTGAACTGCCAGTTGCTTACGATGCTTTAACAGTAGTTGTCAACCCCGCAAACAACTGGGCAAAAAGCTTAACTGTGGCTGAATTGAAAAAAATCTGGGAACCAGCAGCCCAAGGCAAAATTAAAAATTGGAATCAAGTCCGCCAAGGATTTCCCAATGCTCCCCTCAAGCTTTATGGGCCAGGACCAGATTCTGGTACATTTGACTACTTCACCGAAGCCATTAATGGTAAATCCAAGGCTAGCCGTACCGACTACACTCCCAGCGAAGACGACAACGTACTAGTTCAAGGCGTAAGCCGTGACAAAAATGCCCTTGGTTACTTTGGCTATGCCTATTATGTTCCAAACAAAAATCGGTTGAAGGCCGTCGCAATTAATAACGGTAAGGCTACAGTAGCACCTTCTGAACAAGCAGTGTTGAACGGAAGTTACCAACCTTTATCCCGCCCTATCTTCATTTACGTCAACGCAAAGTCAGCACAGCGTAAAGAAGTAAAGGATTTCGTGAATTTTTACCTCAAAAATGGTGCTAAATACGCAAGAGAAGTAAAATACATACCTTTACCATCCTCAGCTTACAATTTAGCACTCAGCCATTTTCAAAAACCCAAACTGGGAACAGTCTTTGCTGGTAAAGAAGCTGTAGGACTGCGGATTGAACAACTTCTACAGCGGGAAGCACAACAATAAAAAATTTTGCCGTGAGTTAAATATCTAAAAATGTATAGAGACGCGATAAATCGCGTCTCTACAAGCAGTTAAATGCAAAATATTGTTTTCCATGCAGCAGCAAACTGAAACGCTAAAAAATGTTTCTATATCCCCAAAGTTAGTAAGAGATTTGCGAGAACGGGTGATAGAGTTCCTGTTATTTCTTGCAGCTTTTTCTTCAGTAGCCACAACTATTGCCATTATTGTTCTGTTGGTATACGAATCTGTAGAATTTTTTCGCAAAGTTTCTCTCAAGGAATTTCTCACAGATACTCAATGGTCGCCTTTGTTTGCTGACGCCCACTATGGGATTTTACCCCTAGTTTCTGGAACTTTGGTAACAACCACCATTGCTTTGTTAGTATCAGTACCAATGGGTACGATCACGGCGATGTATCTAAGTGAATTTGCTAATCCCAGACTGCGAGAGGTGGTTAAGCCTTTTTTAGAATTATTAGCAGGTATTCCGACAGTAGTTTACGGCTATTTTGCGCTTTTATTCGTTACCCCACTGTTGCAAACAGTTCTACCTGACTTACCTGGGTTTAATATGTTGAGCGCCGGATTGGTCATGGGTATAATGATTCTGCCTTTAGTCAGTTCTATCAGTGAAGATGCAATGCGGTCAGTTCCTCTGTATATACGAGAAGGTTCCTATGCGATGGGGGCAACACGCTTGCAAACAGCTTGGCGAGTAGTCTATCCGTCCGCTATTTCCGGAATATTTGCAGCCTATATTTTAGGTATATCTCGTGCCGTTGGGGAAACTATGATCGTTGCGATCGCAGCTGGACTCCAACCAAATTTAACCTGGAACCCAATGGATGAAGCAGCCACAATCACCGCTTACATTGTGCAGGTTAGCTTAGGAGACTTACCACACGGTAGCCTTGAGTATCAAACAATATTCGCCGCCGGACTGACTTTAGTGTTGATGACACTAGTTTTCAATATCATTGGATACTTTCTGAGCAAACGCTATCGGGAAATTTACTAGTATGTCAGGAGAAAATCTACAGGAACTCCGAGCTAACATTTCTCGGCGCAAATTGCTAGATGCTATATTTGCTATTATAGGCTTGTTAACAATTCTCGTAGCAATTATTACTCTGTTAGCATTAATCATTCGTTTAGCAGTAGATGGCACACCCCGTCTGAACTGGCAATTTTTGACATCTTTTCCTGGTCGTGATCCCGAAGAAGCTGGAATCCTGTCTGCTTGGGTAGGAACAAGCCTAGTTATGTTGGTAACTCTTGTGGCTGCAATCCCACTCGGTGTTGCCTCAGGGATTTACTTGGAAGAATACGCACCGAAAAACTGGTTGTCTGCACTCATTGAAGTTAATGTAACTAACCTTGCAGGTGTACCTTCAATTATCTACGGTCTATTGGCACTAGGTTTATTTGCAGAGCAGTTAAAATTGGGCGAAAGCATTCTCACAGCAGGTTTAACTCTAGCTTTATTAGTATTGCCAGTTGTTATAGTTACAACCCGCGAGTCTCTGCGAGCTATTCCCAATAGTATTCGCGAAGCAGCCTATGCATTGGGAACAACCAAATGGCAAATGATCTGGGATCATACATTACCCTATTCCATGAGTGGCATTTTAACAGGAGTGATTATCGCCCTAGCCAGAGCGATCGGCGAAACTGCTCCCCTGATCACGATTGGCGCTCTCACTTTCATCGCCTTTTTACCAGAGCCTCCCATCAAAAGCCAGTTTCCTTTTATCTCCTTTGAATGGTTGCAAGCGCCTTTTACAGTAATGCCCATCCAAATGTTCAACTGGGTATCCCGTCCTGAGCCAGAATTTCAATTTAATGCAGCCGCAGCAGGCGTCATACTCATTGCCATGACTCTGGTCATGAATGGAATTGCTATTTATTTACGCTATCGTTTTCGTAGAGGTATTAAATGGTAGAAAGAAACAATAAATTACAAACGTTGCAACCCAAAGCCAAGGTCGAACAACTCAATTTCTACTACGGTTCTACCCATGTGTTAAAGGATGTCAACATGGTAGTAGCTAAGAATGTAGTTACTGCATTGATTGGGCCATCTGGCTGTGGTAAAACAACCTTGTTACGCTGTTTCAATCGTCTGCATGACCTCTATCCAGGTAATCGCTATGAGGGATCAATCTTACTAGACTCTGCTCCTATTAATATTCTGAGTCGGAAGGTAGACCCAATTGAGTTGCGGATGCGGATTGGTATGGTATTTCAAAGACCAAATCCCTTCCCTAAGTCAATTTATGAAAATGTCGCCTATGGTTTGCGAGTCAGGGGTATATCAAAACAAAGCATTATTGATGAAAGAGTAGAGCAAGCCCTCCGCGATGCTGCTTTGTGGGATGAAGTCAAAGACCGTTTGAAGGACATGGCTTTTAACCTTTCAGGGGGTCAGCAGCAGCGCTTGTGTATCGCTCGCGCTTTAGCAACAAATCCAGAACTGATTCTTTTTGATGAACCAACTTCTGCTCTCGATCCCAATGCAACTTCTAGCATAGAACAGTTAATTGGTCAGTTAAAGCAGCAAGTAACAATTCTCATCGTCACTCACAGTATGCAGCAAGCAGCACGAATCTCTGACTATACAGCTTTTATGTACTTGGGTGAATTAGTAGAATTTGGGGCGACACAGAGTGTTTTTAGTAGTCCAAAGCAGGAAAGGACAGCCGATTATGTTTTTGGACATATTGGTTAGTGAAAGCTCTGCTTTCTTCAAGATTTTAACCGCACAGATGCTGAGAGTGTAGAGAAAATGGGGGACGTGGCTACCCCATAAATAACTTATTTGTGATACAATTGTACTATAAAAGATAAAAATTAAGTGTGTAATGCAAATTTACAGGACTATATTTAATATTTGTAGTCAATGAACACACACTGCAAATTGTGTTGCATGTTTGCAGGATGATTTTATTTTTTCCCTTAATCGAAAAACTCAATCCTTGGCGTTCTTGGCGTCTTGGTGGTTCGTTTTTTATGTTAAGTGCAAATTGGTATTAAGCACTCACATCTTATTAAAATTCGTATTTAAATAAACCAGGGTAGGTTAGTCATGGCAAAAAAATCTGCCAAAAATCATATTATGTCTTCTCAAGATAATAACACAATATCTTTGTTAGAACTGCTCACAATTTTAGAAGCACATCGCAATCATATTATTGTCAATCTCAAGAATCTACAAGCAAATTATCAAAGAACTGGTGTCAAAAGAATTCCAGGTTTCAGAGATGAAAATAGTAATCTTATTAAGCCTTGGCTGACAACAAAATATATAGACAATGGTGAATATGTTGGTATGGGTACTTTTGGACTTAACCATAATACAGCCAATATCAACATGCTGATCACCCGTAAAGTCAGACTGATCAAAACAGAAGATCAAACTCCTATTTTTGAAGTTGCGGGTTTATTGGTAAATGACTTAAATAGCTTTAATAATTACACCATTGTGAGTGAAGGCAAAGTCAATGTCAAATCACTACAAGTTAAGATTAGCAGCAAAAAAACTTTTGATTTACTCCGAGAAAAATGTGTAATAGAAAACGAAGATTATGATTTTCGCTGTGAATATACCATTAGATTAGATCATCTGCCCCTTTTACCCATTGATCAACATTACAGTAGTATTGAGGGTTTATTTGATCAACTTGCAGAAGCTAAAGTACTTGCAAGCATTATTTCTGCAATTTTGAAAAAAGAGTCGGATGTCTTTTTGCCAGAACAGTTGGCAGAGTTGAGAAAGCATTATATTTTCAAAAATGTAAACCTCAACTTTCCCACAACTAATGAATACACTAACATTAAACAAGCTTTAGCTAAACAGAATCTTGAGTCACGCATTAGCTACAAAATTGATATTGGTTGCAAAGATATTCTCAATCTAGGTAAACTACATTCTGCTAACAAGTTTCTTGACAGGATGTATGAACTTTATCACACAGCAACTGGAGAGATTATCTCCAAGCCTAACTTTGATATGTTTTTTCATGACAATATCGCTTGTAGGCACAAGCAATTATCATCTCGGATAAAAATCACTCCCGTGGATGAGTTCATGAAACCGATTTTTGATGATTTTATAGGACTAGATAATAATGGTATTTTTGCTGCTATTTTGTCCAAAGTTGGTGCTGAAAACGTGGCAAAAATTTGGCAACAGCAGCGCGATCGCAAAAATATCAACAAAGATGATCTGATAGTAGCCCTCTTTACTGCCAAGGCCAAATTAGAGGAATTTATCTCAGAAATTTACCGTGACAAAATTAGTCCCCTAGTATTGTATGTCGTTTCTACCGGAGTATTGCCAGATGAGATGAATGCCAAGGCTATGACTGCGGAAGAACTGACTCAAAAATATCCGCATTTGCAGTTTTCTAAAGACGAGCAAGAAGGTACATTTTTTATAATTGGTGACAGTATCATTAGCGTATACGCAACAAGGGAGTATTACTCTAAAAAAGACAGTGTTGCAATCGAAAAATAATATCCCGCTGGAACACTTGTATTATTCCTTGGGATCGGTAATTGGTAATGGGTAATTGGGATATTACTACACGCAATACCCCAGCTTTATATCATGACCAATTGGCCGGAATTAGTATAAGAGAATTATAGAGTTCAGAAATTCGTGGTGAAAAAACTTTGCGTCTGTTTGCGTTTCCTTTGCGATCCTCTGGGTTATTTATCTATCAAATAGAAACCAAAGTTTCACCTGTCTGCTGTTCAATTTTAGTAAGTAGTTCTAAAACTTGTTGATACTGTGTAGTATTTCCTTGTCGTAAAAATAGGTCTGCGGCTTTTTCAAAGTCCTCTATTGCCCCAAAGTAGTCTGCCTGATTATAACGAGTTACACCCCGGTTGTAATAAGCAAAAGCTTCATTGGGATTGAGACGCACTGCTTGATTATAGTCTTCGATCGCTCCCTTGTGATCTCCCTGTTCATCACGGACATTCCCTCGACCCACATAGGCAAGAGCATCATTTGGGTTGAGACGAATTGCTGTGCTATAGTCTTCTAGAGCTCCTTTTTTGTCCCCTAAATCATTGCGGGCAAGACCTCGGTTGTAGTAGGCAAGAGCATAACTAGGATCAAGATTAATAGCTCTGTTATAGTCCTGTATGGCGCTTTGGCTGTTTCCCAAGTCATAACGGCTATATCCACGATTGACATAGGCGACAGGATCACGAGGGTTGAGGCGAATTGCTGCGGTAAAGTCCTCTATTGCTCCTTGTTTGTCTCCTAAATCATAGCGGGTATAGCCCCGGTTCACATAAGCGATCGCATCATTAGGATCAAGTCCAATGGCTGCGGAAAAAGCTGCGATCGCACCTTCTAAATCTCCTTGATTATACTTATTGACTCCCTGATTGTAAAAGTCATCTGCTTTAGTGGTTGCAGCTTGTTCTATTCTGGGGCTGGTTATCTGTTTAGCATTCGCGGGTACTACAGATGTGGTCAAAGTCAATATAGCAATTCCACAGAACCCTACAACCCCTGTCAATACTTGACCTGATAATTTTAGTCTCATTTTTATAGCATTATTTATAGTTGCTTCTTTATATTGCTACACTTCTGGGAGATTTTTTTACGCAATAATTTTGTAAAATTGTGTAAAGTTAAGTGGAAGATTCGCAAGAATTTATTTTTTTTAGATGAACGAACACCGATGCACACCGATGCACACGGATGATTTATCTGTGTTTGTTGTCTTGCACTAAAAATTTTTGGTTATATCTTGGGTGATTTTCGTAATCGTGATCATCACTGATGTATTCATCTGGCAAATGAACCTATTTACCTACACCCATGATTAAATCTCTTCATTCAAAATTCCCGATTCGAGTTCGTTGGAATGCGATGATTTCCCAAGCAACAGTTGGCTTATTGTGTTTGTCTTCACCGTTATTGATCACCAGTGCTAGCTGGGCGCAGCAGGCGAATGGACAAGATATTAGAGTAACTGTACCCCTCAAGGGTAATTCTCAACCTAGTGCTAATCTTGGTGCTGCGGCTGTACCAGTGTTAATTCAGGTGTTACAAGGCAAACAAGCGCCAGCAGGCTTTGATGCAAGTTCTGCAATACCTATTTTAATTCAAGGGTTACAGGGCAATAATCCACAAATACGCTCAGATGCTGCTGCTGCGGTTCCCGGTATTCTTCAAGCCTTGCAAAGTCAAAATCCACAGCTACAACAGCAGGTGCAACAACTAGGTCAACCAAACGTCCAACCACAGGTTCAACCACAGGCTCAAGTGAATGCTCAGCCCAAAGTCCAATCAAATGCAGGTAGATGTTTTGTGTCCAATCCAACATCTGTTGTACCTGCACTGATTGGAGGTTTGCAAGATAAAGACGAACTGGTTCGCTTTTTTGCTGGTGCAACTCTCGGCTGTCTTGGCGATCAAGCTAAAGGTGCAGCTCCTGCTTTACTCACTAGTTTGACAGACCCCAGTCAAGCTGTGCGCTTAGTTGCTGCCTTTGCTTTAGATAAAATCGGTATTGGTATTCAGCAAGCAGCTAAAAATTTATCTACTGGGCAATTAAATCAATTAGTATCTTCTTTTAGCTCTAGCCTTGGTTTTTTAGCTGACCCATTAATTAAGTTACCCCAGAATGTGGTTAACTCTTTATTCAACCCTTTACAAACTTCTCAGCCAGTCCAGCAGCCAGTTCAGCAACCCGTCCAACAGCCAGTCCAACAGCCCAGATAAAGTCCCCGAATTACTAGATAGCCAAACTCAAGATAAATTTTGCGATCGCCCGACAATGAATACAACTACAGGCGATCGCTTTCAATGTTCAAGAAGTCTACTATCACTTAATTACTGCTTAACCAAATTATCCAACTCTTGCTGCATTTGACTGCGGACAAGTTCGTAGCAAGCGTTGACATAATCGCGATCGCACGCTGCTTCTCTACCATAGTGTTCAAAAACTATTGGTGGACAAACTCGTGTGCGGATGGGTACTGGTAAAGGAATATTAGGTAAAGGCCCAAAGGACAATCCCCAGGGTAAACCTAAATAAATGGGAAAGACAACTGGGTCGATCCCAAATAGCCAAGGGATTCCCCATTGATGTAATTGCTGGGCTAAGTCGTAACGCTCAGCCAGAACAATTAGTGTCTCATGAGCGCCAGTAGAAATGAGTGGTACTATGGGCACTTTTTCTCGTAGTGCTAGTTTGATAAAGCCTTGGCGTTCAGCAAAGTAGATTTGATTACGCAAAGAATAAGGTCGAAACAGATCTTCTGCGCCACCAGGATAGACGAGTACGCTGGCTCCGGAACGCAAAGCTGCGATCGCCATTTTCGGATGAGCAATGATGGCTCCAACTTTAGCAGCAGCTTGTGCTACAGTGGGGAACTCTTTCCAAACCGTGGGATGCATCAAACCGTAGATTGGTTTTTCCACACCGAAGCGTTTAAACCAGTCGTAGACCATCATATGAGTGTCGGGAGCAGCGAGTCCGCCATTATGGGAACCTACGAATAAAACTTTTTCGTTGCTGGGTATATTTTCCCAGCCACTAGTCTGGACTCGAAAATAGTATTTATACAGCCACTCCCAAAAAGGCATCAAAAATTTGATAAATTCTGGATCTCGCTGATCTAAAGACCAGCCGATTTCGGTTTGTTGAGATAGTTGTTTTGACTTGTGTGTTGGCATTTCGCCTCAATTAATCTCCCTTTTGGTGGTAGTAAATTTGAGAGTGATGTGTAGGCGGTCGTGAATTCTCATTTTACTCAACAGGTGATAGATAAAATAAATATTTAAAAATGTCAGTATTATGTAATTTATCTAAATAACTCTTTTAGAGATTAATGTATTGCTTTATTTGCTTGATCAGTCTATAGTTTTAGAGGAAGAAAAATAATACTCTTTTCTACCACTCATGCCCAAGCCAAAGTGTAAGGTTTTGAAAATGCACAATTTATTGAACTAGGTTGTGGGTAGAACGAAGAAAAGTTTCTAAACTTAATTCAGGGGATGCAAAACAGCGGGAGGATTTGATGATGCCCACGACTGTTATTAAA
Source organism: Fischerella major NIES-592 (assembly GCF_001904645.1). Taxonomy (NCBI): domain Bacteria; kingdom Bacillati; phylum Cyanobacteriota; class Cyanophyceae; order Nostocales; family Hapalosiphonaceae; genus Fischerella; species Fischerella major. The sequence continues at coordinate 89,256 of NZ_MRCA01000001.1, read as the reverse complement.
AGTGTGCTTGCACGACTAGTGAATGCTAGTTCTGGAACAGAAAAAGATTTGGTGCGCACATACTACTTTTTTTGCAACTATAATATTGGTTACCTGAACTATTGGTTATTTCTGACCTAAATAGTGTTTAACCATATTAGCATTTGCTCCCATATATTATCCACAAGACTTTCATATTCGAGAATAACTTCCTAAGTCTGTAGAAGTTTACGTTGTGGATAGCAAGAATTCATGAAAAGAAGAATTAAAAGCTATTGATTCCGAAAAAGTAAAGCTTGAATTTTTATGCCTGGGAGTTGGCTAACCCAGAAAATATATACCTGTAAACCTTAAGGTTAAAGCTTGCACCGATTTAAGTATAAAACTGTACTAAGCAAGGATATGTGCGATAAAGCCACATTATTTTTATGGGTTTTGATCGCTAAATCAATGACTTTTAAATTAATACTGAGTGCCCAAATATTACCAAGAAATTTATTTATTGAATTATAGGACTTATACGCTTGAGGGGTGAAAATTTATTTCCTGATGGATAATCAATTTGGTGCAAAATCCAAGCTTATGAATTCGCTTATTTATTTTCACTGCTACGGATTTTAGTTGCAATAAAAGCAACAACAAAATGACTATTTATGCAGAGAATCAACAATCTTAAGTCCTTACTTTTAACCAGCATTCTAGTTTGCAAGCATACTGCTAAAATTTATCCATTTGTGTTGTGAAAGTAATTTCATTCTGAAATCTAAACAAGTGCATCTAAACAAGGAGATCTAAGAATGCTCACAAATAATATCAACGCAGCCCAGTACAAATTTGATGTAAATTTACACAACGAAGAACTTCTTGATGCTACTAAACTCGATCTTAATCAGTTGACAATAAAAATTAGCAAAGTTGCAGAAATTTCCAATTCAGATTTACAAAGGTTGTTTGAAATATTTAATAAGTTTAAATTTGTCATTTTGGAATGTGAACCAATCCCGAATCTGCAAGAAAATTTGTTAGCTTTACAAAAGTATTTTGGCTCGATCAAGAAACATAAGCTTTCTGCTCCTAATGGTATTAGTACAATTGAAAACTTACGCGACTCTTCCCTTGCTAAAACTTACGTAGCTACAAGTAATATAACCCATTTCATGCATACAGATGGGTCTTTTGAAATGGAACCTCCTAAAATTGTTGCAATGCAGTGTGAAGTCCCCTCCAAAACAGGAGGATTATCTCAAATCATTTATGCTGAAACTGTCTATGAATATTTAAGAAACAACTATCCTGAAGAATTACAGAATTTGTTCGATTATCCATTGACTATAACCAGAGGAGATCAAACAGGTAAACGAGCAATATTTACAGAGTACGAAGACAGAATGTTCATGTGTTTTAGAGCAGATGCAATCATCTCAGTTGCGATTCCACCACAAGTAGAAAGGGCTTACAATCTGATTAAAAACTATGTCAACGATACTAATAATCAATTAATTTTTCAACTTCAACCTCATCAAATTATTATACTTGATAATGCGAGTGTTCTACACGGAAGAACATCTTTCCCAGAAAATGAATTTCGCAAACTAAATAGATTACACTTTAACGGAGTTTCCGAATATTCTCATTATTTTCACCTTGGTTTTATACCAAAATCTAAGCCGTTAAGTAGTGAAAGCAATTAAAAATTGATTAGTAATAGTGCTTGAATACTCAAGCACTATTATTACCTGTGATTCATGAATTTGCACAAATTTTAATCTTCATTAAGCCTATTAACAATATTCAATATAAATCGGGTGTATCAATGTTTAGTGCCAATAATTATTCAATCATCATTATTCTTGGAATTGTTTCCTTTGTTTTAAGCTTTTTTGGTGCTTCTGTGGGCTTGATGTTAGGTCAGATTCGGCTTCCTTTAATTGTATATGCCTTACAATCAACTGCTAATGGAATAGGTATTGCCACAGGTACAAATCTAGCTACTGCTGCTATGGGCGCATGTGCTGGTACCTATTATCACATTAAGGAGGGTCGTGTTAATTATCGGGTAGTCTGTGCAATAGGTATTCCCTCAGCAATCGGTGCAATTATCAGTGTACTTGCCTTTGCTCGGATACAAGCAGATTGGATAAAAGTTGTTATCGGAATTGTACTTATTTACTCAAGCTTTCAGATAGCTAATCCTAAAAAACCTAATCAAGGTGAAGATAAACTTTCAACTCACCAACGTTTCTTGATTGAAATAGGAATTGGAGTTGGCTTGGGGTTGCTAGCGGGTATCGTAGGTTTAGGATTAGCTAGTATCAGATTACCTGCGATGATTAGAGTTTTAGGTATGGAGCCAAAGGAAGCAGTGGGAACGAACTTAGCTATTAATTTTCTGACTCTAGCTACTGGTGGAACAGCTAGTATGCTGACTTTGGGAGTGCATTGGCCACTTCTTTTGTCACTTGTACCAACAACGTTATTAGGTAGTTATATTGGAGCAAAAACTCTTAAAAAGATTGAATCTTCCAATCTCCGCAAACTAATTGCTTGGGTATTGGGTGGTACGGGAGCATTCATGATTGCTGAAAGTATGCATTAATTGCTCGGGTAATAGATAATTAGTTTTTCCTATTACCTATTACCTACAGTCATTTACAGATATGATCAATCCTCAAACTGACTTAAAACTTGAAGGTAGTCCGAATTGTTCCTACAAATATAGTGTTGTTATTGTCATTATGTTCTGGATTAGTAATCACGAATAAGCCAGGAGTAATGGCAATATTATCTGTAACCTGCAACCGATAAAAACCTTCTATGTGCAAAGAAGTATCTTGATCTTCTACCAGACTACTTTCTATAACTTTTGGTGGCATACCGAAGACGATCCCGGCTAAATTACCTTTTCCTCCTAAGTCTGGAAATGCCAAAGTTACAGCGTAGTTCAGGATATCTGCGCTATCATCGCTGACTTCTGATCGTGCCAATGAATAAGCTAACCAACCAGAAAGAGTAAATTGAGGACTAATGCGCCAGCTAGTTTCTAGACCGAAAGAATCTGCTGAGGTAGAAACATTACCAAAAGGTCTGACTGCATTGGTACTACCCGTACTACCTGTGAGGTTGACACCACTATTACTACCTCCTGCATTATAGGAGCGGACATAAGTCAAGCCTAGATTTAAATTATTGATTGGCTCAAAGATGAATTGTGCCACAGCGCCGTAGTTACCGTTGAACAGTCCGTTTTCTCCACTAGAATCTTCAGGATCGCGAACCATATAGGCGAAATCGAGACTGGCGCGATCGCTGAACTGATAATTGACCACTAACCCAGTGCTACCAGCCGCTCGGTAGATAGGGTTAAATCTTCCAAAACGCGAAATACTACCATTACCAGAACTTTCAAAGGGACTTAGGGTTTCCACAAGATGATTCAATTCTGTATTCGCAGCAGAAATTGCGACTCTTACCTTATCCCCTAAGGGAAAGTAATAGTACAAGTCATCTAACTCAACATCGTTATCTTCATTGCCATCAAAACCTAAACGGGTCATTCTAGTACCTGTGACGTTACCCTGAAATTCGGTGATATTTCTGGCTTGCAAGCGGACTCGTAGACGGTCTTTACCCATAAAGCTGGTATCAAAGTTCAGACGCATACGGTCTGCGAAGATAATATTATCTTGCAAATCTGGGTTGTTATCAGAATCGTTATCTTGATCGGCTGCATTGTCACCAAAAACACCAGCTACGACAAATATCGCTTCACCATTAAGTTTTGTAGTGGTAGAAAATTGATTTGACTCTAGTTCCGCTGTGCGCGCTTCTAAGGCATCGACGCGACCGCGCAGTGTCGCTAATTCTGCTGAGAACTCCTCTTGCAGTCTTTGCAGTGTGGCTAAATCCTCTTTTGTCACCAAATCACTCGTAGCGCTAGCAATAAGTTCATTCACTCGCTCTAAACAAGCATTCAAACCAGCAGCAAATTCGTATCGCGTCATGGATCGATTGCCCCGGTACGTACCATTTGGGTAGCCAGCAATACAACCATATCGTTCTACCAGGGATTGTAGCGCTTGGAACGCCCAATCTGTAGGCTGTACATCAGATAACTGAGAAACAGAACTGAGTTGTGGTTGATTATTTGGAGAAAGTTCAGCTATGACCGTAAATTCTGGCTGAACTTGTTCATTTGTAGATACTTCAGCTAAAACTGTTGAGGGTAAAACAGCAAAGCTTGCCACCACAACAGCAGGGCTAAACAGCAAAAATTTTGACCAAACTCTAGATATCACCTAATTTACACCTAAATCTAGCTAAATCTGTTTATTTCTGGGGAATTTCTTTTGAAGCCAAGCAACACACTATGATTATTAAATGGTGGTTTGCGAGTCGTTTGTCTTTGCAAATTTATAGTTGACAAAGCACTCCAAAGGTGTGTCAGCGCAAGGGAACTAACCCAGCCTTTTCAACAATCTGCTGACCTTCTTTGGTTAATAACATATTGACGTAGGCTTCTCCAGCTAGTTGATCGATCGTGTCATCAAGGCGATACACAATAAACATGCGTCGGGTCATAGGGTAAGAGGCATTGCGCAGTGCGGTAGTATTAACCTGCTTGTTATCATCTATAAAGGGTTGCACATAATCTTTGGTATTAGCTTGAGCGATTGCAAGAGGGCGGATTGTTTTTTGACCAAGAATTGGTCCAGTTCCTCCAAAGGAAATTCCCCCAGGGGTTGCAGCAACCTTACGAATTATCTCAGTGTAATCACGGGCTAACTGTACCTTAGAACTGAGTTGATCTACGTCTTTTCCGAGAAGCTCGTTTAATAAATTAGTGGATTTTGGGTCTCTTGCGAAAGGTGCGATCGCTAAATCCGGCCCTCCTACTTCTTTCCAGTTGGTTATTTTACCTTTGTATATGTCTTGCAGTTGATCAATTGAAAGCCCAGGAATAGAGATATCTTTATGGGTAAAGAAGACAAACATGTCTAAAGCCACTGGCACTTGCTTGATCTGAAAGCCTCTTTGTAGAGCTTTGCTATAGTGTTCATCCTCAAGGGATGCTCCGTATAGAGTAAAGCTCAGTTGGCTATCAAGCACCATAGCCACACCCTTTTTGCCACCAGATTTACCGTCTCTAGGTTCAGTGAAGCGGAGGCGAAAATTTGGGTGAGATCTAGTGATAGCTTCGTGAAAGCCTTGAGCAGTCAAAGCTGCAAAAGTATTACCACCACCATAGTTAAATGTGCCGGAAGGTACATTCGGTACATCTTTGATCGAATCGTAAAGTTTAACACCAGGGGGGATATTCTGATTGCTACCACGGGAATTGACAACTCTAGTATCATTGCGATTATTCAGACTGCTAAAATTGCCAAAAATCGAGAAGATTAACCAACTAAGCACCAGAAACAGCAGACCAAAACCAAGCCAAATTGCCCAAGGTGTGAGTAGCAATTCTCCCAAAAATTTGGAATCTGGTTTGGTAGATTTATTAACTTTTTTTGCTGGAAAAACGTCTAGCGGTTGACCGCATTTTAAACAGTTTGTAGCTGTAACAGGATTGGTATCATAGCCACAATGGTTGCATACTATAACCTCTTGATTGTGATTATTCATTTTTTTCTCCCAAGGTAGATGTTCGTACTAACGGTATTGCACCCAGGAGATTTCTGTATTATTGTAAAAAACTATCGGTAGATACTTAAGTACATTTATCAGAGCATAGGCTTTTTGGCAACACAACTGTAGAAATTTAGGTAAACAGCGATCGCATCACCACAATGAAAGTATGTTAATTGTCCCAAAAAATTGGTTATTGATAATTATTAAAACTGATAAATCTTAGAAAATGTTTTTGCATCTGCCAATAACTTTTATTCAATATTCTTTTTTAAAGAACACAGATGGACACAGATATACACACCTTGTTAAGTTAGTCCCAGATTTTTATTTTCAAGACAGTTAATAGAAAATACAAAAGTTTAACCAGGGTGTTCATTTTCTAAAAAAACATATTTGCATAAATTGAAAGGAAGAAAAATCATGCAAAAGCAAGTGCAACGCCCTTTGAAAGTTAATCAAATTGTACCCATAGGCTTTGGTATTGTCCTCATATTGACAGGTATTGTAACGACAATTTCGGAAATTTCTAAAGCTAATTTAAAACAAATACACAAAATCGAAGAGTATACATATGAAGTTAAGCTACTGCTAAAGCAGTTGGAGAAAGATATAGTAGATGCTGAGACAGGACAGCGTGGATTTTTGCTCACTGGCAAAGAAAACTATCTGCAACGCTTTGCAACTTTACAAAGCAATTTTCAAGCGCGTAGTCAGGATTTGAAAAAGCTAATGAATGACTCGTCTTTTCAGAGCGAAAAAACTGACCAAATTATACAATTAGCTCAAACAAAATTCTCCGAATTAGAACAAGCTATTGCTCTGAAAAAAGCAGGAAAAGATCAAGAAATTCTTGCTGTGCTAGCTTCCAACAAAGGAGAGCAAATTATGAATGACATCAGAGCTACACTAGCTGAAATGGAACAACAAGAACAGAGGCTTTTACAGCAAACAGAAGCAGCATCAAATCAGTTTCAGCAATTATCAACTATAGTTAACTGGGGTGGATGGCTTGTTAGTGTTGGGGCTGGAATTTATATCTCATTTTACGTTATCCGCCGTATCATGCTGCCAATTAACGAAGCCGCCTACGCAGTGGCGACCTCTTCCGGGGATATTGCTACCAGTGTGTTTGAGCAGGAACGTATCATTTTGCAACAATCTGCTTCCGTGAATCAAACAACCACTACAGTTGATGAGATCGGGACTTCTGCACTCCAGTCAGCCGAACAAGCCGAAACCTCTGCTAGTGGAGCAAAGCAAGCATTAACTCTCGCAGAAGAAGGAACTACAATAGTTAGTCTTGCAATTGCAGGTATCTCACAGTTGAGAGATCAGGTAATGGCGATCGCTAATCAGACCACACACTTAAGTGAACAGACTACTCAAATCTCTACAATTTCTGATTTAGTAGCAGAATTGGCAAACCAAACCAATATGTTGGCTTTGAATGCTGAAGTCGAAGCAGCGCGTGCAGGTGAGCAGGGTAAAGGCTTTGCAGTGGTAGCTAATGAGATTCGCAAACTCGCTGACCAAAGTCGGAAATCAGCTGATCAGATCAGTGTCTTAGTTAATCAAGTACAAGTGGCTATTAACTCTGCGGTAATGGTGACTGATGAAGGTACTAAAAAAGCAAGTGAAGGGATCAAACTGGCTCAAGAAACGGGGAATGCATTCGCAAGTATCGCAGATGCTGTCAATCAGGTATTTCTGAACAATCAACAGATTGTCCTCAACGCTAGACAGCAAGCTATTGCTGTACAACAGATCGTATCAGCGATGAACGCCATCAATCTGGGTGCAAAAGAAACCGCTACTGGAATTTCTTTGGTCAAAAATGCTACTATCAACCTCAACGAAACTGTTCAAAAACTGAAGAATCTAGTGTAGTAATTTTATATTGTTTGTACATGAGCGATCGCATTCCACGAGATTTGATAGAGGCTGATCAATTCTAAATTTCGTAACTCATAAAATTAATACTGTTGCACGAATGCTAACTTTTGTTCAGATTGAGGTATAATCTGCGGAATGTACCAAACTGCCACAGGTATTGAGAGTTACTTCCGCATCTGCCTCTGTGGATTGTGTCGTCCAAGACAGAAAAATTTAAATGCGTGCTCTTGCCTCTAAATTTTGCATCAATAATCAAGGTGGCTAAAAATTTTCCAGGGTGCTTTTTGGTTTACGTAGCAACCTAGTAAAACTTTGTGCTCGCATTTATACAGATAAGGGACAATAAATGAATACTGCTGACATTTGTTCAATATATTTACCCGGTATGTAATATCAAGTTCACATGATTACTTATAATTCCCGTTCCACCTTACCCCGCCTTCGGTACTCCTCTTTGCAAGTTCAAAGAGGGGCTGGGGTGAGGTTTTGATTATTAAGTGATTAATATAACTTGATATAAAACTTATGAATTCACTCTCAACTGGTAATGAGTAAGAGGAAATCAAACTACCAATTACATTACCCATTAACAAATCTATCTGTACCCACCAAAACTCCCTATTGATTATCACTAATCAGCCATGTTGAAGAAACTTTTCAAAATCTTACCTAGTCAGTTTAAGCTACAAGATCAATTTATCATTTTACTCATTTTTAGTACGATTATTCCTGTCTTTATTGTCGGCTTGTATGGTATTTATTCTTCCTCCAATATACTATCAGAAGTTGCCAAAGAAAAAATGGAGGCGGAGTCAACAAAAGAAGCTAATAAAATAAATGCTTTTCTCAATGGTGTGAGTGATGATGTTTTATTGTTGAGCAAAACTCCACCTATTCAAGGTATTATTCGAGCCAAAGAAAATAACGGCACAGATGGACAAACTAATTTATCCTACAATGCTTGGGTTGGGCAGTTACAAATCTTATTTACTGCCATGATGGAACGCAAACCCCATTATATGCAACTTCGATACATAGACGAAAAAGGCAAAGAAATAGTACGAGTCGATTCGGATGGAGGTAATATTAAAATTATCTCCGCAGCAGAACTTCAAAAAAAAGGCGATAGACCATATTTTATCGAAACAATCAAACTTACACCTGGGAGCATTTATGTTTCACCTGTAGATCTAAAACAGGAAAATGGTCAAATAGAAACTCCTTTTAAACCAGTGATTCGATATGCTACCCCCATAGTTGATTCTAGCGGTCAAAAAAGGGGAATTGTCATCGCTAATGTATTTGCCAAAAAATTTATAGATGCTTTTAAAGAAGTTAATAAGCAAGCAGAAGAGAAAAATGCATATGAGGGTAAAGAGAAGTTTATTGTCAATCAAAATGGCTACTACATTTCCCACCCTCTCCCGGAAAAAGAATGGGGATTTGAATTCCAAAAAGAAGATAAATTAGACCAAGATTTTCCCCCAGAAGTGACTCGAGAAATCTTAAATAAGGAAAAAGGGTTTATTGACAATGGGGAGTATTTATTTACATTCGATAGAGTAGACCCCAGCCCAAATCAGCCAGAATTTTTAGTAGTTTTGAATAAAGTTCCCCACAAAAGTGTATTTGCTGCTGTTAACTCATTTAAGCTAGTCGCCTTCTTGATTATTATTCTTTCTTTGGCTGTGGTATTACCATTGGGATTTATTCGCGCACGCCAAATTGTAAATTTGATTAAGCAATTAGTCAATATCATATCCGCCTCTATTCAACAAACTTTCTCTGGTTTGGATCAACAAGCACGCATAGCAGGACAGCAAGCTGCCTCAGTCCATGAAACTACAACTACAATGGACGAATTAGAGGCTTCCTGTAGACAATCGACTCAACAAGCCAAAGCTGCCACTACCGCTGCACAGCAAGCTTTGACACTCGCAGAAGGTGGTAGCCAAGCAGTCAAGGAAACCCTCGAAGGTATGTTCATCCTAGAAAAAAAAGTATCAGCGATCGCAGCACAAATCGTACATCTGAGTGAGCAAGCCAATCAAATTGCTAGCATTTCCCAGATTGTTTCTGACTTAGCAAACCAAACTAATATGTTGGCGCTCAATTCCTCAGTGGAAGCAGTACGCGCTGGAGAATATGGAAAAGGCTTTGCTGTAGTTGCTAATGAAATTCGCCGATTATCCGACCAAAGTCAAAAATCTGCTGAAAAAATTAATGTCTTGGTTTCCAAGATCCAAAAAGCAATTAATTCAACAGTAATGGTAACAGAAGAAGGCACCAAGACAGTGAAGACGGGACTAGAAAATGCCCAAAAAACAGATCAAGCCTTTGCTGGAGTAGCCGATGCCATTAATTATATGGTTGTGAACAATCAACAAATTTCACTTAATCTCAAGCAACAATTGGACGCCATTCAACAAGTCGTCCAAGCAATGGACATTATTAACAAGGGGGCGCAAGAAACTGCTGCTGGGATCAATCAAACCAAGTTAGGTACTGAGCAACTTAGTGATGTTGCTCTGGCTTTGAAACGGATGGTGTAGCTAGGGGAGTATGAGGAGTATGAGGGGTAGAGGAATTACCGCTAACCACTAACCACCAACCACCAACTACCAACCACTAACCATTGATAATTGACCAATGACTAGATCATGTTTATAGAAGATGAAGAACTCCGGAATCTGTATAAGATATCAAGCGAAGAAAATTTACAGAAACTGACAAATGGTTTACTGCATCTACAACAGCAGCCAAAAGATGAAGCGGAAGCTACTTTAGAAAAGTTGGTGAGGGTAGTCCACAGCCTTAAAGGCGACTCTAGAATTATTGGTGTAGAAGATGTGGTAACTCTGGGCGATCAGGTTGAAAAGATTCTCTTGAGCCTGAAACGCCAAGATATGATCTTAACCCCAGAACTGAGCGATCGCCTTTATCTAGGATTAGATGCAATTGGTTTTTTAGTACACGAAGCTGTCACTGGTGAAGCAACTGGGGTGAATACCGCTGATATACTCGAACAATTGATGGCAACAGTTGCACAGTCAGAACCACTAGAGCCGGAAATAGTTCCAAAAGCACAACTAGTTCTTGTCTCACAAGCATCAGTTGAGAAGAATAAGCGATCTACCACCAGCACTGATGAATTACAAGACGTCACCACAAGCAATGCTCCCCAATCAAGATGCAGCTTGATAGAAGACAAAGAACTGCGAGACATTTATCAAACCACCAGCGAAGAACGCTTACAAAAACTAGCAGCAGGTTTACTACAACTGCAACAACAGCCAGAAGACGAAGCAACTTTACAACAGTTACTACGAGAAGCCCACAGCTTGAAGGGAGACTCCCGCAGCTTGGGAATAGACAGCGTAGTTACTCTCACCCATCAACTTGAAGAAATTCTGTTGGGAATTAAACGCCAAGAAATGACCTTAACCCCAGAGTTGAGCGATCGCCTTTATCAAGGATTGGATGCGATCGGTTTTTTGGTACACGAAGCCGTGACTGGTGAAGCAACAGGGGTGGACACCGCCGAAATACTTAATCATTTGATGGGAGTTGTGAGTCCATCCACAGCCCCAGAATCCTTACCAATTCTACCTGAACTCTCTCCACTCCCCACCCAAATTTCTATCAAGCCAGTCATCCCAGATTTACCCGCTCCCTCCTTAGGAATTAGTCAACCGTATCACATCGACACAATTCGCGTTCAAACTCACCATTTAGACACCTTAATTACACAGACAGAGGAACTAACTCTCACCAAAAATGCTATAGCTCATACCGCCACTGCTATTGAGGAAATAACAACCCTCTGGGAAGAGTGGAAAGCTTTCTATAGCCAAGCCAAACTGACTGAGTCGTCATCACTAAACACAGATTCCTACACAGAACGCTTAGAAAAAAGAATCTACTCTTTAAGAAATTCAATTCAAGAACACAGTACTAAATTAGATTTTATTGCTGGAGAATTAAGAGACAAAATTCGCACCCTCCGGTTGCTACCTCTATCCACGGTGTTTGATTTGCTGAAGCGCACAGTGCGAGATTTAGCCAAACAACAATCCAAACAAGTGCAGTTAATAATATCAGGAGAAGAAATCACCACAGACAAACGTATCCTGGAAGAAATCAAAGATCCCCTAATGCACATGGTTCGTAATGCCATAGATCATGGCATTGAGACTCCCAGTGAGCGAGAAAAACTTGGTAAATCTCCCGTCGCCACTATTTGCTTGAGGGGCTACCAAACCGCCAACAACATTGTCATAGAAGTAGCAGATGATGGTCGAGGGCTAGACATTGAGAAAATCAAACAAACCGCCTTCAAACGTGGACTATACAGTTATAAAGAACTGGAAACCATGGCTCCCAGCCAAATTCATGCCTTGATTTTGGCTCCTGGCTTCTCAACCCAAACTTTTATTACAGAAATTTCTGGTAGAGGAATTGGCTTAGATGTAGTACGCACAAGCATCGAACGCCTCAAAGGCAATATTGAAATCGAATCAACCCCAACTCAAGGATGCACCTTCCGCATCCAGCTAAGTACAACCTTGGCGATTAACAATGTACTGCTATTTGAAGTTCAAGGTATTGTTCATGCTCTACCAGTTGAGTTTGTACAAAGGACTTTATTTATCTCCCCCAATCAAATCTTCACCAACGAAGACTGCAAAACGATTAACTTGGACGGTCGGTCGGTTTCGGTTGCAAATCTGGCTGATTTGCTAGAACTTTCAAACTCTCCTGCTTATCCCCAAATCGCCAAAATTGAGCCACAAATCCAGACTCAACAACCTTGTATCTTGATCAAGGTGGGAGAAGAAGTATTTGGATTGTTTGTCGATCGCCTCATGCAAACTCAAGAAGTTGTAATTAAACCTCAAAGTCAGTTATTAAAGCGGGTACGTAATGTTAGTGGAGCAACAATTCTCGGTTCTGGAGAAGTTTGTATGATTCTTAACGCCTCCGATTTGCTCAAATCTTTACAGCAACAAACTACACCTGTAGTTTCGGCAAAACCAAGGAAAACAGTCAAAACCAAGCCGCTCATTCTCTTAGTAGAAGATTCTATCCCCGTTCGCACCCAAGAAAAACGGCTCTTAGAGAAAGCTGGATATGAAGTAGTAGTAGCAGAAGATGGACTAGATGGCTATAACAAACTCCAAACTCATGCTTTTGATGCGGTAATCTCTGACGTGGAAATGCCCAATCTGGATGGATTATCACTGACTAAGAAAATACGTCAGCATCCTGAATATCAGACATTGCCAATAATTTTAGTGACAACGCTGGCTTCCGATGCAGATAAAGCCAGGGGAGCTGATGTTGGGGCGAATGCGTATATTATCAAAAGTAATTTTAATCAGGATGTTCTCTTAGAAATATTAGGAAGATTGATTTAGTTAATATGTGTTGATAGTTGTTCGTTGTTTGTTGTTTGGAAGCAACAAGCAATAACAACCAACTACCAACAAATAACAACCAACAAATAACAAATGAATATTCGAGTTCTGTTAGTTGAAGATTCACAAATTGCTCTCGTACTTTTAAAAAGAATTTTGAAATCATCATCGGACATTGAAGTTGTAGGAGAAGCTCATACTGGTTTAGAAGCTTTGAAACTGATTCCTAAACTTGAACCAGATGTAATTTGTACAGATCTCCATATGCCTCACATGAATGGTTTAGAGTTGACAACTGAAGTGATGGAACTATATCCGCGACCAATTTTGGTAATTAGTGTTTCTGTACAAACAGATGATTCCAGAAATATTTTTCAGCTTTTAGATGCAGGAGCGGTGGATATTTTTCCTAAGCCAACTTTAGGATTGATAGCAGATGATGAAGTATTCAAAAATGAGTTGATTAACAAGATTAAAATTTTATCTGGAGTCAAAGTATTTAGGAAAAAGCGGAAATTACCTACACAAACACAATATTTCTCAGTAGAAAATCTTGCCGCTTTCTCTGATCAATCTTTCGCTAGACCCAAAGTCGTGGTTATTGGCGCATCTACAGGTGGACCCCAAGCCCTGAAAGAGTTGTTATCTAAATTACCACTAGATTTTCCCTTGCCAGTGATTTGCATACAACACATTTATGTCGGTTTTTTGCAGGGATTACTTGATTGGTTAGCTGTTGGTTGTCGATTACCAATTCAAATTGCTCAACCAGGAGATCTACCAAAGCCAGGAAGAATTTATTTTGCACCAGAACAACAGCACTTAGAACTGGATGCAAGGGGTAGATTTATTTACTCTGACTCACCACCAGTAGCAGGACATCGCCCTTCGGTAACTGTGACATTTACATCTATTGCCAAATTTTATGGTCAAGCATGTGTAGGAATCCTGTTAACTGGTATGGGTAGAGATGGAGCAGAGGGAATGCAGGCGATCGCTCAAGCTGGTGGTTTCACGATCGCTCAAGATGAAGCTTCTTCTGTTGTGTTTGGAATGCCCAAAGCAGCAGTGGAGTTAGGAGCCGCACAACAGGTTTTACCAATTCATGCGATCGCACCAAGGCTGCTATCTTTGTTGCAAAATAATTTTCTTGATTTCTAGAGAGAATAATTAGGAGTCCAAGTGTCAGAAGCAGAAATTTTAAGTGTAGAGCTAACAGAGGCTTTTATTCGGTTAATCACCAAACATACCGGATTAAAAATTAGAGAACGAGAACGAGAAAGTTTGATAAAAAAAATATTTTTGCGGATGAAAGCTCTGAAAATATTTTCTCCGGAGATTTATTACAAAGTGTTAGCTTCTCATACCATATATAGCTATGTAGAATGGCAAAAATTTATTGCCATTCTCACAAATACTGAGAGTTACTTTTTTAGAGACAAAGAACAATTTAAGTTATTACGTAATCATATTATTCCAGAAATAATTCAACGTCAGTATCACAGCAAAACTATCCGATTTTGTAGTGCAGGATGTTCCACGGGAGAAGAACCCTATTCTCTTGCAATTGTTTTGAAAGAATTGATTCCCGATTTAGAGGAATGGAAACTGATGATTTTAGGTTTAGATATCAACAAAGAAGCTTTGAAAAAAGCCAAACAAGGAATCTACACTGCTTGGTCATTAAGAAGCCTTGACATAAAAACAATACAAAAATATTTTATTAAGTTTAACAACAAATATTATCTAGATGAACAGATTAAGCGCATGGTCGATTTCCAATATACAAATTTAGTCACAGATTTATTTATTCATCCATATTCCGATTTTCGAGATATTGATTTAATCCTTTGCCGCAATGTTTTTATTTATTTTGAGTCAACAGTAATTGCAAAAATTGTAGACAAATTTTATGATACTCTGCAACCATTGGGATATTTAATCACAGGACATACAGAACTTTGTGGACAAAAACTCAGTAAGTTTCAAACAAAATTATTTCCAGAATCCCTTGTCTATATAAAAAAGTAAGTAAAAAATGAAAAATAATCTGTATCTTACTTTGAGTTTAAATAAATACCTCTACGGCATTAACACCGTTTACGTTGAAGAAGTTTTCAATTTACCAGAATTGACAACAATATCAGAAGTTCCTCATGGAATTATTGGTTTTGTAAATCTCCGAGGGAAAATATTACCAGTTATAGATTTGAATCTAAAATTGGGCTATTTATCCCCAGATTATCGCTTGACAGATAGTATAGTAGTTTTAAAATGTAAAGATTTTCAACTGGGTATGATTGTTAATCAAATCCACGAAATCAGAGAATTATCTTTTGAGAAAATTTCTACCGATCTTAACTATCCACGAGAATTACTAGTAGAGCAACAAGCAAATATTAATATTATCGCTGGTATTGTCAATTTTCCAGATGATATTTTTATCTTGAATGAACCAAAACAATGGCTTGAAGATAGTGAAATAAAACAAGTTCTGTCTTTGTCAAACTACCTACAAAAAGAGAATTATGATAATTACAATGTAGACGAAACTCAAACCCATGATTCTGAATCGTTACTATTGCAAAAGTCTATATTCTACCCAAATGCAACTTTAGAAGCAAGAAAGGTTTTAAAACAACGAGCAGATCATCTCAGACTCCCAACAAAAAATCAGGATTTTCAGAGTTTTAAGACTTTAGCAGTAATTACTTTAAATGATCATCTTTTTGGGATTGATTTAGAAATGGTACGGGAGTTTGTTGAGATTCATCAAGTGACTCCCATTCCCTGCTGCCCAGCACATATTATTGGTAATATGAATCTCCGAGGTGAGATACTTACTGTTGTTGATCTACGGGGATTATTATTGAATTTACCACCGCAAGGTATAGTCTTTGGTTCTAAAGCAATAGTTATAGAGGTTGAGGGTATAGTTGCAGGTGTAATAGTTGGAGAAATTTACGATGTCATGTTTTCTCTCAACTTACAAAAAGTAATGGTAATACCGAAGACTATCAACACAATTAATGAGCAGTATTGTCAAGGGGCTACCCTTTATAATGAAAAAACGATGCATATTTTGGATATACCAAAGATTTTTCTTCAGGGAGGATTAATTGTTGATGAGGTAATTTGAATTAACTTGATTTTGTGTTACAATCGGCAAATTCAGAAAACTAAACTAAAGATAGTTATTCAGTAGTCTAAAAAATAATTACTGATTACCGACAAATAAAGATAATATCAGCCTTCAAGCATAAATAACCTTACTGCCGGATATATTTCTGAACAATTTGTAATAAATCTTCTGGTTGTGGAGGCTTACCTAAAAACTCAGTCGCACCAACCAACATTGCATGGGCTCGATCTACAGGGTTATTCCGCTCTGTCAGAAAAATAATTGGTGTATTCCTAAAAGTGGGAGTGTCCCGCAGAAATTTACAGATGCTATAACCATCAGCATTGGGTAAGAGCAAGTCTAACAAAATTAAATCAGGCTTGTATTCGATAAGCTGAGAAAAGCCTCGCATCGGCTCCGGAATACTTAACATTTGATAGCCGGCGGGTATCAATATTTTTCTTAAGGTGTAAGCCAATACTGGACTATCATCAATACAAGCAATTAAAGGTTGTTTTTCTACAGATTTCGGAACAGCTTCCTGAACAAATGTAATCGGTTTATTTTCTGATTGAGAGTTAGTGACTGTAACTACTTGTTTGATTGTTGGTAATGGTAAATCTGGAATTTTTTGCAGTTCCAGCACACCCTTATCCACCCATGGCATTATGGAAACAGCTACCTCTGTCACCGATTTTTCCTGCTCGATCGCCATATCCCAGAGGGTGAAGTTGCTGTTGAAGTACCTCTTTTCTGAATCTGGGATGACTTGAGGATTTGCTGTTGGTGACAAAATTGGTGCTAGACAGGGACTGAGATGATCTAGTCCAGCAGCTTGCCATTTTTTTTGGGTGTTCGTTGCTTTTGTAAGCACTGATAGTATTTCCCAGGAAGACAAGGCTATGAGCTGGGGTAAATGGAATATATCTTTTTGAGTCGGTTTCCAATCATTTTTCAGGTCTTTAGAGTTACCTAATTCAAAAAAACATTCTTGAACAATAGTACGAATTACTAACTTAGCTTGGATTGCACTTAGTTGTTTGCGACTGATTCCTTGAGCAAGGAGTTGACATTCCCAAGGTTGATTTTCCGATAACTCAGGAGACTCAAAATTCCAGTCCCAATTCGGACAATGCTGTTTTAAAGCTCTGTTCCAACGTCTGACAGGATGCATTCCACCTGTGGCGTAGATCAACTTACCGTCGTTAAAGTGAAGATTCCAAAGGACTGTGTGGTTGTAGAAAATTAGTATTCCATTAGTACTATGTTTACTCAGCTTGTCTAATTTTTCTGTCAGCCTTGTTAGTATCATTTGTGGCAATTCTGCTCTGCTCGCAATCATTATGCCGTAGCTTGCACCCTTTTATATCATTATTGATTAAATTGATTAATATAAAGTTGAAAATTTTGTGTCGTATTCTTTGATACGCTATGGGTTGCCCTTGAGCAAGAAGTAAATCAAAATATAAAGTTGAAAATTTTGTGTCGTATTCTTTGATACTGCTGCTTAGAGACTAGTGACTACCAATAAAATCAAATAGATGATGAGCTAGCTGCAATTTAGTACATGGTGGAATTTCTAACTGATGACCTTGCTTGTCTAAAAATACGGCTTGATTGTTGTCGCTACCAAAACCACTATCAGGTTTGTCTACTGGATTAGCAACAATCGCGTCTAAGTTTTTTCTGCGTAATTTTTCAACAGCGGGAGTGATAATATCCCCTGTCTGAGCAGCAAAGCCAATTAACAATTGATGAGATTGTTTGCGCCTTGCCAATTCTGTAATTATATCCGGTATAGGTTCTAAGGCTAAAGATTTGGGAAGCGATCGCTTGGGTAATTTCTGGTGACTGTAATCTTGTGGTTTCACATCTGCAACTGCGGCTGACATAATTATTACATCTGCTTTTGGTAAATACCGCATCATAGCAGAGTGCATTTGTTCAGCGCTCACTACAGGAATTGCTTCTATTCCCAGAGGTATGTCACTGTTCAGTGGCCCGTGTACTAAGGTCACGTTTGCGCCTCGATGCAATGCTGCTTGTGCTAAAGCTAACCCCATTTTTCCTGTGGCAGGATTGCCAATAAATCTTACAGGATCAAAATGTTCCCGTGTTCCCCCAGCACTGATTAAGACTTGCTTTCCTGCTAAGTCTCGTTTACCTGCGGTGTGTAGTAAAGATTGAATGTAGGCTATAATTTCTGACGGTTCTGCCATTCTTCCAGCACCGACGCGATCGCACGCTAATAATCCCGAAGCTGGTTGTAAACTATGAAAACGACTATTTTTCAAGAGATTTTGCCAATTCTGCTGCACCGTCTGCTGTTCCCACATATCGGTATTCATAGCTGGTGCTAACACTACAGGACAAGTGGAAGCCAAGACGGTATTTGTGAGCAAGTTGTCAGCCATACCGTGAGCTAATTTTGCTAATGTATTAGCTGTTAAAGGTGCTATTAAAAAAACTTCTGCCCACTCACCTAATTCTATATGCAAAGGACGAGAGTAAATTGGTTGCCAAAAATTTTCATCTGTAAAGCTGCTATAACGGGAGAGAGTGGAAAAAGTTAGAGGTGTGATAAATTTTTGCGCAGAATTAGTCAGAATAGTTCGCACCTCCACACCACTTTTAAATAATGTGGAAACAACTTCACAAATTTTGTAGGCGGCGATACCGCCGCCTATACCAATCAGAACCCTTTTCAATTTTGGATTTTGGCTCGTTCCCAGGTTGCTGTCTGGAAATGTAGATTCTGGATTTAGCATTGAGGTCATGGCTTAAAATTAATCATTGACCAATAATTCCTTAATGGTACAAGCCCCCAGATAAATCTCGTAGAAACTAATCCAAAATCTAAAATCTAAAACCCAAAATAGTTAGGCTTCGTCGTAGGGTTCTAAATCCAGAAGGTGGATATATGGTTCAATTAGCTCTGGGCGTTGAAATGCGATCGCACGTAGCATGTGCCAATCATCCAAACCTTCAAAAGCATTGCTATAGTTGTCCTGCTCCAAGCGTGTAGCTAACTTTTCTACATCTTGTGGAGTCATGGTAGCAATTTCTTTTTTGGAAATGCTTAGAGTTTTCATAATGCTCGCCCCTCCCGTTAGCAGCATTTGCATCCAGCTTGGGTTTGTTTGCGCTCGACGCAGCCACCCAATATATATTACTCATTTGAGGACATCAATTACGTGAAAATTTACCGGATTTATACCGGAATTTGTAAAACTTTTGTAACTGGGATGAGACTTAATCTTGCAACAAGCTACTCTGTGGTTACTTGAGTATTGACAACAAAATTACGTATTAACTCTAGCATTGGTAGTTGTATTTCATGACCCATGTCAAATTCATAGTACTGTACTGCAATTTTTAGCAACTCTAAAGTTTCTTTGGCCTTGAGTGCGGCTCGTAGTGGTACTACTTGATCATATCTACCGTGCATGATTAAAACCGGAGGTGAAGCAGTTGTTGTTGAAGTCGCATCCGGAACTGCACCAGGATGTAAATAACCACTCATAACAACCAAACCTGCAAAGGGCAACTTTAATCCTACATCTAAAGTCATTGCTCCTCCTTGGGAAAAACCGCTCAATACCGTCCGTGATAGCGGTACACCAATGCTACTTTCTAAACTTAGCAACCAATCTATGAGTAATTGCCGACTTTCTGCTAATCCCTCATACATGTTCTCTGCGCTCAAATCGTACCATGCTCTTCCCATAGGCGAATAAGGATGAGGAAAAGGTGCATTGGGAAACAGAAACTGATAATCAGGCAAATTTAAAAATGGTGCTAAAGATGCTAAATCCTCAGCATTTGCACCCCAACCATGCAAAGCTACGATTAAACCTTTAGGTACTTTTCCTGTTGTTGGGGGAACCTGAATAAATTCTAAAGACAGATATTTGCTCCCATTATTCAACTCTCTTAATCGATATTAATCAAAATCTTCTAGTCGGCTTGAGCCGACTTTGACTATGAGCCTTGGAATTGATTCCAAGTGGATGTTTTGCCCCTCAATCCACCTCAGAATTAATTCTGAAGCTCATAGCTCAACTCAGCTAAAGCTGACTATGCTCAAATCTTTGCCAAAGGCGTCTGTGCAAAAACTTGTCTTCACAACTTCCAGCAATTTGTAAAATAATCTTCTGCTCTCACTTATACCAATCAAATAAAGCTGGGGAATTATGGCGCGTCTAGCACTGTTGAGTGTATCCAATAAAACTGGATTAATTGAACTTGCTCGTAGCTTAGTAGAAGAATTTGATTTTGAGTTAATTAGTAGTGGCGGTACTGCTCAAGCTCTCAAAAATGCAGGATTACCAGTTCAAAAAGTAGCAGATTACACAGGTTCTCCCGAAATATTAGGTGGCCGAGTCAAAACTCTACATCCGCGGATTCACGGCGGAATTCTCGCACGGCGATCAATTCCACAAGATATGACAGATTTGGCAAATAATCAAATTCGCCCGATAGATTTAGTAGTGGTGAATCTCTATCCTTTTGAGGAAACCATCGCCAAGCCAGATGTCACATTAAGAGAAGCAATAGAACAAATTGACATCGGTGGCCCTGCTATGCTGAGGGCAGCAGCAAAAAATTTCGCGGATGTGACGGTATTGTGTGATCCCTCCCAATATGACGAGTATTTGCGGGAATTACGCCAACACACAGAACCATCCCTAGAATTTCGCCAAAAGTGTGCTTTGCAAGGATTTTTGCATACTTCTAGCTATGATCAAGCGATCGCATCTTATTTAGCAGGAACACAACCAACAGAAACTCTACCAGAAAAATTTACTGTTTCTGGGAAACAACTACAATCTTTGCGCTACGGTGAAAACCCCCACCAAAAAGCAGCTTGGTATCAAACTGGTGTAAACCCAATAGGTTGGGCTGCTGCTAGCAAACTGCAAGGCAAAGAACTCAGTTACAATAACTTAGTTGATTTAGAAGCAGCACGCCGCATTATCGCCGAATTTACTGATAGTCCTACTGCTACGATTATCAAACATACCAACCCCTGTGGTACGGCTCAAGGAGATACAATCGCCGCAGCTTACCAAAAAGCGTTTAATGCTGATCCTGTGTCTGCTTTTGGTGGTATTGTCGCCCTTAACCGTCCAATTGATACTGCTACAGCAACTGAACTCACAAAAACATTTTTAGAATGCGTAGTCGCACCAGGATGTGACGAAGATGCAAAAGCAATTCTGGCTGCTAAGTCGAAAGTGCGGGTATTGACTTTACCAGATTTAAGCAGTGGTCCTCAAGAAACTGTCAAAGCGATCGCAGGTGGTTTCCTTGTCCAAGATGCAGATGATATTGTTGCCGATACCAGTCAATGGCAAATCGTCACCCAACGTCAACCCACACCCAAAGAATTAGCAGAATTACTGTTTGCTTGGAAAGTTTGCAAACACGTTAAATCTAATGCCATTGTTGTCAGTAGCGATCGCACTACTTTAGGCGTTGGTGCTGGACAAATGAACCGCGTTGGTTCGGTAAAAATTGCCCTTGAACAAGCTGGTGAAAAAGCTAAAGGTGCAGTTCTTGCTAGTGATGGATTTTTCCCCTTTGATGATTCTGTCAAAACTGCGGCGGCGGCGGGAATTATGGCGATCGTGCAACCCGGTGGTAGCTTGCGAGATCAAGATTCGATTCAAGCTGCAAATGAACTCGGTTTAGTAATGATTTTCACCGGCATACGTCACTTTTTACATTAATCTATCTAAAGTAGGATGGTACACTTGTCAAAGTGTCCATATTATGTTTGTAGATAGATAAGCACAATGTTAATCTTTAGTTGTGTGTGTGAGGAGTAAGTTTAGATAAAAAAGCGCTTGGAGTGGTAACACGGTAACACTCCAGGCGCTTTTTAAATGGTAAATAATGGAAGAGAAAAAAATTTTTCTAAAGTACTTGTCATTGTATAAAAGTAGTGATATCTTTTAGTTGTGTGTGAGGAGCAAGTGTAAAACAAAAAGCACCTAGGGTGGAAACACGGCAACACTCCTTGGTGCTTTTTGGTTTTTAAGTTTTTAAATATTAAATTGTTAGTAGCTTCAACCGACAAATAACAACTAACAAAAAATAACTAGATAAAGCAAAACAGCAACCCAACATTAATCCTTTCTGGGCTGCTGTTAGAAGATTGGTTTTCACAAAATCAAAATTCTGGAATCCTAACTAAAAAATTCCTAACAAAAATATAACAGTTAATCCGCATAAGGCAAGAAAAGAGATGATCATAATGTTGCCTACACTATGATCTGCTGTTGCTTGGTGTGTTCGTTCACTCATATGCACCGATCCAAATATTTATAAGCTCATACTGTAATTATAGGTAGGTAAACCAGGTAGATGTGTCGTATCATAAAAAACTTGATTTATATTTACTGACGTTCAATTTGCGGATAACTTTAATCTCAAATAAATGAACTTTTGTTGCAACAATCATAGAGAGAACCTAATATTTTTGATGTGAGCAATTGAGGACAAAAATAGTAGGAAAAAGTTTACTAATTGTAAATAAGCTGTGCTTAAGATTTATATTTTCCAAAAAAGACACAAATTTTAGTTTTTAGTTATGTCAATAATTGAATCTAATTGAATAAATTTATAAGACTACGTCTTTAGTTAGAGTACAAAGCCGGGGAAATTAGGATATTCATAAAAATACAAGTTAAACAATAAAAATTGAAAAAATAATTAATTTTTAATTTTTGAGAATCAATTAAGGATTTTCTCACCTTGAAGGTGCAGATATAGACACACTCTTAACTTGCACCAGTTTTTCGTCCGCCAAAAAATAAGTTTCACAGAGCATTTTTTTAGTTCGCTCTCAGCAGATTTAGGCTACTAGCCAGAGAATTTACTGTCGGAAGATAAGGTAACACGGCTCGGAGCAAACAAATCGATTGACATCTAAACAATATGAGAGACATGCTATGACCCATCCCTACATGCCCAAAATTATGACAAAAATCTTATTAAGAGATCAAGCAGGTGCAAGACTATCACGGAATTCACAACCCCTTTTCTATTGTTAAATTTCCAGACGGCTAATCAAACTGCTGTTTTAGTACAACCAAACACGAAAATCTCTTTTCGATTCCCGATTCTTGATCGCCAATTCATAATTCCTAATTTTCATATCTTTTGGTAGTTGTATGTCTGAATTAATTCAAGCAGTCCTCGAAAGTGAAGAAAAAAATGATTTGCGCTCATTTCTGAGTGAATTACGCCATCAAGACAAAAAATATCTACTGCGGAATGATATATTGAATGTATATAGCGAATATTGCACAAATTATCAAAAACCTGAGCATTTTAGCGCTTCATCAAGCTTAGGTAAACTCATCTATTACACTCAAGAAATCATTCAAGATATTTCTGGCTTTTGCTTTATTATTCGTCCCAAAATTGCCACTCAAGAGGTTTATCGACTAACGGATGATTTGAATGTGGAACCGATGAGTGTACAGGAACTTTTGGATCTGCGCGATCGCTTAGTAAATCGCTTCCATCCCAACGAAGGCGACTTGTTGGAATTGGATTTTGGCCCATTTTACGACTACTCCCCAGTTCTACGCGATCCAAAAAATATCGGCAAGGGAGTACAATTACTAAACCGTTACTTATCTAGTAAGCTATTCCAAGATCCGAAGCAATGGCAGGAAAGTTTATTTATTTTCCTGAGTCTACACCAATATAACGGCATCCAGCTACTAATAAATAATCGCATTCAGTCTCAACAGCAACTTTCTCAACAAATTAAAGCTGCGATCGCTTTCGTCAGCAGTCTCCCCAGTCAACAACCCTACGAAGAATTTCGCTTCCAATTGCAAACGATAGGTTTTGAACCGGGTTGGGGTAACACCGCCGCCCGCGTACAGGAGAGTCTAGAAATGCTTGATCAATTGATCGATTCTCCTGATCCCCAAACCCTAGAAGCCTTCATTTCCCGCATCCCGATGATTTTTAGAATCGTCTTGGTATCTCCCCATGGGTGGTTTGGACAAGAGGGAGTGTTGGGGCGTCCTGATACTGGCGGTCAAGTCGTGTACGTACTCGATCAAGCTAGGAATCTAGAAACGCAGTTGCGAGAAGATATAATATTAGCAGGCTTAGAAGGATTGAATGTCCAGCCAAAAGTAATTATTCTCACCCGCCTCATCCCTAATAGTGAGGATACACTTTGTAATCAACGTCTAGAAAAGGTTCACGGAACAGAAAATGCTTGGATTTTGCGTGTACCTTTACGGGAATTTAATCCTAATATGACGCAAAATTGGATTTCTCGGTTTGAGTTGTGGCCTTATCTAGAAACCTATGCGATCGATGCTGAAAAAGAAATACTGGCAGAATTTCAAGGTAGACCTGATCTTATAGTTGGTAACTATTCAGATGGGAATTTAGTAGCATTTTTATTGGCACGTCGCTTGGACGTCACTCACTGCATCATAGCCCATGCTTTGGAAAAATCTAAATACTTGTTCAGTAACCTTTACTGGCAAGATTTGGAAGATAAGTATCATTTTTCGTTACAATTCACCGCTGATTTGTTGGTGATGAATGCAGCCAACTTTATCATTAGCAGCACCTACCAAGAAATCGTCGGTACGCCGGACAGTATCGGACAGTACGAATCTTACAAGTGCTTTACCATGCCAGATTTGTACCATGTGGTCAATGGGATTGAACTATTTAGCCCCAAATTCAACGTTGTACCACCAGGGGTGAACGAGAATTACTTCTTCCCCTATACACGTAGTGAAGACCGAGTAGAAAGCGATCGCCGGCGCATAGAAGAGATGCTTTTTACTCTAGAAGATTCTGCCCAGATATTTGGCAAACTTGATGATCCAAGCAAACGCCCTCTGTTTTCCATGGCCCGTCTGGATCGGATCAAAAATCTCACAGGTTTAGCTGAATGTTTTGGTCAGAGTCAAGAATTACAGGACCACTGCAACTTAATTTTAGTAGCGGGTAAGTTGCGTGTAGAAGAATCAACAGACAATGAAGAACGAGAAGAAATTGTCAAACTCTACCGCATAATAGAGCAGTACAATCTTCAAGGCAAAATTCGCTGGCTAGGTGTACGTCTATCTAAAACCGATTCTGGAGAAGTTTACCGCGTCATTGCTGACCACCAGGGAATTTTTGTACAACCTGCTTTATTTGAGGCCTTTGGCTTGACAATATTAGAAGCAATGATTTCTGGCTTACCTACTTTTGCAACTCAGTTTGGTGGACCTTTAGAAATTATTCAAGATCAAGTCAACGGCTTTTACATCAACCCTACACATTTAGAAGAAACAGCCACAAAAATCTTGAATTTTGTCAGTAAATGTGAGCAAAATCCCAACTACTGGTATGAAGTTTCTCAACAAGCCATAAATCGGGTTTACAGTACCTATACCTGGAAAATTCATAGTAACAAACTGCTATCGCTAGCACGGATTTATGGTTTCTGGAACTTTATTTCCAAACAAAATCGAGAAGATTTATTGCGTTATGTTGAAGCTTTGTTTTACCTAATCTACAAGCCCAGGGCGCAACAATTATTAGAACAACATAAATATAGGTAATTTGGTCATTGGTCAATTGTCAATGGTCATCAATAAAAAACTCTTGACTATGGACAGTTGACAATTGACTACTTAGTTAACTCTCGCCACGTTCTTTGACCTACTATTCCATCTGAAACTAAATTCCGGCGATTTTGAAAAGCTTTGACTGCTGATTCTGTTAAAGCTCCAAAAATCCCATCTACTTGGATTCTATAACCATTAGATCGTAGCAACCGTTGTAATACTCTGACAGTATCACCTGTATGACCAAAACCCAGAATTGGCAAAGCTGGACTAGGTGAACTGGGAAATTTTGCCACCCTTTTATAGTCTCTGGGTTGTTGAGTTCTGACACGAGGCAATTGCGGAAGTCCCCCCGCCCTATAATGTGGCTGGTGGTGAACAGACTTTAGCGGCACGGCAGTATATTTATTTATATCTTGACCTTGAGTAGCGGAAGTAAAAGCAACTAAAAAAGTGTCGTCATTTGTTGTCGCTTCAGAGATAGGAGTGAACTCTGGTTGTACATTTGAGTAGTTAACACTATCTGCAACAGCATTTTCTGCTACAACTGGTGAATACTCAGAATCAGCGAAGCCTTTGATCTGATAATTGTCATCTAGTGTATCTGATGCGATCGCTAACGACACCACAGCAACCTGCTCATCCGGTGGTATAAATTCAGGTGGTGTGATCTGATTTGCAGGAACAACCTCAGATAACTGACTTTGTTCTGACTGATTTATGTCACTGTCTAGCTGAACCGGTAAATTCTCCGGGAAATTGGGCAGAGATGGTTGTCCTGTTGTTAACACGCCCGTTATCAGTAGACCCATATCACTCATTGTATTTCATTTTACTAACGCCCATATTTTCTTTCACATACTAAATAGTTAATGCTCCGGAATAGTGCGTATTTTCAACTAAAAAAATATAGTTGTTTTTTTCAAAAAAACTGGTGCGGTCTTAAAATTGCCTCCTTTGACAGATGGCAAATCAAAATCTGAGTTTTAAATCAGATAAAGCTAATATCTGCCAACTATCAAGTTGTAGTAAACAAAAAAGGCAAAAAGGCGTAAATTTAAGTATACTTTATTGTCTCTATGCTTAATTTTTAAATTTAACACTGTCAATGTAGCGCTCAGGTTTAGGCAATTGTAGTCTGCTACCAGGTGAAAGAAATGGGGATAGTCGCTTGAGTACTCTGCCATCAGCCACTCTGCGGGCATCCATACCAGTTTTATTCCGAAAGGGCAACAAACCAAGATGAGGACTGGACTCACCACCCGCCAACTTTGTTGTTAATGGTGAACGGGTTTGGTAATGGGCGCTCTTACCAATTACCCATTACCTATTACTCACTAACTTATACCATCAACTACTGGGTAGAAGTAAAAAGCAAATCCCAAGAGCATGTAAGCTGCTAAAAGTAATGTGCCTTCTAACCAATTTGATTTACCATCAGAACTAATGGTATTTGCAATTAGAACTGATACAGCCACGGCCACTAATTCAAAGGGACTAAAATCCAAATCCATAGGTTGCCCAAAAATTTTCCCCACAATTACTAACACGGGAGCTACAAACAGAGCAATTTGCATACTTGATCCCACCGCTACGGAAAGGGAAAGATCCATTTTGTCCTTCATGGCCACAGTTACAGCCGTAGCATGTTCAGCAGCATTGCCAATAATAGGAACAAGTATTACCCCTGTAAATAACGCTGTTAAGCCTAACTTAGATGTAGCTACTTCTAAAGAATCCACAAGTAGTTCTGATTCTATTGCTACTAATAGAGTACATACCAGCAAAACCCCACTCCACAACCATATATTAGGCTTGTGATTCGCAACTTCCAAAGCTTCTGTTTCTGCTACACCCACATCGTAAAGATAGGAGTGAGTTTTCATCGAAAATAGCAGTGTTAATGCATAAACCAGAATTAATACAACAGCCACTGCTAAGGAAAGATTTTGCAGGGTTTTTTCGCTAATTCCTGGCGAGGTAAAGTTCATTGCTGTTGGCAATAAAATAGCAATCACTGCCAAATTCATAGCAGCTGAGTTCATCCGCGCTACTATCGGTTGAAATGTCTGTTCTTTATGACGCAGTCCACCCAACAACATAGCCAAACCCATCACCAATAGTAAATTGCCGATAATTGAGCCGGTGATACTGGCTTTGACTACATCTACTAACCCTGCTTTCAAGGCAACAATGGCAATAATTAGTTCTGTGGCGTTGCCAAAGGTAGCGTTTAATAATCCTCCCAGAGTCGGGCCTAGTACCACAGCTATTTCTTCTGTGGCTGTACCCATACTCGCTGCTAGGGGCAAAATTGCTAATCCAGCTGTAATGAAAACAATTAAATCTCCCCACTCTAAAAAGTGGGCTGCCACAGAAACCGGAATGAAAAGCAAGAGAACTAAAAAGAGAATGTTTTTACCTGACATTAGTTAATAGTCAATGGTCAATGGTTAATAGTCAATGGTCAATTGTCAATGGTTAATAGTCAAGAGTTTGTTGGTGGTTGGTTGTTGATTGTTGGTAGTTAGTAGTTAGTGGTTAGTTGTTTACTCCTCACACTCCTCACACTCCCCACACTCCCCACACTCCCCACACTCCCCACACTCCCCACACTCCCCNCACACTCCACCCTTACGGGAAGCCGCTACGCGTCTACACACTCCTCACACTCCCCACACTCCCCACACTCCCCACACTCCTCACACTCCCCACACTCCACCCTTACGGGAAGCCGCTACGCGTCTACACACTCCTCACACTCCCCACACTCCCCACACTCCCCACACTCCTCACACTCCCCACACTCCACCCTTACGGGAAGCCGCTACGCGTCTACACACTCCCCACCTCCCCTCAATCGCTCTCAGTAGTTCCTAAATTTCACTATTTCCTCGCAGATGGCAAATTTTGTAAAATAGGGTGGAGTTTTACGGAGAATTGATAACTTTTCGTTGCAAAATTTTTTATTAAAGTGCAAATTTTACACCAAAAATGATGTTTAATATATTAAAAGACAATTAAATTTTTGGTATGCCAGTGGAGAAACCTGTCACGAGGCTTTTTCAATGGCTGTTCTATTCCTGAACTTCAGGAAACGACTGCTTGATGATGCAGATTACCTGTAATACTATGAGCTATACTCTAATTGCATTCATCTCGTCGTTGCCGTCTAGCTACGCTAATATTTACTGGACATGCCGCTCTAAAAGGTACGCATATATTTGTCGGCACAATTGCAAGTATTTTTGATTTTGGATATACTACATGACTTCTGCTGCTGAATTGCCAGGTCAAACTGGTATAAATTTGACATCGCAAGAAAATTCTACAAACGCCAACATGCCTAATCCCTTGATGACGGCTACGGGTGTTTACGTGACTGTACACGGTCATTTTTACCAACCACCACGGGAAAATCCATATTTGGATGCGATCGAACGCCAACCGGGTGCAGCACCTTTTCATGATTGGAATGAACGAATTCATCACGAATGCTATCGTCCAAATGCCTTTGCTAGGGTGCTAAATGACCGAGGCGAACTGGTGGGGATCGTTAATAATTACGAGTTTTTGAGTTTTAATATTGGCCCAACCCTGATGTCTTGGCTAGAACGCCACGATGTAGAAGTTTATCAGCGAATTTTGGAAGCCGATCGCAAATCTTGTCAACGTTTGCATGGACATGGCAATGCGATCGCGCAAGTATATAACCATATCATCATGCCTCTGGCCAACGAGCGCGATAAATATACGCAGATTCGTTGGGGCAAAGCAGATTTCCGATCCCGCTTTAAACGCGACCCCGAAGGTATGTGGCTGGCAGAAACTGCTGTAGACTACCCGACTCTGGAAGCATTAGTCAAAGAAGGAATTCGCTTTATTGTCCTAGCGCCCTCCCAAGCACAGCGTTGTCGCCTTTTACCCACTAAGGAAAATCCCCATCCAGAATGGCACGAAGTCGGCGGTAGTCAAATTGATCCCACCCGTCCCTATCGTTGCTATCTCAAACCCACACTCAGCACAGCATCCTCTCCTCTGAGTACAGTTTCTTTATCCCCCAGAGATGGGAATCGGGAGATAGAAAATTCTACTTCCCAATCACCAATCCCCGATCACCAATCCCTTCCCTACATCGATATCTTTTTCTACGATGGCCCAATTTCGCGGGACATGGGTTTTAGTGATGTTCTCTACAATTCCGGTCATTTAGCAGGGCGTATTGGTTCTGCGGTGCGTGGAGATCGTCGTCCCGCCCAGTTAATTTCCGTAGCGACAGATGGAGAAACCTTTGGACATCATAAGGGAGGAACAGAGAAGACTCTAGCCTATGCCTTTACCAAAGAGTTTCCGCATCGGGGTTGGACAGTTACCAACTTTGCCCATTATCTCAGCTTGAATCCTCCAACTTGGGAAGTGGAGTTAAAACCAGTAACCGCTTGGAGTTGCGCCCACGGTGTTGATAGATGGCAGGATAATTGCGGTTGTGGTGGTGGCGGTGAATGGCATCAACTATGGCGTCGCCCGTTACGAAATGCCTTAAATTGGTTACGCGATCGCCTGATAGAGGTATATGAAGAACACGGCAGACAGTTTTTCTGTGATCCTTGGCAAGCACGAGATGAATATATCGAAGTAATTCTCGATCGTTCACCTCACAACATTCACCGCTTCCTTGAGCGCCATCAAACTCACAAACTTACCAATGCAGAACAAGTAGACGCTTTACGTTTGTTGGAAATGCAGCGTCATGCTTTGTTGATGTTTACAAGTTGTGGTTGGTTTTTTGAAGAAATATCCCGCCCAGAAGGAACGCAGATTCTACGTTATGCTGCCCGTGCTTTAGAACTAGCGGGAGATGTGGCAGGTGTACAACTAGAAAAAGAATTCCTCAAGCGCCTTGCCATTGCTCCCAGTAATGTTGATATTTTCAAACATGGTGGAGAAGTTTACCGCCAACTAGTGGCAACTTCACAAATCACATTTAAGCAAGTTGCAGCCCATCACGCGATCGCTTCTTTGTTTAATAATCATAAAGGCGAAACCCGCAATGGCAATGGCAATGGAACATCACCTAACAACTGCACTGTCAAATATTCCCATCCTTATCAAAAACGCGTTTATTGTTATAACGTTCATGAGCTAGATTACCATCTGCAACGGCTGGGAGCATTGACACTAGCAGTCGGACACTTAAAGCTAATATCGGAAATCACTTGGGAAAGTGAACATTTAGTCTTTGCAGTGTTGCATTTAGGAGGTTGGGATTTCCATTGTTGCATTCAACCATTTGAAGGAAGACGTACTTACAGTCAAATCAAAGAAAAATTATTGGCATCACTGCAAAAAGCAAGTGCAGCAAACACTATCTTAGTGATGATGCAGTTATTTGGGGATCAAGCATTTAGCTTAGAAAATCTCTTTGCTGAAGAACGCCATCGGTTAATGCGGTTGTTGAGTCAAGAAACACTGAGTAGACTAGACCAACTTTATACACAAACATATCGAGATAATTACGGTGTAATAATGGCATTCCATCGAGATGAATTGCCAGCACCACAAGAGTTGCAAGTAGCCGCAGAAATAGCTTTAAGTTATCGGTGTATGAACACACTACGCGCCTTAGAGCAAGATATCAGCGAACCGCAATCAAGTATAAATCATATCCTGGAATTAAAAACGATCGCTAGTGAAGCTAAACACCTGCGCTGTCGGTTAAATATTCCCGAAGGCAAGCAGATGTTAGAACAGTTGATTTTGCGATTACTTTGGCAATTGTTGCACGATGCCAATGGTACATTTGATGCAGATATCCAGCGCCTGGAAAGATTAATTGATGTTGCCGATCAGCTGAATCTAGGCATCTGTTTGGATCGTTCTCAAGAACTATACTTT
Source organism: Fischerella major NIES-592 (assembly GCF_001904645.1). Classification (NCBI taxonomy): domain Bacteria; kingdom Bacillati; phylum Cyanobacteriota; class Cyanophyceae; order Nostocales; family Hapalosiphonaceae; genus Fischerella; species Fischerella major. The sequence continues at coordinate 57,715 of NZ_MRCA01000001.1, read as the reverse complement.
AGTTGTTTGTACAACAAAATTTTGCCTCAATGTCAAACAGCGATCGCTAATGGTGAGGACGTTATTAAGCATCGACAGTTATTAAAGTTAGGACAAAAACTAGCTGTTGATGTTGGTTACTGGTTAGATCAGATGGGGTAATACCGTTTCACCATAAGTCTGATATCAATTCCGGCTAATTACTTACGATATGGTTGACCTTGTAGGTAACAGGTAATTGGTTTTCCCATTACCCATTACCGGCCTTCACAGATATGATAAGTCTTTAAACGGACATGATATCACACATTACTTCTATTTGCTTCGTCGCTGTTTTGGCATCAATGTTCTTACTTTCCAAGCTCAACCTATTTGATTCACATTCAGCGGCAATTATCAAATTATATTACTTACTGTTAACTGTCCACTGATTTCTAATCACTAACAAATAACAAGTGACCAATGACAATTGACTATTTACCTAATTGAAAGAACACACCAATTTTGAATATTTTTGTGTCGCTACCGTAACTGCTCATGGTGAGCGATCGTAAGTTCTCAAAGATGGGTTTTGCCAATATTTCTGCTAGTTTGAGAATTGGAAATTGATTTTCTAATAATTCTCGACTTTTTGCCCAATCTAGATACACGTAACCTTGGTTTGGTTGGGGAATGGCAGCAATACTATTTTTAAATTGGCGATCGCTAATCAAGGAATTGTTCTTAGCATTGATAATTTCATTCATTGTTTCAAGGTTGGAAGCCAAAATTTCATAATTTCCTTGGCTAATACGCACTCCGGAAACTTTAGCTTCTATTGTGTATTTTTCTCGCTGTTGAGGATCGGCTACTTTTGTAGCTTTTAATTGTGTCCAAGCTGAGATTTTTTGTTTGTCTATATCAAAAGTATTCAGTGACAATCCCTGTGAGTATGCGATTTCATCTAAACGAGAAATTCCTGCTGGTGTGGTTTCAGTTTTTTCGACTACAAACACAAAATCGGGATTTGCTTGTCCTGAACGGGGTAATAATCCAATGGCGTATTCTCCCTGTACCCAGCTAAAAATATCTTCTTTTAAGTTGATATCTGAATCTGTTTGCAGATCTACCACAGGTTTGATTAAGCCAGAAACTATATTTTTTTCTGAACCGGATATAGCGACTTTGATTTGTTCCCAAACTTGATTTAAATTGCTGTTAGGTAAACTACTTAAACTTTTTCCAGCGATCGCTAAACCTGCTGAGGTAGGGATATATTGTAATGCTCCCACAGGCTGAGATAACGGCTCTAAAGGTGGTGCTGTCTCGCCTTGTGCTAGTAAGCTAGTTTCTGCTAGTAATCCTTTGTTGGTTAGGACTACAGAGACTATTTCGCTGTCATAAGTTGCTGGTTCTGGCAGTTTTAAACCTTGCCATTGAGCGATATTGGGAAGATTGAGAAACGCTACGGCTAATGCACCTTTGGGTATTTGTTTGACAGCTTGCTGATATTGGCTAGAGGTAGTTATATTAAGATCAGGACCCTGGACATTATTAATAGCTTCCCTTAGCACTTTGGGATCGTTGGCAAACAACACAAAATCATCACCAATAACAGCGCCAGCCAAAGAATTTTGCATTTTAGATTTTGGATCTACTTGTGGAGAGTCAAAAATCAACTTGATGCCTTCGTATTGTTCTGTGGTTAAGTTTGCCCCAGCGATCGCCCGTTTGGAAAATAACAAATCCACAAATTCACGGCTTTTCTCTGGATTTTTGGTTGCTAGTGCCATTAAATATCCCGGCTGCTGTCCGTTACTAGGATCGCGATCAATGTCTTCGGTTGTGACAGCTAAGGTAATTTCATTACCCAACCAAGGTTGAATATCTTGTTTATAATCTAGACCTGTACTAGCTAATAAACTGGTTTTTAGTTTGGATAGTTCTCCCTCACGTTCCAATACTTGTAATTTATCGGGATTTACCAGCATTGACATCATTACTGGTGCTTGTTGAGATACAAAAATTGCCGCACCAGGCTGTTGTGTAGTTCCACTGATTCCCACAAAAGAATTTGTACCGGATAAGCCACTACAACCAGGAATACTGATAAATAGCAGCATCATCGCAATAGCTGCTAGAGAACGAAAGAATAAGGCTTGTTTCATAAATTACCTGTTTTCAGTTACTAATTATCAATTATGGCTGTTCCCTGTTAATAGTTCTCCGTTGCCTGATACGGAAAGTATTGCTCAAAGTCCTGTAAGTATTTTTTCCTGGTCAAGATGACTATTTTCTGCAAACATAAATAGTATCTAGGAAAAATCTCCAATCTAAAGTTTAAAATTGGAATGACACCTCAAGCCATTACCGAAATTAGTGTAGAAGAACTCGCCCAACGTTTGTCCAAAGGTGAGCCTAATCTTCAGCTTGTGGACGTGCGTGAACCACAGGAAGTCGCGATCGCTCACATTGAGGGTTTTGTTAACTTGCCTCTAAGTGAATTTGCTGAATGGGGAAATGAAATTCACACGCGCTTAGATCCTGATGCTGAAACCTTGGTACTTTGTCATCATGGCATTCGTTCTGCTCAGATGTGTCAGTGGCTGGTTAATCAAGGATTTACAAATGTGAAAAATATTTCTGGTGGTATTGATGCCTACTCCATGTTAGTTGACCCTTCAATTCCTGTGTATTAACCGTAAATGACGATTGTAAGTTTTTTTTGCTATTCTGAACTTAAGAGTGAATAATTTTCACTTAGTAATTACCAATACTTTTGAGCTACCAATTTGCGTAAATCTAAGTAAAGATTATTGAGATTCAGAAGGATTTTGCAGTGAGCAAGTTTTCACATGTATATCAAAGTCTTCTTAAAGATACTTTTGTGAGAGATAAAAGATAGATTTGTTGTAACGTATTTTCAGATACTTCAATTATTTACTATTTTGCTTAACTAAATATTAATGCTTTTTGCTTCTCATCTTAATAATTTTTTGTTTTTTAAAAACTAATTAAAATTTTGCTTTGGTAAACATTAGCTATGCAAGTCCAGCTAACCAATCGTCAACAGCATATTCTTTGGGCAACAGTACGTCACTACATCGCCACAGCAGAGCCTGTTGGCTCCAAAGCCCTGCTAGAAGAGTACAACTTGGGTGTTAGCTCAGCCACGATTCGTAACGCTATGGGTGTGTTAGAAAAAGCCGGGCTACTTTATCAACCACACACTTCTGCTGGGCGAGTACCTTCTGACTCTGGCTATCGAATTTATGTTGATCAGTTGATCACACCTTCGGAAACTCTAGCCAGACAAGTAGAAGCGACACTACAAAATAGCTTGAATTGGGAAGATAGTAGTCTAGAAAGCTTATTACAAGGGGCAGCCCAAATTTTAGCGACCCTAAGCGGCTGCATCACCTTGATTACAATACCACAAAATGTCAGTGCTATGGTGCGGCATTTGCAATTGGTGCAAATTGAAGTCGGACGAGTCATGCTGATCGTAGTTACGGATAATTATGAAACACATTCAGCATTATTAGATTTGCCACCAAAAGGCAAAAACACACAATTTGATCCAGAAGTGATAGATCGAGAATTACAACTTGTTTCTAACTTTTTAAATAGCCAATTACGCGGGCGCAGTTTGTTAGAGGTAGCTAATCTCAATTGGAGTGATTTAGATCGGGAATTTCAGCACTATGTTGAGTACTTAAAAAATTCCCTGGCAGAATTTAGTCGTCGCAGTTTGACACCAGGCGTTACACAAATCATGGTGCGTGGAATGGCAGAAGTTTTGCGACAACCAGAATTTGCCCAACTACAACAGGTGCAAACTATCATCCAACTATTGGAGGAAGAACAAGAACAACTGTGGAGATTAATATTTGAGGAAAATGAGACTGAGGAAGTGGGTAAACCACGGGTAACAGTGAGGATTGGTTCAGAGAATCCTCTTGAACCAATTCGTAACTGTAGTCTAATTTCTTCCACCTACCGCCGTGGTTCATCACAGGTAGGAAGCGTGGGAGTTTTGGGGCCAACACGCCTAGATTACGAAGGAGCGATCGCACTAGTTGCTGCTGCTGCTGAGTATTTATCGGAGACTTTCAGTTATCTAAATCCCTCATGAGAAAAATCGCCTTTGGGTTGCTTTGGCTAGGATTGATTGCGTATGCTTTCTTGTTTGCTCCTCCCAATCAACCCGATACTTTTGAGTTGATTAAAAATCTATCTACTGGTCAATGGCAAGGTATTAATCCCTTGGTGATTGTACTGTTCAATATTATGGGTATTTGGCCCATTGTTTACAGTGTAGTCCTGTTTGTTGATGGTCGAGGGCAAAAAATTCCAGTGTGGCCATTTACTGCTGCTTCTTTTGCTGTAGGGGCGTTTGCTTTGTTACCCTATTTGGCTATCAGAGAAACAAATCCGCAGTTTTCTGGTGCAAAGAATGTTTTGCTCAAAATCTTAGATTCTCGTTGGACGGGTGTTGTCCTGACCATTGGAACAGCGATTTTGGTTAGCTATGGTATTGAACAAGGTGATTGGAGTAATTTTGTCCAGCAGTGGCAAAATAGCCGCTTTATTAATGTGATGAGTTGTGATTTTTGCCTGCTATGTGTATTATTTCCTGCTTTGTTGGGGGATGATATGACGCGGCGTGGTTGGAACAGTTCTGGAATATTTTGGCTGATAGCTTTAGTTCCGTTATTTGGCCCTTTACTATATCTGTGCATACGTCCATCTTTGCCAGAATCACAGATGGATGATTCGTGAGTGGTTTGATATTTTTTGATATTTGAAGTATCGAACACAGATAAACACAGAACATTTACAGTTAACCAAGACAAATATTTTTGCAATAGACTCTATTTTTGTAGAGACGTTGCAGATTTTGTAGAGACGTTGCAGATTTTGTAGAGACGTTGCACTGCAACGTCTCTACTGTTGATGATTTTCATCCCTCGAATATACAACGCCTAAATAGTTCGTTGTAAAGTCCACCCCAAACAAGTTGGTTGTTCATAAACCCGCTTCAGTGTGTTCACATCTCTAGCAGAAATTGGTAGGGGATTGCGAACTTGAGAAAAATATAAAGCATCACTCTGTAACTGGCTATGTCCCCATATTCCTAAAGCATGACCTAGTTCGTGGCGAGCAGCGGCTAAAAGATATTGTCCTGTTTGGCTGGGACTAAGCAGGATAGTGAAGCGATGGTATAAAATATTTTTATTATTGTAAAATTCGTAAGTGGTTTGAGCGGAACGCGCACGGGGAATATTGCTATTAGGCAACTTTTGCAGTGGTGGGGTTTTCCGTATAACAGTAATATCAGCTACTTCCTGTTTTTCGACTACCTGTAAAGGTAAATAAGCACTCCACTCTTGTACAGCCTGCAAGACACTATTAATCCAAGCTTGGGCTTGCTTAGGATCTATTGTTGATGGTGTTTCTATGTAAACCTTAACTGGAAACTGTGACCAAACTAAATAACCTACTGGCGTTGTTGCAACTTGAGAAAAGTAGTCACCACTATTAGTTGTATCTTGCCACCGCATCAGTGTGGAAGGTAGGGGATGGGGTTTTGGTGAAGCTAGAGTGGTGGGGTGATAGGGGGCTAGGGTGATGGGGGGAAGATTTGTGATGTCGTAGTATTTTGTCGAGAAACTGGGAGAATATGAAAAATCAGCAAAGGACTGCACGTTAGTTAAGATCAACAGCAGTCCCGTGATCATAGCTAATCCTATAAATGCTAGTAAACGTTGCCAAATTAAACTTGTTGGGATGTTAGTAGTTGTTTGGTGGTTAGTGGTTAGTGGTTGTTGGTTGGGAACCAATGAATCGTTTGTCTCCTTTGTCTTCCTTGTCTTCTTCACCACTTCTCACACTTCCCCCATTCCTCACACTTCTATTTAGGCAGCCAACCAGCGCTCAAAACCACAGATAAACTAAGAAAAATGACTGTCAAAGCCCAAGTTACTTGGTTTAATGTTTTTTCTGCACTTTTAGTGCTGCTAAATAATTGGGCTTGCCCACCAATGGCTGCGATACCATCACCTTTGGGGCTATGCAACAACACTAGGACTATTAAAGCAATTGCAGAAAAAACCCAGATACCTTGTACAACGTTAGAAACGGTCATAGTGGAAAATGTTTGTGAATTATGAATTATGAATTATGAATTATGAATTGTATTAAATTCTCATTCATAATTCACTATTATTAACTTTTTACAGCCCCACTTGCACGGGTGTGCGAGAAAGTTGCACATCGTACTCTGTTGGTTGCAAAAGCGATCGCCCAGTCATTTCTGGTGGTTGAGGCAGCTGTAAAATCTGCAAAATGGTAGGAGCGATGTCAGCTAGTTTGCCATCGTTACGCAAGCTAACATTGCCACCATGACCAGGGATTTTCGCCTGTTCTCCTTCGACAATAATCAGAGGGACTGGGTTAGTAGTGTGAGCCGTCCAGGGATTGCCATTCTCATCTATCATATGTTCAGCGTTACCGTGATCAGCAGTAATAATTGCTGTACCTCCAGCTTTACTGATGCTTGTCAGTAGGCGACCTAAACACTGATCTACAGCTTCAATGGCTTCTACTGTTGCTGGGATCTGACCAGTGTGTCCCACCATGTCTGGGTTAGCATAGTTAATTACAACTAAAGAATAAATACCCTTTTCAATAGCTGCTGTTGCCGCATCTGTAACTGCTTTGGCCGACATCATCGGAGCTTTGTCGTAGGTAGCAACCATAGGACTGTTAACTAGTTCCCTGTCTTCTCCTGGGAAGGGTTCTTCTAGTCCACCATTGAAGAAATAGGTAACGTGGGCGTATTTTTCAGTTTCGGCGGTACGAAACTGTTTGAGATGATGCTGAGAAATTACTTCTCCGAGAATATTACTCAAATTTTGGGGTTCAAAGGCAACCTTTACTGGTAATTCTGGGTCGTATTGTGTAAAGGTGGCAAAGGACAGTGGCGTGATCAGCTTTCTTTCAAAACCATTAAATTCTGGATTAACGAAAGCTTGGGTAAGTTGTCTGGCGCGGTCGGGACGGAAGTTGAAAAATATAACCCCATCTCCTGGTTCTATGGCTCCAGGGGCTATTCTGACTGGGGCTATAAACTCGTCTGTCACACCCTCTGCGTAGGATGCTTGCAGAACTTCTACCGCGGAATGCCCATTGCCAGAGCTATCTTTTGTCATCACATCATAGGCACGTTGAATCCGATCCCAACGGCGATCGCGATCCATTGCATAGTAGCGACCACTGAGGGTTACTATGCGTCCGACTCCGATCCGGTCAATGTAGTCTTGGATTAATGCGATGGAGTTAACACCGTCTGTGGGAGCGGTATCGCGACCATCGGTAATTGCATGGATACAAATGTCTGATATTTCCTGACTTTTGGCTAAGTCAAGTAGTCCAAACAGATGGCTAACATGCGAGTGTACACCACCCTCAGAACAAAGCCCGATGATGTGCAATTTACCATTGCGACTTCGGACTTCCTGACAAATGCTGACAAGTGCTGAGTTTTTGAGGATGGAACCATCTTCTACCGCATCAGAAATGCGTACCAACTCTTGGGGTACAACCCTGCCAGCACCAATGTTCAAGTGACCAACTTCAGAGTTGCCCATTTGACCCTCTGGCAACCCTACCGCTTTTCCTGATGTGCGGATAAGGGTATGCGGATATGCTGCCCATAAGCTATCCATTACCGGAGTCTTAGCAGCGGCAATAGCATTTCCTTTTGTCTCCTCGCAGTAGCCCCATCCGTCTAAAATGACTAGCACCACGGGAGCAACAGGTGCTTTGGTCATAATAAAATCGCCCTTTACTTTTTGTAATACCCGAATGATACCACTGCTAACTACAGTCGCAAGTAGATTTGTGCTTATTAACTTCTTTTATAAGAGTTTCTCTATTTTTTAGACATTTCTTAAACTTTAGTAATTTTTTCTTATTTTTGTGGTATGCACCAAATCTTGAGCATTAAAAACGAAGTTGCTATTAACCAGCTCAAATCTACTTCTTCTTCCCAGTAGCCTTAGCTGCTTTGGCTGCTTTTTTGGCAGCTTTTTCGGCTGCGATCGCTGCTAATCTCGCTTGTTCTTTTTCTTCAGCAATTTTCTCGAGGTAGTAATGATAGTCACCTAAGTAGACTCGGAATTCACCATCACGAATTTCCACAATCTTATTGGCTACCTGAGAAATAAAATAGCGGTCGTGGGAAACAATAATTGCTGTGCCATCGTAGTCTTGTAGTGCTTCTTCCAACATTTCTTTGGCTGGGATGTCTAAGTGGTTTGTTGGCTCATCTAATATTAATAAATTTGCTGGACGCAACAGCATTTTTGCTAATGCTAAACGCGCTTTTTCTCCACCACTTAAAGCTGCTACTTTTTTTAAGACTGTATCACCACTGAATAAAAAGCGTCCTAATAAGGTGCGAACGTCTTCGTTTTTCCAATCAGGTACTTCGTCATGAATAGTTTCCATGACTGTTTTTTCTAAGTCTAAAGCTTCTGCTTGGTTTTGTTCAAAATATCCAGGGATCACATTATGTTGACCTAATTTGACAACTCCTTCTGTGGGTTGTTCTATACCCATAATTAGGCGCAGTAATGTTGATTTCCCAGCACCATTGGGAGCAACAAAGGCGATGCGATCGCCTCTCTCAATCAGGAGATTTGCTCCTAAAAATAGAATTTTTTCATCGTAGATATGAGTTAAATTTTTAATTTCCACGACTTCTCTACCACTGCGGGGTGGGGGGGGAAAACGAAATTGTAGCGTTTTAACTCCAACTGTCGGGGCTTCAATACGCTCGATTTTTTCTAGTTGTTTTTCACGGCTTTTAGCTTGGGTGCTGCGGGTGGCGCTAGCACGGAATTTATCAACAAAAGCTTGTTGTTTTTCTAATTCTTTTTGCTGGCGTTCGTAGGCACTCAGTTGTGCTGTTTGTTTTTCAGCTTTTTGTTGTAAATATGCTGAATAATTACCAAGATAAGTAGTAGAAACACCTCGTTCTGTTTCGACAATTTGAGTGCAGAGACGATCTAAAAATTCTCGGTCGTGGGAAACTATTACCATTGGTGTATTCAAACCTTTTAGGTAATTTTCCAGCCACTCGATTGTTTCTAAATCTAAGTGGTTTGTTGGCTCGTCTAGCAGCAATAAATCAGGTTCTTGCAAGAGAATTTTAGCCAAACTGATCCGCATTTGCCAACCACCACTGAAGGCACTAACGAGGCGATCGCCGTCTTCTGGTTCAAAACCGATTTCGGGTAATATCTTGCCAATACGTGCTTCTAAGCCATAACCATCTAGGGCTTCAAATTGCCGTTGTAGCTTATCCAACTTATTAATTAGTTTATCCAGTTCTTCTGGAGGAGCGGTTTCCATCTGATGTTGCACTTCCAGCAAAGATAACTGTACTTTGTTTGCCTCCTTGAAAACTGTCCACAATTCTTCTTTGATAGTGCGGCAGGGGTCTACATCAAATTCTTGATTGAGATAGGATATGTGTAAACTGGCAGGACGAATAACTTCGCCAGAGGTTGGCTCTATTTTGCCAGTGATGATTTTGAGTTGGGTAGATTTACCAGCACCGTTAACCCCAACTAAACCAACGCGATCGCCCACTTTCACTTCCCAATTGATATCCTTGAGAACTTCGCCAGTCGGATAAATTTTACTAATATGTTCTAGTCGCAGCATTGAGTGTCTCCAAGGTAGGCAACAAGCAGGGAAGGTTAACTCACATCGAGTCCAATCTTAACAAAATTTAACTACAAATTCGATGTGAATAATTCCTTGAAGACAAAGAAAAAGATTTTAGTGAAGGATACACTGATAGTTGCTGTATTAATTCTAATTTTTCATCTTCGTGTCTTAGTGTCTTGGTGGTTAATAAAATGATTTTTCACCACCAAGACGCTAAGCCACCAAGAAACACTTTGAAAGGGGTACACCATACTCTTACACCCGCTTGGTTGTGATGGCACTGCTATCTACATAATATTAAAAGCCCGTACAGGCGGGCTTTTTAACAATTGTTAAGTGTGTTGGGGATTATCTTCCAAAAATTGGGGCGTTGGTGTTGCGTCTGTGAAATAAAATTGACCCTACATTACAAAGCAAACAGGTAATAGCTAGCCATAACAAAACATAAGTGGGAATCATGACTACGCCGATCATAAACCAAGTGTAAACGTGCAGTATCATCACAACAGCAAATGTACAGGCTACTATTGCTGATTGCCAAACTTGATATGAAGGGCGACGGAGTACAGCTAAAACCATCGTCAACAGCGTTGCAAGTAAGTTTGCTGGTACGAGAAATGCACAAATGCTAACGCAGTTGGTGCGGGAAAACTCCACTAGGCTGTTGAAATCAAGCATTAATTTTTCAGGTAACGTCTATTTAGTATAGAACAACTAATCAGGCAATTAAATAACGAAATATAAATATGAGCAGTACTGTATTTAATATTATGAAAAATTTACATAATTTGTTGGTTTTTGGTTGTTAGTAATTATTAGTTAGTGGTTGATTTTTGTTTTTTACTCCTCACACTCCCCATCTTCCACTCTTAGCTTCCCGTACCTAATCTCTGCATTAATTTTGCTACGGAGTGAATTAATTGATTTGGTTCAACTGGCTTGGAAACATACATCTGAAAACCTGCATCAAGGGCTTGTTGACAATCTTGTGGTCTAGCATAAGCTGTTAATGCGATCGCAGGTAAATCTCTTCCTTGCCCTGGCTGTGAATTTCGTATTTTACGTATTAATGTGTATCCATCTTCTTCAGGCATACTGATGTCACTAATCAAAACATCCGGTAAGGATTTTGCAATTATTAAAAGTGCCGATTGCACTGAATCAACTGCTGTTACCTCTGCTCCTGATTCTTGTAGGAGGGTGGTTAGATATTCTCGTGTATCAGTATCGTCATCCACGACTAACACCTGCAAACCACTCAAGGATGATTCCATAACAGAACTGGGGAAGGCTGTTTTTGTTATCTGTTCTGTTTGTTTTAATTTCCATCTTTCGAGAACAGGTGTTTTCGGGAAATTTACCTCTGTTTTGGTAGCAACAGCACATTCTTGGTTTTTTGATTCTTGATCTTGGGGTGCTTGCTGTGTTGCCAACAATGGCAACTTTACACTAAATGTTGCTCCCTGTCCGACTCCTGGGCTATCTGCATGAACGCTACCACCGTGCATTTCCACTAAATAACGTACGATCGCTAATCCTAATCCTAAACCGCCGTGGTTTCTAGTTATACTTCCATCTGCTTGACGGAAACGATCAAAAACGTAGGGGAGAAATTCTGAACTAATGCCAACACCTGTGTCAGTGATGGTAATTTGGGCATAAGCAGGGGAGGGGGAAGTGGGGGGAGTATGAGGAGTGGGAGAAGTATGAGGAGTGTGATATTTTCCTTGTCCCCCTTGTCTTCCTTGTCTTCCTTGTCCCCCTTGTCTCCCTTGCACCATTTCCAATGATCCATTTTCCTCTAAGACTTCTAGGCGTACTTCTACCCTACCGTCAGAAGGGGTAAATTTAATGGCATTGTTAAGCAAGTTCCATAGAACTTGTTGTAGGCGATTAGGATCACCAGAGACGATTACGGAAGACGCGGTGACTGTAAGAGGCGGGGACAAGGAGAGTATTTCATCTGTATTCGTCGTGTCCCCGTGTCTCCGCATCCCTACGTCCTCTTTATTTTCTGTGTTATCGCGTTGTCGCGTCGCCGTGTTCTCTGTTTCGTTGAGTTCAACTACATATTCAAGTTGAATTTTTTTTGCTTCTGCTTCTAGACGTATGCTATTGACAACTGTTGCAGTTAAGTTAACTAAGTTAACTGGACAAATGTTAAGAGTCAGCTTGCCTCGCATAATGCGCGAGACATCTAAGATATCTTCTATAAGCTGAGCTTGCAAACCTGCATTGCGTTCAATTGTTTCTATAGCACGAGTGATTGCTTCTTCATTCAATTTTCGCTGGCGCAGCAGTCTTGCCCAACCTAGAATAGATGTTAAGGGTGTGCGGAGTTCATGGGAGAGGGTGGCTAAAAATTCATCTTTGAGGCGATTTGCTGTTTCTGCTTCTTGGCGTGATGTTTGTTCGCGAATGAGCTTAATATGTTCTTCTTCTGCTTTTTTGCGTTCTGTGATGTCTTCTGATGTACCTGTAAAACCAATCACATTACCTTCTTCGGAAAGCATTGGTGATGATGACATATAAACCCAGCGCTCAATTCCTGCTGGAGTGATGATGCGAAATTCTCCTTTGTATCCCCTACCTTCAGCAGCAGCAGTATACCAATTTGCAATCACTGATTGTTGTTCTTCATGATGAATTGTTGCGATCCAGCCTTCGTCTAAACTTTGCTCTGGCGTCAAACCAAAAATAGCATGGTAGCGTGGGTTAGCATAAGTGCATTTACCATGAGTATCAGTTAAAAAAATGCCTACGGGTGAACAAGCACTCAAAGAACGAAACATCTCTTCGCGTTTTTTGAGTTCAGCATTCATTGCTGCTAGCTGTGCGGCTTGTCGCTTCACTTCGGCACTTTTTTTGAACAAATCAATAAATGCTGCTACTTTGGATTTCAATATTTCCGGTTCTATGGGCTTAAAGAGGTAGTCTACGGCACCTAGAGAATATCCTCTAAAGACCATGTTGTCACTGGTGTTGAATGCCGTTATAAAAATTATTGGTGTATGCCGCGATCGCTCTCGTTGTCGAATCAGGGCTGCTGTCTCGAACCCGTCCATATCTGGCATTTGCACATCCAGCAAAATCACGGCAAAATCCTGATTTAGTAGATTTCGCAAAGCTTCTGCGCCTGATGTAGCCCTCACCAAGTTTTGACCAAGGCTGTCTAAAATTGCCTCTAGGGCTAGCAAATTCTCTGGATGGTCATCTACCAACAGAACATTAACTTTAGGCTCAAATAACATTTCAAATATACACTTTTATAAATAGAAGAAGCCGTTTTTACGTCTTCCTATTGACTGTGACGCTAAAGCTAGCTGAATTCACACTATCTTAAGTTATAACTTTAGCTGGCTTGAAAATAGGTCTTGGGGGTGGTAACAAGGAATTTTATATGCTTAAGTACACTATTTATAGCTTCTCTAAAAGCGGCATCATCAATTACAAATTTTTACTAAGAAAGAAGCAATATCTACTAAGGGTAAAACTTGATCTGCTACTCCGAATGCGATCGCAGCTGCGGGCATAATTGAACAAAAGGCACTCTCAGGTTCTTCAACTATAGTCATTCCCCCACGTGCTTTGATTTTTGCCAGTCCTTGAACACCATCTTGATTTGCTCCTGTCAACAGTACACCAATAACTTTTTGATTACAAGCATCAGCCGCAGTTTCAAATAGCACATCAATTGATGGACGTGCGTAGGTGACGGGAGCATCGATAGACAAAGAAAAATAAGGTTGAGACACTGTTTTATCTTTACTTTCTATCAATAAGTGATAATCTGCTGGAGCTAAATATACCCACCCAGGTAATATTTCTTCTTTGTCTTCTGCCTCCTTGACTACTGAGTTAGTGTAACTTTGTAATAAGACTCTTAGTGTATCATCACAATCTTTGTGACGGTGTTGGACAACAGCTATTGGTACAGGGAAAGTTTTTGGCAAGCCCAATAATATGACTTGCAATGCTTCTAACCCGCCTAAGGATGTACCAATTACAATAATTTGGTATTTCATAATATTTCGATGTGTTAGTGGTTGGTAGTTGATTCTCCAAGCAACAATCAACAAACAACAAAAATTAACTTACTCTCCGATAAATTTTTTCACTACTAACTAATTGTTCATAATCTTGCTCATGGGGCGTAAATCTGATCGATTCTTGACGTCCTAATCCTAATATTCCAAATCTAATTAAGCTTTCGTAAAAAAGTTTATGAACTCGATGTTGCAGATTTTTATTGAAATATATTAAGACATTACGGCAAAAAATTACATGAAATTCATTAAAAGAATTATCCGTGGCTAAATTATGTAAGGAAAAAATTATATTTTCTTTAAGTTCTGAGGAAAAAATAGCATTTCCATAGGCTGCTGTATAATATTCAGAGAAAGCTTTCTTGCCACCTGCTTGTATATAGTTATGAGTATATTCTTGCATCATGACTAATGGAAAAATTCCTGATTTAGCTTTACGCAAAACTATTTCATTAATGTCAGTGGCATATAAACGTGAGCGGTGATAAAGTCCTTCTTCTTTGAGTAAAATTGCCATCGAATATACTTCTTCACCAGTAGAACAGCCAGCGTGCCAAATACGGATAAAAGGATAAGTTCTTAAGATGGGGATTACTTTTTTCCTGAAGGTCAAAAAAAAGCTTGGATCTCGGAACATTGCTGTGACATTAATCGATAAATTTAATAATAATCTCTCTAGGTACTCTGGTTCATGAAGGACTTTCTCTTGCAGCCCAGAAATAGTGGTTAAACCTTCAGTTTTAACAGTGTTCCAAATCCGGCGCTTGAGGGAAGCTAAAGCATAGTTTCTAAAATCAAATCCATAATAACGATATATACCTTCTAATAACAATTGAATTTCTACATCTTCAAGTTCTTCTCTCTCCATGTTTTTTAATTAATTCAGATGAAATAAATATATTGTGTTGGTGGTTGGTGGTTAGTGGTTAGTTGTTGGTTGTTGATTTGCCATTGACAATTGACCAATTATTCCTTGATGGTAGAAGAAAGTGGATTTATCTGTGGATTCAATCCAAAATTCAAAATCTAAAATCCAAAATCGTCTGATCATCTTATTTATAATGTGAAAGAATTCAATCCTGCATCTACCCACAAAGTTAAAAATAATCACTCATACCTCTATCTGAGGAACGAATACTATCGGTACAACCAAACACGCAATAGTGACAGTAATTGTTCTGTGTCAACAGGCTTGGTAATATAGTCAGATGCACCAGCCTCAATACACTTTTCGCGATCGCCTTGCATAGCTTTGGCAGTCAAGGCAATAATCGGCAGAGATTTAAAATCAGGGTTAGCGCGGATGCAGCGAGTGGTTTCGTAGCCATCCATTTCTGGCATCATCACATCCATCAGTACAACATTAATGTCGGGATTATTTTGCAAAACTTCTATACCATCACTACCGTTTTCTGCATAGAAAATCTGCATTTGATAACGTTCCAGCATACTAGTTAGGGCAAAAATATTGCGAACATCATCATCGATGATCAAAACTTTTTTCCCAGCCAGTTGGAAGTCAGAGTTTTGTAATTGTTCTAGAATTTGACGTTTGGGTGCAGGTAAATCGGCTTGGACACGATGCAAGAATAAAGCAGTTTCATCTAAAAGACGTTCAGGCGATCGCACGTCTTTGACAATGATTGTCTCTGCGATGCGCTGCAATTGCACATCTTCCGCCCTCGTCAATTCTCTGGCGGTGTAGACAATGATTGGTAAGGCTTCGCCATTGGGAGATTGCTTGATTTGTTCAATCAATTCAAAACCATTCATATCTGGTAGTCCTAAATCGAGGACTACGCAATCAAATTGACCATTTCCTATGGCTTGCAATGCTTCACTAGCAGTACTGACAGCAGTAGTGGCGACATCGGTATTACCAATTAAATCTACAATACTTTGACGTTGATTTTCATCATCTTCTACAACTAGTAAATTTTTGACACGTCGTTCTACAAAACCTTTAATTTTAGTGATGGCTTGGTGTAGTGTCTCGCTGCTGATGGGTTTTTGCAAATAAGCGATCGCACCTTGTTGTAAACTGCGTTGTTTCCCTTCCTCTACTGTCATCACATGTACAGGAATATGGCGGGTGTTGGCGTCATGTTTGAGACGATCTAGCACCGCCCAACCATCCATCCCTGGCAAACGAATATCCAGGATAATGGCAGAAGGCTGATATTGTTGGGCTAATGCTAAACCTGTGTTGCCACTATGGGCAACAATGCCCTTAAATTCATTTTGCCGTACCATGTCCAAGAGAATCCGGGCAAACTTAGTATCATCTTCCACAATTAATAAAGTGCGATCGCCCGGTTGAATGTTGTTTCTATCGTCGATGACTGGAGTGATGGGAGTGTGATGGGGTGGTGGGGTGGTGGGGTGGTGGGGAGAAGTTTTTCTCCCCATCTCTCCAGCACCAGAAAGCGGTTGGGGTAAATACAGTGTAAACGTGCTACCTTCTCCCGGGCTGCTGACTAGTTTAATTTCTCCACCAAATAAACGGGTAATTTCTCGGCTGATGGACAAACCTAATCCTGTACCACCAAATTTACGACTGGTAGTACCATCTGCTTGTTGGAAAGCCTCAAAAATGATTTTTTGTTTTTCGGGGGCGATACCAATACCTGTATCCCTAACTGCAAAACCGATCACTCTATCAGCACGATTCAATTTTTCTTGGTCAGAACTCCATCCCTGCTTGGCTACAAATATCTGCAAGCTAACTTCGCCTCTTTCTGTGAATTTAAAGGCATTTGCCAGTAGGTTTTTGAGGATTTGTTGCAGTCGCTTGGCATCAGTATAGATTGTCGGTGGTAGTTCTGAGTCTAATTCAATCGTGAAATTTAGTCTTTTGTCGACTGCTACTTGCCTAAATGTGCGTTCCACCTGTTCGCGCAGATCAGATAATCGCATCTGATCCATATCAATAGACATAGTTCCCGATTCAATTTTGGCTAAGTCGAGAATGTCGTTGATTAGTGACAACAAATCATTGCCGGCGGAGTAAATTGTGCGGCTGTACTCGATTTGCTTGTCGCTGAGGTTGCCTTCAGTATTGTCTGCTAGCAGCTTAGCCAAAATCAACAAGCTGTTGAGTGGTGTCCGCAATTCGTGGGACATATTGGCGAGAAACTCAGATTTATATTTGGAAGATAGGGCTAGTTGTTCAGCTTTTTCTTCTAATGAAAGTCTGGCTTGTTCGATTTCGTGATTTTTGCGTTCTACTTCTTTGTTTTGTACAGCTAAAAGTTCTGCTTTCTCTTCGAGTTCGGCGTTAGTTTTTTGTAACTCTTCTTGTTGTTTCTTGAGTAAATCTTCTGATGCTTTCAGGGTTTGGGCTTGTTGTTCGAGGCGTTTGTTGGTTTCTCGTAGTTCGTTTTGCTGACTTTGCAATTCCTCAGCTAAAGACTGGGACTGTTTGAGTAACTCTTCCGTACGCATACTCGCAGCGATGGTGTTCAAGACGATCGCAATACTTTCTGTGAGTTGGTCGAAAAAGGTTAAATGAATTTCGCTAAAGCGCCGGAAGGAAGCAAGTTCAATTACCGCCGTGACTTGTCCCTCAAATAGTACAGGTAGCACCACAACATTAACTGGGGTTGCTTCACCTAAACCAGAACTAATTTTGATATAGTCGTGCGGTACTTCTGTTAGCAGAATCCGTTCTTTTTCTAAAGCACACTGTCCGACTAAACCTTCACCCAAGTGGAAGCGGTTAGCTAGATGTTTGCGTTCGCGGTAGGCGTAGCTACTTAGTAGTTTCAAATACTGACTATTGTCAGTATTTTCCATGATGTAGAAGACGCCGTGGGCTGCCCCAACTAGAGGTGCTAACTCTCGGAGAATCAGTTTTGATACTGTTTCCAGGTCGCGTTGTCCTTGCAGCATCCGGGTAAACTTGGCGAGGTTGGTCTTCAGCCAGTCTTGTTCGGTGTTTTTCTGCGTTGTCTCCCGCAGGTTGGCGATCATCTGGTTGATGTTGTCTTTAAGGATAGCAACCTCACCTAATGCTTCCACAGCAATTGACCGGGTTAAGTCACCCTTAGTCACCGCAGTTGCAACTTCTGCGATCGCCCGTAACTGGGTAGTCAGTGTAGCAGCCAGTTCATTCACGTTGTCGGTCAAATCTTTCCACGTACCAGCCGCCCCGGGGACTTTCGCTTGTCCGCCTAATTTACCTTCAATACCCACTTCCCGTGCTACGGTCGTCACTTGGTTGGCAAAGATCGCTAGGGTATCAATCATCTCATTAATTGTTTCTGCCAAAGCTTCAATTTCACCTTTGGCATCTAGCATTAATTTCCGCTTCAAGTCACCGTTGGCAACCGCCGTGACCACTTTGGCAATGCCTCGCACCTGTGCCGTCAAGTTACTCGCCATCGAGTTCACATTGTCAGTTAAATCTTTCCAAGTGCCTGCTACGCCTTGCACCTGGGCTTGACCGCCGAGTTTGCCTTCGGTTCCTACCTCCCTCGCAACGCGCGTTACTTCTGATGCAAAGGAACTCAACTGATCCACCATTGTATTGATAGTGTTTTTCAAGTCTAAAATTTCACCCCTGACGTCAACGGTGATTTTCTTAGAAAGATCGCCATTTGCCACCGCCTTTGTCACCTCGGCAATGTTCCGCACCTGTGCTGTCAGGTTGCCTGCCATTAAGTTAACGTTATCGGTCAAATCTTTCCAAGTGCCAGCAACACCTCTAACATAGGCTTGCACACCGAGTTTACCTTCTGTTCCTACCTCCCGCGCAACCCGTGTGACTTCCGATGCAAAGGAATTAAGTTGATCCACCATTGTATTGATGGTGTTCTTTAACTCCAGAATTTCACCTTTAACATCGACAGTAATTTTCTTGGACAAATCACCATTAGCTACCGCCGTTGTCACTTCGGCAATATTTCGCACCTGGGAAGTCAAGGAACCCGCCATTGAGTTAACACTATCTGTTAAATCTTTCCAAGTACCCGCCACACCCCGCACTTCTGCTTGGACGCCGAGTTTGCCTTCGGTTCCTACCTCCCGCGCTACTCGTGTGACTTCTGATGCAAAGGAATTAAGTTGATCCACCATTGTATTGATGGTGTCCTTCAATTCTAAAATTTCGCCTTTGACATCGACGGTTATTTTCTTGGAAAGATCACCGTTTGCCACAGCTGTTGTGACTGCGGCAATGTTACGTACCTGTGCTGTCAAGGAACCCGCCATGAAGTTGACGCTATCTGTTAAATCTTTCCACGTACCCGCCACACCTTTGACGTCTGCTTGGACGCCGAGTTTTCCTTCTGAACCTACTTCCCTAGCAACCCGCGTTACTTCCGATGCAAAAGAATTGAGTTGATCCACCATAATATTGATGGTGTTCTTCAACTCGAAAATTTCCCCTTTCACCTGCACAGTAATTTTCTTGGAAAGATCACCGTTAGCGATCGCTGTGGCTACCTCTGCAATATTCCGCACCTGGTCAGTGAGATTACCTGCCATCATATTCACTGCCCCGGTGAGGTCTTTCCAAGTGCCGGCAACACCTTTAACTTCTGCCTGTACACCGAGTTTCCCTTCGGTTCCTACTTCTCTCGCCACCCGCGTCACTTCTGATGCAAAGGAACTCAGTTGATCCACCATCGTATTGATGGTGTTTTTCAACTCCAGAATTTCGCCTTTGACATCGACAGTGATTTTCTTGGAAAGATCACCGTTTGCCACAGCTGTTGTCACTTCGGCGATGTTCCGCACCTGCGCTGTTAACGAACCCGCCATGAAGTTAACGCTATCTGTTAAATCTTTCCACGTACCTGCAACACCTTTGACTTCCGCTTGTACGCCCAGCTTACCCTCAGCACCTACTTCTCTAGCAACCCGCGTCACTTCACCAGCAAAGGAATTGAGTTGATCCACCATCGTATTGATGGTGTTTTTCAACTCCAGAATTTCGCCTTTGACATCGACGGTTATTTTCTTGGAAAGATCACCATTTGCCACAGCTGTCGTCACTTCGGCAATGTTGCGCACCTGTGCTGTTAACGAACCCGCCATGAAGTTAACGCTATCTGTTAAATCCTTCCACGTACCCGCCACACCTCTGACATCTGCTTGGACACCGAGTTTTCCTTCCGAACCCACTTCCCTAGCAACCCGCGTCACCTCAGATGCGAAGGAACCAAGCTGATCCACCATGATATTGATGGTGTTCTTCAGTTCTAAAATTTCGCCTTTAACATCAACCGTAATTTTCTTGGAAAGATCACCATTGGCTACTGCTGTTGTGACTTCTGCAATATTACGGACTTGAGCAGTTAAGTTTCCTGCCATCATATTGACGCTATCAGTCAAGTCTCGCCAGGTCCCTGCCACACCCGGCACTTGC
This sequence comes from Fischerella major NIES-592, assembly GCF_001904645.1. NCBI lineage: Bacteria > Bacillati > Cyanobacteriota > Cyanophyceae > Nostocales > Hapalosiphonaceae > Fischerella > Fischerella major. Next base: position 37,600 of record NZ_MRCA01000001.1, on the reverse strand, counting down.
GCTTGTCCACCGAGTTTACCTTCTGCACCTACTTCTCTAGCAACCCGTGTCACCTCAGATGCAAAGGAGTTGAGTTGATCCACCATGATGTTGACGGTGTTTTTCAACTCTAATATTTCACCTTTGACATCAACCGTAATTTTCTTGGAAAGATCACCATTGGCTACTGCTGTTGTGACTTCTGCAATATTACGGACTTGGGCAGTTAAATTTCCTGCCATTAAGTTGACGCTATCAGTTAAATCCTTCCAAGTGCCTGCCACTCCTGGAACTTGTGCTTGTACGCCGAGTTTCCCTTCGGTTCCGACTTCCCTTGCAACCCGTGTCACTTCACTGGCAAACCCATTCAACTGTCCCACCATTGTGTTGACCATTTGGGCAGTTTGGAGAAATTCTCCCTTGAGGGGTCTACCGTCCATCTCTGGAGCAATAGTTTGGGAAAGATCGCCATTTGCCACTGCTCTGATCACCCGCGCTGTTTCAGCTGTAGGCTGAACTAAGTCGGTAATTAATGTATTCACAGAATCCACACAGGCAGACCATCCGCCCCGCACATTGCCCAAAGAAGCGCGTTCGCTAATTTTGCCCTCTTTACCAACAACGTTACCAATCCGTTGTAGTTCTGCTGTTAGCCGTTCATTTTGTTCAATAATATCGTTGAGTGTATCAGCGATTTTTCCTGCCATACCAGTTTGATCGATAGGCATTCGTGCCGAAAAGTCGCCTTTTTTGACTGCTGACAGCGTTCTGAGCAGTTGTCGTAAATCTAAATTGTCGCTTTCTTTGGTTAACTGTTCAGTGGGCATACTGATAGCTTGGAAATAAGTTATACACTCTTGCTGCTATAGCGTGCTACTAGTTTAAATTACACTCTGCTCATAAAAAGGTATACCAACTAATTCGTTACGTCAGAGGAACTTGGCTTTCAGTTAGCTGGCTATGCAGGTTTCGATGTATAGACTATAACGAAATTTCTGAAAACAGCGATCAAGTAATAGATATAAATCTATCTGTGGTATGATTAATTTTTATGAAGTTTCAAATTGGTCATTAATCAATCGATATTTGGATTGACCAGGCACAGGTGGCGAAGGAGCGTGGCCATATTGAGATTAAATTAAATGTAAGTCATCATTCACAATTTCTCTGACTTTAGCCGCAGAATCTTGCTGCAATGCTGTTGTGACGATCGCCTGTGCTTGTGGCATTGTCAATTGAGCGATCGCACCTTTAAATGCAGGAATAGCTGGGGGACTAAGACTCACTTCATCTAGTCCCAAGCCTAATAAAATTGGTGCTGCTAAGGGATCTGCTGCGATTTCACCACACAACCCCACCCAGATACCAGCAGCATGTCCAGCCTCGACGGTTTGGTGTATCATGCGTAATACTGCTGGATGCAAGGCATCTGCTAATTTTGCCACCTTGGGATTAGTACGATCTGCTGCCATCACGTATTGACTGAGATCATTAGTACCAATACTGAAAAAGTCTACTTCCCTTGCTAACTGATCGGCAATGGTGACTGCTGATGGTACTTCTACCATAATCCCTATTTGCATTGCCTCATCAAAAGGGACACCAGCCTGACGTAGTTCCCCTTGCACCTCAGCCAATATTGCCTTTGCTGCTTGGATTTCGGCAACAGTTGTAATCATAGGAAACATGATTTTGATTTGATGGCGAAAGCTAGCCCGTAAAATAGCCCTTAATTGGGTTTTCAAAACATGCGGACGATCTAAACAAAAACGAATCCCGCGCCAACCCAAAAAAGGATTGGATTCTAAACCCACACCCAAATAAGCAATGGATTTATCTCCACCGACATCGAGAGTACGAATAATTAAAGGACGGTGATCCAAAATTTGCGCGATCGCCTGGTAAACTTCTAGTTGCTGTTCTTCAGTGGGAGCCGTAGTACAATTGAGATAAAGAAATTCTGTACGGAGTAGTCCCACACCTTCCGCACCAAAATTCACAGCTTGTTGTGTATCATTGATGCCACTGACATTTGCGAATACATTGATTTGGTGGCGATCGCGAGTCATCCCAGGCTGATGAGCAATAGTTCTTGTTTGTTGCCGATTTACCTGTTGTGCATCTCGCTGTGTCCGAAGTACTACCAGAGTTTCTGGTTCTGGTTCCACCCAAACTCTACCCGTCTCCCCATCAATAGCTAGCTGTGTGCCATCGGCAAGCTGTAATATTTCTGGTGGTAAACCAACAATAGCCGGAATACCCAAAGAACGAGCAAGAATGGCTGTGTGCGATGTGGCACTACCAGCCGTGATACAAATGCCCAAAATCCTTGTTGGATCTAAGCTAGCTGTATCTGAGGGAGTCAGATCAGCTGCAACTAAAATCGCAGGTTGGGGTACATCCACAATCGTCATCGGAGTACCCGATAATACACGCAATACTCGCTGTCCCACATCAACAACATCGGCAATTCGTTCTTGTAAATAGGGATCATCAAGACGGCGATAATTGCTTGCTACCTCATTAATTACTCCTTGCCAAACAGCTTCAGCATTGAGGTGCTGGGTAAAGATGCGCTGTTGTGCCGCCTCCAGCAAAGTTGGATCTGCTAAAAATAACAAATGGGCATCAAAAATAGCAGCTTCCGCATCACCAATTTGAATCGAGGAGTGAGACAGCAAAGTTTGAATTTCTTGTTGAGCAGTATGCAATGCTGTTTGTAAACGTTGCCACTCTTTTCTAGTATCTTCTACGTGATAATGCGGTGGTTGTTCTCTAGAAGTAGTTTGCTCCCAAGTGATGGGTGTTTTGCGATAGCGAAAACAAGGTGCGATCGCAATTCCTGGGGAAGCAGGGATGCCTTGGAGGGAGGTGGGGAGGTGAGGGGATGGGGCGATGGGGAGGTGGGGGGATGGGGTAATGGGAAGGTGGGGAGGAGTGTTGTCTTCGCCGAAGTTGGTGGTGATTAGTGTTTGTAATGCGGCTAGTGCTTCTTCTGCATCCGAACCAGTGGCACTAATGACAATTTCGTCTCCTTGACGTACTCCTAACATTGCCACTTGGTTGATGCTGTCAGCGCGGACAAACTCGCTACCTTTAGTAATATTTCTGACTTGAATTTGTGATTGAAATCGGGCGGCACAGCTGACAAATTGAGCTGCGGGGCGGGCGTGCAATCCAAACCTGTTACTGACAGTCAAACTGATTTGGCTTGTCTGTCCCTTGTCATTAATCATTGGTTCTTCACTAATGACTAATGACAAATGACTCTCATCTAAACCTAACTGAGTTGCTTTTGCTACTAATGCTCCCTGGGCTTCCGTAATTACCCGTTGAATGTCACTGCTAGATGCGGCTGCAACTACTGCGGCGATCGCACCTTCAACTAGAGGTGCTGCACACAGATGTATGTGCTGTTGTTGTTCGCTGGGGAGAAACTCTAGGGCCATTTCTGCGCTCATCAAGGCGCTACCGAGATCCATCAGCACCAACACACCATCATCACTGTATACAGATGCGATCGCCTCATAAACTTGCATCGCATCCGTACCTAAAGGATTTGCTGGATCATCAATTCCTGCTGCGACGGCGATGGGAACATGGTCTTTAACCATCTGTAATGCAAGTTCTCGCACACCTTCTGCTAGCCGTCTGCTGTGAGAAACAATAACAATTCCAATCACGGGAACACCGTTTATTAATTGCGGATTGCTTTCTTTCACCCCATTATGGAGGGTATCTCACAATTTTGGGTAAATTTTCAGCAAACCGTAATCTATTGGGTGTCCTTTGTTATTAGATCTCTTCCACAAATAGCGCGTGCGTCATTCCCAAAAGGAAATATGTACATGAAAATGTACATATTTCACCATTTCCTAGTACTTCAAATTCCAAGCAGCAAAAGCTAAAGCACACCAACCAGCGATAAAAGCTGCTCCCCCTAGCGGTGTAATTGCTCCTAAATACTTAACACCAGTTAAGCTCAGAGCATATAAGCTGCCGGAGAAAATTGCAATTCCAATAATAAACAACCACCCACTTGCTACTAAACTAGGTGGGGGAGGCTCGATGCGAAGTAATAATATTGCTACAGCTAACAATGCCAAAGCATGATACATTTGATAGCGCGCGCCTGTTTCAAAAATTAAGAGCGATCGCTCACTTAATCTTTCCCGGAGAGCATGGGAAGCAAAAGCCCCCGCAGCAACAGATAAACCACCGAAAATTGCTGCTAAGCTCAAAAATATTTGCGTCATAGAGTTTCCCAATCAATTCTTTAAAGGTCAAAATGATAGGAAATTCCCCCCTCTTCACTGATCTTATAATTAGCATTAAATACTTTGGCTTGTTCATCAAGATATTGCCTAGCGACTGGTGCTGGCAGATGAGATTGCATCGCAAAACCTAAAAGAGTTACGTGTCCATTATTTTCTTGAATCATCCGGTAAAAAGTGGATTGCAGATGTTCGTTAATCTGCTGTTCAAGTGCTTTTTTATCTTGTCGACTTTGACAATATAAACCTATTGCTAGCCATCCTCCCAAAGCAAGGGTCGGGATACCAAATATAAGACCTTGCTTGGTGGTAAGATCAAGGGCGCTATACGCTTCTGTTGAACGAAAATCTGGCGCTTCTGCGCCTATTCCTGGAGAAATGTATTGAACCATCTTGTGTTTTTCAATTGCTGCTGAGACTGATAAAGTCAAAAACATAAACCCTAGAGTTAGCAGCCAGCCCGCAGCCAATTTTTCACCAGTCTTCATAGTTGTTAGTGGTTAGTGGTTAGTGGTTAGTTGTTAGTGGTTAGTTGTTGATCTTTCCAAACAACAACCAACAAATTAAACATGAAAGTGGTAATAAACGCCTCCTTGAGGATTAATATCAAATGTGGCATTAAATTCTTTTGCCTTCGCATCTAGATACTGTCTTGCTTCCTCGCCACTAATTTCTGCTTGCTTGGCAAAAGACAATAGGGAAATTGTACCGCTATTTTCTTCGACCAGACGATAAAAGGTAGATTGCAGGCGATCGCTTAATAGCTTTTGGTGTTGTTTACGCATACTCCACACTAGCCATCCTCCATATGCTATGGCTGGTAAGCCAAAAACTAAACCGCCAATCATGCTATCTGCGGCTTTTTGCTGTTCTTGCGGAGTCGGCTTTTGGTTGTATGTCAGTATCTCAACAGCGCTGATCATCAAAAAGATAAACCCAAATGACAACAGTACACCAGCAGATACTTTTTTAATAAATTTCATAACACGACAAGATGTAATATCTTGTCGCGATCTTAGCCTTACTTCCGGTTAGCTTCCAGTAAGCGGGAGAAATAAAAACGAGTGCGTGTCATTGACTGGCGTTGCACAACAAAACCGTTTTTCTCAAGGATCTTCACTACATCAGCCTCTCGGTGTAAATATGCACGAGTCGCTTTACTTGGCCCTGGAAAGAAACTCCCAATTTTCTTGAGAATTGTCAAAGCACAGGTTTTAGGAGCAAAACTGAGAATTATTCGCGACTGTGCTAAAGAACAAAGATGAGAAATCATCGCATCCGCTTTTTCTTGGGGATAGTGGATGAGAACATCCAAACAAATCACCGTATGGTAGCTACCACTGAGAGTTTCCAAATCTTGAACAGCAAAAGTCAGATTTTCTGGATTTTTTAGGGTTAGAGAAGCTCTTTGTTTTCCTTCTTCTACCATTTTTTCAGAAATGTCGCTGGCGTAGACTTTTGCGCCTGCTTCTGCTAAGGGAATGCTGAGACTACCCACACCGCACCCAGCATCGCAGATAGACAGATCTGCTAGATTGTCATCAGCTTTTAACCAGCCTAGTACTTTATCTACAGTTTGTTGATGCCCATTGCGAATATCTAGCTGGACTTTGTTGACTTCGCCATCGCCATATATACGTCTCCAACGGTCAAAACCGGTGGAATTGAAATATTCTTTAACAATTGTTTTATCGTCGGCTGCGTTCATGAAATTCAATTATCGAAGAGTATCCAATGCTTAAAAGTATCATCTATCAGTTATCAGTTATCAGTTATCAGTTGACTAATTTTCAAGCACTAATTGCTAAATAATCTTTTCCAAGTCAGTTTTTTAGTTGCTTCATCAAATTGCCAACGCAATAATTGGGTAGCAGAGGTAGCGAGGATATTTGTTGGTAAATTCACTGCTTTTCTAGGTGCATCTGTAGCAAGTGCGATCGCCACCTCTACATCACATATTCCCCACTGCACCAAATTTTGCACTCCCACCAACAAAGGTAAAGTCGTCCCTGATAAAGTACCATCCGGTAATCGTGCTGTACCATCTTTAACTTCTATTTGTCGATTATCCCAAGGATAAATACCATCGGGTAGCCCCAAAGGTGACAAAGCATCGCTAACTAGAAAAAGTCCTTTCTGATAATGACTAGCACGTAGTAATATATCTATCATTGTTGGTGAAACATGTTGCCCATCAGCAATAAAACCACACATCACTCCCGGATGAGTAATTGCTGCCCCTAATAATCCTGGTTCACGATGGTGTAGTAATGGCATTGCATTAAAAGCATGAGTTACCATCCTCGCACCCATCTCAAATGCTTGTTGTGCTTGTGCTGCTGTCGCTTGCGAATGTCCTAAACTGACAGTGATACCCAAAGAACGCAAGTAAGGAATGACTTCACCTGTTGCATCTAACTCAGGGGCAAGAGTAACAACTTTGACAATATCAGCATAATCCCCTAACACCCGCTTAACTTCATCTATTGTTAAAGGCAATAAGTACTCAGCGGGGTGAGCACCACGTTTGTGAAAATTTAAAAATGGCCCCTCAAGATGAACTCCCAGAATTCGTGATCGCCACAGATGTGAATTCTCGCCACTTGCCATAAACTTAGCAATCACAGCAAGCGATCGCTGAATATTTTCTACCCCAGTTGTCACCAAAGTTGGTAAAAAAGCGTCTACCCCTGCATTCCACAAAAATTGGCAAATTTTTGGCATCATATGAGCATTTTCAGCTTGCAAGTCTGGGAATGCTAACCCCAATGCACCGTTAATCTGCAAATCAACACCACCCAGCGAAATCCAATCACCTCTGACATCTAAAATTTGTAAATCTGGCGGTGGAACTCTTTTAAAGACTGTATAAGTCGGCAAGATTTGTTCAATCATACCTTGGTGATTCACAAGGAGCATTTGCAAATCTTCATAACCAGGTACTCGTGCGTTAATAATGTCTATGGGAAAGGAAGCGAGCATTGGAATTTGCCATTATTTCTGAGTTAGATTTTAGGGCGAATTACAAATTACGTAGATAAATGAGATGATAATCTCTTGCCTTAGTAACCAGAGACTAAAGGTAAAAGAAGAAAAAATCAAAATAAGTAATATGAAGGAGGCTAAAACTCTCTTGCCTTCTGCTCTCTACCTTATATCCCCTATCCTATGACTCAACCTCTTATCGGTATTATTATGGGCAGCGATTCCGATTTACCCACCATGCAAGGTGCGATCGCTGTTTGTAAAGATTTTGGTGTTGCTGTTGAAGTTGCGATCGTCAGCGCTCATCGTACCCCAGAACGAATGATGGAATATGCCAAGTCTGCCCACGAACGGGGTATTAAAGTAATTATTGCTGGTGCAGGTGGTGCTGCTCATCTCCCTGGCATGGTTGCATCTGTAACTCCCCTACCTGTGATTGGTGTTCCTGTACCTAGCCGTCATTTGCAAGGAGTTGATTCCTTGTATTCTATTGTACAAATGCCTGCGGGCATTCCAGTTGCCACAGTAGCGATCGGCAATGCAACAAATGCTGGGCTATTAGCTGTACAAATTATTGCCACACACGAAATAGAATTACTGAAGAAAGTACAAAATTACCGCCAAAATTTATGTGAATCGGTAATGGGAAAGCAAGCTAAATTAGACCAAATAGGCTATGAAGAGTATTTGAAACAAATGTAATATCTTATCATGATTTAGTATTAATTAATACATTAAAATACTAAATCAAAATCTAATTCATGCATGATTCGTATAAATGAATACATTTTTATTTGGTTTCAAAAAAATTGTCAACAACATGAGTCTGTATAAAAAGCAGTATTGAATATGATCAAAAAATTAAATATTTTTAATATTTTTTCAACTTTATCGTCTAGCTTTAGCCAAGAGTGATACAGCCAAAGAATGCAAGCTTGAGGCTGGAATTGAGATATAGCTTTGTGGGAAAAGTAAAGACAAAATGTATTTAAAGTTACAGAAATCTAGAAGTATAAGTTTAAAAATATACAATCTAACAAAATTAATTGTTTGTATATTTACAAAGACACTTCATAATCTTCAGTCTCATGAAACCTGTGAACACATTTGTCTGTGGTGTCTGTTAATTGCAAAAACACCACATCCGCTGGTATTACCAAATTTTTCTTCAATGAAAGTGAAAATTGTAAACTTAGATAAAGGTCATAGTGCCTTTTCCTAAAAACCTATGTGCAATCGTTGATATAACTTTGACAAATTTCATCATTGCCCTATTGCCTTTTTGTTCAATTTACCTTATTGGGTAAAAAAGTTTAAATTCGGGTTAGCTAATTTTTACGGTAGTTTGAGTTAATTCCAAAAAAACTTTTTTACTTGCTACCGTATTTTTTGTGGAATTTTTGCCAAAATTATGCTCATATAGGCAAAATTATTTTCTTTGAAAGTAAAAAATTAAAGAGTCAGTGAAGGGTACTTGACTGTTGATGAAACTACATAATAATAATTTTTTAAGAATGTATGTAGTATCACCAAAGTTAATGCTTACTTCTTGAATGCAAATGAGGTTATTGGATTCTCTAATTTACAAAAAACACCTTGCTAAAAATTGAGAATCAACGAGTTTTTATAGCAAACTTGTGTAATAGATAATATCAATAACCACTTGCTTAGCTTTGGGAGAGCGCTCTTTCTGCTTAACGTATTTTCTCAGTTAAGGACGGTTTAGAGCATGATGTTAAAGAACAAAAAAAAATCGAAAGCAAAACATAGGCGACAGTCTAAAAACTGGAATGCCTACAAAACACAATCAAACTCAATTGTCAATCAAATTTTTTGGGTTATTCAGCGCTTGTCTCCGAGCTGGCAAGCCTGTATTCCCATAGCTTGTCTAATTGTGCTGAGTTGGGGTTATGTAGCTGTTGCTCAAACTCCTGCTCCTGCTGGTCCAACCACAGCTGACTTAAAGGTTGCACTTGACACTTTGTGGGTTGCGATCGCTGCTTTTTTAGTGTTTTTCATGAACGCTGGTTTTTGTATGTTAGAAACCGGCTTGTGTCGTCAGAAAAACGCTGTTAATGTTCTTGCAAAAAATCTCATTGTATTTGCTTTGGCTACCGTTGCTTTTTGGGCGATCGGTTTTGGCTTAATGTTTGGCAATGGCAATGATTTTATTGGCTTAAGTGGATTTTTCTTGCAAGGGCCTGATAACAGTCCTGCAACTGGAGACGCTTATAAAGGAGTTTTTAGCGCTCTCAACTGGACTGGCGTTCCCCTAGCTGCCAAATTCTTATTCCAGCTAGTATTTGCCGGAACAGCAGCAACGATTGTATCCGGCGCTGTTGCTGAACGCATTAAGTTCGTTGACTTCCTGATTTTTAGCCTCTTACTAGTTGGTATTTCCTACGCCATAACCGGACACTGGATTTGGGGCGGTGGCTGGCTTTACAAAGCTGGTTTCTTTGATTTTGCTGGTTCCACGGTAGTTCACTCCGTAGGTGGTTGGGCAGCTTTGATGGGAGCCGCATTACTTGGACCGCGCCTTGGTAAATATCAGGATGGGCAGACTGTTGCCATTCCCGGTCACAACATGAGCATAGCCACCTTAGGCTGTTTAATTTTGTGGTTGGGCTGGTTTGGATTTAACCCTGGTTCCGTAATGGCTGCTGATGCCAATGCCATCACCCACATCGCCCTGACTACTAACATGGCAGGTGCTGTTGGTGGTATCGCTGCTACAGTCACAGCTTGGCTATATTTGGGTAAGCCAGACTTGTCAATGGTCATTAATGGTATTTTGGCTGGCTTGGTGGCGGTCACTGCACCTTGTGCTTACATCACTATTGGCAGTTCTTTCATCATTGGTTTAATTGCCGGAGTCATAGTTGTTTTCGCAGTCACCTTCTTTGACAAAATCAAAATAGATGACCCCGTGGGAGCAATCTCAGTACACTTAGTCTGCGGTATTTGGGGGACTCTAGCAGTTGGTCTGTTTGCTGTCGGTCCTGGTGTAGCAGACTTTCCTTGGTACACAGAAGGTCTTGGCCCAGCTAGAGGTTTATTTGCAGGTGGCGGCCTAGGACAATTCTTTACTCAGTTAATTGGTGTTCTGTCTGTGGGTGGTATGACTGTTCTCCTCAGCACCATATTCTTCTTGGTACTCAAGGCTACTTTGGGAATCAGAGTATCTCGTGAAGAAGAGATAGAAGGTTTGGATATCGGCGAACACGGTATGGAAGCCTACAGTGGGTTCCTCAAAGAAGCCGATGCAGGTAGATTCACTGAGCCTAGCAGCCCTAGAGGAATCTCGCAGTCTGGAGATTTACCTACAAGCTTGTAATTGTCAATTATTGAGTTTTTGCTAATTAATACCAACTCCTAGTAGCTTTGCTTTTGAAAAAGGGGTTGGTTTTTTATTAACTAACTGCCATAGTTATTGACAAAATATGCAGAAAAATAATTTGTTTTTCTATGACTGATTTAATTTTGCCAAAAGCTATCAAAAGCGTTCCAGACACACATAGCGATCCAAATTCTGTCTTTGCTCCTTTACTTCCGGTACTTGGGGAAGTTTTGCAATGCGATCGCTGTTTTCTTTATCTGAGAAATCCTCAAACTAAGCTGGGTAAAATTGCCCATTGGTGGCGGCGTAATCAACAGCTCCCAGAGATGACAGACACCGACTGGAGATTATAACCAGAGTCGTTATCAACATCCATAGCAGTCCTAAATGCTCACATCAAAAACAATAGCTGTGACTTACTTAATATTTATTAATAAATCACAGCTCTATGTCTCGAAAATCAAATCAGGCGATCGCCACTATTGATTTTAATTCAAATATCTTTTCAATTACATCTTCTACTACCTTATCAGGTGTAGAAGCACCAGAAGTCACACCGATAACAATTTCTCCATCAGGCAACCAGTTGTTTGTAATTTCCAAATTACCATTTAATAATCGATGTTCAATGCGATTTTCAGATAGAATTCTATCAACACTATCAATATGGTAAGAAGAAATTCCACGCTCAAAAGCTATTTGTTGTAATTGGGTAGTGTTTGATGAATTAAACCCACCAATTACAATCATTAAATCTAACTGTTTTTCTACCAATTCCAACATGGCATCTTGCCGTTCTTGAGTAGCATCACAGATAGTATTAAAGCTTTGGAAATGGTCATTTAAATTGGCTGGCCCATACTTTTGCATCATAGTATGTTCAAACAGTTTGCCAATTTGCTCAGTTTCACTTTTGAGCATTGTAGTTTGGTTGGCAATGCCAATCATTTCTAAATCTTTATCGGGGTCAAATCCTGCTGAGCAAGCTTTACTGAATTTAGCAAGAAATTCTTCTCGATTTCCACCATGCAAAATGTAATTAGCTACGTATTCTGCCTCTTTTAAATTCAAAACAATGAGATATTTTCCTGCAAAAGAACTAGTAGCGATTGTTTCTTCATGCTTATATTTACCATGAATAATTGAGGTATACTCACGCTTTTTATGCTTCTCAACTGTATTCCAAACCTTTGATACCCAAGGACAGGTGGTATCAACAATTTTGCAGCCTTTGTCATTAAGTATCTGCATTTCTTGAACGCTGGCACCAAAAGCAGGTAATATCACGACATCACCAGTCTCCACAATCGCAAAGTCTTTTTTCCCTGCTGTGACTGGGATGAATTCTACATTCATTTCCCGCATCCGTTGGTTAACAGAAGGATTGTGAATAATTTCATTAGTAATCCAAATACGTTCTGTGGGGAAGTGCTTACGAGTTTCATAAGCCATCGCTACAGCACGTTCTACACCCCAACAAAAACCAAAAGCTTCGGCTAGTCGAATTGTGACGTCTCCCCGGGTAAGGGTGTAATTATTATTCCGTATTTGCTGAATTAGCTGACTTTGATATTCTGACTGTAATTGGGTGGCGACTTCTTCTTGATGACCAAACCCTTTACGATGATAATTTTCAGAATGTTGAAGTGAACGTTTAAAAGCTTTAGTATCCATTGTTTTTTCAAGAAAAATCACTCTTTCACATTTTCTCTTGCTGAGGCACTGTTGTGGTGGGGAAGTGTGAGAAGTATCAGTAGATGAAAAGATTTTATTATCCCCCACACCCCTCATACTCTCCTAGCGCCCACCCTCTAATTCCATCTGGCTATATAATTGCAAAGCAGAACTCCATACTAAATAACCTTGAGAATTGAGATGTAAGCCATCGGTGCTTAATTCGGGACGGAGATGACCCTGCTTGTTGACAAATAGGGGATGTAAGTTTAGATATTTAACGCCTTCTGTTTTAGCTATAGTTTGCAGTTGCTGATTCAGCTTTTGAATGCGGCTATTGGAAATAGCTAATAATTTTTCTCGCCCTTCCCAATTTGCTTGTTTTCCTCCGTGTGGCAAAATTGACTGAATAACTATTTGTGTGTGGGGATGCACCTGACGCAGGTAGCGTACGATTCGCCGATGGTTTTGTAAAATTATCTCATCCTCCTTGCCTTGGATTAGATCATTAATACCAATCATCACAAAAATTGTTTCTGGTTGCGTGCGGTCAAATAGTTTTAATCTTTTTAATAACCCAGTGCTATTTTCTCCAGAGATACCTTGGTTTAACCAGTTCCTACCTTCAGGTAATAGCTCAGGAGGAAACCATAAACTAAGGGAATCTCCAGCAATTATATTGAGATGATCTGGACGTTTTTCAGCAGCGACTGTCGCTTCTTGTTTGAGGATATCTACCCACTGTTGATAATTGAGTTTATGACGATTACCCAACTCCGGTGTAGGTTGCGATGAAGCATCCGCATTGGCGTGGTTTGGCAATATATCCGCGAAAAAAGCAGTCACCCCCTGCTGTCGCCAGATTAGCAGGATGACAGCTAGCAAGAGTATACCGTTGGTAATCAGCGATAGAATTGCCCAGGTAGGAGAAGTTTTTGCAGAAGTGGACACGATTGTAGGGATATACCAAATCTTTAGTACCAGATTTTATAATGCTGGTGTCCACAAAATTTCACTATTAGCCTCTTGCTACCACAAATAACTTTAAAAGTCTAGACTAGATGAATACATAAAAATTTTTATTAAGTATTAATATCAATTCTACTCTCAGCATTGAGAATAACAGCTTAAGATTGCCTAAATATCAGGTAAAATCGGCATTTAGGCTTGTATAAATAAGGGATGAACTTATTGGTGCATGATTTGTACTCCAATGAGTACGATCATAAACAGCTTACCTGTCTGATGTCAGTCCACCAGATGGGCGAAACAGGCAAGACCAAGACTTGAACTTTGGTTCAAGGCACATCTCTGTATGTGTAAAGTGATGTGTTAGTGCATCGCCGACTCAACAGCCTTTTGGTTGTAATTGTCCCGATCAAAGTAACTCAACTGTCACAATCATGGGAGCGGAAATGCAAGAACCGGAAGTAGTAGAAACAAAGTCTCCAGAGGCAATAGTGCCAGATATGAACAACCAAACAGGAACCATTACAAAAATCCAACCCACTGTGCAAACTCAAGACCAATGGTTGAAGTATGGAGAGGTCGCTTCTAGCTTTTTAGCGACACTACCTGAATACCTGGGAAGCTTTTTTAACAAGTATAGACAGCCCCTGGTTACGATTGGTTTAATTGTGGGAGCCATTGTCGCTGTTAAAGTTGTCTTGGCGATCCTAGATGCTTTAAATGATATTCCTTTAGTGGCACCGACTTTTGAATTAATTGGTATTGGTTACTCTGCATGGTTTGTTTACCGTTATTTACTCAAAGCCTCTACCAGGCAAGAGTTAACCAATGAAATTGCAACTCTCAAATCACAAGTGATCGGTAAAGATGTCTAAATCTGAGTAATTCAGTACCCAGAGCGATCGCAACGCTGGTACGCTATGAATTACTGCTGGATCTCGCCTCCTCCTGAGTGGTCAAGTAGATTCTTCGCAACTCTTGACCACTTGTGCTTGAGCATTTAATTAGGCACTTTGACAATATATTCAGATTGAATTGCGTCTAACCTTCCCGTTCGCACCAAAGCTTGATAAACCATAGCCGCTACCTCAGCACGGGTAGCTTCTTTATTGGGATTGAGCACTTTGGGATTAGGATAGTTAACCACAAGACTATTAGCTGTGGCAGCTGCTATTTTGTCATTAGCGTAATTAGGAATTTCTTTAGCATCCCTGTAAAAGCTTATAATTCGAGTTTGAGAAGCAGGAACATTTAAATTCATTCCACTAGTCAGGGCAACTAATACCTGGACTCGCGGAATCTTTTGCTGTGGTCTAAAAACTTTGTTAGGGTAGCCTTTCAAGAACCCTGTACTGACGGCTTGGTCGATGGCTGAGTTTGCCCAAAACGCAGGTGGCACATCCTTAAAAGAGATTGTATTCTTGGTCTTACTAAGTTCTTTGCCAAACGCTTGTTCCACAATGGCAGCAAATTCAGCGCGGGTGACAGGCTGATTTGGTCTAAAGGTGTAATCTTCATAGCCCTTAATTATATTCCGAGAGGAAAGCACATCAATAAAACGACGCGCCCAAAAGTCACTCGGTACATCAGTAAATGCAATTGGTGGGGGAATAGTTGATTTTTGCTCAGGAATAACTAGTGGTAGGGTTCTGTTGCTAGTTAAGGGTGGAACAGGTGCTTGTTCTTGCGGCAAATTATTCGGGTTGAGAGTGGGAGATGGTGTGACTCTACTTAAATTCTCTTGGAGAGGTGCAGACGGTGTTTGACGAGTTCCCACATCTGGAGGAGTTGGTATCGCTAAAGGTGTGGGGGAAGTAGTCGGAGTAGGGGAAGGTAACAACGAGCTGTTGAAATTCCAGCCAGACTCCTTACGGGAAAATGACCAAAACAAAATAGCCCCGATAGTGACAAAAGCAACAAGAATGCCAATAAATTCATCAAAGTCGAGGGCATTTGTTTGAGATGACCTAGGATCGGGAGGCGTGTTTGTCATCGGTGATTATCCTACATTGTTGATTGTTGGTTGTTGGTTGTTGATTAGTGGTTGTTGGTTGGTGTTTTTTCTATTACCTATTCCCTACTAACTACTAACCACTAACCACTAACAAAGTTTCTCATAACACTCGTAACAAGCTAGGAATGCTGTCTATCGCTTCTAAGGTACGAATTTCTGCCAAAGCTTGGCGGAAATCTCCTTCTCGGACATCGTGGGTAACAACAACAATCTCTGCTAATTCTCCCTGAAAGCCTGTTTGTACAACTGACTCTAAGCTTACACTGTATTTACCAAAGCAGGTTCCCAATTTACCAATTACCCCTGGTTGGTCTTTAGTCAGAAAACGGGTATAGAATCTGGTAACAAGTTCTTCTAGTGGCGTAATTTGGCAGTAGTCTTGATGCCTACAAGATAATAAGGGGTTGGGTGTAGCTGTACTGGCTTGTAGTGCTGCTACCAAATTTAAGATGTCAGACGATACAGCACTAGCAGTTGCACCAGCACCAGCACCTGGACCAAAAAACATTACCTGTCCAATCGGTTCTCCTTCCACAAGAATGGCATTATAAACACCGTTGATGCTGGCTAAGGGGTGTGCTTTTGGAACTAGGGTAGGGTGAACTCTGACGGAAATTGGATGATCGGGTGTAGACGCATACGTGGCTTCCCGTAGAGTAGGGCTGATGGGGGGAAGATTAACTGTTTTAGCTATTGCTAGTAGTTTAATCACAAACCCCAATTTATCGGCATAGGCAATGTCTGTTTTACTGACTTGCCGAATACCCTCACAATAGACATCTTGTAGTTTAATGCGTCCACCAAAGGCTAATGAGGCCAGAATAGCTATTTTGTCTGCAGCGTCCAAACCATCGACATCAGCTGTCGGATCGGCTTCTGCATAACCTAACTTTTGGGCGTCGGCTAAGACATCATCGAAGCTAATGCCTTCAGCTTGCATCCGCGTCAAGATATAGTTAGTTGTACCGTTAACAATACCTGTGACGGTGTGAATGCGGTTGACACTTAAAGATTGCTTGAGCGGTTGAATCACCGGGATCCCACCACCAACAGCAGCTTCTAACATGACATAAACACCAGCTTTATTGGCAGCAGTAAAGATTTCATCCCCAAAACGGGAAATTACGGCTTTATTAGCTGTGACGACATGTTTGCCATTTTCAATGGCTTTGAGAATTAGCGATCGCGCGGGTTCAAGTCCACCAATAACCTCGACTACTATATCTACCTGCGGGTCGTTGACTATTGCTGCTAAATCTGTTGTTAAGACTGCACCCGGCAATTCTACCATCCGGGGTTTGTCAAGCGATCGCACCCCCACCCGATATATTTGTACATCTCGCAACAATGGGTGACGCCCTGCATTATCTTGTAAAAGTTGCACTGTACCCGTGCCTACTGTACCTAATCCCAGTATTCCCAGCTTTACGCCCACGAATCTTATACCAAATTTCACCAACAACAATTGTAGGGTGGGCAATGCCCACCCTACTAGATCTTTATGTTGATTGTTGTTTATTGTTTGTTGTTTGTTCCAACCAACTACCAACTATCAACCAAATTAATATGTTTCAACGTGCCAGCGCCCAGCTTTCTTGATTTCTTTCTGGTAGTCGCTCCAATTAACGCCCTCTTTCGCTGCTGCTGCTGAAAGTGCTGCATCAATGCCATCTTCCATACCACGCAAACCGCAAATGTAGGTGTGGGTTTTCTCGTTCTTAATCAAACTCCACAGTTCATCTGCATGTTCAGCAACGCGGTCTTGAATGTACATTCTGCCGCCTTGGGGGTTTTTCTGCTCACGGCTAATGGCATAAGTCAAGCGGAAGTTATCAGGATACTTCCCTTGGATTTCTTCCAATTCTTCTTTGTAGAGAATATTTGGAGTTGTGGGAACACCAAATATCAGCCATGAGAAACCTTTGAACTGGTATTCTGGGTTAACAGCTCTTTCGGCATCCTTGAACATCCGCCACAGATAGGCACGCATGGGGGCAATACCTGTTCCTGTTGCCATCATGATCACGTTGGCATCTTCGTCTGGGGGTAGTAACATTTCCTTACCCACTGGGCCTGTGATTTTGACTTCATCTCCAGGCTTGAGGTTACACAGGTAAGTCGAGCAGACACCGTAGACTGTTTCGCCGGTTTCTGGATGCTTGTACTCTAACTGACGGACGCAAAGTGACACAGTCTTGTCATCTACATCATCGCCGTGACGAGTCGAAGCGATAGAGTACAGTCTCAATTTTTCTGGTTTGCCATTCTTGTCCAATCCTGGCGGAATAATACCGATACTTTGACCTTCTACGTAACGCAAATTTCCGCCAGAGATGTCGAACTTGAGATGCTGAACAATACCGATACCGTTTTCCCCTACTAATGGTTCATTGGAAATACATTTACCAATGTAAGGAGCATTAGGGCGGTAAATGTTGACAGGAACGTCAGCGTGGGCATCTTTTTTAGCTTTCGCTTGAGTCATGGTCTTGCCTTTAGTCTCATTCTTCTGGGGCTGTTGCTGGACTGGTGGTTCAGCATTTACAGGTGTGGCATTACCATTTTCTTCGTGAGCAGATTTAGCAGATGTGGCTTTACCATTAGTTTGCTGTAAAACACTGACTGGTTGTATGCTAACAATTCTGCCGCCCAGGCGAGTAATACGTCGCATTTCCTGATTCATGCGGCTGTAAGGCACTTTGATGAACACACTGCCACTGTTACGAATTTGATAGTTCGTCTGATCAGTTTCTTCACTCTGACGCAGACCAACCACTTCGTAAACAAAAACACGGCTACCTGATTTTGTGTTGGCAGCTCCTTCAACAGCACCTCTATAGTACATTCGTTCTACCACTCCGATATTTACTTAACCTTTTCTCAAAAAACCCTTTCACCACATATTCAGCTCTTTTTACCAAATTTTTGGTGGCAAAAAACTGATACTTGGAAAAGCGGCATTAGCCAATGCCTTTTTACGTACACTCACCAAAGACACTAAAGCATGGCAAAAGTCACACCTGTTCACCTTCTAAGGTAGAGGATAAGTCCTTTGGAGAATGTTAATAATGAGTCAATTTAATTTTTTTTTCGTGATATGGCATCGCTACAACATAGATAGCTCTCTGTAACCCAAAGTACACCTGCTTTAGGTGTTTGACTCCAAATACCAGTTTCGGGAAGATATGCTTCCATTTGTTTTACTTGTGTGTGAAGCCTCTAAATCATATGAAGGCTGCTATGCAGTTAGTAGTTTAACAGAAAGCTGTCATACCTATGTCGTAGGCTTTCCAGCTTAATGGTTGTGCATAATTTTGATTGTTGCCTGACTGCAAAGCTTCACTGCTTAGAGGTTTCGGAATATTTCATATCCACAAAAATAACTTTGTTATGCTAAATAACACAACAAGTACAATCATAGAATATGTAAAGTATTCCGATACAGATTATAAATTAAGTTTTGCTTGATGTGAAACATCTGTCAACCTCTACAAATACATGACCAAGCTGCTTGCTCGCTCTTTTGTACTTATCTAATCAATGTAGTGTTAATTGCCTTACTATTGTGTTTTATTACTTCTTCCTGAGGATAGATAGCACAGAATGGTTTTTAATCTTACCAATTTTTGCTTCTTGCCTAATAAAAATTCAGAAAAGTTTAAAAATTACTTTAAAAATCAAATTATACCCTATAGACTTGAATTAATAGAGTCATAAGCTGTCACCCTCAATTACCATAATACTTCTGGAAGAGTTGTGAGACTTAAAAATGATGATTGTTGACAGTTTTTGCTGATTGGGTATTTGTAATCTCAAACACCTAATCATTTAAGACCAACAATCTAATGGTTTGTCCATTGGTTTTGTGATGTTTGTAGTGGGTGCTGCCCTAACGGTAGCGGCTACAGCGTTCAAATCAGCGCTAAAGTGCTGCTACAAACTATTCAAAATTAGGGTGACGAACCACAAGTATCACTAATTTTAAGGGCAACCGCTTTGCGGCTATGGAAAACAAAAAATTCAAAACCCAGATTTTTGGGCTTGTGACTGAACTTCAATAGCTGCACAGTTGGTTTTGAGGGGATTTTTGTGATTCTAAACATTCACAACTATGATTCCAAAAACGCATTTTCTTGCTGATAGCAAGCCTTGTATAGAATAACCCCTTCTGTTAGAATCCAATATATCACTAGGATTAAATACTTACCAGCAACAACTTAGGCAACAAAAACGGGTAACAATTATGACTGTTTAGCTTACCCGTTATATGTCTATTTGTGCTGCTGAGTAGCAAGAACGCAGGATAAACCAAAGGGGTAAGCTCCTGGCTTCATGTCTGTAGGTGTGAAAAATTATTGATTGACTCATCTTTAGCATTTAGAGGAGATTTATGAGTAATAAACCAGAACGTGTGGTATTGATCGGAGTAGCCGGAGACTCTGGGTGTGGTAAATCTACGTTTTTGCGTCGTCTGACGGATTTATTTGGTGAGGAGTTGATGACAGTCATCTGTTTGGATGACTATCATTGTCTGGATCGTAAGCAGCGTAAAGAAACAGGTATAACCGCACTTGACCCCAGAGCCAACAATTTTGACCTGATGTACGAGCAAATCAAAGCGCTCAAAGAGGGTCAATCAATCATGAAGCCAATTTATAACCACGAAACTGGCACTATCGATCCACCCGAACTGGTAGAACCAAATCATATTGTAGTGATTGAGGGGCTACATCCTTTATATGATGAACGTGTGCGAGCGCTAATTGACTTCAGCGTCTATTTTGATATCAGTGATGAAGTCAAAATTGCTTGGAAGATTCAGCGAGATATGGCTGAACGCGGTCACCGCTACGAAGATGTTTTGGCTCAAATCAATTCTCGTAAACCTGATTTTCAGAAGTACATTGAACCACAAAGAGAATTTGCTGATGTAGTTCTTCAGGTATTACCTACCAACCTCATCAAAGAGGACAAAGAGCGTAAAGTTCTGCGGGTACGGATGCTACAACGCGAGGGTAAAGAAGGCTTTGAACCAGTTTATTTGTTCGATGAAGGTTCCACAATCCACTGGACTCCTTGTGGACGCAAGCTGACTTGTTCCTATCCCGGTATGCAACTGTACTATGGTTCAGATGTATACTATGGTCGCTACGTCTCTGTCCTTGAGGTGGATGGTCAATTCGATAACCTGGAAGAAGTTATCTACATCGAAACTCACCTCAGCAAAACATCCACCAAGTATCAAGGTGAGATGACTCATTTATTACTCCAGCACAGGGAGTATCCTGGTTCCAACAATGGTACAGGTTTATTCCAAGTGCTAACAGGATTAAAAATGCGCGCTACTTACGAGCGTTTGACAGCAAAGGAAGCCAAAATGGCGGTTCAAGTTTAAGGCAACAGTGTTTGTGTCTAATATCTAAGGGACACTATAGTGTCCCTTTTTTTTATATTGGGCATAAGAACTAATATCAAGTTCGGCTAATTGCTTACGATATTATGCTTCGCTGTTGGTCATTGGTTTTTCCCATTAGCAATTAGCTATTACCAGCCTGCGCGACAGTATAAGTGTTTCAGCGAACATTATATAAGTATTACCTTTTCCTCATCAGTATATTTATTTTAAAGAATACAGCAGTAAAGAGTGGATTTTATGAAATTACCAATTCCTTTATCTGCTGAATGTAAAAATATTGTTATGATTGCAGATTAAAGTAGCTAGATTAAATGGCAACATTTGGTCAGTTAACTCCCATTGTTTAGGAGGAATTTAATTTGTCTAAACGCTATCTATTTACCTCCGAGTCAGTAACCGAAGGTCATCCAGATAAAATCTGCGATCAGATTTCAGATGCAATTCTAGATACATTGCTCACACAAGACCCAGCTAGTCGTGTTGCTGCTGAAGTTGTTGTTAATACTGGCTTGGTATTGATTACCGGGGAAATAACGAGTAAAGCAAGTGTCAATTATGTCAATGTAGCCCGCAAAAAAATAGCGGAAATTGGCTATACCGATGCAGTCAATGGCTTCTGCTCTAACAGTTGTTCTGTGCTGGTAGCTTTAGATGAGCAATCGCCCGATATTGCCCAGGGTGTAAACACTGCCCATGAAGCACGCCAGGATAGCGAGGAACAATTTGATAAAGTTGGTGCTGGCGACCAAGGTATAATGTTCGGTTTCGCTTGTAACGAAACACCAGAACTGATGCCCTTACCCATCAGCCTGGCTCACCGTATTGCCCGTCGACTAGCAGCAGTCCGCAAGACAGGTCAATTAGCCTACCTGCGCCCTGATGGCAAAACTCAAGTGACTGTTGCTTACGAAGATGGACGTCCTGTAGGCATTGATACCATCCTGATTTCCACACAGCATACACCTACCATTGGTGATATCACTGATGAGGCAGAAGTGCAAGCCAAAATCAAAAAAGACCTCTGGTCAGCAGTGGTGGAACCTGTATTTGGCGACTTGGAAGTTAAGCCAGATGAAAATACTCGCTTTTTAGTCAATCCCACTGGTAAATTTGTGATCGGTGGTCCGCAAGGAGACTCCGGTCTCACTGGACGTAAAATCATTGTCGATACCTACGGTGGCTACTCCCGACATGGTGGTGGCGCTTTTTCTGGTAAAGACCCCACAAAGGTAGACCGTAGCGCCGCCTATGCTTGTCGCTATGCTGCAAAAAATATTGTTGCCGCAGGTTTGGCAGAAAAATGTGAAGTCCAGCTTAGCTATGCTATTGGTGTAGCGCGACCAGTGAGCATTATGGTGGATACCTTTGGTACAGGCAAAGTTGATGATCAAACCTTGCTCCAGTTAATCACAGATCACTTTGAACTGCGCCCAGCTGGAATTATCCATACCTTTAACTTACGTAATCTGCCAAGCGAACGAGGCGGACGTTTTTATCAGGACGTCGCGGCTTACGGTCACTTCGGTCGGACAGATTTAGACCTGCCTTGGGAACGGACTGATAAGGCGGATTTGTTGAAACAAGCACTCAACAAACAAGCATCAACTGCTGCGATCGCTTAATTCGTTTCAGCCCAGAGTTAGGAGTCAAAAGTATAAATTATAGCTCCTAACTCTGAATTTCAATCAAAAAGGATCGGGGAGGGGAGATAAGGAAGAATTTTTCGCTTGCATTTTCCCGATCACCTATTCCTTATTCCCAATCCCTACATGGGATTAATCCTAACTATAATAGTGAGCGAATATTTGTTCTTACTATAAAGGAAGATAAGATTAGGTGAGAATCACTGGTTCAGTGATTTTATGCCTATGATTGATGTGATAACTTTGGCGGGAGGATAAGAAGATTTGAGGGATGCAAACTCACAAACCAACCGCTTTTGACAACAGTTCAGAAACAACGAAAGTGTCAGCCAACGACCCCTCAACCGACGAACTGCCCACTATCGAATTTCCCTCGCGAGGGAAACTCAAGGCTAGTTCTTGGCGCATCCATCAAAAAATAGGTTATGGTTACTTTCTGGCAATTGGCATTGGTTTTTTTGGTTCACTTGCTGGGTTGTTTGTCGCCAACTTTTATCGAGGACAACAAATCAGGGAATTAGATCACGCCCATTACCAGACACAAATGCTGGTTAATTACAAAGATGCGATCGCAGATGCACAAATCCAAAGTACGAGTTTGCCTGCTGTCGTCGAAGATCCAGAAAAGCTAGCTTACAGAAGAAATAACTTTCTGGAAAATATCGAAAAAACCAAAAAAATAGAAAATCAAATCATGGCTTTTCTGGAAAGCAAACCCAAGAACTTAGCAACCAGTGAAGCTTCTTTACAGACTTTATTACAAAATTATGCGACTACTTTAGACTCCTACGTTCAGGACATTGAGTCTATCTTAGAACCAATTAATAATAACCAGCAAATATCACCACAGCAAGCATCCATAATCCAGAAGCAATTACTAGCTGTTTTGCGTAGTGACACAGCCTCACGCCTGGATCAACTATATAAATATTTGAATGATCTCCTGCAAAGTGCTGGGCAAGTAGAGGAGAGAATGAAAAATGATGTTAGCCAGTCTAAAGGAATTGAAAGATTAATAGTCATGGCTAGTATGCTCTTGTCGGTAGGAGTTGCTGCTGTTGTGGCTTGGCGTACTTCTCGAGCGATCGCTGAACCAGTCATCACCGTCACTCAAGTTGCCGAACAAGTGGCACGGAAATCGAATTTTGACTTACGCGCACCTATCACCACTGAAGATGAAATCGGCTTATTAGCAAAATCACTGAATCGTCTTATAGAACAAGTATCAAAGCATACCAAAGAACTCGAACACGCCAAAGAATTAGCAGAAGGAGCCAACAAAGCCAAAAGTCAATTTTTAGCAAATATTAGTCACGAATTACGTACACCATTGAATGCCATTATTGGTTTGAGTCAACTGCTCCAAGATGACGTTGCTGATACCAACTTAGGAGAAGAGTTCATCAATGATTTGGAATCGATAAATTCTGCTGGTAGACACCTTTTGTTACTGATCAACGACATCCTCGACTTATCGAAAATCGAAGCAGGAAAAATGACTTTTTACCCAGAGACATTTGACCTGATGACATTAATTAATAGTGTTGTGCTGACGGTAAAACCGCTAGTAGAAAAAAATGGCAATGTCTTAGAGGTAGATTATGAACAAGAATTAGGCATCATGCACACCGATCAGACTAAGCTCAGGCAGGTGCTTTACAACTTGCTGAGTAATGCCGCTAAGTTTACTACCAACGGTAAAGTGATATTAAACGTCAAGAGAGAAAAAGTTTACTCACCACAGGAAGAACCCAGTGAAATTATCATTTTCACTGTGATGGATACAGGAATTGGCATGTCTTTACAGCAACAACAGCAGTTATTCCAACCCTTTACACAAGGAGACGCCTCAACAACCAAAAAGTATGGCGGTACCGGACTTGGGTTGGCAATTAGCCGTCACTTTTGTTTAATGATGGGTGGTGAAATTTTTGTCAAGAGCGAACAGGGAGTAGGGTCTGTTTTTACGGTACGCTTACCACTTGTGGCTCAAGGATAGCCAAGGGAATCGTTCCGGAGGTAGTCCTTCAGTAGAGCAATACTAGCCTACAGGCTAGTCTAACCCTGACCTCAGAGCCATTACCAATTGTTGCTACTGTACTGTTTTAGTTGCAGTAAGCACGCAAGTCATTAATGTCGATAACCCATCGGTGTGCATCAGCGTTTATCGGTGTTCGACTCACGAATGAATCATGAATTATGAACAGTGAAATTAATACATACGGATAATCCATCTGTGTGCATCTGTGTGCATCGGTGTTCGATTTTTATAACCCGATTAAAATTTAACAACTTATGATTACCAGTAAACACCGTCGTTTCATAACCTTACTAATTTCAGCCCTATTTGGACTACTTTCCAGCTTAAGCCTGCCAGCTTGGTCGAATTCCCAATCAAACCAAGCGCTACAACTTGCACAGCAAGGACAACAAAGTTACAACGCGGGTAACTTTGATCAAGCAATCCAGCTTTGGCAAGCAGCTGCTAAAGCTTACCAACAAGCAGGCGATCAAGAGGGGATGACCAAGAGCTTAATCAATCAATCCCAAGCTTTGCAAGAATTAGGATTATATCCCAAAGCTTGTAAAACTCTACTCCAAGTATTTGCTGTTAATAACCCCACATGTCACCCAGCCCAAATAGACAAATTCCTCACAACTATTTCCCAACAACGAAATTCCCTTTCACTTACCCAAGCTACTGCTTTACGTAGTCTTGGTGAAGTTCTCCGTAAACAAGGGTTACTGGAAGCATCCCAAAAAGTTTTGCAATTGAGTTTGATAGCACTGGAGAAATCACCCCAGTCCGGTGCTGTGTTGTTAAGTTTGGGTAACACCGAACGGACTTTAGGTAATCAAATCCGCGATCGCTGGGATTATGAACAGATCACAGCAATTATTGATCAAAAGTCTCAAGACGCTGCTTTAGCACCATTACGGCAAGCTTTCCAATACTATAAACAAGCAGCCGCAACATCAGCGCCGCCAATCGTTAAAATTCAAGCCCTACTCAATCACTACAAGCTTTTACTGGAAAATCAAAGTTGGTGGCGAGAACAAACCAATCGGCGTATTGCTTCTTGGTCAAGATTTGGTGAATCTAAATTAATCGCACGCGCCAAAGATTTTTTGTCTGGCTTGGAACTAAAGCTGAGTCGGGATGTGCAAACTTTGCAAAGTCAAATTGAATCTTCCTTAGTTAATCTTCCTCCATCCCGTGCAACCATTTACGCTCAGATTCACTTTGCTGATATTCTGCTCAAAAATGAACAAGCAAACAAAGCTAAACCTGTTTTGGATACAGCACTGCAACAAGCACGTACTTTAAAAGACCAGCGTGCAGAAACTTATGTCTTAGGCTATCTGGGGAAATTTTATGACCAACAAAAAAACTTAAGTGAGGCGATCGCACTGACTCAGCAAGCTTTGCTGTTATCTCAATCACAAAATTCTATAGGTGATACTCGCGAAATTACGTACCTTTGGCAATCTCAACTAGGCAGGTTATTGCGAGAAAAGGGAGAAAACAAAGGAGCGATCGCAGCTTACACCGCAGCTTATAATACTCTCCAATCCCTGCGTAGCGATTTAAATGCCAACAATCGAGATGTGCAGTTTAATTTTCTCCAAGAGGTTAAACCTGTTTATTTGGAACTAGCAGATTTATTACTAAAATCAAAACTGAGTGAACGTGAACTTAATTCTCTAGTAGTTGCAAATCCAAATATTAACCAAGCAAAATATGAGCAAAACCAGCCAAAAAATCGCTTAGAATTTGCCCGCCGGGTGATAGAGTCTTGGCAATTAGCAGAACTTGATAACTTCTTTCAAGACCCCTGTTCTCAGGAAACAGATGTGGCAGTTCAGATCGATGATATCGACTCTCAAGCAGCCGTTATCTATCCGATAATTTTTAAAGATCGCTTAGAAATTATTCTTTCTTTACCAGGAAAAACTTTACAGCAAGCTACCATTCCTATCAGTGAAGAACAAATTAATAACACCCTGGATCAACTTTATGACTACTTAGATAATGTCACAATCAGTAACTCTGCTCGCAACATTCTAGCCACTGCTAACCCAGATCCCGAAGAATTAAAAGAAAATATCCAAGCAATTTTACCCATATTAGGACAGCTTTATAACTGGTTAATTCAACCGATTGAGACACAGTTAAATGCGAATCAAATTAAAAATTTAGTCTTTGTAATGAACGGAAGATTGCAAAGAGTGCCAATGGCAGCCCTCTATAGCAATCAACAATATTTAATTGAAAAATATGGGATTGCTCTGGTTCCCAGTTTGCAACTGATTGACACCAAATTACTCAAGCGACAAAATCTCAAAGTCTTAGCTGCTGGAGTTAGCAAGCAAATCCAAATCCAAGAAGAAATTTTTCCGGCGCTGGTAAATGTGCCAAAAGAATTAGATGAAATCAAACAAGCTTTTCCAGCTTCTCAAAAACTTCTTAATCAAGAATTTACCGCAACAACAATTCAAAATGAACTCAAATCTAATTTTCCTGTTGTTCACCTTGCAACTCACGGGTTATTTAGTTCTAATCCTGAAAGAAATTTTATTATTACCGGAGATGGTAAAAGTATCAGCATTAACGAGTTGAGTACTTTATTAAAAGAACAAGAGAACAATTTAGAATTACTGGTGTTAAGTGCTTGTGAAACTGCCACTGGTGATGAAAGAGCTATGTTAGGTTTAGCAGGAACAGCTGTGCGTTCGGGCGCACGCAGTACTCTTGCTACTCTCTGGCCTGTGAGTGATGCTTCCACCGCTCAACTCATGGGTGAATTTTATCAAGAGTTGAAAAAACCAGAAGTGCAGAAATTAAGTGCTTTGAGAACAGCTCAATTATCACAACTTGAGTCTATTCGCAGTCAGCCTTTATTCAAGCAATTGAAGTCTTTACCACCTCATCCTTATTTTTGGGCTTCTTACGTTTTGGTGGGAAATTGGCAATAAAGCTTAGTTAAGATCAAGATTCGGAACTAAAGCCCTGACTACCAAAATGAAGTGCGATCGCGCTTGGTGATAATATTTCACACAAAGGTGGTGTTGCATGACTCAAGCCATACCCAAAATAGTAACTTTTCAAGAATTTGTAGAGTGGAAACCTGATGGGGGGCGTTATGAGCTACGTAATGGGGTAATTGTTGAAATGGCACAACCATTAGGAGATCATGAGGAGATCACTGGCTTCTTAGCAAGGAAACTAACTATAGAATTTGACCGCCTCAATCTCCCCTACTTTATCCCTAAGCAAGCATTAGTAAAATCACCTGTTGCTGAATCAGCTTATTCGCCAGATGTATTGATATTAAATAGCGCTAATTTGATAGATGAACCACTATGGAAAAACGAATCAACTGTGATTCAAAGTGCATCAATTCCATTGGTGATTGAAGTAGTAAGTACAAATTGGCGAGATGATTACTTTATCAAAGCTAGTGCTTATGAGGAAATTGGTATCCCTGAGTACTGGATAGTTGATTATCTGGCTTTAGGTGGTAAGCGGTTTATTGGTAATCCCAAACAAGCAACGATCTCGATTTATTCTTTAGTAGATGATGAATATCAAATTAGCCAGTTTAGGAATGGCGATCGCATTCAATCCCCAATCTTTCCTGAGTTAAATTTAACTGCGGAGCAAATTTTTCAAGCTGGATTAGGAATCTGAACAAGATTTCTTCACCCCATGAAGAGCAGGCTGTTTCGTTTCCTAAAACAGGTAAAATTGCCAGTGTTGAGGGATAAACAATTATGGGTGCAAAAAAATTCCCCTCGTTCACTGGAGAATTGAGGGGAGTTTTGACAATTCATGCAAGGGTTCTAATTTATTTCATCAGATCAAACTCATAAGTTTGGTTACGCCACTTCAACTTGAACTGCAAGCGTGTCCAGTTAGCCGGGAGATTCGGACAAGCAATGGGGCCAAATTGAGTCATCCGCACGCCACCAAACCCAAAGATGACTGCTTGCCATACTCCGCCTGCACTAGCTGCGTGAATACCTTCATGGGCGTTACGCCGCACGTCTGCTAAGTCTACCATCGCTGCTCGTATAAAGTGAGTGTAAGCTTCTGCACTTTGGTTGAGGTCGCAAGCCAAGATTGCATGAATCGCCGGGCCGAGAGAAGAACCATAGGTATGATCGGTGCGGGGATTGTAGTAGTCCCAGTTGGTTTGTAAAGTTTGTCGATCAAAGCGATCGCGCAGTAGGTACATTAACATTAATACATCTGGCTGCTTGAGAATTTGCTTTTGGCTAGTGGCTTCTACTCCCAATAATCCTTGCATGGATTTGGTACGGGGTTCGTAGTCAGCCAGGTTGACATACTCTAAGTTATAGAAGCCTTCAAATTGTTCAATCAAACCAGTTTCTAAATCCTGGTTAATGTAGATGTGCTTGGCTATCTTCGCCCACAGTTGTCTTTGTTCTGGCTGCAAGTCAAGTTTTTCTGCTAGTTGTGCTGCTGTGTCGGGATAGGACTTCACTAGCCAATCCCATAATGTCAGGGCAGTTTGCAAGTGCCACTGTATAAATAAGTTAGTGAAGGCATTGTTATCAATGCGATCGTGATTTTCATCTGGACCTATCACATCACGAATATCATAACTGTGACGTTTTTGATTCCACTCTACTCGGCTTTCCCAGAAAACCGCTGTATCTAAAATCATCTCTGCGCCATAGTCGCGCATCCATTGATCATCACCTGTCGTTTGCCAGTATTGCCAAGCACCGTAAGCAACATCGGTATTGATATGGACTTCAATATCACCGCACCAAATCCGGACTTGTTCACCATTGGGAGTTGGAACCCAGCGAGGGGTGACTTCATCCCCTGTGCTGGCACTTTCCCAAGCATAAAAAGCTCCCCTGTATCCCATTTCCTGGGCTTTGCGTCGCGCCCCAGGTAAGGTATGGTAGCGGTAGTTGAGTAAGTTCCGTGCCAATGCTGGTTGAGTATGAATCAGTAAGGGGAGGATAAAGATTTCTGTATCCCAAAATATATGTCCGCTATAAGCAAAGCCGGAAAGGGTTTTGGGAGGAATACTCACTCTGTCATCATGACGTGGTGCTACAGCTAGTATCTGAAAGAGATTGTAACGGACACTCAATTGAGCCAAGCGATCGCCTTCAATGACAATATCACTTTCTTGCCAAACTTGATCCCAAGCGGCTATATGGGCTGCTAGCAGAGTTGAATAGCTGGGTGCAGTAACTAAGCGAATGATAGCAGCTTCCGCTGGAGTTGATATTTCCCGTGAGGTGTAGACGGTGACAATTTTTTCGAGGGTGATGGTTTTGTCTGGTATAACTGCTAATTTTGTTATAAGTGTAGGACTATGCTGTTCAAGCTGATGTACATGCACGGTTGTAGTTTCTTCAGCTTCTACCACCAGTTTAGCTGCCATCCCTAGTTCAATAGCAGAATGGAGAGTTTTACTGTGCAACCAGATAGTATTATCTAAACCGCCTTGTTTCAAAGTTTGCCAATGTTTGACTCCTTGGGTATGGGGTTCGGGGTGAAATCCAACTTCTACCTCAACTTCACCCTCGAAGTCTACCGATGTAATCTGACATCTGGTTGCTAAAAAATGTTGATTTGCTAGACTTGCAAACCTTTCAAAATGAAATTCTAGGGTATGCCCAGCCGGACTGCGCCATCGCACATCCCGACTCACTATACCCAAACGTAAATCAAGACGACGTTCGTAGCTGAGAATTTCACCACAGTCCATGCGGAATCTTTCTCCAGCTACTTTGATGGTTAAGGGTAGCCAATTGGGGCAGTTTACCAACTCTGTTGTGGCGATCGCTACGTCATCATACACCCCATGAATCAAGGTTGCTGGACAATCCTGGGGATATCCTTCTTCAAAGGTACCCCGGGTTCCTAAATAGCCGTTACTAAGTGTGAAGACTGTTTCTTGATGATGTAGTTGAGTGGAGTCAAACTCCGTCTCAACAATATTCCAATCGCCAGATTCAACTAGTCGCTGATTTAGTTGGGAATTTTCGATGGTCAAGTCTAGCATGACAAATAAAGCCTATATTTAGAGTTTTCCGTTGATGAGAAAATAGAATGGTGACAATAATTAGGGGTTAAACTATTTTGGATTTTGCGAAAAGTTTGTAGACACGGAGTGGCTTCCCGCTAGGGTGCTAGGGCTTCCGGCGTTGGCGTATCGCGATGGCGAGGCTCAAAGCGTTTCAAGACGGACTTTAAATTCACCTCAATCCAAAATTTGCACTGTCTAGTCAGTTCTTCACTTTTCCCCAAAGTCTAGACTATTCTAAAATCTAAACAGATAAAAAAGACGTCCAACTGAAAAATGGCGTTCCCGTTTTCATCTCCCCATAGAGAGATCTTCTTATTTTTTCAATAAAAAAATCTAAAAATATAAAAAAAATACTAATTGATACATTTAGCAAACAAGTACAAGGATATATATATTTATTAATCAAGTTCTGTAAATACTTTTTTGGACTCAAATTAGGCAAAAACTTTGTTTAGCTATTTATATCTCTTTGAGAGATAGCAAGATTTATCTATAAGTTTAGACTTAAACAATTAAAATATTGACTCACTATAAGTAAAGTTTTTTTATTTTCCCGATTTGCTAGCGATCTGGGTATGTAACCAACTTGATGGAAATTGCTGTGTAGCGATCGCCGGAACTGGTTGTGTTAAACCTTCTGTCACTGCTGATAAACTTCGCACATCAGTCAGCATCCATGCATGAGTCATGACTGGGACAATCACCTCTCGACCCACAGGTACTTGTGAACTATTTGCTGGGAGAATCATCAAATCATAGGGCGTCCAAATAGAGGTAAAATTGATCTGTGAAAGCATGTTAATGTCCTGATTCAAATCTCGTAAAAAAGCACTGTCAGGACGCATCTGCAAACAGCCAAGACCTGGATTACAATAGGCAACCCAAGTACCGTTATGGGGTGAAGAAATGGTAACAAACCTCTGTACTTTATTTATCCCTCCTAGTCGTTGGACATAATAACGGCTGACAATCCCACCCATACTGAAGCCAACTAAATCTATTGGTTGTTGTGGTGCAAAGGTAGTATCAACAAAGCCAGCAACTTGTTGTGCTAAAACATCTAAACTGCCATGACCAGTATTAGGAACCAAATCCAGGTCATATACACTCCAACCCCTTTGTGTCAAGTAAGGAATCATTTTGTCAAAAACTCGACCTGTGTCAAAAATGCCATGCACCAATACAACGGGATTACGTCTGTAAGTTAATTTATCCATCTCGAAAATCAGGATTATATAGAATCTAGAAAAAATCTAACTGAGCATTACCACTATCCTCATGCTAGCTATGACACTCTTCCTACTGGTTTAAGACCAAGTAGAATTTAAAAGTGATCATTATCAGTTTCATTACTGGGTAGAAGTCATAAGGGTTTAGGCGATTTGCCCTCTGGCTTCTGCCTCCTGCCTGTTCCCTGATGTTACGTATAATGAGAGTAAATGTTAAATTTTGTTAAACTGGCTTTCAGAATGTTGCTCTCATATCCCGAAAAATTTAATAATTGATTTTAAGTATCAACACTTTCAAACCCTTGAGATAAAAAGCTTATAGCATTTTCCAGATCGTCGTTACTTATTTTGGGCATTTGTAAAAACAAATGATAAACGGTGCTGGAATTGGCTTTTACGCATAACGAAGAGCCTAAAAAAATTATTGATTGCAAAAGTTTGAGGTCAACCTAGCAATAACTCTAAGAAATGTAATAATTTTCTCTAATTTTTAATGAAAGTACTCAAATTTCAGGTATAAAAGACAGGAGAAATTGTCATGTTCGGTTTTATCAAAAATTTAATTACTGGAATTATGAAATTCATCACTGGGCTTCTCCCTGGCAAGAAAAAAGGCAATGGTTATTATCTGGAACTGAAAGAAGAAGCTGAAACTACACCACCAGTTGCAGCGGCTAAAGCTGCTGCTGAAAAAGTTGCTGCTGTTGCAAAGAGTGCAGCCGATAAAGTCACTGAGCTAACTGAGAGTGAAGCTGATAAAGCCGTTGCTGAAACTAATGGCGCGAAAGAATCACCAGCACCAGTTGCAGTTGCTCCAGAAACATCTAACGGAGCAAAAGATGTTAAGAAACCTTCTCGTCAAACCTCAATTAAATCAGCGAAAAAAGCTAAAGCAGAAGCTAAGCCTGATCCCACTCAGGTTGAGTTAGTACAGACAGCTGAAGGTGTGACAGTAGAGGTCAAAGAAGACAAAGCACCCGCAGTTGCAGCTAAGGCGCAGCCAACAGAAACAACCTTCGCACCCAAGTACTTGATGCCTACTAGTACAAATGGTCGTCGTCGTCCCGGAGCAAATATGAATTCTTTCCTAGAGATGGCGCGTCAGGTGAAAACTCCTGCTAGTAAATCAAAATAAGTAGGTCGTCATTTGTTATTTGTCATTGGCTAGGGGCAAAGCATTTGTACTAGTCAATTCAGTTTTGATGTCAAGATACACATACAAATGCTTTGCCCTTACAGGTTGATTTACTTCTCGTAACTCGCATTAAGCTTGTTTCCACTTACCTAATGAATAAAAGCAGAATTAGATTTTAAGAATAGTAGGTGTTTTTCACCTACTATTTTTTGATGTTTATGCTTCTGCACAAAGAAAAGCTAATCCACTATATAACTGAAAAGCTGAGTCCCAATTAGTTTTTTCTTGGCGAAATAGATGGATGTGAGATTGAACATGATTCAGCAATTCTGTTTGATCTAGTGCTGTTTCTGCAAATGGTGTGAAGTCTGACCAAATTTTAATTTGAAATAATTTTTGATCGAGAAAGCCAACTAAATTATTCCAATTGATTCTAATAGTATTTTGGCTGGATTGGGAAGTAATTTTTATTCCTTGCTGAAATTTGTAACCATGATCATAAAGTCGCAATATACAACGTCTTTTTGGTAAATGTAAATCGTAAAATTGAAAATAATCTTGGGTTTGAGTTTTCCGTTCTAATTGGCGGCGGGCATTAACATCTACAACTTCTTCAAAAATTGGTAAGATTCCCTGTACCCGTCCTTTGACTTCTTGCCAGTCAAAGCTGAGAGAACCAAGTTGATGAGCTTGATTGCGACAAATAACAGTAGCTGTAGGCGTTGATTCCGTAAAATACTCGACATGAAAAACTTGAATTTTGGCGATGTCAGTTAATTTTGCCCAAAAACAAGGAATACCTGCATTCTTTAACTGTTCACCATAGAATTTAAGTTCTCCGATTGCACCACTACGATATAAACGCCAGCCACGACTAGGCAGGAGTAAGCGGGCGCTGTAGGAGTCTAGTTGCATTATCTGAGCAAATTTTGGTGCTGCTTGGGTTTTCAGTTCATTACTGACGGGTTCTAAAATCAATACACCTGGTTCAGCATCATCAGGATGAACCGTTGCTTGAGCGATCGCGCGGATTCTTTCTTCCTGCTCAATTTCCGACAGTCGTTGCAATCCTTGTCTGGCTTGGGTGACAATCTTAGTATTAGTTGTTATATCTTGCAGCAGTCGTCGATAAACTTTTTCAGCTTCTTGCAGTTTTCCAGATACTTCATACAAACGTCCGATATAAAATTGCACCCAAGGATCTTTTGGTGATTTTTTTGATAATTGTTTAAGTAACTTTGCGGCTTTTTTATAGTCTTTTTCCTGAAAAGCAACAGCAACTTGCTCAATCATGTATAAATTTTCAACTTCTAATTTATACATCCTTTATATCTCATGAGCAGCCGCAACCAAAGATAAAGCTACAATTGGCGCTGTCACAGCCCTGAGAATCCGCCTTCCTAAAGAAACAGGACGGAATCCAGCGTGAATTGCATCTTCAATTTCTGTTTCCGTCCATCCTCCTTCCGGGCCAGTGGCAATTACAATTGTTTTCTCGTCATTAAGATTACTCTCCCCATCTTCTTTCTTTTGCAAGCAACTGAGCAAATGGGGATAATCACCGCGCGCCTCGCAAATATATTTCTTATTAGCTACTAACGACAAACTACTACTAAAAGATATTGGCTCGAGAATCGTCGGTACTGTAGTCCGTTCTGATTGTTCCGCTGCTTCCTTAGCTATCCGCCGCCAGCGTTCTAATTTTTGGGGACTGGGATTGAGCAAACTGCGATCGCTTACCACCGGAGCAAAACAAGTTACACCCAATTCAGTACAATACCGGACAACTTCATCAAATCCGCTTCCTTTTGGCAAAGCCACAATTAGGGTTACAGCTATAGGTAACTCGGTTTCTACGGTAAGTGATTGTAAAACTTGTGCTTCCGTACCTGCTAGCTGTGCCAACCACCATCTACCCATCCCGTCCATAGCGATAAAGCGATCGCCCGACTGAAGACGCAACACCCGACAAAGATAATGCTGTTGTTCAGCAGTCAGAGTAATGTGTTCATCGTGGAATTGAGAAAATGCGATCGTGATTCGTTGTAGTTGTGGCATTGCTAAACAGACTTTTGCATCAACAGATATAGCACTTCTCCTAATATGCCTCGGTTAAGGGGTAAAAGTAAAAGGTGTCTCTCTATTGTTTTATTTAATACTTACCGGAAAAACGAACCACAGAGAAATAAGAGTGAGAGTTTTTTGCATAAATCCTAAACTTTTTCTTAACAAAGACTCTTGACTAACACAAGAAAAGCTTTATCTATATTCATCTGTGTTCGTTTTTATCCCACACCCAACTGCAAACCGCTATAGTTTTTTGAGAAATCACAATTGCACAAATTCAGAATAATGCCTCAAAAATCCTCTTGTATCTTTCTACTATTATTTTTTAGTATCCACATCGGTATCAACCAGCAACTAGCAAAAGCACAAACACCCACACCAACAGCACCAATTTGCCCAACCCAGCTAAAAACCACTATCGATGCTGTCACTAATCGTCCCCTCTTTAGTCGAGCACGCTGGGGAATTTTGGTTCAAAATCTTGGCTCCAACCAAACACTCTACAGTCAAGATGCCCACAAATATTTTACCCCTGCTTCCAACACCAAACTCCTGACCACCGCAGCAGCATTGCAACAACTGGGTGAAAATTATCGCTTTCGCACATCCATATATAGAGGTAGCAATAATTTCTTATATATTGTGGGTAGAGGAGATCCTAGTCTGACTGACACCCAATTAAGAATACTAGCAAAACAATTAAAACAAAAAAGTATTACCCAAATTCAGCAGCTAGTAGTAGACGATCGCTACATTCGGGGCGATCTTGTTCCTTCCAGCTGGCAATGGGAAGACATATACTCAGATTATGGCGCACCAGTTGGCAGTGTAATTCTCAATCAAAACACTTTTAGCTTCAACCTGTTACCACAAACCTTAGGCAAACCTGCACTCATCTCCTGGACGGATGCTAACGAAGCCAAACAGTGGCGGGTAATTAATCAATCCGTGACAGTTGCACAAAATCAACCAAACTCCATCAAAGTCACCCGCGAACTATCAGGAAATGTGTTGCGAATTCAAGGACAACTCGCCGCAAATTCTCAACCTTATCTAGTCACTTTACCAGTAGTTGACCCCAACTATTACTTTTTGCGACGCTTTCGTAGTGCTTTAGCAGCCGAAAACATCACCTTAGAACGGACATCAATAGGAATTTATGCAAATAATCAACAGGAAGTAGCAGCAGTACTTTCCCCACCTTTATCTCAATTGTTAATAGAAATAAACCAGAATAGTAATAATCTTTATGCTGAAGCAATATTAAGAGCATTAGCCATCAAAAAAAAACCACTTCCCAATCAAGCTACAGCAGATACAGCGTTGGAAGTTTTGAAAACAACTTTAACTCAGATGGGAGTCAATTCTACTGGTTATGCACTAGTAGATGGTTCTGGCTTGTCTCGCAAAAACTTAATTAGTCCAGAAGCATTAGTACAAACCTTGCAAGCAATGGCCAATTCACCGCAAGCATCTATTTTTCGCGCTTCCCTACCTGTCGCAGGTGTGAATGGCACTTTAAAAAACCGCTTTCAGAATACACCAGCAGCAAAAATTGTCCAGGCAAAAACAGGAACTTTAACTGGTGCGATTTCCCTTTCCGGCTACATAAATCCACCAAAGTACGGGCCTTTGGTTTTTAGTATTATCGTCAATCAAACCGATCAACCCGCCAGCATTGTACGTAAAGCAATAGATGAAATAGTTGTGTCATTAGCACAATTGCAACGTTGTCAATGAGAAACCTTCTTAGTGAGGACTTTAGTCCTCTAACTTGAAAAAAGGTATAGCCTCCCAAATAAAATTTTCTTGGTGTCTTAGTGTCTTAGTGTTTCAAAAATTAATTTTATTCACCACAAAGACACAAAGACACAAACAAGAGCAATAACTAATATCAAGTCCGTTAGGTTGGGTTTCTCAACCCAACCTAAGTGGATTCTTACTAAGAGACTTCTCGTAGCTTGCGGGTATTATCCACCAAACTCTGAGCAAACTGATCAAATCTTTGGGCAAGCTTTTCATCCAATAATTTACCTTCAGGACTAAAAGCTTTCCACGCTTGTCCAATAGCAATTTGTTCGGGAATCACCCAACCGTGTACCCAGCGCATAATGATTCTCAAATCATTCAAGGCGTTGCTATTAGGTTGTCCCCCCAACACACTAATTAATCCTGTGACTTTACCAGACAACTGCTCAAAACTCATCAAATCTAAAGCATTTTTTAAAACACCACTGATACTACCGTGATATTCCGGTGTCGCCAAAATTAGCCCATCAGCACGACTCACAGCATGTTGCAACTTTTGCACATCTGGATAATCTGGATACTCCTGTTCCCCGTTACAAAACGGCAACTGCATTTCCCGTAAATCCAGTATTTCCACTTCTGCATCTAAAGCTTCTACCCGTTGGGCTGCTAAACGTAAGGCGATTTGACTGTAGGAGTCTGCCCTTAAACTGCCACCAATGCCAACTATTTTTACCATAATTAATCATCCAGCGACGAATTAACTTCAATAAGCAATAATCATGAACTGCATACACCAGAATTAGTTGTTCACTACTCCCCACACTCCTCACACCCTCACGCTCTTACACCCCTTCTGAGGTTAGCTAAACTACCTGAAGATATATTTTGAAAAACGGAATCATTACGATTATGAATATATCTTAACTATAATATAACTTGGCTTGTCAAATTCCGGTTCAAGCAAGATTTTTATGATTAAAGAATTAATAATTACGTCTAATGTGAATTAACAAAGGCGCTAATAGATCATGGGAAATACTCAACA